>JBKCNM010000071.1:0-73637 GCA_046297395.1 Bacteroidota bacterium
TTTTTTTTCAGGTTGATTCCAATCAACTGGGTAGAATGCGGAGGGCTTGTAGTGATGATATGTTCTATCTTGTATAACTCAATCAGGCGACACGCCTCTTCGAATGCATGCTTGTTCCAGCCAATTCTTGCATCGGGAATAAAAAAATTTCCCCTGATGAATCTTGAGGCTTTTTTAAAGAACCCTTTTTCAGCCTCGTTGGTAAATCCACCATAAGGAATTTCTTTGCGTGGATTGATTTTTTTGTAAGCATTCAGCCATTCAAAAGAGGAGGTGTGAAATACCTTCACTCCCGGATGTATTTTTTTAACCAAACTTTGATCAACAACCGGGTAAGATGCCTTGGCCGGATCTACGGTGAGAATCAATGGTTCCATGCCAATCTTTGAAAGATGCCCGGATAAACTTAACCAGCGCTGCACTCCCGCACCTCCGCTGGGAGGCCAGTAGTAGGTGATGATCAGCACCGGTGTGTATTTCATGAATTGGCTGATTTTTCTCCGGTGAATACCTGGTCATTGTTTTTAAACAGAATGTTGAAGGTAGTAAGGGAACCATAGCACCTTGTGATGTATTGCTGCAGGTTTACTTTTTCTTCATCACTCATCTTTCCATTGGAGTTGATCTGTTGTTCAAGCACCCTGAGTCTGTCTCTCAGCATCACAATCTTGTGAAAAAATACTTCCATCGGTATCTCTTTGGATTTTAAAGAGGGATTGGCAGGCTGAAGTATCATTTTTCCGCCTTCCCATTTATCTCCCAAGGGAACCACTTCTTGTATGGCATGATACTTTTCCAGAATGCGCGTAAGCACTTCGGTGATTGTCTCCTCATTTGCATCGGCGGGAATGATGTTGTTCACCGGCGCAGAAAGCAAGGTGATTTTATCGATGTTACGGGTGGCAATGTCTATGATTCCTTTCACTCCAAAATCAATTTTGTAAAAGGACTCGTCCACATGAACTACTTTTCCTTTTCCGTAAATATCATGCCTGATGAGGCAACCGCTGGTAATGTCTTCCATGTTCTTGATGATTACAAAGTTAAAAACACATGCGATATCTTTTTTTTTTCACTTGATTATCCAAAATATTCTACCGAGTTATTCTCTGTCTCATGGAGTGATACGCAGTGCAGATGCGCTCCGAGCGCTATCACATGAGGCTGAAGTTCTTCCCAGATGGCAATGGCAAGTACTTCAGTTGAAGGTATCCTGTTCTTCATAAAAGGCACATCCATGTTCAGGTTGCGATGGTCTATCTGGTCAATTATTTTTTCCTTGATTAAAGCACTTAGTTTTTTTAAATCCAAAACAAAACCGGTCAGCGGATCAGGGTTGCCTTTTACAGTGATCCTGAGCACATAATTGTGTCCATGCCAGTTGGGGTTGGAGCATTTTCCAAAGGTCTCTAAATTTTTTTCGTCGCTCCATTCAGGACGAAACAATTTGTGCGCTGCACAAAAATGCTCTTTGCGTGTGATGTGTATCATTCTTTCTTATTGTGTAATTTTGGAACATGCATAAGGATCAACCCTTGCTGTTGGCTGCTACTCTTTCGGAGGTGCAGGCGCTGTTACAAAAGTATCCATATAAACACCTCAAGGCAAATCTTGTTCAGACGCCTTCTTTTCTTTTGGGTATTACCGGTGTAGGATTGGTAAATACTGCCATCTCCACAACGAAACTGATCCTGGAATGTGCACCATCCGTGGTGATACAAGCCGGGATCGCAGGTACATTTAATGAGTCAATTCAGGTGGGTGATACAGTGAGGGTCATACACGATTTTATGCCTGAGTTACAGGCTAAAATACCGGGTGCTTATATCAGCATGCATGAACTTGGCCTGCTGGAAAATGCAAGCAACGCATACACTGCACTGGGCATCTCAAATGATTCCTCTTTGTTCTCTCACCTTCCTCCAGTCCGTGCAGTAAGTGTACAAACCATCAGTGGTGATGCACCTGAGATTGAAAATTTAAAACAAAGATATTTTTCCGTTTTTGGTTGCCTCCCCGATATTGAAACGATGGAAGGGGCTGCATTTTTTACGGCTTGTAGTGAGTGTCATGTTCCCTGCGTGCAGATTAGAAGCATTTCCAATCCCATCGAAAACAGAGACAAAAGCCGCTGGGATATCCCCAAAGCGATTGACTCACTTTGTTCTACCCTCTCAGCTTATCTTGATGGCATCCACAACTAATCTCACACTGGCTTTCAGTCCTTGTCCAAATGATTGCTTTATGTTTGATGCACTGGTAAACAAGAGAATTCCGAATGCATCTATTTTGCAATACAGTCTTTCAGATATTCAGGATTTGAATGAGGCTGTAATTTCAGGCAAGGGTCCGGATGTATCAAAAGTGAGTTTTGCAGCCCTGCCACACATTTTATCTGATTACCAGTTATTGGATGTAGGAGCAGCCATGGGATATGGTAACGGACCACTGCTCATTTCAGCTTCCGCGAATTTCCCCATGGAAGGTATCAATGCCAATACCCCTATCGCCATTCCGGGAATGAACACCACTGCCAATGCTTTGCTGAGGCATGCACTTGGAAATGAGTTGACGGTTGTTCCCATGCTTTTTTCCGAAATCGAGGATAAGGTGGCAAGGAAAGAGTTTCCTCTTGGCCTGATCATTCATGAAAACAGATTTACTTACGCACGCAAAGGACTCTTCCTATGTTTGGATTTAGGTGCGCATTGGGAGAAAACCACCGGCCTGCCTGTCCCATTGGGGGCCATTGTCATCAAGCGATCACTCCCGGATGCTGTAAAAAAAAGTTTTTGCCAACTATTGAGAAAGAGCATTCAGTATGCTTTTGATTTCCCCGAAACAAGCAATCAGTTTGTTGCACAACATGCACAGGAAATGGATGCGGAGGTATGCAAACAACATATTGCCCTTTATGTGAATAGTTTCTCTCTTTCCATGGGCGAAAAAGGAATGGAAGCTGCAAGGGTGTTGTTAAAACTTTTGGGATATGATGCAGACTTCGAAAAAGATTGTGTGTTTGTTTGAGTTTGCTTTCACATCATTTAAAACCAAAAAAAAGGCCGGTCTTATACCGTGGAAGGCAAAGCCATTTCCATGCTAAAGGAGTTGAGTATCTTGTATCTGGCTAGGATATTGGCTTGATCTGTGATTGATACATGCTCTTTAAATTTGACCAATTCTTTTTGATGAGACCACCTCTATTCAGTCCTGCCATCAAGGGTGAATGAATAAAATGAAAGTGGTTTCTGATCTTTTTCAAGACTACTGCTTTTTCCAATAACAAAAACAATAAGCAGTAGAACCAACAAAAGTTTTCTATCCAACTGTATGGTTTTTTTCCTAATGAGTTTGAAGGATATCAATAATTTTTTTTGCCCATACAATGGTCGGGCAATGAGGTGATTATTCAGAAGGGTTTGTCTACGAAATAATTGAGGTTTACTCTCTATTCGTCAAGAAGTATTGTCAACAATGATTTGGCTTTTGCAAAAAGTCAATCATCAAATTCGAGCCCGGTATAGGGCTTCATGGAAGAGTTTGAATCCTGCTTTGAGCAGGAGAACTTTGCGTGTAATCAGTCAATTATTTTCCGTCCCAAAGCTTCATGCCAATGGTGAGGAAAATACTGATGGCATTGTTCTTTACAGGTTTGGGCTGGATTGTTTCCGAGTTTAGATACACCGCAGGATTTTCTCTCAAATCCACAAGGCCAAAATTGTAGCGTGCATCCAGGCCAATGTAGTACTTGTTTAGAAGACAGTATGATACGCCTGCACCTGCTACTAAACTAAAATCAACTTTGTTGTAAGAGGTTGTGTTGTTGGTTCTGATTTCACTGCTGAAAGAAGTGTCGCGCCCGTTGATCTTTCCTGTGGTGGATGAATTGGTAAGAAGGCTGGTATAATGTGCTGCCATTCCGGAGATACCAAGACCAACATAGGGATTCAACGAGGAAGAGTCTCCAAGAATATGATAGTTGAGCATGAGTGGCATTTCAAAATACCTGAAATCCTGACGGTAGTTTTTAGTGACAGATAAACTTGAGAGAGAATCGGAGGTGCTGTATTTGCCCCCGCGTACATTGTTGATTACATCAAACGAAACTGAAAATTTATTGTTGACAGCATACTTGATAAAAACACCACCGCCTGTGCCGTTTACGCCACCTTCTTTTTTTCCATTGGAGACATTAGATTCTAACCCACTCATGTTGGCCAGAGTATAAGACCCGCGAGCACCGAAGGTAAATCCTTGAGCGAACACATTTCCCACACCTAATGCGGTGAGGCATAAAAGAAGCAGTGATTTTTTCATGTTATTGCTATTCATACTTGCAAAGAAACAATTTTTTATGAAATATCAGAAGCCCTGTTTGATTTTGATAAAACCCCGGTACTCCCATACAATTCCGTTGTACAGCCCAATTAAATAGGAGCCGGGCTTGAGTTGAGAAATATCCACTGTATGCTCCCCGTTTCCACTCATCAGGTTTCCTCCATCAAGCGTATGTATTCTATAGCCTTTACAGGATTTGGGTAAAAACAACCTGTCATTGGCCGGATTGGGATAGATGTTGAGGAGATGTTTTTTTTCTGAAACAGATGGTGTGATGAGACCGTTGTATTGAATCTGAGAAGCATCAGCTGCTATTTGCAACGCAGTGGGATTGTTGCCGGCGAGGATCGAGAAAGCAATACACAGGCTGTCCTGAGGAGCCAGCATAAATGGACCACCACTTACCACATGGCCTATGTCGTTCCCTGAACCCGAATTGCCTGCAGAGGGTCTGTTGTTTGAAAGGACAAATAACTTTTCCTGCTCCGAAAATCCGTCCCCAAGATTTACGCCCCCGTTTCCACCTGAAACGAGGTCTATGGCATAATGATGAAATTCTTGAGAAGAAAGGAGTTTGATACCTGCATACATACCGCCTGATTCATTGCTGAAAGCATAGCCCATTTTTCTGCTATTGTCTGTTTGTACGCTGTTCAATGCATAATTCATGATGTCCCAGTCAGCGAAAAGTCCGGCGTAAAGCGAATCGTAGGTATTGGTGCTATGATTGCGCAGGGTATATTCCAAAACAACATATCCATTGTTTGCAGGATCACTCCATGCATAGGCTTGCTGTCGAACGCTGAGGCCGAGCAAACCCGTACCTGCACCGGAATCATCAAATACTCCTTTTACATCAAAGTCTGATACCACAGAGGGTTCTGTTCGGGAAACAGTTTGCACGGCATTCCAATCAGCATCGGCAGCTCCTGCTGAACTTCTGATTCTATTCATCACCTGTCCCCCGGAATTACCTACCATCAATCCGCCCTCATAAAGCAAACTGGGGGAGCCATTCAGTGTAACTCCTATGCCTAAGGGCTGGGAAAATGAATTGTACCCAAACAGTCCTTTGCTTGCCACGGATATTCCCAAACTATTGACTTGTACATTGATGTAATCAACATTCACAATAACCTTTGCATACTCTCTGTCCAGGTATCCATTGGTATCTGTGATAACATATTTCAGAAGCGCTTCATGATTGATTGGCGCACCCGGAAGGATACGAAAGCGAAACAATTGATTTTGGTTGCTGCATGTGTCCATGTTGCCCGGACTGCCTGCATTGAAAACACTGTCGAGGATTTCAACAAAGCCCGACATGGATCGAAGAACGATGTTTAGTCCTGCACTTGAATCAAGGTCATTAACAAAAGTGCTCAGAAGTTGCAGGGTATCTCCCTCTTCAAATACATTATCTGCATTGTCTGAGAATTGCTCCGAGAGCAATCTTATTGATGGTCCGGGATTTGGCTGCAGCGCACGAAAAAGATTTACCCTTCCTCTTCCCAGGAATCCGGCGGCTGAAGCATTTCCGGGAATGGTATCAATATTGTCGCATCCATTTTTTATCCTGGCAGCCCATTGCAGAGGCCCTTCCTGAGGAAAATAAGAAGCTACGATTCCGGCACAACCGGATACAGCAGGAGCGGACATCGATGTGCCGGAAGAGGCTGTGTAAACATTTCCGTTCCATGTTGAATAGATGTTTTCACCGGGAGCACATACATCCACCCGGGTACCGAAATTGGATAGCGTCCAACGCGTATCCGTTTGGTTGCTTGCAGCAACACTCAGTACATCTCTGTAGCTCGCAGGATAAAAGTCACGCAGGAGTCCGTTGTTTCCAGCAGAAGCAATGACCAGGGATTGTTTTTCATAGGTTGCATAGGATACCACATCCTGACCATACTCTCCACCTGACAAACTTCCCCAGCTGCAATTGATGATTTTACATCCATGATCGGCTGCATAAATGATGCCGTCATAGGCACTCGTGAGTACACCAAATGAGTCTGCAATTTTGATGGGAAGAAGTTTGCAATGAAAGCCCGTTCCTGCAATGCCAAGGGCATTGTTTGTTACGGCACCTGCAATCCCTGCTACATGCACCCCGTGGTAACAGGTGGCACATGGGTCTGAACTTGGATTGTTATCATTCATCGAACAATCCCAACCTCTGAAGTTGTCTATGTAACCGTCATTGTCATTGTCAATTCCATCAGGCATGTCATTGTAATTTATTTTTACGCTGCCTGCCAAATCTTCATGCGTAAATTCAAATCCGGTATCTGTAATGCCTATCACTATGTTCGTATCACCTTGTGAGATATCCCATCCCTCATACATTCTCATTAGGCCTAGATGATATTGTTGCGCAGTGGACGGATCATTGGGATTAAAACATGAATATACCAAAGGAATAGGTTCAACCACTTCGAAATAGCCGGTTTTTAAAAGCAACTTTTGTGCATCGATCAAATTTTTACCGGGCCTAAGTTGGATTTTGTACCACCGCGATAACTTCTGTGCATATACTCCCCGTGCATTCGATTTTTCGGGATGCTGCTGTTTCACCGAAAGGATCATTTCATCCAGCAGGGTTCCCTGCATCAGCGTGGAAAATTCTCCTGCAATATTGTTTTTTAGTCTCGCATGCAGCGCATCCGGAAGGGTATCTGCATAATTCTTTTCCAAGCCAAGACAAAGTAAAAGCAGGAAAATGACAAAGCTTGATTTCTTCATTTCTTGTTTATTTGAATAAGCAATTTTTTTCTGACATCCTTTGGTGCCAAAGCCCTTGCATCATTTCTGAAAAAGGGTACCGAGAGGATTTGATTTTCTTTGCAGAGCAGGGGCAATTGGCTTCTTGTAAATTGGTCTATTCCCAGATTGGAAAAAAAATCGCTCAACAATACTCTCCCTTTTCCGTTTTCCGGATAAAAGTAATCTCCCTTTTTCCATGTTCTTATTTCCAGAGGGAAAGAAACTTTTTTTATATCTAAGGAGAGCATCCAACTTTTCTCTAGTTCGTTTGAGGTTTTGATGGTTGAGACTACCCTGAATTGATAGTTTCCAAGCAAAAGAGGTTCCTGGTCTGATATCCATAACACTGAAACAAACGGATGTTCATCTTGTTCAGAGAGCAGGTTGCCCTTGTACAAGAGGGCTTTTCTGCCTTTTAATACCCAGCTTTTTCCACTGCTTTTATTTTTCAGTGCAGTCTGAATCTCTTCTGATTGAGAAGCATTGAAACCCAGGTGATGCAGAAAACCGGTAATCAAATAGGAATTGCTCTTGCAATACTCGGCAAACGCTGCCAGTCTGAAACCACTGCTGATTTCATCTTTGAATGTAAAACGCTCCAAGCAATCGTTGAACCACTGTTCCTCAATCGCCGAAGAAGTTCTCAAGGCATGCAGTGTGTGTATGAGTCCTTTGAGATAATCAGGCTGTCTCTCAGCAAGTAGAGGAAAAATACGATGTCGAAAAAAATTCCGCATGTATTTTTGCTCGCTGTAGCTGCTGTCCTCGCAATAGGGTATCTTGTTTTTTGCTGCAAAATTTTTGATTTCCGATGAAGAGTATTGCAAAAATGGCCTGATTATACGGCTGTTTTCCTGAAGCATGCTGCTCAGCGCTTTTGATCCTGCTCCCCTAATGGCAAACATAAAAAAACTCTCTGCAAGATCATCCGCATGATGGGCTGTAAGTAAATGAGTGTAGTTGTATTTTTTTTGCAAGGACTGAAAAAAATCATACCTGATGGTCCTTGCCGCTTGCTGGAGATTGCCTGATTTTTCCTTTATCTTATTTCCGGCATTCAGCAGATGAAGGGTAATTTCATTTTGCTTGCAATACGCTTCCACCACTTGCTGGTCTCGGTCTGATTCATCACCTCTTAGTCTGTAATTTACATGTGCCGCTGCAACAGGGAGTCCGCTTTTGTTCATCAGATGAAGCAATACCATACTATCTGCACCTCCGCTTACGGCCACCAGAAAACGGGCATCAATGAGATGGCCACCCAGGCAATGAACCAGATTGCCGGGTTCCGTGAAGTTTTCTAATCCGGATTTTTTCATCGCTTAGGTCATTCTTTGATGGTCTTTTTATGCAGGTATCAAAGATAAATATTAGGGGAATCTCTTTTTTTGTTTCTCTGCTTGAGCGAAAAAATATCCTGAGAATAATTTTTCCGGTTTATTCATTTTCCTGCATAAAAAACAACAGTTTATCCATGGGAAGGATGGCTACATGATGATAATAGAAGTGAATGATTTCAAAAGCTGTATATCCTTTTTTCGCCATGCTGATGGCCCCCTCCTGACACAATCCTATACCATGGCCGAAACCCCTTCCGGAAAGTGTAATTTTTTCTCCATCTAGTCTCGTTGTAAAAAAAGCAGATTTAAGATTCATGTCGCGTCTGATTTCCATAAACGGTATCTTTTTGTTTTCACCAAAAATAAATTTTAATCTTTTTTTTTCGCCGTTTGCAAATAGATTGAGCAATGCGCTTGTATCACTTACAGATGTTTTTAGCATCAGGTAATTGAGCCATTTTTCCTTGCTGATTTCTTTGGTCCATTTTGCATTTTTTGATTCCAGACAGAAACTGTCTGTGATGGATTTTAATCCATCCGATTCACTGTTCCAAACATCTTTGGGGTCACAGGTTTGTCCCCCGCAATTGCTGTGAAATGCAGCGGTAATCAGCTCCATTTTTTCAGAGGTTACCACCAGTCCCTCCGTAGATTCAACCGCTTTTTTTACATCCTCGTTTCCCGCGGGCACGCCCTTGTAAACCTGACAATGCTCCTTGTCGCAAAGATTAAATCCTTCTGTTTCATGTCTGCGCAAATGTCCCAATGCATAGGTACGGCAAAGGATGGCTTGCACTTTGTAAAACTCATTTGGCATCATCATGCCTGCTTCTGCCTCAACAACCCCCGGCAGATAAGCTTCAAGCGGCAAACGATTGATTATTCGCAGGTAACAATAATAGGGTTTGAATTGAATGTTTCCCGGATAAATGCCTGCGCGTGTATCAAAACCTGTAGCTTTTATTTTGCATGCGCCCCGTGATTCTTGTTCAAAAGTGATTCGGCCAAATTTGCCAATGGTATCTAGTTCACAAATGAGGTAAAGTGAATCTTCTGCAACCTGTATCTGGAAAAAAACATTGGGCGGAAATCCGGATAGATTTCTTTCATCTGCATGGATAAGAAATGATCCGTTGGTAGGAAAAACTTCCACTGATTGTAGTTTTTCCAAGGGCATAACCCGGATGTCTATTCCCCTGACAAGTTGAAAAGAAAGCATTAAAATCAGGGTTATTTTTTGTGCTGACATGCCTCCTTAGTACACAGTCTTTTTTCTGGATAGTTTTTCCACTACAATTCTTGCTGCACGAGCAGATGCACCGGTGCTTCCCAGTTTTTCAATCAAGTTTTCATATTGCTCCAGCATGTTCCGGCGAGCGTTTCCGGATTCTATATTTTTGAGCGATTCAGTAAGGGAATGTACGGTCAGCTCATGCTGGATAAGCTCTTTTACCACAGGTGCTTCCATGATCAGATTCACCAAAGAGATGTATGGGATTTTTATGAGATTTTTGGCCAGCAAATAGGATATATGGTTGCCTTTGTAACAAACCACCTGTGGAACTTTAAACAAGGCGGTTTCTAAGGTAGCAGTGCCTGAGGTAACGGCTGCCAATGATGCCATATTAAGCAGTTCATAGGTTTTGCCATAATGGATTTCCGCAGTGTGATTTTTTAAAAATGGAATATAAAAATCTTTGTCAATGGCAGGCGCACCGGCAATTACCACCCTGTATTCAGGAAATCCATCTGCTGCTTTCAGCATGAGCGGAAGCATCTTTTGTATTTCCTGTTTTCTGCTACCCGGTAGAAGTGCAAGAATGGCTTTATCGGATTTTTTGTTTTCTGTTTGCTTTTCCCGAAACTGAGCGATGGCATCCAGGAGGGGATGTCCTACATAATCAACAGGGAAATCAAATGCTGCATAAAACTTTTTTTCAAAGGGCAGTATAACCAGCATCTTGTCAACTACCTGACGGATGATTTTTACCCTTGAGGATTTCCAAGCCCATACCTGAGGGGATATATAATAAATCACAGGGAATCCTTTGCTCTTGATAAACTTTGCCATCCTCAGATTGAAGCCCGGATAATCAATCAGCACAACTCCATGCGGGCGATAAGCCACAATGTCTTTTTTACAGAATGCCAATAATTTTTTTATGGTCTGAAGGTTGTTTAGTACTTCCCACAAGCCCATAAATGCTAGGTTTCTGATATGAATTACCTCATAGGCTCCTGCTTCCTTCATCAAGTCGCCTCCCCACACCCTGAATTCAGCCTTGGGATCCAGCTTGGTGATTTCTTTTATCAAATTCGAACCATGTAAATCACCTGATGCCTCTCCGGCAATGATATAATACTTCATAATATAAAAGCAGAATAGATCTATTAATTGATGTGCGCAATCATTTTTGCAAATCCTGTAAAAAGCATCCTTCCATCTGTATTTCTGCTCTCAGAAGTGCCTGCTCTCTCGGGATGTGGCATCATTCCGAATACATTTTTTTCTGCATTACAAATACCAGCAATGTTTAATAAGGATCCGTTTGGATTTGAGGATTCACTCTCCGCTCCGTTTTCATCGCAATAGGTAAGAATAATTTGTTCGTTCCGCTGCATCGTTTGAATTGTTTTTTCATCTGCATAAAACCTGCCCTCGCCGTGTGCAATAGGGATTTTTAGGATTTTTCCTTCAGGAACTTCCGAGGTAAAAGGATTGTTCCTGGAGTGGGTTTTTAACCACATATTTTTACAGATAAATTTATTGGATGTATTATGCAGCAAGGCTCCCGGAAGCAAATGGGATTCACATAAGATTTGAAACCCGTTGCATATGCCTATCACTATACCACCCTCCGAGGCATGTCTGTTAACTTCTTCCATGATTGGAGAAAATCTTGCAATGGCACCGCTTCTTAAATAATCACCATAGGAGAATCCGCCGGGTAAAATAAGTACATCGCATTTCTTCAAGTCTTTTTCTTTGTGCCAAAGAAGGGTTGCTTGGAATCCCATGACACTCGAAAGAAAATAAAGCATGTCCTGGTCGCAGTTGGAGCCCGGAAATTGTATGATACCGAATTTCATGTGTATGAAGATGTTTTCAATTTTTTAGGTTTTACCAAAGAATCTTCCTGTATAATAAACCAAAAGAAGCATGAATCCGCTGGCAAACAGCCCGGCAGAATAGGGCCTGAACTGCCAGCCAAAAAATTCACCGGTCATCCATAATGAATTGGCGCTTATCCAAAGCATGACAGCAAGATTATGCATGAGTTCGCTGTAAATATTTCGGCTCCACCAGGTGAGCAGCGCCGCAAGAAAAAAGGTGGGTAAAATCATGAACATCCCCATCCATCGGAATTCCATTGCCCAGCATGCATCCTTTAACAACCAGAAAAGGATGTGAAGATTTTCTCTTTTTTTTAACCTGATGGAATCCAAAACTTATGCGAAATTGATCAGGGTCTGGTTCTTTTCCACAGCAGCTGATTTCTGCACATGCACTTTCTGTATGATACCGTCTGCCGGTGATTTTAAGA
Organism: Bacteroidota bacterium; assembly: GCA_046297395.1. Classification (GTDB taxonomy): domain Bacteria; phylum Bacteroidota; class Bacteroidia; order UBA4408; family UBA4408; genus JBEICQ01. Next base: position 11,993 of record JBKCNM010000071.1, read on the forward strand.
TGTTTTCCATTTTCATGGCCTCAAGCACCAATAGCGGGTCTCCCTTTTTTACAGTGTCTCCAACTTTTACCCTTACTTCCAGCACCAAACCGGGCATGGGCGCTTTTAATTCATTTACTTTTGATGACTGTCCTGCGTCCATGCCGAGGCTCTTGAGCATCAGATCCAACTTATCCTGAAGACGAACTTGGTATGGGTGATTATTGATTTTGATGGTCATCTCCTTCATCGTCTCGTTGTAATCGGTGAGCTCTGCAACAAAAGATTTTCTTTCTAACAGAATACTGATACGACGATGATCGATTGGATGAACATCAGCCTGATGAATTTTTCCATCCACTTTTACCTCACCGTTGGAAATTTCCCCGGGGTCGATTTCCATGGCTTCGTTTTGGTTCACCTGTACTTTATACATTGCAATTATTTTCTGAACAATGTTACGAAATAAATCCCTGATATGACCCCTTTTTCCTTCCTTTGTCTTGCTTGTATTCCCTGCTTCTCAGCGCTGTCCCCTGCCCATAAGCGTTTACGCTTAGGCTCACATGCAGTGCCATTAAGCCCCATATATTTGCACTTGTAAGCATCCTCCAGCTTGTAGATTAGATTGGCCTTTCGTATTATTGTTAAACATTAAAATTATACGGTTATTTGTCCCCAGTGGATGCATATGTTGGCAGAGGAAATACCTGTTTTAAAAAATACATTGTCTTCGGCAGAAGATCATGTGGATAAAATTGTAAAAACACTTTCTTATTTTAAGGTGTTTTCCTATCCCCTTACCATGGAGCAGTTGTATTTGTTTTATCCTGTTAAATTAACCTTTCATGATTTTCAGCAATTGCTTAGTCATTGTATCGCGAAAGGCATTGTTCATGAATACCTCGGTTATCTTAGTCTGTATCCGGCGCTTCCCTCTATCAACACCCGTTTGCTGAGTGAAATTGCCCACGGAAAAATTTGGAAATCCGCCCTTCGGAATGCCAGATTGATTCACCGTTTTCCTTTTGTCCTCTCGGTAAGTATTTCGGGTTCATGCGCCAAAGGAGTGTTTCCCAAAGATGCTGATGTGGATTTTTTTATCATCACACAGCCCGGAAAACTTTGGCTCTGCAGGACATTGCTTATTCTTTACAAAAAAATATTCAGGGCAAACAGTCACCGCTTTTTTTGTATTAATTATCTGATTGCATCTGATGCGAGAGAGATCCCTGATAAGAATTTGTTTACCGCAATTGAACTTGCCACGCTTGTAAACATCACCGGAAAAGAAATCTTTACGGAATTTGAAAAAGCCAACAGCTGGTATCGGCAATATCTCCCTAATCACAAAGGCCCGGTAATCAGCGAATGTCCCGATCCCCCCAAATATTTTGTTTTTCGATGGCTGGAGCAGTTAAGCCCTGATGGACTTGTTTGTAAAGCAGATGATTTTCTTCTCAGGCTGAGTCATCGTTTTCGAAAAAGAAAATTCAATAAGATGGACAAAGAAGAATTTAGCTTGAATCTCAGAACCCTTAAGTCTGTTTCAAAGCATCATCCAAGAGGATTTCAGTACAAGGTATTGCAACGCATGGAAGAAATTTACAAACAAGTAGCCCTTCCATGAAAATCCTTTTTTCGCATTCTTATGTCTTGACATTCGATCCCAAGCAGGTGAGAGCCATGCAGCCCTATCCGCCGCTGGCCACTCTCTATGCCGCAAGCCTTGCCAAAAGCCTTGGTCATGAAGTAAAAGTGCACGATGTTCAATTCGATACGAATGAAAAAAAGCTAATGGCAAGTGTGAGGAATTTTAATCCTGATGTCTTGGTTTTTTGGGATGATGGCTTCAATTATCTCACGAAAATGTGTCTCAGCAACATGCGTGATTTTATTCTACATGTACTGCAGCTGGAGGCTACGAAAACCTTGCCTGTATGGATTTGTAGTTCTGATTCTTCCGACCATCCTGAAGTGTACCTTCAGGCAGGAGCACAACTTGTAATTACAGGAGAGGGAGAGGCCACGCTCCGCGATCTGCTTACTTTCTATCCTAATTATCTCAACACACAGGGAATTGTGCATGCCGGGGGAAGAAATCCGAAAAGACCGGTTATCAAATTACTCGATGAGTTGCCACTTCCTGATTATCGACTGATCGATATTAATTCTTACCGAAATCGATGGAAAGCAAAGCATGGTTTTTTTTCCATCAATATGGTTACAACCAGAGGATGCCCATTTTCTTGTAATTGGTGTGCAAAACCGATTTATGGCAACCGATATCATGCACATTCTCCTGCCTGGATAGTTTCTCAGTTAAAACAATTGATCACTGATTGTCAACCGGATCACATTTGGTTTGCAGATGATATATTTGGTTTGAAACCCGGATGGGTAAAGGAGTTCGCTGATTTACTCGAAAAGGAAAATATACTTATTCCATTTAAAATTCAGAGCAGGGTGGACCTGCTCTTGAATGAAAATGCAGTACAACACCTCGCTCGAGCCGGCTGCGATACGGTATGGGTTGGTGCTGAAAGTGGTTCGCAAAAGATTCTTGATGCCATGGACAAAGGAACCCTCGTTGAGCAGATAGCGGAAGCTACTCACCAACTACACAAAGCAGGCATGAAGGTGGGTTATTTTCTTCAATTTGGCTATCCGGGTGAAGAACTTGCTGATATACATCTCACGCTTCGCATGCTCGAAGAAAATAAACCTGATGACATTGGTGTATCTGTCTCTTACCCTCTTCCGGGGACTTCTTTTTATGACAAGGTAAAATCAGAGTTGAATAACAAAGCAAACTGGACCGACTCCGATGACTTATCGCTGATGTTCTCCAACACTTATCCCGGTAGTTTTTATAAAGCATTACATCGCTATCTTCATAAAAAATTTCGATTGTCCCAATCCCTCCGACAAACCAAAAATATAATAAGAAATAAAGTTGATTTTTTATTGTTGATGAAAGAAATTATGCGAACAGTTTATTATTGTATGGTCCTGCCATATTACAAATTAAGGTGGTATGCAAGCAGATAATTCTACGGTTTTTTTTGGAAAGATGTCCGGCGGATATGACAGGGATTTCTCCGAAGGTTTCTCCGGTACGGAACAGCGTAAAAGCATTCACCGCTATCTTGCTCAATGGGTTATTCTTAAAAAAAAATCTACGCCTCATCCCGGCATTCTTGAATTGAATGGTGGCACCGGTACGGATGCCTTATTTTTTCATTCCCTTGGCTGCCATGTTTTATATTCAGATGGCTCACCTGAAATGGTCTCAGTGGCTGAACAAAAATTCCGAGTAAGCAATGCTTTCATCCATTCCTCTGTAATGAACCTGAATAATCTTCCTGTACTAGATGAAAAGTTTGACTTGGTTTTCTCCAATTTCTCAGGCCTGAATTGTATTTCTCCTGATCAATTATCTCATTTTTTTAAATGGGTAAAGCAGCAACTCAATCCTGATGGGGAATGCATTGCGGTAGTTTTTGGCACCAATCCACTCCTTGAACGACTTTTTTTTGCCCTTACATGCAACATAAAAGGTTTTTACAGAAGGAGAAAAGCGTATTTAGAATCACGATTATCTGCTGAAGACAAATTTCCTGTTTATTATTATTCACCAAGTGATTTAAAATGCATATGCCAATTGGATTTTACCATAAAACATATACAACCCATTGGATTTTTTATTCCTCCGGGTTTTTTATCACCGCACATTGAAAAACACAAAAAACTCGGAAAATGGCTCGTCAAAGGGGAACAATGGGTCTCTAAATTTTCCTTTCTTGCAAACGCCTCCGACCATTACCTGATTCATTTTCAAAAAAGCCCATGACCAGACCTGTTCTTCTTACACATGGATACTTTATCCAGGACGATGCCAAGGAAAGCCAAGTCATGAAACCTTACCCTCCACTGGGAATTTTATACCTATCTGCATTTCTTGATAGCAAAGGGATAGAAAATGTTGTTTTTGATACGACATTTTCATCTGTTGAAGAGCAAAAAAAATGTATTCTTGAACACAAACCTGCTGTACTTGGTGTGTATGCCAATCTGATGACCAAAAAGCAAATTGTTGGATTAATCAGATGGGTCATCGGCGAACCCCAGCTTACATCCACGCGCATTGTTATTGGAGGACCTGATGCGCGCTACAACCGGAATCACTGGCTGGACATAGGTGCACATTTTGTGTTGTCGGGTGAAGGCGAAGTAGCTTTCTATTCGCTTGTAAGCGCTATTTTAATGAAAGCTCCCATCTCTGAAGTACCCTCTTTGTCCTACCTTCAGGGGGGCAAACTCATTGATACATCAGCGGCCGCTTTTTTGCCAATGGATGATCTGCCTGTTCCTGCCAGACATAAAATCAATCTGAACAAATACCTGGATGTTTGGCGCAAGCATCATGGCTACGCCACTATCTCTGTGAGTACTATGCGCGGATGTCCATACACCTGTAAATGGTGTAGCAGGGCTGTGTACGGACAATCGTACAGGCGTCGTTCACCCGAAAAAGTGGTGGATGAATTGGCAACTCTTATACATACCTACGGCGTTACTTCCTTCTGGTTTGTGGATGATGTCTTTACAGTCAGCCATAAATGGATGAAAGCCTTTGCAGAACAAATTACATCAAGGAAAATGGACATCAGGTATGAATGCATCACAAGAGCCGACCGAATGAATACAGAGGTAATTGAATACTTGAAGAAAAGTGGATGTTTTAGGGTGTGGATTGGCGCCGAAAGTGGCTCTCAAAGAGTGATTGATTTAATGGATAGGAGAGTGGATACCTCAAAAGTGCGCGAGATGATCAGGGAGACAAAAGCACATGGGATGGAAGCAGGCACTTTTATCATGCTTGGTTATCCGGGCGAAACGGACGAAGACATACATGAAACTGCCCAGCACCTGAAAGATTCACTGCCTGATTATTTTACCATCACCACAGCATATCCGATTCGGGGTACTGAACTGTACACAGAAAATACAGCAATGATTGACGAGTCGGCTTCATGGTCAGAAACAACCGATCGGGAAATACGCATCAAAAGGCCTTATCCTGATAAGTATTATTATTATGCCATCAGGTACATTAATAATACGGTACTGGCTGAACGAATGCGTAAAAGAACAAAAACCATTAACCCCATTCTGTACGGTAAAATTTATACAAGTATGATGCTCATGTACCTTTACAGAAAGCTCTTATGGTAGTTATTTTCCATCATCATTTCTTCGTTTACTTACACTTTTTTTTCAGCCGAAAAGTATATGTTTGCAGAAAATGACAAGAAGTTCATTACATGTCACTCATGCTGAATAAGGGAAATGAAAGGAAAGTATCTCTTGTAGCCCTTTTCCCATGGGTAAGTGTGTCTACACCCGTTATTTCAACAACCAAATATTTTCTGCTCCATGGATGCAAAGTAGATTTGTATGTGAGCCCTTCAAAAATGCTTAAAGAGTATGCCTTGCCTGCATTTCTTCTCTCGGATCCAAACCTGCAGGTGATCCCCTACACTTCAAGCAGTCGCTACAAGAAACCTTGGTCCACACTGCTGAGAATCTATCATTTTTTTAAAGGAATACACTCCTCCGATGCAATAGAGTTTGCGTTTACCTTCAGGAAAAAAAGATATGATATCAGTATTGGATACGATGCTTCAGGAATTGAACACGCTTTTCTTGCCAATCATTTCTGGAAATCTACACTGATTTACCACAATCTTGAGTTTCATGAATCTCATGACCGGCTTAAAAAGACAGAGATAAAAATCTGTCGTAACATATCATGTATTCTTACTCAATCTGATTTGAGAGCAAAGATTTTGGCCCGGATCAATCAATGCTCAGTCGAAAATTTTAAAGTTCTCTACAACTCAAGTTATCTGGAGAAAGACAATCGTTCGGAGCATTATTTTAATGACCTGTTCCATCTTGATCAATCAAGGTTTCTTGTCCTCATGAATGGATCTATTATTCCTGAAACTTGCGTGATGGAAACTTTAGAAACATTATCCCGGTGGCCTCCGAATGCTGTTTTAATTTTGCATGGCTGGTGCCCTCATCAGTCGCTCAGGGACGAGATTGAAAAGTACAGGAATGAGTTTCCGGACAAGTTGTTTCTTTCACATAATTTTATTGACTTCGAGCACAAATTAAAAATATTTCGTTCCGTTCACCTGGTCCTGGTTTTTTATCAATCAACGGATGAGAATCATTCCTCAGCGGCAGGATCATCCGGTAAGTTTTATGACGCATTGATGACAGGCAGACCTGTTGTAGCAAACAATATAGAAGGAATGGCAGAAATGATTGTTCCGGGAAATCTGGGTTATGTGATCAAATCCATGGATGAGCTTCCGCATGCTATTTCGCTCAGCATGAAAAACCATGCTGTTTTGTCTCAAAACGCATTTCATGCGTTCGATCAGTATTCATTCTCCTCAAGCATGGACAAGGTGCTGGAGGATTTGTTAAACAAGCAACAATGAAAATTCTGCACATAAGCACTTTTGATTCAGGAGGAGCTGGCACAGCGGCATTAAGACTGCACGAAGCCATGCTGTCCGCAGGATTGGATTCACAATTACTTGTGATGAACAGCAGGAGTTATGGTCGAAAAAAGGTGAAGAGGTTCAACCCTTTGGTCAAGGGATTCTGGCCTAAAATTGGTTTTAAAGTAAATCGTGTAGTATCAGAACTGATTATGCCATTCTGGCTCAAGAAGTATAGTTTTCAATATATTACTTCTCGTTCAAAGGTTACTGAACTTTATAGCATGCCATGGACAAGACAGCCCTTGCAGTTTAATGATGATTTCTTACAAGCAGATGTTGTTCATTTTCATTGGATATCCGGCTTTGCCGACATATCCCTGATAAAAAAATTTCCTGATAAAAGATTTGTGTGGACCCTGCACGACATGAATCCCTTTACTGCAGGCTGCCATTATTCATTAGGTTGTAACCATTATACAGCGAATTGTCATCCCTGTCCCATGCTTAATGAAGAAACCTATTCCGATGCATTTTATGCTTACAAAAATGAATGGCTCCAAGGATGCAGTAATCTTTCTATCGTAACACCCTCCGCATGGTTAGGTAATCTTTCGAAGAAAAGTCAGTTGTTTAAAGAATATCCTCATCATCATATCCGTAATTGTATTGATGCCAAGGAATTTCAAATTATTGACAAGGCATCTGCACGACAAATCTTACAGCTTTCTACGAATGCCATTGTTTTCCTTTTTGTGGCCGGTGATACCTCAAATCCCCGAAAAGGAATTTCTCATATTTTTGAGTTGGCGCAGTTATATGCCAATGCCGATGTGCAGTTTCTTGTTTTGGGAAATCCACCCAACAAGCAAATTCCGAATCTCATTTCTCTGGGTTTTTTAAATGACAGCTACTCGCTAAATTTAGCTTATTCCGCTGCAGATGCATTTATCACTCCTTCAATTGAAGATAACTTACCAAATGTAATTGTGGAATCATTGTATTGCGGCACGCCTGTCCTAGGATTCAGGATTGGCGGCGTAGCAGAAATGATTTCTGATGGAAACAATGGTTATCTCTCCTCAGAGCAAAGCACCCATGGCATGCATCAGGTATGTAACTCATTTATTCAAGACCGTGAAAAGTTTAGCCGCGAAGAAATTCGAAAAAATGCTCTCGCCTTATACAGTCCTGATGAAGTAGTGTATAAATATAAGGCAGTATACCACAGTTAACAAATACCATGGATCGCTTGCGGAAGCTGTAAATCCGTAAATTTTAATTTACCTGATTCGGTTGTTTTCCTTCATTCAATTTGTGTATCTCTTACAAGATATTGATGTCTCCCGCACCTTCGCGGATAATCTCGGCTTCTCCTCCTGAAAAATCAACAACGGTAGAAGGTGTGGTATGTCCTATGCCACCATCAATCAAATAGGTGATTTGCCTTTCATATTTTTCATGTATCAATTCGGGATGCGTGTAATACTCTTCTTCGCCATCTTTTTCATGAACTGATGATACCACAATCGGATTCCCCAGATATTCTACAATCGTTTGTGTAATGCGATCAGAGGTTACCCGGATGCCAACTGTTTTCTTCTTGCTCTGAAATATTTTTGGAATGTTTTTATTCGCTTCCAAAATGAATGTATAAGGTCCGGGTAGAGCCTTCCGAATGATTTTAAAGATATGGTTCGGTATCTGAACAGTGTATTCTGATAAATTGCTGAGACTGGCGCATACCACTGAAAAATTGGCTTTTTCAGGATCCATTTTTTTTATCCTGCATATTTTTTCAAATGCCCTGGCTTGTTTGATGTCACAACAAAATGCATAAATAGTATCTGTAGGAACGATGATGACTTCTCCTCTTTGAAGTGCCTCAACTATTTTACGCAAAATTCTTTCATCCGGATTTTCAGGAAACAATTTTAAAATCATGTTTCGTGGATAAAAACGCGTTTCACTCTTTGGGATAATGATGTTAATACCTCGTAAGGAATGGTTTCTAACATGTCTGCTATCGATTCAAGGTTTATTTCCGACCCGATAATTATCACCTCGTCGCCTTCATTGCATGCAATTTCAGTGACATCTGCCATAAACATATCCATGCAAATATTGCCCACTGTGTGGGCCTTTTTTCCCTGTATCATTACATACCCTTTGCCGTTGCCCAATCTTCGGGCGAAACCATCTGCATATCCCAAAGGGATCACAGCAATTTTACCTCCCTTGGGAAGTCTGCCTTTGCAACCGTATCCAACCGGTTCATCCGGCAGGATGTCCCGAATCTGTGAGATTACACTTTTTAAGGAGGCTACATGCAAGAGATTTTTTTTTGATGCCTCATCAAACCCTACTCCATACATGCCAATGCCTAATCTTACCATCTCAAAAATTCCCCTTGGATGAGATTCTATTCCACCTGTATTCAGGATATGTCTTAATACATCATATCCTAAAATTTCTTTTACCTGTATAGCGGCATTTTCCAACAGGTCAATCTGTTTGTTGGTAAATACATCATATGCAGGATCTTCACTGGCAGCAAGATGAGAGAAAATACTTCCAACCTGAAGTTGCCTCGATTCTTTTATTAAGGCAAGAATACTTTCCATTTCCTCCGGTTGAAATCCCAACCTGTTCATACCGGTATTTATTTTTAGATGGATGGTGAGTTTTCTGTCGAGTGGTAAATGCTGCCGGGCAGTTTTAATCATCCATCCCAACACACGCCTACTGTATACTTCCGGCTCCAACTTCCATCTGATAAGGCTTTCCAGACTTTCTGTACCCGGGTTCATTACCATAATTGGTATGTGTATTCCCCTCCGTCTCAATTCAACGCCTTCATCTGCGTATGCAACTGCAAGATATTCCATCTGGTTGAACTGCAATGCAGAGGCTATTTCATAGCTTCCCGTTCCATACGAAAATGCTTTTACCATGCCCATCATTTTGGTTCCTTTCGGCAACAGCGACCTGAAGTAATTTACATTGTGTATAATCGCAGGGATGGAAATCTCAAGCACGGTTTCATGCGATTTTTTCTGCAGGAGGAGAGCAATTTTCTCGAAAGTAAATGGTCTCGCACCTTTGATGAGGATGACCTCCTCCCAAAAATGTTCAGGCTTAAATGCATCCAAAAATTCCAGGGTGTCCTTGTAGAAGTATATCTCTTTCTGATGGAACACATGCTGATGAGCAAAAATTTCTTTTCCGATTCCTACCAATTTTTCGATTCCGGCTTCGTCCAATTGTTTCGATATATCCGCATACAACATTTCACCCTGCAAACCACTCTGTAATACATCCGAAAGGATGAGGGTGCGCTTGCGGTGACTTTTTTGCTGCGACATAAACTGAAGTGCCAGATGCAGGGCATGCGGATCTGAATTATAATAATCCTGTATCAGCAGGCATCCGTTAAGTCCTTCCTTCATTTGCATGCGCATCGCTACAGGCTGCAAGGCTTTCATCCCCTCAGCAATAGCTTCCTGCTCAATTCCCAAGAGTAGCGCTACACACCAGCAATGAATGGCATTTTCAACGGATGCTTCATCACTGAAAGGAATACTGATTTCTGAGAATTGATTATGGTAGATTCCCTGTATTTGAGTAGCGTTTTCTTTTCTGTCAATTTTGCTGATGATCAAATCGGCATTTCCTTTTTTAGACCAGGTAAATGTCTGTTTTCGCCCGGAAAATAAATGATGCAATTCCGTATAATCCCGACAATAAACCAATGTGCTTTCATCTCCGACGAGTTTTGCTTTTTCTGATGCAAGCACCATCGTGTTGCTAAAATTTTCGAGATGCGCTTTGCCGATATTGCTGATTAATGTAATGTCAGGCTTGATTACCTTGGCAAGCTTTTCCATCTCAGAAACCTTTGAGATGCCTGCTTCGAAAATACCAAGCGTGTGTTCTTTTCGCATTTGCCATACAGAGAGCGGAACTCCAATCTGCGAATTGTAACTTCCCGGACTCCTTACAATATGAAATCGGTTTCCGAGCAACAGTGCCAGCCATTCTTTAATAATGGTTTTTCCATTGCTTCCGGTGATTCCAATCACAGGAAATTGAAACTGACTGCGATGCCATGCAGCGAGCGTTTGTAAGGCTTCGCTGCTGTTCTTTACAAGAATGAAATTGGATTCAGGATATTTTTCCTCCGAAGGCAAGTCCTCCACCACAAAATTTCTTACACCTTTCTCATAGAGTTCAGGAATAAAATGGTGGCCATTGTTTCGCTGGCTTACCATACAGAAAAACAATGTCTCTGAAGGATTTCGCAATTGCCGGCTATCGGTAAGGAGCAACCCCGGCTCCATCCATGGATTTGCCATCCGGCTTCCCGGTAGCCCGATCACATCGTTTATGGTATGAATGGCATGCATGAGTTTACCTGCAAATATCTGCATTCGCACACATACATGAACAAAAAATTATCAGTACATTTGAATATTCAATTCAATACTTATGTCCACTCTTTCAAAAGGCATCTCTCTTGAGGAATTAAAGGAAATCGGTAAAAATGATTTTCTTCCCATCAATGGCACCGACTATGTTGAATTTTATGTAGGTAATGCCAAACAAGCAGCCTATTTTTATCAAACAGCTTTCGGATTTGAACTTGTGGCTTATGCAGGACTGGAAACCGGTGTAAAAGACCGTGCATCCTATGTATTGCAGCAAGGCAAAGTTCGATTTGTACTAACTACCTCTTTTGATCCTGAATCAGCCATATCAAATCATGTAAAAGAACATGGTGATGGTGTAAAAGTTCTTGCTCTTTGGGTCGACGATGCGGCCTATTCACTCGAAGCCACTACTTCCCGAGGTGCAGTAGAAGCAATCTCCCTTCAAACACACAAGGATGAGTTTGGTGAGGTTAAAACGGCCTCCATCTGTACCTATGGTGAAACCATTCATACATTCGTTGAACGAAAAAATTACAAGGGTGTTTTTCTGCCCGGTTTCAAAGCAGTAAATAAATCCTACAAAACTGCCTCTATCGGACTTCTGCATATTGATCATTGTGTGGGTAATGTAGGCCTGGGTGATATGAATAAGTGGGTTTCCTTCTATGAAAATGTGATGGGTTTCCGTTTGTTGTTAACTTTTGATGACAAGGATATTTCCACTGAGTACAGTGCCCTTATGAGTAAAGTTGTGAGCAATGGCAATGGGTACATCAAATTCCCCATCAATGAACCTGCAGAGGGTAAAAAGAAATCTCAGATTGAGGAGTTTCTCGAATTCTACAAGGGACCGGGTGTACAGCATGTGGCCCTTGCAACAGGCGATATTGTGCACACTGTTTCTGTATTGAGGAAAAACGGAGTTGAGTTTCTGCATGTTCCTGATTCCTATTATGCAGATTTAAAAGCAAGGGTTGGCGAAATTGATGAGGATATCGAAGTGCTAAAAAGCCTGAATATCCTTGTTGATCGTGATGAGGAAGGATACCTCCTTCAGATTTTTACCAAGCCGGTGGAAGATCGTCCCACACTCTTTTATGAAATTATTCAAAGAAAGGGAGCACAATCTTTTGGGAAAGGAAATTTTAAAGCCTTGTTTGAATCGATTGAACGCGAGCAGGCACTCAGGGGAACCCTCTGACAAGTCCATGTACAAACTGCTTCTTTATTGTTTCTTCGCAATTTCAGTAGGGACCTTGCATCAGGGATGTGTCTCGGGGAAGGGTGTGCAGGGCAAGCGCAAATCTCATAAGAAAAAGTGTAATTGTCCCGGTGGAGCCTTTCTTCCCAAACAGGATGCTCCAAGCATGGATGTTGCAATTTTTTGTGATTTAAAACAGAGCATGGCAAAGGAACTTGCCGCTTGAACAGAGGCTGATTCGTTCCTTAAATATGCATTCACAATCCTTCTACAGCGCATGGTCAGAGACCATTCCAGCATTGTTTGATGAGATTTGCATTTCCGGAGACAAGTAGAAATGAAATAACAAAACAGAGTAAGTTGAACAGAAAAAAGAGGAATGCGATTATCGGGCCAGGGATGTGTAAAATTTTCTGAAGTTCTCCTGCATCACCTGCAGGCTTTTTGAAGTTGAGCATGAGCAATACCCAGGAGGAATAAAGTGCATCGATGGAAACCCAGGAAGCAATCAGTACCAAGAAGAGCTGTTCCCAAATCATTTCATTCAGATAAAGTAAAGAGCATAGCCCTGCAAGATTGATCAGTGTCCATGCCCATCCGTAGGTATTTCTGATCCAAAGAGCCATGTTCAGAAGGATTACCGATACCAGAAAAAGCAGCGCAAATTGTTGTTGTTGCAACCAAATGGAAACATAAATAATCATTCCACACAATGCAGAAAACGGATAGCCTGCGAGGTAAATCAGCAGGTTCCTGATTTTTCCTTTCGCAGAAAAGATGGTTTTTCCGGAGGTATCTGCATAAAGATCGATGGCATGTGTATCGCCGCCTACCAAGAGGGCTACAAGTGCATGACCGGTTTCATGAAAGAGGGTATCAAAACCCCTAAACCATTTTCCAACAAATGGAATGCGGCAAAAGAGAAATCCGGCAATGCTTAATAGGATGATTCCATAGGCATGCATCGGATCAATCAGTTTAGATATGAAGGATTCCACCATCAGGCTTCACAGATACCGAGTAGCTTATCCAGCGTTTGCTCTGCAGTCATTACTTTTTGGATGCTGTATTCTGTATGGATATCAAGCAAGAGCACTGCAATTTTTTCAGCCATTGCTTGCTCATCAGCACATACATGTATTCTTTCTGAATGTTCAATACGACCTACATCAAAGCACACTACATGCATGCCTGCCCTGACGGCATTGGTAATCACCGCAGATTGCCCCTCAAAGGAGCTTGTATGCAAAAAGATACGGGCATTATACATGTTTTCAATCACTTTTTCATTGGGCACTTCCCCGCAGAGAATATTGTCTGAAAAGCCAAATGAAAGAGCAAGACTTTTCAGATTCATTTTTTCCGGACCGTCTCCCAATAACCTGATTTGTATTTCGGGTAATTTCTTTTTCACAAGATGGCACACTTCCAGAAATACATTCCATTGTTTAATAGTTGTCAGGCTTCCGGCACCCAATATATCAATACCGGGATTTGTTGCACGAGAAAACTGCTTGTGTATAGATTCGTCAACGCCCATGTGCAAAATGTTGAATTTATTTTCAGCACTAATCGTACAACTCAAGGTCCTGGCTGACATTTCCGAAATTGGAAAATAACGGGAATGATCAATATTGAGGATTCTCAGGTATTTATTGGAAGGCAACACATCCTGTCCGAGCATCCATGTTATGCAGTGCACACCTGTGATGCCACGAAAGATGTTGCCAATCAGGGCAGTTTCAGTCGCCCAGAGGCAAATCACTACATCCGGTCGGGATTGACGAAGCATATAAGAAAGGATGCGAAACCAGAGGAGAATTTTTGAAAAGCCTTTTTTGTTTTTACCTCCAAAGGGCATCACTTCCCAAGAAAAATACCTGTAAGGTTTTCGGTGAAAGGGATATTGAAAACTGAGTATTTTGATATCTGCCCTATTCGCATCCAGACTATGTGCTTTTGCAAGAGCGCAGAGAAATGGCAGACAGGAAGTATCGGCTCCACCGTCAGGAAATCCCGGAGTCAGAATATAAATTTGACGCTTTCTTGGTTCTGGCATGGTTTTAAGCACACTTTGATTAGTCCTCTGCAAAAAAGGTTTTTTTCTTCACAAATTGAAATTTTTCTATCAAAATTTATCAGCACTTAACAAGGCAAAATTCCCTTGCCAATTAATTAATAACTTTGGGGTCTAATGGTTGATTTTCACGAATTACTTACTCCCGGAGGATTACTCAGTCTGGTGACACTTTCCATTATGGAAATCGTATTGGGAATTGATAACATCATCTTTATCGCGATCGTTTCGTCTCGATTACCCCGTAAACAACAAGCGCAGGCCAGAGCAGCAGGGCTCAGTATTGCACTGTTATTTAGGGTCTGTCTCTTGTTTTCTATCAGTTGGATTATCGGATTGAAAGAAAGTCTTTTTTACTTGGGTAATTTCGGAGTATCAGGTAGAGATTTGATCCTTTTTGCAGGAGGTTTATTCCTGGTCATCAAAACCTGCATAGAGATCTATGAAAAGATTTATACATCATCTCAACCCAATCAAAAGCGAGGTGGAGAAATAAGTCTCAGAAATGCCATCATACAAATTATTTTTCTCGATGTAATATTTTCGTTCGATTCAATTCTTACTGCCGTTGGCCTTATCAGAAATGTAGCCATCATGGTTACAGCTGTTGTTATTTCGATGATTGCCATGCTTGCCTTTTCGGGAGGAGTAAGCGATTTTATCAATCGTCATCCCACTGTGAAAATGCTGGCGCTTGTTTTTCTTGTAGTGATTGGTCTGGCCCTCGTTGCAGAATCATTGCATCTGCATGTTGAGAAAGGGTATATCTATGCTGCCCTTGGTTTTAGTGTGCTGGTGGAATTACTCAACATGGCATACAGAAGCCAGTCGCACAGAAGAAATCAATAATTGTTGATGGTTTCCATCAATGCTAACAACAAGGCATTTTTGTTTTCGTCATGTACATGGATGCCATTTCTGAGGATAATCAGACTTTTTACAATCTCCTCTTGAGGCGGAATATTTTTCATGTTGTCTGCAATGGTGAGGATTTCAATACATGCTTCCATATCACTCTTGCAGGCCAATTCACAAAGCCCCGGCAGGTGACCTGAGCAATCCCAATCAAATTCCCAGCACCAGCTGAGAAGGGGAACCTGCAAATGATTGGTTCCGGGTTTGGCGAGGCTTGATAGAATTTGGCTACAGGGGTCTTCCATGGCTACCGTAGCGGCAAAAGTCTTCACAGCCTCCAGAAATGCAAGGTTGCCCGGATGACTTGGTAATGCATTCAACAAATGTTGAAATGATTCCGGATACCCGAGCTTCGTTAGTTCACTTGCTACCTCAGGCAGCACAAGGCTTTGCTCAATCGTAAGTGCTTTATGCAAAAGATCTCTTCGATCTTGTTTATCTTTTTCTTCTTCAGGAATAAATGGATCCCTGGTCATGTAAAAAAAACCCTGCCATTGGATTGGCAGGGTTTGGGTTGCCCGAGCTGGATTCGAACCAACATAGTCAGAACCAAAATCTGAAGTCCTGCCATTAGACGATCGGGCAAATCGGCTGCAAAGATAGATTTTTTTCAAAGTACAACTCTATGATTGCATTTTTTTCAATTTTGATATTTTGGTTTTTTTAGTCTACGCTGAACAGTCGATTCATTTAAAATGAAGATAAGCTTGACATGAGGATTAGAAAAATGACAGATTGCCTTGTATGTAACAAGGATGAATTGGGTTCAGAATTCGAGGGGAATTGCTGCACGGGGGGCACGATAGAAACATACTGTTTCATGAGCGCCCCCAAACAGCGCTATTTAGTTAGGTTTAGGAGTAGGACTTTTCCGCACAAAATATCATATGCATACAACATGTAAGGGGATATTGATTCCCTAAAAATTGTTTTATTTGCCGTTGGACGAAAAGTAACAACATTCTATCAAATAAATTTGCATTTTTCATTTGTGCGCAACAAAGATATATTGAATCTGTTAACTTTCATGAAAATATTTTGTGTCAAACCCTATATACTATTAAATAATTGTTTTTCAGGAAGATATGTCATTTTTCAGGATTTTATTGGAATCACGCACACCAATAAACATCATTTTCTATTGCCAACATGCCGTTGTTTAATCATCGTTTAGGAAACTCCAATAAGTATAGAATTGAAAGAAAGATCATCATTGCTCCCTCATGGTGAATGGTTTTCTCCATGTCTGTCGGTAATGAGGCACACCATCAACACCAGGGCGGAAGAATGATTGCATTTGTCGACTGCCTGATTCCCTTCAGCCAATTCTGTAAATGGGGAAACAGCACATTTTTAATAAAACCCTATATTTGGTCAACTTTATGATTTACTGATAGTTTTGTAGAAATGTTAAAGAAATCTGATCTGTTTGACTTAATCAAATCACTAGATCCTTATGAAAAGCGCTACCTGGTGATGAGGGGCAACAAGGAAGAGGGCGCTGCATCTGGCTATCTCACGCTCCTGAAAGAAATTGCCGGCATCGAAAATTACACTGAAGAGGCAATGAAACAAGCCATTGCCGTGGTCTCCGATTCTGATAAAAGCGAAGTAAAAAAATATTATTTCTATCACTGGATTTTAAAACATCTTTCCGATTATCATGCTGCAGAGTACAATCACTCAAGAGAATTGAACAGCATCAATCTACTGATTGACCGCTCCCTTTATGATCAGGCAAACAACATGATTCAAACAGTAAAAGAAGTATGGAAGAAAGCAGAAAAATATCCTCAGCTTTTTGCTTTACTCGAGCTGGAAGTAAAAATTTCGAAGTATCAGGAAACTTCCAATCCCCTCTCTTTGCTTGAGGAAACAGGTGCACTCACAAAGCAATATGCAGATTTAAAAGCCCTGGAGCTAATCAGGCATCAATTTAGGCTGATTCTTGACAGGAATATTTATGTGAGATGCGAAAAAGATAAAAATGAAATTGAAAAAATTACTAACTCAAGCTTGCTTTCAAAAAACAAGAAAGGCAACCATGGATTATTAATTAATTACAACAGAAACCTCATCCTGTATTGGAAGAATGCAACCTATTGTGATTGGGAAACCGCATACAGATATGCTTTTAAGAACTACAAATTGATGTTTGCTGAGCCTGATACGCTCGTCAATCTTCCTGATGAAACACTCAATGCAATCTATATTACCCTGATTTCCTCATCCTTGTCCAACTCCCGTATATACAAGGAAGTGGTTAGGAAAATTAAGAAAATCTCTTACTCCGAGATGAACAGCCGGATAAAGGATGATGTTAATTTCATCATTCATTTTACGAACTTGATTCTATTCAATAATCCAACGAAAGAAACAAAGGACCATAGAAAAGTAAAAGAGGCGGAAGATTATATTTCTCTAAACCGAAGCAAGTTTTCAAAAATTAGGCTCAATAGTTTTTACTTCGATCTTGCTAAAGCATATTTTTATTTGGCAGAGTATCAAAAAAGCCATTTCATTCTTAATGAAATCTTCCAGAATTTAAAGGTAAGCGGATCCACGATTGATTTTTATATTCACTCAAGAATTCTTGATTGCTTGGCATGTTATGAAAACGAAAGTTATGAGTTCATTTTTTACACAGCCAAAGCCACTGAAACTTTCATGAGCCGAAAAAAAATCGAACATCATTTTGAAAAAAGATTTTTGCATTTCATCATGCGCGATCTTTCCAACTTTAATGACTGGAACAAGCAGAAAAAAATAAGTAAACTGGAACAACTCAAAAAAGATCTCTCCGAGATTTTAACTTCCTCTTATGAGAAGCCTGTGCTCAGCTATTTAGATTACAACGGATGGATCAACAAGAAGTTGGATTTACTTAAGGAACCTGATTAAAGCAGATCTATCTTAGTTTTATTTGCAAGTAATTTTCACGCATTGCACCAAAACTATGATACAATCGTGATGTTCCCGGATCTGTGCTTCCCTCGAAGTCAAAAAAATTCGCAGTTTGTGCTAACCTTCTGAATAGTTGATCCAGCAAGTAATACATGCCAAACATTTCCTTTCCTTGTAGAGAATTTGCTGAAAATATGAGTGTTATTCTCCCTTCAAAGCAGAATAAGACAATTCCACAGCAAATATATCCTTCATGCCTAAGTCCCACGCATATTAACTCAGCATGTTTTTTTACTGTCTCGCAAAGAGATGGAAACAACGATTCTGTTTGTTTCATAAAAGTCTTACTAGCCTTGTTTTGCATGGCTGAAAACAAATGAATTAGTTCATCCGGATGTACCTTGTCATCAAGAGTTAATTCAAAACGAGCTGCCTTCTTAAGGTTTCTTTTTAGATTTTCTGAGTAAGCCGCAGAGAGCGCCTCATAATTTGCAAACAAATTAAGCAGGCTATTGGGTAGGATTTTAACCATCCTTTCAGGATAACTGGTAAGGTGCTGCACATTTAGATTCACCCGCACAAACTTATTTGCAAGTTTATTCAACACTTCCTCCACCTCTTCAATTCCGGGAATATGTTTTCCAAAAAAGCCCAACTGCTGCACAAATGCAGGTGTGTAGCAGTATGGAATGAATATTTTTTGTTTGGCAGGTACCGGAAAAATCCACTCGTAATCATTTTTTACAATTCCACACCAGCCCGGATTCACTACATCCAAATACCATGAATTTGCATAGATAAGCGGCCTGAGGCTATTTTTTACTGCAGCGTCCCATTTCGCGTAGTCTATTTCATGCGATTGGAGATAATAAATTGCCATACTTAACTTCCGGTAAAATCGTCTAACTCTCTTCTGCTTTTTTTGGTTGGTCTGCCTATCTTGGATCTCCTTTTTCCTGTGTAGAAAAAGAAGGTTTCCGATTTCTCTTTCTTCTCGGGCAGGGGAGATAAATCTTTATAATATCCAACGGCAAGGGCTGCCCCAAGCCTTTTCTCTAGAATTCCTGTAACTTCAATCACCCAGGATTTTGCAGTGGTTTCAATCTCGTATTGTTCGCCGATTTTTGCAGGGTGAGAAGCTTTTATTCGCTGTCCGAACATAGTCACTTTTCCTTCTTCAATAGACCGGGATGCCAGGCTCCTTGTTTTAAATATTCGGATGGCCCAAAGATATTTATCAATTCTTACTTTTTCTGTCAGAGACATCACTGATTAACTGCCCTTGCTATAATTTCAGATACATCCAATACTTCAACCTGTTCCTCTTTTTCAAGGTGCTTTACCCCATCTTTCATCATTGTCATACAAAACGGACAAGCAACTGCTATTACCTCTGCCTGTGTAGCGACTGCTTCCTCCGCCCGGTCATGGTTTATTTCTTTGTCTCCTTTTTCAGCTTCCTTAAACATCTGTGCACCTCCGGCGCCGCAGCATAAACCATTTGCGCGCGACCTTTTCATTTCGGTTAGCTCTGCATCTAAAGTCCAAAGAAGATTCCTGGGTGCTTCATATTCATTATTGGCTCGGCCCAGGTAACAGGGATCGTGAAAAGTAATTCGCTTTCCCTTAAAAGACCCTCCCTCAACTCGGATTTTTCCTGACGACAAAAGTTTGTTGATGTATTGGGTGTGATGCATAACTTCATAATTCCCTCCAAGCTGAGGATATTCATTTTTCAGGGTATTAAAACAGTGAGGACATGCAGTTACAATGTTTTTTATTTCGTATCCATTCAGCACTTCTATGTTCGTGAGTGCCTGCATCTGAAACAAGAATTCATTTCCTGCGCGTTTTGCCGGATCGCCCGAACAAGACTCTTCAGGTCCGAGAACCGCAAAGGAAATGCCCGCATGCTGAAGCAAACCTGCGAATGCACGAGTGATTTTTTTTGCCCGGTCATCAAAACTACCGGCACAACCAACCCAGAAAAGTACTTCCGGACTTTTGCCCTCAGCCATCATTTCGGCCATGGTGGATATTTGAAGTTTCATGTTTTATGCTTTGCTTTTTTGTATAACTATTCTTTGTTCTATCAGTGGACTCATGTTTTGAGTTGAAGAATCATTTTTAGTAGCTGTTATTTATTTCACGCATTCTTCCTGTCACTATTTTTTCCTCTCAAAATTCCCTTTATCTGACCCTGCAGAACAGATGATTTTTTACTCCTCATTTTTCCAGTTTAATCTGTCGCTGGCTGCAAACTGCCAAGGTGCTCCGTTGTTTTCAACATTGGTAAACATCGTATTTAGGGAGGCCGGTGCAGCAGATTCCTCCATCACAAGATATCGTCGTAAGTCCATGATGATGGAAAGGGGATTGATATTGATAGGACATTCCTGAACACAGGCATTACAAGTGGTACAAGCCCAAAGTTCCTCAGGAGTGATGTAATCATGCAGAAGGGTTTTGCCGCTTTCAAAAGGGTTTTCACCCTTGTCCAAAAGTTTGCCCGCTTCTTCCATTCTGTCTCGTGTTTGCATCATGATTTTTCTGGGAGACAATAATTTTCCGGTTTGGTTTGCCGGACATGCTGAACTGCATCTGCCGCATTCAGTGCATGAATAAGCATTGAGCAACTGCACCCATGATAGGTCATTTACATCCTTTGCTCCAAAACGAGAAGGGCTCGCATCAGTAGGAACAGGTAGTGAGGGATCAAGCATGAGTTTCACTTCTTTGGTCACACTTTCAAGATTTGTAAACTGGCCCTTTGCTCCTAATTTGGAATACCAAACATTGGGGAAGGCAAGGATGATGTGAAAATGTTTGGAGTAGGGGAGGTAATTCAAGAACAATAAGATCCCAACAATGTGAAACCACCAGCATACCCGCTCAATCATTACCAGTGCATCCCAGGAATCCGGCAGGAATCCGGTAAGCCATGCGCTGACTGGGAAATACAGCGTGCTCCCCGGTTTTGCATCCAATCCAAAGATGTGGATGCCTGTATGTCCGTAATGAGACATCATCATGGGTATGTTCAAGTTGTCTATCGACATCAACACGCCATCCGCTGCGTTCATAAACAGAAAAGCACTCATCAACAAGATTTCTGTGACAAGGATGATGTCGGCATCTTTTCCGGGAAAACCATCAAGGTCTTTTTGAACAAACCTCTTTACCCGCACAAGATGTCTCCTCGCCAGAAAAACAACACAACTCACCAGAACCAAGAATGCTAACACCTCAAAGGCCGTAATAAAGTAATAATAAGGCATCCCGATAAATGAAAAAAGCCTGTGTTTACCTGTTATTCCATCGAGAATAATTTCAAGTACCTCTATATTAATGATGACAAAGCCAACATAAATAAATATGTGCATGATACCTGCTACAGGCCTGCTTACCATTTTTGATTGTCCGAGTGCTACCCTGAGGGTTTCCATCCAGCGTTCTTTTTTCCGGTCATTGATCTCCTCCTCTCTGCCTATGCGAATGTTTCGCATCACGCGCCGAATGTTTTTGGCAAACCAGAAAATGGCTACCCCCAACAATAACATAAAAATTGCCTGTGATAAATATGGCATCATAGCATTTGAATTTTGTCCAACAATTTTACAAAAAAATGATTTACCCGAATTTTATTTCATTCTTCGGGTCATGGCGCAGGCTTTAATGCTAATTTTACCGCCCCATTACTTATGCCGGTTTCCGATATCCTTGAAGCCATTTCGAAAAGTCATGTTTTTCAGGAACTTCAGTCTTGCCTCAAAAACACCTCAGCTTTTTATGTGCAGGCCGATGCAAAAACCGGTTCTTTTCCCGCATTTCTAACCGCAGCACTTTCTCTGAGTGAAACAGGCAATGAGCCTCTGCATTTTTGCCTGTTGGCTGATGGGTACGAGGATGCGGCTTATTTGTTTAATGATCTGGAATCCTTATCAGCCGGAATGAACGGAAAGAGGGATGTACATTTTTTAAGTGCCTCCTCTCGCATGCCATATGCCACTGATGATCCTGATTCTGCAGCGCTTCATGCCCGAAATGAAACCCTCGGCAAGTTGCGCATGTCTGCCAATCAGCAATTGCTTGTTACCTACAGCGAAGCTATTTTTGAAAAGGTGGTTACCCACACGGAATTGTCCAAAAACACCTTTGAAGTGGTCAAAGGTCAGACACTTTCTGTAGACTTTATCATTGAGTTTTTGCAGGAGTATGCATTTGTGCGCACAGAGTTTGTGTATGAGCCCGGACAATATGCCGTGAGGGGTGGGATTGTAGATGTTTTTTCCTATGCCCATGACTTGCCTTTACGGATTGAATTTTTTGGTGATGAAGTGGAGACCATACGCACATTTGATCCGGTAAGCCAGCTCTCTGAGCAACATTTCAAAAGTGTGCTCATCATGCCCGACATGAGTCTGTCAGGCCGGAAAGAGTATACCTCTTTCATGGAGTTTATGCCGCCGCGCACGGTCTTTCTGTTATTGTCCGCATTCGAAACTTCAAATAGCATTGCCTCTCTTTATGAATCAGCATCCAAACGCTATGAGGAAACGCTGCAATCAGACCGGGAAAATCTTCATCCTTCCGAATTATACCTCGATGAACAATCTTTTATAGCTTTTATCCAGCGAAGCCGCATCGTTGATTTTTCTCATCACACGCTTTTGCCACCCGAAAAAGCACTCACTTTTGGAATCAGGCCCCAGCCTTCTTTCAATAAAAACTTTGATCTGCTCATTGGCAATCTGAAAGAAAATCACGGAAAGAAAATCCGTACCATCCTCTTTTCCGATACTCCCAAACAAGTGGAACGGATTGAATCTATTTTGTGTGATATAACAGGTAAAAAAGACATTTCGGAATTGCTTAGTGGCTATGCAGCACTCAGTATTCATCAGGGATTTATTGATGAAAAATCAGGAATAGCCTGTTATACCGATCATCAGGTGTTCGACCGCTATCATCGCTACCGGTTGCGTTCACTTGCCAAGGCAGGAAAAGAAGCATCTGTATTAAAGGAATTGTCTGATCTCAGTCCCGGAGATTATGTTTCGCACATTGATCATGGGATTGGGATTTTTGCCGGTCTTGAAAAAATTGATGTCAACGGCAAGCAGCAAGAAGCCATTCGTTTGGTTTACCGCGATTCTGATATCCTTTATGTAAGCATTCATGCCTTGCATAAAATCAGCCGCTACAGCAGTAGTGAAGGCAAGGTTCCTTCCATCAATAAGCTGGGTAGCAATGCCTGGTCATCACTTAAAAATAAAACCAAAAAGAAGGTTAAAGAACTGGCTTATGATTTGGTAAAACTTTATGCAAGACGAAAAGCGGTTTCGGGCGTTGCTTATGATCCTGATAATTATTTGCAAACAGAGCTTGAAGCCTCTTTTGTTTACGAAGATACCCCCGACCAGGAAAAAGCGACGGCAGCTGTAAAAAAAGACATGGAAGCTGCTTTTCCTATGGACAGGCTCATCTGTGGGGATGTTGGTTTCGGAAAAACCGAAATCGCAGTGAGGGCAGCCTTCAAGGCTGTTTGTTTTAGCAAGCAGGTAGCACTTCTGGTGCCTACCACCATTTTGGCCATGCAGCACCACAAAACATTTACGGAACGACTCAAAGGATTGCCTGCAAATGTGGAGTACATCAACCGCTTTAAGTCTGCTAAAGAGCAAAAAGAAATTCTTGAAAAACTCAAACTTGGCAAAATTGATATCATCATCGGTACTCATAAATTACTGGGTAAAGAAGTAGTTTTTAAGGACCTTGGTTTACTCATCATAGATGAGGAACAGAAGTTTGGAGTTTCTGCAAAAGACAAAATCAAGACCCTGAGAACCCATGTAGATACGCTTACACTCACAGCTACTCCCATACCTAGAACACTTCAATTTTCCATGATGGGAGCGCGCGATTTATCTATCATTGCCACACCTCCCCCCAATCGCTATCCTGTAAAAACAACGGTTCATCCCTTTGATGAGAACCTGATCAAAGAGGCAATTCAATTTGAACTAAGCAGGGGCGGACAGGTTTTTTTTATACACAATAGGGTAAAAAATATCCAGGAAATTGCCGGTTTTGTTCAACGACTTGTTCCCAAGGCAGTGATCGGCACAGGTCATGGGCAGATGGAAGGAGAAGATCTTGAAAAAGTGATGCTTGATTTTGTGGAAGGTAGAACAGATATATTAATAAGCACTTCTATCATCGAATCGGGTCTCGATATCAGCAATGCAAACACCATTATCATCAATGAGGCACATCATTTTGGCTTGAGTGATCTTCATCAGATGCGCGGCAGGGTTGGAAGAAGCAATAAAAAAGCCTATTGCTATTTGCTTGCTCCGCCACTGAGCACGCTCACCCCTGATGCCAAGAGGCGTTTAAAGACACTCGAAGAATTTTCAGATCTGGGATCAGGTTTCCAGATTGCATTGAGAGATCTGGATATCAGAGGTGCAGGTAATCTTTTGGGTGCTGAGCAGAGTGGTTTCATCAATGAAATCGGATTCGACATGTACATGAAGATACTCGATGAGGCCATTATGGAACTAAGAGAAGAAGACGAAAGTTTTCGTGAAAATCTAACGGTAAGCGGAAGGCTAAAACACATCAATGAAAACGCTTTCGTCAGAGACTGTCAGGTAGATACCGACTTGGAGGTACTTATTCCCGATGATTATGTGGCTGATATTTCTGAACGACTTTTGCTTTATCGCGAATTGGATGAATTGAGTCAGGATGAGGAGTTAGAAGCTTTTGTTGGCCGTTTGCGCGACAGGTTTGGCCCGCCTCCTTCCTCGGTTTTTGATTTGGTTGAAACAAAAAAATTGAGGCGGGAATGCATGCGCCTGGGCATTGAAAAGGTGGTTGTGAAACTTGGTAAGTTTATATGCTATTTTGTTTCAAAATCCAACTCACCCTATTATGAAAGTGAGGTTTTTAAGGGCGTGTTGTCCTATGTGAAACACAATCCCTCCAAAGGGCGTTTCAAAGAAAATGCAGGAAAACTGTATTATGTTTTTGAAGGGGTGAGTTCTCTTATGCAGGCTCAGCAAATTGTACACAATATTTATTTAAAAGTCATCCCTTCTCTACCTCAGGAATCTGTGTAAAGTTTTCAAAGAAACTGACGCAATTCGGGGAGGGTATTGATGCGATAGGTAGATGATTTGTGCGCATGCGACTGAGATGGGTTAAACCAAACCTGGTCCATACCCACACCGGCTGCTCCTATGATATCTGCGCCATGATTGTCGCCAATCATCAGTGATTCTGATGCTACCGCCCGGTTGCTTTGTAAAGCAAACTCGAAAATTTCTTTGCCAGGTTTCATGCATTTTGCCTTTTCGGATGTAATTACTGAATCAAAAAAGTGTGAAATCCCCGCATGTTTTATTTTCTTGTGTTGCACCTCTTCAAATCCATTGGTGATGAGATGTATGTTGTAACTTTTCCTTAAGTATTCAAGGGTCTCATGTGCTCCTTCTATTAAAATCTTTCTGGAGGGAAGTTCTTGCAGGTATTCTTCACTGATTTTTTTTGTGAAAAATTCATCCGTGATGCCTTGTCCCAAGAGTGAAACCCTGAACCTTTCGGTTCTCAGCGTTTGCTGATCGATCTCCCCATTTTCATATTGCACCCACAATTTTTTATTGACGACTTTGTAAGTTTCAACAAATCCTTCAGGGCCATGAGCAGCGGGGAAATTGTATTTTTTTGCAAGACTGAATAGCGTATTTTCAGAATTGGTTTCAAAATCCCAGAGCGTATGGTCCAGGTCAAAAAACAAGTGCCTGTACTTTCTCATGGTGTATCATCTTTGAATGATTAGTTCTGTAATTTTTCTTTTAGCGTCGTTATTTGCCTCCAGGAGATAAACACCTGCAGCGAGGGATGACACATCAATTTGTATATGACTCGCATAAGGCTGAGTACTTACCCAAATAGTTCTTCCCTGTGTATCCATTATTTTTAGCTTGATCGTGTTTCCACCGAAATGTTCTGTTACAAGGGTGATGTTTTGATTCGCAGGATTTGGAAACAACATGGCAACCGGATCTGCTATGGATTTTACTGCCTGCACAGGTAAACTGTCCTGCACAGGAGTTTGCCATACTCCGCGACCATAAGTGGATGCGCGCAACATTCCGGCCATGTATTGAAATTCCAAATCGGTTACTACTGTGTTGGGCAATCCGTTGTTAAAAGGCAGCCAGGAATTGAGGCTGTCGTTGGTGTAATACACGCCCAAATCGGTGCCCACATACACTCGGGTGTTGGTGTTGTTTTGGTAGGCAATGCAATTAACAGGAACAGCCGGCAGCCCGGTTTTCGTAATGTTTGTCCAGGTGCTTCCACCATTAAAGGTCATGAACACTTTGTTGGATGCTGTAAATCCGCCAAGGGTGAGATAAGCCGTATTGGGGTCTCCGGATTTAACCAAAACCCTTGTGTAGTTATTGCCGGGCAAACCGGAATTAACGATTTGCCAGTTCGATCCACCATCGATGGTTTTGTACACTCTTCCGCCGCTGATGGCAAAAACCACATTGGCATCAACATCAGAAATAGATACATCTACATAGGTTCCCTGTCCGTTTATCCCATTGGTTGATTGAAACCAAGATTCTCCGTTGTCAGTAGATTTCCAAATTTCACGATAGCCTGCATACATGATGTCATGATTGCTGGCGGCCATTGCAAAAGGTGTTACCCATGCACCTGTGTCAGGAGGAGATACAGGATAAAAAAACGCTCCGTTATTGGTAGACTTGTACATATCGCCATAGTAGAGTTCAGCAAACATTACCGACTCATCCGTATGATCAATAAGACAATCCATGCCATCTCCACCCAGTACCCTTTCGAAATTATTTGCAAAAAAGAGATCGGAACCATTGTCCTGTGAACCGTAGATAATGGCGCCTGGATTTGTTCTCGCATTGTCCATCCGGTAAATTTGTTTGATGGCCAAACCTGCACTGCAATCTGTGTAATTCATTCCCGCATCAGTGGATTTGAACAGGCCGCCATCACAGCCAACCAGCAGGGTAGATGGATTGGCAGGATTAAATTCCATGTCGTGAATATCGGCATGCACATAAGGAGCACCGCCCCCGCCATACCAATGTGCGTTGAGCTCAAAATCAGCACCTCCATTAGTAGATTTCCAGATGTTAACACCTCCAACATATACTTCGTTTGCATTCACAGGTGAAACACATATACTCAGGGTAAAAAAAGCCTGACCTCCATCGTCATTTCCACTCGGATCCCATCCCAACAGGTTTGGAGAATCATTCACAAGATTCCAGGTGGCACCCTCATCAGTGGATTTGTAAGTGGCCAGATAACTATAATCAGAAGACCTGGAGAGCAATGCATAAATAGTGGAGGGTGCTGCAGGACTTATTCCAAGGGAAATTCTGCCAATTCCGCTGGAAGGTAAACCGGTGCCTCCGGAATTACCGGCAAAACTGAGTCCTCCATTGGTGGATTTAAAAACCAATGAATTGTTGCTTGCAAAAACGATGTTGGGATTGCCCGGTTTAAATTCAATATCACGGAAAACACCCGGCCGCAATTGACTCCATGTTGCGCCTGCATCTGCACTACGGAATAATCCTCCTGTGGTAGCCGCCAATAAAACAGAGGTGTCAGTGGGATGCATCACAAGCTTGTCGATGCGTCTGTTGACGCTCAGGTTAAATGTCATTCCGGTAGGATTCCATGATTGTCCTCCGTCAGTAGATTTTAGTATACCAACACTGTAGGTGTCTCCGCTGGTATAGTCTCCTGTGGCAATGTAAACGGTATTTGTATTTTGATGATTAAAGACGATGTCACTGATTCCAATCACAGGAAGGTTGTCAGTGGTGGTGTTTTGCCAGGTATTTCCTCCATCGAAGGATTTCCATAAACCTCCCGCCGGTGTGCCAATCCATACCTCGCTGGGATGGCCGGGTTTGTGGCTGATACAAGAAACCCTACCCATGCCTCCCCCGGAGGCAGGAATGTCTTGAAAAGGACCGATAAGCTGCCAATTGGGTTCGGGAACTGAAGTAATTGACTTACTTGATTGCTGAATGCCCACATGATTAAATGCGTTCAAGTAATCAGTAGAGGTGGGGAAATGTCCAAGTGAGTCAACACGCGTTTCCCAGAACCATTCCCATCGTTTGAAGATTTCTGAATACCTGCCGCTGCCTTCATGCCTTTCTGCTTTGCTATCAGATTGAATGAGATGGGTTTTATTTAACTCTTGCGCCTCCGCCCATTTGTAAAAAGCTTCCTTGATCGCAAAGAAGTTATTCTCTTTTCCGGGTTCAATATTTTCAAGCCAAGGTTGCGCATGTGACTCTGACAAAAACAGTGTGCCCAACATGAGGGCAATTTTGAAAAAGGATTTCATGTTATCGGAAATAGGGTTTTAAAAAGTCGGATAATTGTTGTGGAGGACGACATGGTTTATTGCTCTGTTTGTTAACAAAAACAAGGGTAGTAGTACCTTTGTTCAGGATTTCTTCCTTTTGGTTGAAGCAAGTATAATCAAACCGGATTTTTGCATCAGGCATCACCGGTATAATGGTTTCTATGCTGATGACATCATCGTAAAAGGCCGGTTTGAAATAGTTTATTTCAAAGTGAATGACAGGCAACATTATGCCGGTATCTTCCATTTCGCGGTAGGACAGTCCCATGGAGCGCAAGGCTTCTACCCGTCCTGTTTCATAATACTGGGCATAATTGCCGTAATACACATATCCCATCCTGTCGGTCTCACTGTAGCGCACACGGATGGTTGAACAGTTTTTAAACATGCTTGGCAAGATAGCGAAGAAAATTGCATGCCTTCGCGGGTTTATGGATTTTTAAAAAACTATGTTCTGAACAAATCTATTGTTATCATTGCAATGTGTTGTTTAAATCACCTTTCAGATACCATCAAACAGCTGTTTTTTTATTGACGCTGTGTTTTTTGAATGCCTGCAGAACAGGGCGTCCTGTTCTGCGTCAGGTAAGTGAAAAGCAAGTTCCTATAACTTCCGAAATAGGAATCGACTCCTCTATCATGCGGGAAATCTTGCCTTACAAATCTGCTCTTGAAAAAGAGATGAACAGTGTGTTGATCTTTTCCGATTCTGTTGCCATTAAAGATGAACCGGAAGGTTCCTTGGGTAATCTGGTAGCCGATTTGCTGCTGGAAAAGGCAAGGGCATTGGCCATGTCAAAAAACCTTACAGCAGATGTGTGTCTGCTCAACAAAGGTGGATTGCGAGCACCCTTGCCCAAAGGAGAAATTACTCTTGGTAAAGTATATGAACTTATGCCTTTTGAGAATGAATTGGTTTTGGTTACACTCTCACCTGATAAATTCAAGGGGATGCTAAACTATATTGCAAGGTCGGGTGGACAACCCATGGCCGGAATGAGGATGCTGATTAACGACTCTACTTATACAGAAATTACGCTTGATGGCAGGCCACTCGAAAACAATCGCAACTACGCTGTGCTTACAAGCGATTACCTGGCGTTTGGCGGAGACAAAATGCGTTTTTTCAAAGACCCGGTATCTGTGGTATTTTTAAATAAAAAGATTCGCGATGTACTGGTGGAGGCAATGATTGAAAAAAACAGCAAGGGCATGATTTTAAAACCAAGAAAAGATGGAAGAATCACTCAACAGAAATAATCGCCGTGATTTTCTCAAAAAACTCACATGGGGGCTAACGGGTGCAAGCCTTGCGCCTCTGGATTTGCTTGCTGCCTCTGAGAAGGTTATGCTCACCATACTGCACACCAATGATGTGCATAGCCACATTGATCCTTTCCCTGATAATGATCCCAAATACCCGGGCTTGGGTGGTGCAGCAAGACGAGCAGCCTTGATCAATAAAATCAGACAGGAACAAAAAAATGTTTTGCTTTTTGATGCAGGCGATATCTACCAGGGAACACCCTATTTTAATCGTTATAACGGTGAACTGGAAATAAAGCTGATGAGTCGCATGAAGTACGATGCGTCTGCCATCGGAAACCATGATTTTGATAATGGGATTGAAGGCATTACTCGTAATCTCCCCCTCATGGAGTTTCCACTGATTTGCGCCAACTATGATTTTTCGGATACTGCCATGAACGGGAAAACCATTCCGTATAAAATTTTTATCAAAGAGGGTATCAAAATAGGCGTGTTTGGATTGGGCATAGAATTGGATGGCCTGGTCGACAAACGCATGTATGGAAAAACCCGTTTTCTGAATCCGGAAGAGCAAGCCGCTAAACATGCCTTGTATCTTAAAAATGAAGAAAAATGCCACCTCATCGTTTGTTTATCACACCTCGGTTTTAAATACCAGGACAATAAAATTTCCGACATTGAATTGGCACGCAGATCTCGTTTTATTGACATCATTATTGGTGGCCATACGCACACATTTTTAGATAAACCTGTGATTCAAAAAAATATCGACGGACAAGAAGTTCATGTTTGTCAGGTAGGTTGGGCCGGTATAAAACTGGGAAGAATTGATGTGGTTTTTGACCGCAATAAACCGGGGAAAAAATCTGTCTCGGGAACGGCTATGCATCTTCCTAAGAATATTTATGAAACAAGCAATCTTTTATTCGAAAAATCCTAAAATATTTCATGCCAAACTTGCCAGTACAAGCCTTTTTTCAGCTGTTCTACCCAATTTTTTTAATTCAAAAAATAATGCGCCTCAAATTATGATAGTTACATCATTAACTAAAAAAACAAGAGGGTAGGGTATTTTTTTCTTAACCATTTTTTGAACATATTTGTTGAGGCGATTGAAGTCGCTGTTTTTTTTTGGAGAACACAGTCATTAATAGCATTAAAAAATATACTGAATGGAAAAAAGTTGTGAATCTGCGTGGCAAAACTGCCTTAGGATTATTAAGGATAATGTTAGCCCCCAAAGCTTCAGAACTTGGTTTGAACCAATCAAACCTATCAAATATGTTGATCATGTATTGACCATACAAGTTCCCAGTCAGTTCTTTTACGAATGGTTAGAGGAGCATTACATAGAACTCCTGCGCAAGACCATCAGGAAAGAACTGGGGAGCTCCGGTAGGCTCGAATACAATATTGTGATGGAAACCTCCTACAAGGCGGCAAAACCATACACCATCAGCATTCCTACATCCAATAAAAAGGCCGTTCAGAACCACCCGGTAGCCATGCCATTGGATATCAACAGCAATGGAATCCGCAATCCTTTTATCATTCCCGGTCTAAAGAAGATTAATGTTGAGTCTCAACTGAATCCCAATCACTCTTTTGAAAATTTTATAGAAGGAGAATGCAACCGATTGGCAAGAAGCGCAGGATTTGCCGTTGCCAACAAACCCGGTGGAACTTCGTTCAACCCGCTCTTCCTCTATGGAGGCAGTGGCCTTGGCAAAACCCACCTTGCCCATGCCATAGGCATACAGATAAAAAATCAATACCCCAATAAAACGGTCTTGTATGTTTCTGCCGACAGATTTACCCAGCAGTACATAGACGCCGTAAGAAACCAGGACAGAAATGATTTCATTCATTTCTATCAGATGATCGATGTCCTTTTGATTGATGATGTGCATGATTTTGCCGGGAAAGAAAAAACCCAGGATGTCTTCTTTCATATCTTCAATCACCTTCATCAATCGGGTAAGCAAATTGTGCTCACTTCCGACAAAGCGCCCGTGGAGATGCAAGGCATGGAACAAAGGTTGCTCTCCAGGTTTAAATGGGGTCTCAGCGCAGATCTTCAGGTTCCCGATCTGGAAACCCGCATCGCCATTCTTCAAAAGAAAACCTATAACGATGGTATCCAGTTGCCCAAAGAGGTGCTTGAATACCTGGCCTATTCCATCACCACCAATATCCGTGAACTGGAAGGTGCCTTAATTTCATTGTTGGCTCAATCTTCACTCAACAAAAAATCAATCAACCTTGAACTTGCCAAGTCAATGATTGACAAATTTGTGAAGAACACGGCTAGAGTGTTTTCTATTGATTTGATCCATAAAGTGGTAAGCGCTTATTTTGACCTTCCCCTTGAACTGATGAAATCAAAAACGCGCAAGCGCGAAGTGGTTCAGGCAAGACAAATTGCCATGTACTTCTCCAAGAATCTTACCAAAGCATCTCTGGCAAACATTGGTGCACATCTTGGAGGCAAAGACCACGCCACTGTTTTGCATGCATGCAGAACCGTAAACAACCTTATTGAAACCGATAAGCGATTCAGAAATTATATTGAAGACATTGAAAAGAAGATTAGTATCGTTTAATCTTACCAAACAAACTTCAAGTTAAAAAAGATGCATCCATAAGAGATGCATTTTTTTTAGCTACCTGAAACTTTCTTTTTGAAAAGTGATGCAGGTGAAAACCCAAGGGTAAGAAAGTGCGTGTTCCCATAAAAATGGTATGCACCGAGGGCATAAGAAAAGTACATTTTTGAAAGTCGTATGCCAATACCTGCAGAAAACCCTGCCATGCCCGAGCGCAAACTTCCTTTCATTTCCTGTTGCCTTTGCAGGTTGTAACCCAGTCTTAGTTGACAAACTTTTGCGATGCTGAATTCAGCACCAAAGGCAAAGTGTCTGATCAGATTGGGAAAAAAGAGTGATTTTTCAGGGATGGTGTTACCGGTGAGCAAATCTCTTTCCTGCGCCAGCGTGGTATCGCGATATACGAGGTTCCACCTTTGCATATTGTCAACTAGCATACTCAACCTCAATGGCACATGAGCAAACTTATAGGATACACCTCCCTGAATCCGTAAAGGAATTTTTTCCCTTGAACCATTGACAAAAGGTTTGAGCTGAACGCCAAGGTTGCGCATGACCAGAGAGGCCTGAAAAGAATTGTCGATGGTTTTGAAATGCGCACCGGCATCTATTGCCATACCAAAGGAGCGATAACTTTCATATGCAGAATAAAGCAAGCCGTAATTGGCACCTATGCTGATTTGTTCATTGAGTGATTTTCCAAATCCTGCCTGGAGCTTGTAATCTGCAGCAGAAAAATTTCCGAGCACTGCAGAAGTGTTGTCAGTGAGAGTAAACTTCCCGTAATTGTTGTACTGGAGAGAAACTGCGGCGGTTCCACCATGAGTTCCGAAAGCATAACTGCTTACGCCCGCTTTGGCATCCGTGAGATAGTTGATGAAATTAAGCGACAACCTGCCATGCATTTCAGTATTTAGCAGCGAAGGATTAAAAATACCTGTAGCCGGATCTCCATCTTTGTAAGTGATATCTGCTCCACCCGATCCGGCCATCCTTGCAGATGGCAACATATGGAGATAGCTATAGGTGCTTTGGCCGCCAGGTTGTGCAATTCCTTTGGTGGCTGCAAGAAACAGAAAAACGATGACCAAAAAAATACGCATGTAGCCTAACCTGATCATTTGCTTTTTATTGCGGAAAAGAATAGGTGAGAAGCAATTTTTTTAGTCCTTCTGTATCTGTTCCTCCTGCTGAGGCATAGTGAGCCTGTCCGCCACCCCCACCTTTGATAGAGGAGGCGAGCGTTTTGATGATTTCAGAAGCCTTGAGTTTTTTCTCTTCCATCAGTCTTTCACCCAACATGATATGCAGACTGGCTTTTCCGTTGATATTGCCTCCCAGCACCGCATACAACCCGGGAAACTCAGCCCTTAGGCGGAAACAAATATCCTTGAGCGTATCTGCATGGTCGGTTTCAACAAAAGCGGCAACAAAGTCTGTTCCGTTTTGTGATTTC
This sequence comes from Bacteroidota bacterium, assembly GCA_046297395.1. Classification (GTDB taxonomy): domain Bacteria; phylum Bacteroidota; class Bacteroidia; order UBA4408; family UBA4408; genus JBEICQ01. Next base: position 45,798 of record JBKCNM010000071.1, read on the forward strand.
ACTTCAGCGCGCACTTTCCCAAACAAAACGCCTGCTTCTTTCTCCCTGAATTTTTCAATCTGTTTCTGTAACTCGGTATTTTTTTGCAGAAGTTCTTCAACTGCCCGTGCTGTTTGTTTAGGATTTTTTAGAAGCTGTTTGATGGTGTTTAATTCTTCCATCTGCTCCTTGATATATGCAGCTGCACGGGTTGAAGTAATTGCCTCTATCCTCCGGATACCTGCAGCTACCGCAGATTCAGTGATGATCTTGAAGTGGCCGATTTTACCTGTTTCATGAACATGCGTGCCTCCGCATAATTCGATGGAGTAGCCTGCATCGAAGGAGACAACCCTTACCAGATCACCATATTTTTCACCAAATAATGCCATTGCACCTTTGGCTCTTGCTTTTTCAATTCCGGTGATTTCTGTTTCGCGGGAAATATTCTCTCGTATTTTTTCATTCACCATTTCTTCAATGGCATTCAATTCGTTGGCACTTACTTTCTCGAAATGTGAGAAATCAAAGCGAAGGTATTCATCGTTGACGAGACTGCCTTTTTGCTCTACATGTGTTCCCAGTATTTTTCTGAGTGCTGCATGCATCAGGTGTGTGGCTGTATGGTTGTTCTCAATGAGTCTTCTTCTTTTTGCATCAATCTGCGCCTCACAAACTTGCTCAGGATGCTTTGGCATGCGGTCACAAAGATGTATCCACATGCCGTTTTCTTTTCGGGTGTCACGCACATGAACAGTTTCATCACTGAACACCAGTACACCTGCATCGCCTACCTGTCCTCCCGACTCGGCATAAAAAGGAGTTTCTCTCAGGACAAGTTCAATCTGTTCTTTTCCTTTCGCCTGCACTTTGCGGTGTTTGAGGATTTTGGTTTGGCACTTGTCCTGCTCATAGCCGATAAACACTGATTCGGCATCTGATGACAACACCGTCCAGTCACCTGTTTCTACATTTCCGGCTGCTCGAGACCTTTCCTTTTGCTTATCAAGACACTTCCTGAACACCTCCATATCAACATCCACCTGATGTTCCCGTGCCAGCAGTTGTGTGAGGTCAATGGGAAATCCATATGTATCGAACAATTCGAAAGCAAAATTTCCGTCGATGGTTTTTCCTTGAAGGTTTTCCATGTAATGTTCAAACCTGTGGATGCCTGTACCGAGTGTTTTTAGGAATGCTGTTTCCTCTTCGCGGATGACTTTCTCAATCAGTGTTTGCTGTTGGATTAATTCAGGAAAAAATTCACCCATCTGCTTCACCAGAATATCGGTGAGCATGTAAAGAAAAGGTGCCTGAATATCAAGAAAGGTGTAGTAATAACGAACGGCTCTTCTGAGGATGCGCCTGATTACATAGCCTGCTTTGGCATTGCCCGGCAGTTGTCCGTCGGCAATGGCAAATGAGATGGTTCGTATATGATCAGACAATACGCGCATGGCGATGTCTGTTTGTTCATCTTTTCCGTAGGGCTTTCCTGTTCTGGCAGAAATGAATTGAATAAGGGATTGAAAAATATCCGTATCGTAATTTGATTTTTTTCCTTGCAAAGCCATACATAGCCGCTCGAATCCCATGCCGGTATCTACATGTTGCTTGGGAAGTTTCACAAGTTCACCGCTTGCTTTTCGCTCAAACTCCATGAACACCAGGTTCCAAATCTCAATTACCTGCGGATGTCCTGTATTGACCAGTGAGGCGCCGGATATTTTTGACTTTTCGGAATCACTTCTAAGATCAACATGCACCTCTGAACATGGTCCGCAAGGCCCGGTATCACCCATTTCCCAAAAGTTGTCTTTTTTGTTGCCGCGAAGGATATGTGATTCATCAACAAATTGCTTCCATGTTTTTTGACTTTCTTCATCAAACAATAGTCCTTCCTCGGCATGACCTTCAAAAACGGTTACATACAGGTCTTTTTTGTCAAGTTTATACACTTCAGTGAGCAATTCCCAAGCCCAGGCAATCGCTTCCTTTTTGAAGTAATCTCCGAAGCTCCAGTTCCCAAGCATCTCAAACATCGTGTGGTGATAGGTATCTACACCTACCTCTTCCAGGTCGTTGTGCTTGCCGCTTACACGAAGGCATTTTTGGGTATCTGCAATCCGGGGATTAATGATGGGTGCGTTTCCAAGAAATAGATCTTTAAAAGGAGCCATTCCACTGTTGTTGAACATCAGGGTAGGATCATCCTTTACAACCATGGGTGCACTCGGGACGATGAGGTGTCCTTTGTCCCTGAAAAAATCAAGGAAAATTTTTCGCACCTTTTTACTTTCCATACATTGAACTAAGAAATAATGTTGAGACCTTTATAGGGATGGCGAATTTACAATTATTCCCTAACTTGGCGAGCGGGCAATATGTCGAAAGTAAAATTTTATTTCAATACCAAATCCCTGACCTTCGAAAAGGTTCAGCTTCGTTTTTGGGATCGAGTAAAGAAGATGCTCACCTATCTTCTAACCGGTCTGGTTTTTGCCTCTGCCACATTGCTGGTGGCCTATAACCTATTTGACTCTCCCAAGGAAAAACGGCTGAAAAGGGAAATCGAACAGCTCACTTATCAATACGAGGACCTCAGCAACCGACTCAATCAGTTGTCCTATGTGTTGAGTGACATGCAACAAAGAGACGATAATATTTACCGCATGATATTTGAATCAGAACCTGTGCCACTCGAAGTGAGAAATGCCGGTTTTGGTGGGGTAGACATTTACAAAAAACTGGAAGGATTTGATAATTCTGCGCTGATGATAGAGCTTACCAAAAAGTTGGATCGTTTTGCCAAACAGGCTTACATCCAAAGCCGCAGCTTTGATCAGGTGGTGAACCTTGCCCGCAACAAACAAAAACTGCTTTCAGCTATTCCGGCCATTCAGCCTATCTCCAAATTGCGCCTTCGTCACATGTCGGGTTTCGGCTACCGCATGCACCCCATTTATAAAACCAGCAATTTTCATCCGGGCATTGATTTTTCCGCTCCCACCGGAACTCCCATCTATGCCACAGGTGATGGGGTTGTTGAGAGAGCGGATAATCTCGCACAAGGATATGGAAACCATGTGGTGGTGTCGCATGGTTTTGGATATTCCACCTTATACGGACACATGTCGAGAATCAAAGTGAGGGCAGGACAAAAAATCAGAAGAGGCGAGGTGATTGGATTTGTTGGCAGTACAGGTCTTTCAACTGCTCCGCATGTCCATTACGAAATCATCAAGAACGGTCAAAAAATCAATCCAATCAATTACTTCTATGCGGATCTTTCACCTTCTGAATACCAGGAAATGGTGAGGAAAGCAGAGGAGGCAAACCAGTCTTTCGATTGATGTTTCAGCGGAGTTTCTCCAGTGCATACATCTCATCTCTCAATCTGGCAGCTTCAATAAAATCAAGGTCTTTGGCAGCTTGTTGCATCTGTTTTCTCAAGGCCGTAATCTTTTTCTCCAAATCCTCCCTTGAGTAATATTTTTCAACAGACTCAGCGGCTTTACTTCCCTGCTTCTCAGAAATTTCGCGTTGCGCTTTCTCGAAATTAAAGTGGTGATCTGCCACTTTTGTCTGGCCCAGAATGGCTTCTTTCGATTTGATAATTTGAGAGGGAACAATTTGATGATCGGTATTGTACTTCATTTGAATGACTCTTCTCCTTTCTGTTTCATTAATCAGATAATGCATGGAGTCGGTAATTTTATCTGCATACAAAATCACTTTGCCTTCCAGGTTTCTGGCCGCCCTGCCTGCTGTTTGCACCAGTGAACGCTGAGACCTTAAAAAGCCTTCTTTGTCAGCGTCAAGTACCGCCACCAATGAAACTTCAGGTAAGTCAAGTCCCTCTCTCAGAAGATTCACGCCGATGAGTACATCGAGGGTTCCCAATCTCAAGTCTCTCAGGATATCCACCCTTTCAAGTGTATCCACATCGGAATGAATATACCTGCATTTGATGCTTAGGTTGGCAAGGTATTTAGACAACTCTTCTGCCATCCTTTTGGTGAGTGTGGTTACCAGCACCCTTTCATTTTTTTGTACCCTGATGGCAATTTCTTCCAGAAGATCATCCACCTGCTGCGTTGCCGGTCTCACCTCAATCACAGGATCTAAAAGCCCTGTGGGCCTGATGATTTGCTCAACAATGGCGCCTCCTGTTTTTTCCAATTCATAATCCGCAGGCGTGGCCGAAACAAAAATCAGCTGGCCGGCCATTCCCTCAAACTCCTGAAAAGTAAGCGGGCGATTATCCAATGCAGCAGGTAACCTGAAGCCATATTCCACCAGATTGATTTTCCGGCTTCTGTCACCGCCATACATGGCCCGGATTTGCGGAATGGTAACATGACTTTCGTCTACCACCATCAGGAAATCATCCGGAAAATAATCGAGCAAACAAAAAGGTCTCTCTCCTGACTTGCGGTTGTCAAAATACCGGGAATAATTTTCAATGCCGCTGCAGTAACCCAGCTCTCTCATCATCTCAAGATCATAGGTAACCCTCTCTTCAATGCGTTTTGCTTCCAAGTGTTTTCCATTCGAAACAAAATATTCAACTTGTTTTACCATGTCATCCTGGATGTGATTCATCGCATTTTTCATGGATTCTTTGCTGGTTACAAAAAGATTGGCAGGAGCAATAGCCACTTCTTCAAAAGAATCAAAACGATGCCCGCTGATGGGATCAAAAGATTCTATTCCTTCAATGGTATTTGCATCATAAAAAACCCTGAAGGCATAATCGGTATAGGACAAATAGATGTCAACCGTATCTCCTTTCACCCTGAAACTACCCCTGTTAAAATCTGCAGTGGTTCTTACATACAGGCTATTGACCAGGGCATGTAAAAATTGATTTCGGCTCATCACCATCCCTTTTTTGATGCGGATGGTATTCGCTTTAAAATCATCCGGATTACCCATGCCGTAAATACAAGAAACCGAGGAAACCACAATCACATCCCTGCGCCCCGACATCAGCGAATGTGTGGTGCTGATCCGAAGTTTTTCAATTTCATCATTGATCGAAAGGTCTTTCTCGATATAGGTATTGGTTGTGGGAATGTAGGCCTCAGGCTGATAATAATCGTAATAGGAGACAAAATATTCTACTGCATTCTGCGGAAAAAATTGTTTGAATTCTCCGTAAAGTTGGGCAGCAAGCGTTTTGTTGTGGCTTAAAACGAGCGTAGGTCGTTGGATCTGTTGAATAACATTGGCGATGGTAAAGGTTTTTCCGGAACCTGTTACACCCAGCAATACCTGGTGCTTTTCGCCATGCGAAATGCCCTCTATCAGTTTGGCAATGGCTGCCGGTTGATCCCCGGTGGGCTTAAATGGTGAGGATATGGAAAAGGAAGGCATGTCTTTGGGTTGTTGTAAATTTACTCACTCCTCAGCAATTTGTCACCTTATTTGAGTGAGGGATCTATCGACTGAGCCTGTTTTAACAATTCTTCGGCTTTTTCTTTTTTTCCGATGAAGGCATAGGATTTTGACATGTAAAACAAGGCTTTTGCATTGCTTGGGTCAATCTGTAATGCGCGCTCGAACATGTTTATGCTTTCGGGGTATTTTCCAAGCATCCCATAACAACTGCCCATGTTTACGATGGCATCTGTAAATCTGGGATTCAAGGTGGAAGCTTTTTCATACATCGCAATGGCCTCATTGTATCGTCCGCTCATAAAATAAATAGCCGCCAGGTTGTTGATTGAAATGGCATCATTCGCTTGGGTTTTCAGGGCTTGTTTGTAGCACTTTTCTGCTTCCTTGTAATTTCCCAAGCGATAATAGCCAACACCCATCTGCGTAAGAGCATCCGGATAATCAGGAATGATTTCTTCGGCATGCCGGAGATAGCCGATGGCTTCTTCAATCCATGTTTTTCTCTTCTCGGCATCTTTCATGGTATCACCCACAAGTTTGATCAATTCATTTCCCAGATAATAATTGGAGCGGGCAGATTGAAGACTTTTAGGAAGATCTTTTCGATAGAGTGTCAGATTGTCTTTCCAATCAGGATTTCTTTTGATAGTAAGGATGGAAAACACCAAAACAATACTTGACAACACATAAAGAGATATCTTTTTTTCAGGATCATTCAGCCAGGTCATGGCTGTTCCTTTGCCTTTTGAACCTGCACCCAGCAGGGCCGGTAAAGCAAGGCAGAAACCAAATGATGAAAAGTAAATAAAACGCTCTCCCATGGCAGCTCCTATGGTGATAACCAAGTTGGAATACAGCACTAATCCAAGGAGATAAATACCCGAAAAAAGTGCCCATCTTTTGCGCTTTAATATGCCCCATACGCTCACCGCAATCAGTGTTGCATATATGAGCAAACACAAAATGGCTTTCGGATCGGTGAATCCCACAATTGGAATTTGGTTGTAGGAATAATTGTACAAGAGTGGATAGGGAAGAATAAGTAGTTTTAGATACATGCCAAGGATGACGCATACTGTGGCAAACTTTTCCGAAGTATTGCCGGTAGCCATCAGGAGATTATCAATCACGGATACATTTTCGAGACCTACACTGCTGCCAAGAATTTGTCTGCGCATGAGCAGAAAAATCATGAGCGCACCCATGGGCAGTATGGCTCCAAAGCCTCTTCTTGTGAGAGGCAAGTCATTTTGATACCACAGGAAAAGTGGTATCATGCCCAGGAAAAGGACAGCAGATTCTTTGCTCAGAAGCGCAAGAAAGAAGAATACACAAGCCCTGACAAGCGCCGCAATCCTGTTTTCTTTTGCATAGGTCAGAACACCATCAGTGGCAAGAAGTCCGAATAAAAAACTCATCAACTCGTCAAGACTTTTGATGCTGCCCGTAACCTCCGTGTGAATGGGATGTACCGCAAATAACAACATGCCCCAGAAGGCAATCCACTCAGGCCAGTCGGGAAAATGTTTTCGAAGAAAAACAAAGCCAAACAATACCGTAAGGACAAAGAGAAGCAAGTTTATAAAATGTCCGAACCATGGCTTATCGGGAAAAAACTCCCATTGGAGGGCGAAAACAGTGAGTGTCAGGGGTCGATACAAACCATCCTGCACATTCAGGTAGCCAAACCGATAGGATGATTTCCAGATAAGAGGAATGCCTTTGCTACCCTGATTTACAATATTGTTTTCTTTTTGTACCGAAAAATCGTCGAGCGTATATCCGTTGCTCAGGGTGTTCAGATAAACGGCAATCGCAAAAAATCCAAGGATGAACAGCAAGGATTTTTGAATGATTGGAGTGCGTTCAATTTTTTTTTCTGACTTGGGAAGATGTTTTGCTTTTTTCTTGTTCATTGTTTACCGCGCAGGAGAATTTCGGTCATCATGTTCATTTTTACAGGTTTGCCCTCTTTGATGGCAGGGATGAATCGTGCTTTTTCCATCAGCTTAACAACCTGTTCGTCAACGGAAGGATGCAGGCCCTCTATAATAATCACACCGGACACGGAGCTATCCGGATGCACATCAAAACTCAGCTGAATGGTTCCTTCTTGCAGCTTGTTTTCATCGTTCAATCGCATGTTTTTTTGAATGTAATTTACAAGTGCATCTTCCTTACCCGGATAAGATGGTAGTTGATCTACCGGACTTTGGGCTTTTAGCCCTTTCGAAAATCCAATAAAAAAAAGCAGCAGAAGAATAAGCCGAAAGTGGAACATAAACCAAAGAAACACATTTTTTTATTGATGAGAGGCTTGAATTTTTACTTAAGATTGTATAGGTTCGCCGCAATGTTTGCGAGAATTTTTTTTATTTTTTTACTTCTGACGAGGGTTATTTCAACGGCTCAGAATCCGGAATCTGCCCTGCAGCTTGCAAGGGAGAAAGCGAAGCAAAAAAAATACAGGGAGGCAGTCATCGAGTATGACAAAGTGCTGAGCAAGCAAAAAGATAATTTTATTGCTTACGCTGAGCGCGGACAAGCCAAGTATGAATTAGGTAAAAAAGAGGATGCCTACAAGGATTTTGACAAAGCAATAGCACTTAATAAAGAGTACTTTCAATCTTTGATGGTAAGGGCATCAGCCTATGAAAAAGATGGGAATTTTGCGCGTGCCATCGAGGATTACACCCGTGTAATACAAGTAAATCCGGCCAATACAGAGGCGCCTGTGCTCAGAGGATTGGCCCTTATCAGACTTGGAAAATACCGTGAAGCCGAAAAAGATTTCGATGCAACTTTATCCAGATCTCCCCGCAATTTTAAGGCCTTCCTGGGGAAAGCAATCATCGCAGAAAAAGAGAAACGCTTCGAAGAAGCCATCAATCATTCTTCCAAAGCCATAGAGCTCAATAAAAATGCTGCTGAGGCTTATTATTGTAGGGCAAGGGCGCAAACAGCACTGAAAAAATCTCAGGCATCTTTAACAGACTTTGCAAAAGCAATCGCCCTCGGAGAATCAGGAGAGCCCGTTTGGTTGGATTATGCCAACGCTGCCCTCTCCTGCGGAAATCAGGAGGTTATTCAAACCTGTTTGCAAACCCTCACCACCAAGTTAAAATCAAAAAATCCAAAGATTTCCTATATCCGTGCCCAAGCAGCATTTATCAAAAATGATTTTGGAACGGCCTCTCGTGAGTACACCAAAATTATCACCGCAGATGCCAAGTCAATGAAAGCCTACCTTGAAAGAGGAAAATGCTATTATCTCATGGGTGCCGGAAAGTACCCCTTGGCGCTGAAGGATTTTCAGAAAGCAACAAGTCTGGATCCCACCAGCGAAGAAGCCTGGTTTGGATATGGGAAGATGGCCTTTGAATCAAACCAGTTTGACTTGGGAAGTGAGGCTCTCAGCAGGGCTATATCCATCAAACAAACGGCAGAGGCCTATTACCTGAGGAGCAAATGTTACTACAAACTAAAGCGGCAAAAAGAATGCTGTGCAGACCTCCGGAAATCACTTGAAATGGGTATGGGAACTGCCCAAAAAGATATTGACCGGGTATGCCGCTGACTCCCTGAATAGTCATACATTTGCCACCTCAAACAATTCCATTTTTATGTCAGAAGACAGGCAAATAATTTTTTCCATGGTCAAGGTGTCAAAAACACTTTCTACCGGAAAAACAATTTTAAAAGACATCTATCTATCCTTTTTTTACGGTGCCAAAATCGGCATCATCGGATTAAACGGGTCCGGTAAATCAACCTTGCTCAGAATCATTTCCGGGGTAGATAAATCCTATCAGGGCGATGTGGTTTTCTCTCCGGGATACTCAGTCGGATACCTTGAGCAGGAACCTTATCTGGATGAAAATAAAACTGTCAAGGAAATTGTGATGGAGGGCGTTTCGGATACGGTTAACCTGCTGAAAGAGTTTGAAGAGATCAACCTGAAGTTTGGCCTACCGGAATATTATGAAAATGCGGAAGCCATGGAAAAGCTGATGAACAGGCAGGCAGAAATCCAAGATAAAATTGATGCCATTAATGCATGGGACTTGGATAACCAATTGGAAATTGCCATGGATGCCTTGCGTTGCCCGGATGGTGATACTCCTGTGAATGTGCTTTCCGGTGGCGAAAGACGGCGTGTAGCCTTATGCAGATTGCTGTTGAAAAAACCGGACATTCTGCTTCTTGACGAGCCCACCAACCACCTCGATGCAGAGAGTGTTGACTGGCTCGAACAGTTTTTGCAAAACTACAGCGGCACTGTCATTGCAGTAACACACGACCGCTATTTCCTAGATAATGTTGCCGGATGGATTCTTGAGCTCGACAGGGGAGAAGGAATTCCATGGAAAGGAAACTATTCCTCCTGGCTCGATCAGAAAGGAAAGCGACTGGCACAGGAGGAAAAACAAGAAAGCAAGCGACAGAAAACACTTGCCAGAGAGCTGGAATGGGTGAGGCAGGGTGCCAAAGGCAGACAGGCAAAAAGCAAAGCAAGGCTCTCTGCTTATGACAAATTGTTGAGCCAGGATGCAAAGGAAAAAGAAGACAAACTGGAAATTTTTATTCCCAACGGTCCCAGGTTGGGATCCGAAGTGATTGAGTTTAACGCTGTTTCAAAATCCTATGGTGAAAAGGTCTTGTTTGAAAACTTGAGTTTTCGCCTTCCGCCTGCAGGAATTGTAGGCATCATCGGCCCGAATGGTGCAGGTAAATCAACACTTTTTAGGATTATCATGAACCAGGTTGAACCCGATGCAGGAAATGTGAAGATTGGAGATACTGTTCGCATCAGTTATGTTGATCAGGCACACAAGGAAATCAATCCCGATAAAACGGTATTCGAGGTCATTACCGGAGGAACAGAAACCATGATGCTGGGAGGCCGGCAGATCAACTCCAGGGCATATGTGTCCCGATTCAACTTTAATGGGGCAGACCAGGGAAAAAAATGCGGGGTGTTGTCAGGTGGTGAACGAAACCGTTTGCACCTTGCCATGTCGCTCAGAAATGAAGGCAATGTGCTCCTTCTGGATGAACCTACCAACGATATCGACATCAACACCTTGAGGGCACTCGAAGAAGGACTAGAAAATTTTGCCGGTTGTGCCGTGATCATTTCTCACGACAGATGGTTTCTCGACAGGGTATGCACGCATATCCTCGCCTTTGAAGGGAATTCGCAGGTGTATTATTTTGAGGGTGGATATTCTGATTACGAAGAGAACAAAAAGAAAAGAGTAGGGGATATTACCCCGCGCAGACTGAGGTACAAAAAGCTGGAAGTATAATTGCTGATGTCTTTCAAAAGTTCCCGTCTGATTGTGTATGCTTCATCCTAACAATTCATATAACCTGCGGGTATATGGCATTCTTTGTTCGGAAGAAAAAGTACTGCTCAGCAAGGAACATCATTTCGGAACCCCAATGCTTAAATTTCCGGGAGGAGGAGTTGAAAAAGGAGAAGGATTCCTGGCTGCATTGCATCGCGAATTCATGGAGGAACTAGGAACTCCCATTGCCAAAGCCGAACACTTTTATACCACGGATTTTTTTGTTGAATCAGCCTTTCAACCAGGCGTGCAACTCATCAGCGTGTACTATCGTGTGTGGGTGCACAAGCCTCATGAAATTGCTGCGATTGACTCTTCCGATAAGGCTGTGATATCCGAAGGTGAGCAAGCCTTTTTATGGGTTTCTCCTCAACGGGAAAATGCGGTTGAGTTAACCTTTCCTGTTGACAGGATTGTGTGGAATATGCTCGCTTAAAACCCTGGTAAAACAAATTTATAGAATGTTAATTTATGTTGTAAAAATGTTACATTTGGCATGCAATGAAACATATCAATCTTTCTTTTCTAATTCCGGTCTTCATCGGATTTACATTCCTATCGGTTTCCTGTAAAAAAAGCGCCCCTTTCGGTTCCAATAGCTGGTCTCCGGAAGTGGCTATGCCTCTTGTGAATGCTGAATTCGCACTCAAAGATATCACCAAGCGTTCGGCAGGCAATATCATCGAGGATGCAAATGGGTTCATCACTTTTGTTTATGAAACCAAACTGTTTTCTAAATCAGCCAATGAAGCCATCGATTTGGGTGAGCAACGCTTCAGGTTTGCTACCGGAGTAGATGCCGGCATTGTGAACATATTCAACAGCCTCCCGCCAAATATTGATACAGTGCCTATCCCGCTTGCCACTCCTCCACCCATCAATTTTGTGGTGAATGCAGGGACCACACTCGATTCACTTATCCTCAAGCAGGGAGTAATCTCATTGGAGTGTGGGAACAGATTCAACCAGGAGCTTACAGTAATTTTTCGCCTTCCTTCCGTAACCAAAAACGGACAGGCATTTCAGCAGCGCATCAGCATACCGGCAAACAGCAATGTAAGTCCTTCATTCAATCTCGATGGCTACCGTCTCAATCTCTCAACTGGTACTCCTCCACAACCCAGCTTGCTTTCCATAGAGGTAGGAGGGGTAATCCGAAAAATTTCTCCTACTCTTTCCGGAGATTCCCTCACCGTGAAGATGACCCTCAACCAAATGAAATTTTCCAAAGCATTCGGTATTCTGGGCAGCCAAAACCTCTTGCCTCAGCCCGACACCGCCGACATCACACTTTTCTCCAATGCCCTCACCGGAGGAATAAGCATCAAAAATCCCTCTGTCCGTTTTGATGTTCAGAATTCTTTCGGACTCGGAATGCAGTTGTCTTTTCTGCAGTTAAAAACCCTGAGCAATGCCAATCCCGGCAGCTCAACCCCGGTTACGGGTAGTTTTCAGGCCAGCAGCTCCAATCCTTTTACAGTTGCTATGCCCACTTATAATGTTCCCCCCGGTGTAACCAATCAATCTTTCACTGTATCATCAGCAAATAGCAACATCAGCTCTGTTATTTTTGGGGCACCCAACAAACTGATTTATCAGGTGAATACCACCCTGAATCCCGGTCCTCCCGTGCAGAACTTTATCTATGATACAAGCACCATTCGCACCAGCGCATATGTGGAGTTGCCTTTCGAAGGGTATGTAAACAACCTTGCATTTAAAGATACTTTCCCCTTCGATTTCAATCGACCTGAACTGATTGAAAGACTGATATTCAGATCCAATATCACCAACGACTTTCCGATGGATGCGAAACTTCAAATGTATTTTGTAACCGAAACTTTTGAGAAACGCGATTCATTGTTTCTTACTTCAGCCGATCAAGTTGTGATTCCAAAGGCGCCTGTAAATGCAGATGGAATTAGCATAGGTTCTTCAAATAAAATCTACGATATCATTTACAATGCTTCTGATGCAGGCAAGCTCACCGGTGTAAAAAAAATAATCATGATTGCTTCGCTCAGTACTACCGATAGCGACAAGCAGAAAAATGTAAAGTTTCTCTCTCGCTATCGAATGAAAGTTAGATTCGGAATCAGAGCAAAAGTCAAAATGAGTTTATAAATTCTTGTATGAAAAAAACGATTTCACTTATATCTTTCTTTCTTTGTTTTCAGGTAACATCTTTGTTCGCGCAGCAAAACATGGTTTTAAGAAACATGTTTTTCATGCCGCAGAACACTTATGTGAATCCTGGCGCCATGCCCAATGATCGCTTCAGTTTAGGATTGCCCCTCATCTCAAACAGCTACCTCTCTGCTTACAGCAATTCTTTTGCCTACAATGACCTGATAAAAAAAGGGCCCACCGATTCTCTCTATTTCGATATAAACAATGTCGTTGGTATAATGAAAGATCAGGGACTTATGAATGTGCAGCTTCAAACAGATTTGCTTTTTGTGGGATTGCGATTCAAAAAAAGCTACATCATGGTGAATGCAACCGAGAAATTTGAATCCCAATTTGAATTTTCCAAGGATATGCTCAACTTTGTATGGAACGGGAATGCCGGCACAATGGGAAGAACCCAAAACATTTCACTGGCATTAAACATGAACCATTACAGAGAAGTAGGTTTTTATTATGCAAGAGATTTTTTCAATAAGTTGAAAATAGGGGTGCGTTATAAAATGCTCTTTGGTATGGAAAATATTACCTGTAATGCCAGCTCGCTTAATATTACTACAGATTCCACAACCTATGATTTATCCGTATCAAGTGATTTAAATATCAATTCTGCCGGCTTGTCTGTAATCGATATCTCAAATGTGAAAAATTATTTTCTGAGTCAGGCAAACAAAGGAAGAGCTTTTGATTTTGGAGCCACCTACCGATTCAATTCAAGATTCTCAGTAGGAGCATCCGTGCTTGATATTGGTCGTATTAACTGGACACAAGACAGCAAGAACTTCAGGACAGCCAACCCTAGTGCAACTTATTCCTACTCAGGTGCAAACATTGGTTCAATCATCAGCGACAGCCTGCCAACGAGCGATGTTTTTAAAAATTCTCTCGACTCAATCAAAGAAACATTCCGTATTGCTGAGACCCCCACCAGCTATGTAACCAAACTAAAACCAACCGTATTCCTTTCAGGAAATTATTTTTTCGGCCAATTCACTTTTCTCACTGCTATCATCCAGGCAAGACAGGCGCTTGAAGGCTGGAAAGGAACCTACGGCCTGGCCTTTAACGCGCGCTTGGGAACCCTCATGGATTTGGGATTTAACTATACTTATAACCGCGATATCAGGCATAATTTTGGTTTCGGTTTGGTTTTTTATTCCGGAAACGCATCCATCCTGATAGCAAGTGATAACCTGATTGGTGCCATCAGATTCAAAGACACAAGGTTTGTGAATGCACGCATCGGAATCGCCTTTCATTTTGGAAAGTACTTTTTGGACAATGATCGCGACAATGACCAGATACCTGATGATGAAGACAAATGTCCCGGTGTATTTGGCCCTCCTGAAAGCGGCGGTTGCCCGGATTCGGATGGAGATAAAATCATTGACAGTGAGGATGACTGTCCGCGTGAACCCGGTTCCAAGGCACTGAATGGTTGCCCGGACCGTGATACCGATGGCATCATCGACAAATTTGATGATTGTCCCGATCTGGCAGGTGAACCTGAATTCAAAGGATGCCCCGACCGCGACCACGATGGGATCATGGATATTGATGACAAATGCCCCTTAGATGTGGGTACAAAAGAGCTCAAAGGCTGTCCTGATAAAGATGGAGATGGCATCGGAGATGGTGATGATTTATGTCCCGAAAAGAAAGGTTCATTGTCAAACAGCGGTTGTCCTCCCGATGCGGATAAAGACGGCGTTTTTGACGATGAAGATAAATGTCCCGACCTGGCCGGTGAAGTACAGAACAAAGGCTGTCCGAATTCCGATACCGATTCCGATGGCGTTTTTGATGCAGATGATGATTGCCTATACACCTCCGGAAGCCCCGATAACAAAGGCTGTCCCGTAATTACACAGGAGGAGATGGAAGTGATTAATAAAGCCACAGAGCAGGTTGAATTTGATGAAAGTTCAACTGAGTTAAAATCTTCTTCTTATCAGTCTCTTGAGGCTTTGGCAACATTGCTGAAAAGCCGTGAGGGAATGATGCTGAAGATCATTTCACATAGCGACAACGAAGGAAGTGAATCTGCAAAAATGAAATTGACAGAAGACAGGTCGCTATCCATCAAACAATTCCTCGTAAACAAGATTGTGAATCCTACACAAATCATATGTGAATTTTACGGCGGCAGCAAACCTATCGGCGACAATAATACGCCCGAAGGCAGAAGAAGAAACAACAGAACAGAGCTAATCATCAAATACAAATAATTCTATGCAGGAAGCTTATATCGTGGGAGGCTATCGCACAGCCATCGGGAAAGCAGGAAGGGGAGCCCTTCGGTTTACAAGACCTGATGACATGGCCGCCATCGTCATTAGAAAATTATTGAATGATTTTCCTTCGTTAGACAAGGAGAGAATTGATGATGTGATTGTTGGAAACGCCATGCCGGAAGCTGAACAGGGACTGAACATGGGTCGTTTAATCAGCCTGCTTGCATTGGACACAGACAAGGTTCCCGGTGTAACAGTTAACCGCTACTGCGCATCCGGGCTTGAGACAATTGCCATGGCTTCTGCCAAAATCAGGGCAGGGATGGCAGAGTGTATTCTTGCCGGAGGAGCCGAATCCATGAGCCTGATTCCAATGGGTGGATGGAAAGTTTCTCCAAACTATGAATCGGCAAGGAAACATCCCGATCGCTATTGGGGAATGGGAATCACTGCAGAGGCTGTTGCCAAAGAGTTTGCTGTTTCAAGGGAAGACCAGGATGCTTTTGCACTGCAATCACATCTGAAAGCATCTGCAGCCATCCAATCCGGAAAATTCAACAGCCAGATTGTACCGATTCAGCTCGAAGAAATTTACCTGGATGAAAAAGGCAAAAGACAAAAAAGAGAATCTGTTTTTAGCAAAGACGAAGGCCCCCGCGCCGATACAAGTGCAGAAGCACTCTCCAAATTAAAACCTGTTTTTGCACTGGGCGGTTCGGTTACTGCCGGCAACTCTTCACAAACTTCCGATGGTGCCGCATTTGTCTTGGTCATGAGTGAAAAAATGGTCAACGAACTGGGCATCAAACCGCTCGCAAGATTGGTCAATTATGCCGTTGCAGGTGTGCCTCCCCGAATCATGGGTATTGGTCCGGTAGAAGCTATTCCTAAGGTGCTTAAAATGGCCGGAATGAATCTGCAGGACATCGACCTGTTTGAACTGAATGAGGCATTTGCATCACAATCTCTTGCCGTTGTTCGCAAACTCAATATCAATACAGACAAAGTGAATATCAATGGTGGCGCAATTGCCCTTGGCCATCCCCTGGGTTGCAGTGGCGCAAAATTAACCGTACAGTTATTAAACGACCTTTCCGCCTCCCAAAAAAAATATGGGATGGTAACCATGTGCGTAGGAACAGGACAAGGAGCAGCAGGTATTTTTGAGAGACTCTGATTTAACATGAAAAAATACTTTCTGTATTTATTTCTGTTTTTTTGCCTGCAGCTCACAGCTCAACAAGCTCCTCTTGATTTTGCCATCACATTTAATGATCCCGTTTATGATGCATCTAATTATACCTTGCAGCTTAATTGGGCAAATAGCAGCGCAGACATTTTTGTGGTGGAACGCAAATATGCATTCGAACAGGGCTTTTATTCTCAGGTGGGGCTCAACCCCTTCGGCAATGGCTTTATCGATTATCAGGTGTATCCCGGTGAAGTGTATGAATACAGGGTGAGAAGTTTAACAAATAACCAAAAACAAGGTTACTTTACATTCGCTGCCAACAAAGATACCGAACCCATGAAAGGGTATGTTTTGATTGTTCGCGGAACATCCGCCCAAACACCCAGCATCTATTTTGATATGTATTTGGAAGATCTGGAAGGAGATGGATACAAACCGCTTGTTGTGGATGCGATTCAAGGTTGGTCCGATCAGGCCGTAAAAAACACCATTATCAATTATTACTATTCCTACCCCAGACTACAACATGTTGTCCTTCTCGGAAATGTACCCATACCCTTGTCAGGATATATTTATCCCGATGGTCATGTAGATCACGAGGGTGCATGGCCTGCTGATACTTATTATGCAGATATCAATGGATACTATACTGATTCTTATCTGAACTATGCCTCCGGAAGCAGAAGCAATGTTCCCGGTGATAATAGATATGACCAGAGCCTGATTCCCGATCCCGACTCAAGTTTGGAATTGTCCGTGGGAAGAATAGATTTTCATGGAGAGACCGCGTACGGCCTCACTGAAGCGCAGATGTATGATTATTATTATTACAAGGTACATGCATTTCGCGACAAGCAGATTCAGCCCCGAGACATGGCCATCATCAGTGATAATTTCGGATATTTTGGAGGGGAAATGTTTTCTGTCTCCGGATGGAGGTCTTTCATTCCTTCAGTAGGCCTGCAAAACATCAGTACACAGGCGAGCCCCTTCTCTACCTACCCCGGGAATGATTATAAATTTATGTATGCATGCGGTGGTGGAACCTACACCAGCATGGGAGGTCTGGGCGGTATTCAGAATTACCTTTCCAACGGCTCCTTCGTTGTTTTTAATATGCTGTTTGGAAGCTATTTTGGTGATTATGCTGTGAACGGAGGATTGCTAAAAGCACCGCTCGCATCCGCAGGCTACGGTTTAACCAGTTGCTGGTCGGGAAGACCACTCCTTTATATGCACCAAATGGCCTCAGGGCTCACTATCGGTGAATGCATGAAGCAATCTCAAAACAATAGCGGTAATACATACCTCGCAAATTATGGCGCTCGCTTTATACACACCGCACTTCTTGGTGATCCAAGCCTTTGTATGAATGTGCTCGAACCCGTGCACAACCTTCAGGTGCAAACGCTCAATGAAACTTTGCTTCACTGGACCCCACCGCTTGAACAGATTCAAGGATATGTGGTTTACCGCAAAGAACCCGGCACACCTCACTTTTATGATGTCGCCCAAGTACCTGCATCCGATACTTCCTTTATCGATCCCGCTATTGCTGCTCCGGGAACAAAATACATGGTTAGGGCCTTTACCTGGCATCAGGGCAGAGGAGGATCCTATAAACTTTACAGCAATGGTGAGATTGCCACCGTTGACAGCTCATTTTTTCTCACCCATACTTCCGAAAAAATCAAGCAGATAAACATGCAGGTTTTTCCAAATCCCGCATCCTCCTGTATTCATGTTGATATGCCAGGCAAACCGGCAGAACCGGGAACCTTTCTGTCCATCTGTAACATGATGGGGAAGGAGATGTACCGCGCTCCTTTTATCCCCATGGCAAAGATTGAAATTCCTTCATTGGCCACCGGCGTGTACATCATTTCAATTCATTATCCCGAAGGCAAGCTTGAAAAATCCAAACTGACAATCATCAAATAAAAATCCAAGAAATGAATCATCCACAAACCATCGAAAGACTTAATAAGATAGCCACTCAGGTTCGACGCGATATTGTTCGAATGGTACATGCAGTGAATTCAGGTCATCCCGGAGGTTCTCTCGGATGCACCGAGTTTTTGGTAGCCCTGTACTTTCAAGTGATGAAACACCATCCTGTTCCCTTCGACATGGATGGAAAAAACCAGGATGTGTTTTTTCTGAGCAATGGCCACATCTCTCCAGTATTTTACAGTGTGCTGAGTCGCAGCGGATATTTTCCTGTTCCTGAACTGTCCACCTTTCGCAAACTGAATTCACGCCTGCAAGGCCATCCCACCACACATGAACATTTGCCTGGTGTGCGCATGTCATCCGGTTCATTAGGACAAGGACTTAGCGTAGGCATTGGCGCTGCCCTCGCAAAAAAACTAAATGGCGACAATCACCTCGTATATACTCTGCATGGCGATGGCGAACTGCAGGAAGGACAAATCTGGGAAGCAGCCATGTTTGCCTCTGCAAAAAAAGTTGACAACCTGATTGCCACCATTGACCTCAATGGACAACAGATTGATGGAACCACCACCGATGTGCTTGATCTTGGCGATGTGGCAGAAAAATTCCGCGCTTTTGGTTGGGTCACGCTAAACATGGAAGGCAACGATATGGCATCTGTGCTTAAGGGTTTCACTGAAGCAAAAAGTTTGTGCGGCCAACAAAAACCTGTGGCTATCATGATGAAAACAGCCATGGGATACGGCGTGGATTTTATGACCAACAGCCACAAATGGCATGGAGTAGCACCCAATGATGAGCAGTTGGCTTCCGCTCTGGCACAGTTGCCGGAAACAATCGGAGACTACTGAAACCTGAAAAAGAAATTAGCACCCACAAGCCTCATTCACGCTTGATGCAACTTGCATCATGGCCTATTCAAATATTTTTTTTCAAACATTTTTTAACCCTGTTTGTTTCTACCTGCAATGAACAAAAACCTTTCTGTCTTCTTTCTTGCATCCTTGCTCCCTCTGCTGGGCATGACACAAACTGCTACCCTCAAAGGGAAAGTCTTCAACAGCCTCACCAATGAACCTGTTCCTTTTGCGGTGGTTGCCATTCAGGGAACCACAACTGCAGCCACCGCCGATGTGGATGGTAATTATGTTTTGCAAAATCTCCTGCCCGGTCAATACAACATTGATGTAACATTCATGGGATACCGAAAAAAATCCATTTTCGAAGTATCCGTCTTCAACAGCAAGGTGATTTTTCTTGATGTGGCTTTGGATGAAGAGGTGAAAAACATCAAGGAAGTAGAAATCAAGGCTTCCCCTTTTAACAAGACACAGGAAAGTCCGCTCTCACTCCGTACCATCGGTGTTTCTGAAATTGAACGCAACCCGGGAGGAAACAGAGATATCTCTCGCGTCATACAATCCTTTCCGGGTGTGGCTTCCACTGCATCCTTCCGCAATGATATCATCATCAGAGGAGGTGCCCCAAATGAAAACCGCTTTTACCTCGATGGAGTAGAGGTGCCTGTTATCAATCACTTTGCAACCCAAGGCTCATCAGGTGGACCTGTGGGCATGATCAATGTGAATTTTATCAGAGAAGTTGATTTTCATTCCGGTGCATTTCCCGCCAACCGCGGCAATGCCCTAAGCTCTGTATTCGAGTTCAAACAAAAAGAAGGCAACAAGGAAAAATGGGGCATGAACTTCACCCTTGGTCCAAACGACCTCGGCGTGACCGGAGAAGGACCCACCGGAAAAAATTCCTCCCTCATCTTCTCCGTGCGACGCTCTTACCTTCAATTTTTATTCGCTGCACTCAAATTGCCTTTCTTGCCCATTTACAATGACTTTCAGTTTAAATACAAATGGAAGATTAATCCAAAAACAGAACTCACGGCAGTTGGACTGGGTGCACTCGATGACTTTGAATTAAACAAGGAAGCAAACGAAACAGAAGAGCAAAAATACTTCCTCGCCAATCTGCCCATCTACAAACAGTGGAACTATACCAATGGCATCACCTTAAAAAGATTTACCGAAAATGGCAATCTTTTGCTGGTACTGAGTAGAAACATGCTCAACAACAGAAGCTACAAATACAAGGACAATGACGAGAGTTCGCCCGATAACAGAATACTCGATTACCTCTCGCAGGAAATGGAAAACAAACTCAGGGCGGAGCATACCCTCCGCACCAAGGGTTTTCGCATCAATTATGGAATAGCTGCAGAGTATGTCAAATACAACAACAGTACCTACAATAAAATCAGCATTGCAGGAAACTCCCTGGTTGTAAATTATGCTTCTGCCATTGAATTGTATAAGTACGGAGTGTTCGGACAAGTGAGTCGCGGACTTTTTAACGAGCGCTTGGTCCTCTCATTCGGACTTCGCACAGATGCCAATACCTTTAGCAGCAAAATGGCCAATCTGAGCAGGCAGATTTCTCCCCGTTTCTCACTCAGCTATGGGCTGCTTCCCGGAATCAATATCAATGCCAATGTGGGCCGTTATTACCAACTGCCTCCTTATACGGTGATGGGATATAGAGATGCCACAGGTGAGTTGGTGAACAAAACAGCAGGCATCGATTATATCCGTTGTGACCACACAGTTGCAGGAATTGAATTTAATACATCTTCTTCTTCCAAAATTACCATTGAAGGATTTTATAAGTGGTATGATAATTATCCTTTTTTACTCAGGGAGCAAATATCCCTTGCCAACCTCGGTGCTGATTTTGGGGTAATAGGCAATGCACCTGTGAACTCATCAAGCAAAGGTCGCAGTTATGGACTCGAATTCCTGGCACAGCAAAAAATGATGAAAGGCTTTTATGGTATTGTTTCATTCACGCTTGTTAGAAGTGACTTTACCAATGCAGCAGGCGTATTCCAAGCCTCCGCCTGGGACAACAGATATATCTTAAGCCTTACAGGAGGTAAAAAGTTTGGCAAAAACTGGGAGATTGGCTTTCGCTATCGCTGGTTGGGTGGATTGCCCTACACACCCGTTAATCAGCAATTCTCTTCACTCGTGAGTGTTTGGGACATCAACCGTCAGGGAGTGCCCGATTATGCAAGGGTAAATTCCCTCCGTCTCTCTGCTTTTAACCAACTCGATTTCAGGATTGATAAAAAGTGGTTCCTGAAAAGATGGAACCTCAATCTTTATTTTGATGTGCAAAATGCCGGAAACTCAAAAAATCAGCAGCCTCCACTCTTGTTGCTCGACAGAGATGCCCAGGGAAATCCCATTGTAGAAAACAGTGCCACAAATATTCCCAGCTACAGAACCCGCTTCATTCAGAATACAGCAGGAACTGTCATCCCCTCGATAGGTGTAATTATTGAATTGTAAGCCTTAAGATTCAGCCACCACTGTTTCAACTTCAGGCACCATTCGCTTGAGAAGAGCCTCAATGCCTGCTTTCAGCGTGAGTGTTGAACTCGGACAACCACTGCATGAACCTTTCATGGAAACAGTAACTACGCCATCAGCAAAAGACTTTAAAGCAATGGCTCCTCCATCACTTTCAACCGCCGGCTGAATATATTCTTCCAGAATGGAGATGATTTTTTGTTCAATTTCTCCGAAGTTTCTCGAGGGATGCGCATCCGTCACTTTTTCCAGTACTTCTGCTCCACTGCTCGCGATTGGCTTGGTAAAAAAAGGTGTTTCTGAGTTGAGGGCATCTGTGATAAACTCCCTCAGTTGAGTAATTATTTCATCCCAATTAAGGGTGTCGTTTTTGCGAACGGTGATGTAATTCTTGCTCACGAAAACAGATTGCACAAAGGGGAAACCGAGCAGATCACGCACCAAAGGAGCATCCTTTGCCTGCGAAGGGGTTAAAAATTCCAATGCGCCCTCGCTGAGCATCACATCTGCCACAAACTTGATGGCTTCCGGGTTGGGAGTGCTTTCGGTATATACAGTAATTCGTTTATTTGCAGTGCTCATGATACCTGAACCAATAGTGATTTGTTTTGTTTGATTTTTTGCAAAAGTACACAAGATGTCACAAGAGTTAAGAACAGATTTTCTCGTAATCGGTTCCGGAATAGCCGGGCTCACCTATGCCCTCAAGGTAGCCGATTACGGCAAAGTGCTATTGCTTACAAAAACCAGCGATGACGAAACCAATACCAAATACGCACAAGGCGGCATAGCTGCTGTGATGTACCAAACAGATTCTTACGAAAAACATATCCGCGACACCCTGATCGCAGGAGATGGTGCCTGCAATGAGGAAGTGGTGAGAATGGTTATCACAGAATCCACCGAAAGAGTAAACGAACTCATTTCATGGGGCGCCCGATTCGATTACGACGACCTGGGCAAGTACGATCTTGCCAGAGAAGGTGGACATTCCGAACCCCGCATCCTGCATCATAAAGACAATACCGGTTCCGAAATTGAAAGAGCCCTGCTCAGCCGCGTGCATGCCAACCCAAACATCAGGGTGAGTACCCACGATTTTGTCCTCGATTTAATCACGCAGCACCACCTGGGCGCTTATGTAAACAGCAAAACTTCAGGCATAGAGTGTGTTGGAGCTTATGCACTCGATACCCGCACCGGCAAAATTACCACCATCCTTGCCAAAGCCACATGCATATGCAGTGGAGGCGTGGGAAATCTGTATGAGTCCACCACCAATCCGGCTATCGCCACCGGCGATGGCGTGGCCATGGTTTACCGTGCCAAAGGCAAGGTGGCTGACATGGAATTTATTCAGTTTCATCCAACCGCATTGTACCATCCGGATGTGCAACCTGCTTTTTTAATCTCCGAGGCGGTCAGAGGTTTTGGTGGCATCCTACGCAACCACAAAGGAGAAGATTTTATGGGGCGCTATGACAGCAGGGGAGCACTTGCACCCCGCGATATCGTGGCAAGAGCCATCGACAACGAACTCAAACAATCCGGTGAACCCTGTGTGTTTTTAGATTGCAGACATCTTCCCGGACAAGAACTCATCAGTCATTTCCCAACCATCTACCATACTTGCCTCAAATTGGGCATTGATATCACAAGCGACCTCATCCCTGTAGTTCCCTCAGCACATTATTGCTGCGGAGGCATCGTGGTAGATATGCACGGGCGCAGTTCCATTCGGGGACTTTATGCCGCCGGCGAATGCGCCCGTACCGGATTGCATGGGGCCAACCGACTGGCCAGTAATTCCCTGCTCGAAGCCCTGGTGTATGCCCACAGAGCAGCAGCGCATGCCCGTGAATTTGCTTCTGCCAATACCTATGGTGAAGGAATTCCTCCCTGGAATGATGAGGGTACATCCCATCCTGAAGAAATGGTTTTGCTTACCCAATCACTCAAAGAACTTAAAGCCATCATGACCAATTATGTGGGCATTGTAAGATCTGACCTAAGGCTGCAAAGAGCTTTCCACAGGCTGCGCATCCTGCATGTTGAAACAGAAGCCTTATACGAAAAAACAACCGTCTCGCCTGAACTGTGTGAACTGCGAAACATGATCAAGGTGGGCTATATTACCATCAAGCATGCCATGCAAAGAAAAGAAAGCATAGGTTTGCATTTCAACGCAGATTATCCTTCCCAAACATCAAAACAGTGAAGTATCTAAGCATCCTCATTCTCCCGGCATTTTTGGCCTGTCAGTCAGCCGGAAAAAACGAACATGCATCAAACACAAAGGATGCAGCATTTACCGCTTTCAGCAATCGATTGCTCGACGCATGGTGGAAAATGTTTCCCGAAAATGCAGCTTATGCCGGTAAGCATGATTACGATAGCTTGCTCACCATCCCAGACGAAGCGCGCCGCCAAAAAGAAATTTCTTTTGCGCTTGCCTACACCGATAGCATCAAGTCCTTTGACGATGCTTCACTCAGCGTGCTGAACAGGGCAGACAAGTCCATTCTCCTCAACCAGATGGAGCTTATTCCTTTTTACAACAACGAATACAAGGGTTGGCAATGGAATCCTTCGGGTTACAACATGAGTGCACTGATTGCCGAGTTGCTGGCCGGCAAACATGCCCCACTCGAAAATCGCTTAAGAGATATCTGTAAGAGAATTGCCGGACATCAAGCGTATTTCGCTGCTGCCAAAAAAAACATATCCTCTCCCTCTGAGGCACACACCCAATTGGCCATCGATCAATTGCTGGGTTCTGTTTCCACCCTCAGCAAAGATCTGCCCGATTCCATCAAAGCCTCCAAGTGGTCAGAAGAAAAGAAAAAGGAATGTATTGCACTTGCAGCAGAAGCTGCCAAAAGCCAGGAAGACTTTGCCGCATGGCTAAAAAAAGAAGCACTTCCCACCGCAGTGAATGATTATAGATTGGGCAAAGAACGGTATGGAAAAAAGTTTAGCCTCGAAATGATTAGCCAATTTTCTGCCGAGCAAATCTACAAGCGGGCACTCAGTCGCAAAAACGAGTTACACCAAGAGATGTTCAGGCTTACTTCTTCTTTGTGGAATAAATATTTTTCAAAAAGTCCGCTTCCAAAAGACTCTCTCTCTGCCATTAAAATGCTCATCGAAAAAATTTCTGCAAGTCACGCAAAGCCGAATGAATTTCAGCAGGCAATTGAAAAGCAGATTCCTTTCCTTACAGCATTCATCAACAAGAAAAAGTTGCTCTATCTCGATGAAAGCAAACCCCTGGTGGTGCGTAAAGAACCTGAATACATGAAAGGTGTTGCAGGTGCCTCTATTTCTGCGCCCGGCCCTTACGACAAAAATGCCAATACCTATTACAATGTGGGCAGCTTGGCAGGATATTCAAAAGAGGATGCAGAAAGCTACCTCAGAGAATACAATGATTACACCCTGCAGATTTTAAACATCCATGAAGCCATCCCCGGACATTACACCCAGTTGGTGTATGCCAACAATTCTCCGAGCATAGTCAAGTCGGTGTTCGGCAACAATGCCATGATTGAAGGCTGGGCAGTTTACGGAGAGCGCATGATGCTCGAAAACGGATACCCCAATCTGGAGAGCGATTCCACCGGTAATGAGATGTGGCTTATGTATTACAAATGGCATTTGCGCACGGTTTGCAACACCATTCTGGATTACTCGGTGCATTGCCTCAACATGAGCAAGGAGCAGGGACTGGATTTGCTTATCAGGCAGGCCTTTCAGGAAGCGGCAGAAGCCAAGAATAAATGGCGCAGGGTTTCTGTGACCAATGTTCAGTTATGCTGCTACTTTACCGGTTTCACTGAAATTTATGAACTGAGGGAAGCCATGAAAAAGAAACAGGGCAAGGCTTTTGATGTAAAAAAATGGCACGAAACATTTTTGAGTTTTGGAAGTTCACCTGTGCCTTTTATTTCAGAAGCCATGCTCAACGAGAAGTAAATAGCAGGCCAAACGCATCAAAAAAATATTTTATATTTGCATCCCTTTTCATTTCAAATCTGCCCGGGTGGCGGAATTGGTAGACGCGCTGGTCTCAAACACCAGTGAGCTCACCCTCATGCCGGTTCGATCCCGGCCCCGGGTACGAAAAAAAACATCCGCTTTCGAGCGGATTTTTTTTTGTTGTAAACCCACAAGAACTCTGTGGTTTTTTTGGGCGTTGCTCCCGTCCCATGCCGAGGCATGAGGCCGTGAGCCGGGCTTTTCGCTCAAACTTTTTTGTCCCCATGCGGGAACAAAAAAGTAACCGCTGCAATCCCTAACGCAAAAATCAGGTAATACATAAAAGATGTGGGCTAATGAAAAACCCTCTGTCAATCACAACTTTTACTTCGGTAAAATTACCAAGGGAAGTATTTCAGCTTCAGGCTGCGTCCTTCTCTAAGTTGCTGTGCAGCATTTTATCGGGCACACCCCTCAGGTTCCACACAATTCCACACCAGGAGAGCATCTTTAAAATGTAATAAGTGATGTCTACTTCCCACCAGAAAAATCCCTGCCTTGCTGCACTCTGAAAATAATGGTGGTTGTTGTGCCATCCTTCTCCCATCGTTACAAGCGCCAGAATAAAATTGTTGCGGCTCTTGTCAGTGGTTTTATATCGGCGGCTTCCAATCAGGTGCATCAGAGAGTTGATGGTAAAAGTGCCGTGAAACAACAATACCGTTCCCAAACAAAATGCCACTGCAAATGTGGACAGGCCGGCGCTCCAGTCAGTGATTCCGGTTCCGTTTACCAAGTTACCGGAAAGATAGATGCATATAGCCAGGAATAAAACAGGCATCAAATGATAACGATTTAAAAACTGCAGTTCCTTGTATTTGGCAAAATCCCGGATAAGATCATAGCGGGTCTCCTTGTATTCAGGGCCAATGATCCATCCCACATGGGCATACCAAAAACCGTAAAGGTTTGCAGAATGCGGATCTTCAGGTGTGTCGCTGTGCTTGTGGTGTATGCGATGATTGGAGGCCCACCAGAGCGCGCCTTTCTGCATGCTGGTTTGTGCAAAAAAGGCCAGGATAAATTGAAATACCCTGGAAGTAGAATAGGTGTTGTGAGAGAAGTAGCGGTGGTATCCGCCTGTAATAAAAAACATCCTGAAAAAGTAGAGACCTGCCATTAGCCACCAGTCAAAAGCTGTGGCACCCGTGTAAAAAATCAGCAATGGTGTAAGGTGAAAAAGAATAAAACCCATTTCGTTTTTATAGATGGGTTTCCTGCGTTGTTGTTTTTCCATGTGGCTACAAATGTAAGGCTAAAACGCTTGTCTCAAACACCCTCCGGCAATTTTTTGCCCTCCGGCGACTTCTTTTAATAAAAAGACTGTCAGGTAGTTAAGTTGATTGAACGATGGGTTCAGTTTTCTCGACTCCGCTGTAAAGTGCTTACATAAAAATTCACAAAATCTTCAACGGCTCTCCGGGTGCCCTCTCGCTTGGTCTGCGACATCTGTGGTTAACTGGCAATTCTTACTGGTACTTTTTGATTTATTCCTGAGAATCCCTGCATCCCCTCGTTCTAAAGTAACAGGAAAGCTTGTATTTTAGTGGTATGAATCTTAAGGATACCATTAAAAATAATGCTCTCGAGTTTGTTGCTCTGTGCAGAAGTCATCAAGTGAAGACTTTATATGCTTTTGGTTCCTCAACCAATCATTCTTTCAAAGAAGAATCAAGCGATCTTGATTTACTTGTAGAAATTGATACCACTGATCCCATTCAAAGAGGAGAAGAGTTGATGGATCTTTGGGACAAATTTGAATTGTTTTTTCAAAGGAAAGTCGATCTGCTCACTCATGCATCTGTAAAAAATCCAATCCTTTGGAAAAACATTGATGCGAACAAGTTCTTGCTTTATGACGGAAAGGAGCAAAAAGTATCTTTCTGATATTTTACTTGCAATAGATCTGATTGAGGTATTTCTTGCCGATACCAAAGACTTTTCTCATTACGATAACGATATCAAAACACAAAGTGCGGTCGAGCGTCAATTGGGAGCGATTGGAGAGGCATTAAGTCAATTTAAAAAAATAGAACCCCTCATTCCTATTCAAAACGACAAGCAGGTAATCAGCCGTAGAAACAGGCTGGTGCAGGCAGATAACAGTTTGGACAATT
>JBKCNM010000072.1:0-2105 GCA_046297395.1 Bacteroidota bacterium
AAATATAATGGCATAGACTACGATGACAACACATTTGAAATAATTGTCCCGACAGAATAAAAACTGGGCATAACATTCAGCCGGGTAGATGAAAAAGCCCCAACTAAAAAGCCCCTCTTGTAAGGGGCTTTTTTATTCTACTCTGTGTTGACCGAAGTCGGTTTTATGAGTGTAACCCTCCCCCAAAACCGGACTGATTAAAAGTGGACAATAACAATTCATTTTAATCAGTCAAATGATAAAGACAAGTTTCACGGAAAGGTATTTCATACAGGATCTGAAGGATGACGAAGTAGGCAAGAAGGCGGAAGCCATTTGCAGTGAACTGGGTATTACGCGCACCACTTTCTACAATTGGAAGAAGCGATATTCCGGCATGAAAGTTGACCAGCTCAAACGACTTAAAGAGCAGGAGGAAGAAAACCACAAGCTCAAGGGCATGTATGCAGCACTTGATCTTGACAACCGCATGCTCAAAGATGTTCTCTCATAAAAATGGTAAATCCCGGTGATAGTGTAATCATAGCTGTTTATCTGATGGATACAATGGAGTTTACAGATGCCTGAATCTTTACATATGAGGATAGGTATCCTACCGGTAGCGCCGGAAGTTATTTAAGATTAAAAGCGTATACCATGGAAAAGGGCTGATGTTCTCCGGGCCTTTAGATATTACTGATGTTAAGTTCCCGCAGCAGATGCTAAGCTGAGCCCCTGGCCAATTTAGAATGCGCTTTGCGCATATTATGTATGCCTCTCTTGGGATTGAAATAATCTTTTTTTCGCAGCGACATACTTTGGCATTCAGGCATGATAGCTTTGCATCCAAAACGGGGAAGCTGAAAACCGAACAGAGTAGGCATAAAAACTAAAAAAAATAAAATGAAAATTTGGTTACACCGTATTTCACACCATGCAGAAGTGGCTTATCCGCTTTTAGATAATGGTTATTTATCAATTGGCTATTCCGACTTTAGTGAAGCTGATTTTATCACAGACAGTTGCGGAGAAAATGGTTGGCAATTATTTGAAAAATATTTTGACGACAATTGGGGACAAAGACCAAAGACCAGGTATAACCTTTGGAGGTTCGTTGCAGAAATGAGCAAAGGCGACTTAATAGTTGTTCCGAGTTGGGGAACATTTTCAGTGTATGAACTTACGGAAGATAGGGCAGAACCTTTATCAGAAATAGAACTTTGTGACATCAAATACTGGCTCTGAAATTATATCGAAAAAAAAGATACTGGCCACATATATAAAAAAACAGGCGAGCATATTGATTTAGGCTTTGTGAGAAAAGTTAAACTCATTAAAAAAGATATTCCGAGATATGAATATGCCGATGCTGCTTTGACTTCAAGAATGAAAATTCGTTCCACTAATGCTGATATATCCGATCTTAAAGGAAGCATTGAAAAAGCACTTGAAGGTTTTACGAAAGGACAACCCCTAAGCATTTATTCTCAAATCATTGCTAAAACACAACAAAGTATTTTAGATACAATTAGAGGAGAACTCACACCCGGCAAATTTGAAATCTTAGTGGAGTGGTATTTTAAAAGAATAGGTGCATCGGATGTATACATTCCTTCTAAACACGAAAGTGGTCAGGAAGGTGACGCGGATGTGGTAGCAGTTTTCGAGCCTTTAAAGACAATCATTTATTCACAAGTTAAATTTCATACAGGCGAAACCTCTTCTTGGGCAATTGAACAAATAACAAGTTACAAAGACCAAAAAGATTCAATGGATGATGGCTACTCAAAAATATGTTGGGTTATTTCAACAGCAGACAGCTTCTCCAAGGAGTCTTACGACTTTGCAAAAGAAGCAAAAGTGCAGTTAGTGGACGGCAAACAATTTACTAAAATGTTAATTGAAGCAGGAGTTGTAAACCTTGACAAAGTGCTATAAACTGAAGTGAGAAACACCGCATAAAACAGCATTTTGGCAATAGGCGTGGGTTCGTCTCCGCTCCGTTTTACTTATGTAAATCGTGCAGGATGTTCGGCCTCAATAACCTCCTCGAGACAATAAAATTCTAGTTGGTTTCTGTTGTTGGCCTGTATGTATTCTATCATAATTGAAGTCCAAAATGATGC
>JBKCNM010000073.1:0-91964 GCA_046297395.1 Bacteroidota bacterium
TGTATAGCTAGTGTAATCTTGATTACATCATAAAACTAATTGAAGAGAGTTTCCTAAACTTTCCAAATAAATCTTTCAATTCAGTATCACATGTTAGACCACACGCTACAAACGCAGCAGACACTTTTCCTTTGCCGACCAAAGACAAATTGACGAAAGTAAAAGACTATACAAAGCATTGTTTTTGGCTCAACAACACTTATGTACGAGACCACATTTATTTAAAATAGACAAGGCTATTAAAACATATGTTTTGTTTTTTCATCCTTACAAAACCAAGATAAAATACCACAAGCGTGCATTCCAGTCATTTGATTAGTGAAATTCAGTGTATAAGCGGTAAATTCAAGGGCAGTTTACCAATTTATTTTTTCTGCGTGACTCATAATTTCTTGCCCCAAAGTACTTCATGAATATCTAATGAAGTGCAAGTTACATCCACCACAAACGCCTCGGCAAAAAGATTCTTTTATTCGTAAGAGAGAGACAAAAAAATGAGAACGGTATTTCCATGTCCTATGTTTACTTAGGACCTGTGGAATTTATATCATATTCAGGAAGTCAGCCCATGAGTATTATTTGGCATCTGTATAACAACATGCCACCAATGTTGTACAATGATTCCAGAAAACTGGCTGTAGGTTAATCGTTCTTTCTTTAGATAAAATACATAGCATATTTACACTTAGAGGTATAATAGCCCATACCAACAGAATTCTGAACTCAGCAATTTCTCATGGTGTTACCTGTGAATTTTATCGGCATGGCGGCCCATCTCCTCAGGCTCCCCTGCCACTTACCCCAAAACGAATAATGCATCCTCAAAAGAATGCTCCACAAATTGATGCCATGTTTCTGTATAAGCACCGGAAAAATGTGCACGAAAAAGATGCAACTTCCAATCAAATTTCTTTCGATTTCAACAATTGGTACACCCATGCTCTTGCACAATCCCCTACCTTTACCCAAACCATGCAGCTCACCGGGGAACAAATGGCCATCCTGCAGTCGCAGGGCAATATTAAAATAAATGCTGTGGCAGGCTCAGGCAAAACCACTACCCTGATTGAGTATGCCCGCAGCCGTCCACCCTCCGCCCGCATCCTCTACCTGGCTTTTAACAAAGTGGTGAAACAGGAAGCCGCCAAAAAGTTTGCGCAGCATGGTCTTCACAATGTGCAGGTTGAAACCGCCCATTCCCTTGCCTTCAAACATGTGGTGCCCGGCAGGGGCTACAAGATTAGTCCCCACGGTTACAAAACCAATGAAATTGCCGACATCCTGCAACTAAGCAGTGGGGGCGAAAAACATGCCGAGTTCATTCTCGCCAGCCACATCAACAAGTTTGTATCCTTGTTTTGCAACAGCACCGCACAAAAAGTTCAAACACTTGATTATCTTTCTACCATTGCCGATTCAAAAGCAAAAAGCTTTGTGCAAAAACACCATGAACAGCTGTTGTATTACACCCGACTTTTTCTAAGCCGAATGGACAAGGCTGAGATTGATATCGTGCACGACTTCTACCTCAAAAAGTTCCAACTCTCTGCACCTGTATTGCCTTACGATTATATTCTTTTCGACGAAGGACAAGACGCTTCTCCGGCCATGCTCGAAGTGTTTTTAAAACAGCATGCCTGCAAGGTAATTGTGGGAGATACACACCAGCAAATTTATGGCTGGAGGCATGCCGTAAACTCCCTCGAACAGGTTGATTTTAAAAGCTACCTGCTCAGCAGTAGTTTTCGTTTTGGACCCGACATTGCCCGGCTGGCCGGCGAAGTGTTGGATTTAAAAGCCCATTATGCTACTCACACCAAGGTACTCATTGAAGGCAAGGGCACAAGCGAAAAATTGCAAACCAAAGCCGTGCTTGCGCGCACCAACCTCGGTCTCCTGCTCAAGGCAATAGAGTATGTAACCGAATCAAAAAAAATAAAACATATTTACTTCGAAGGAAACATCAATTCCTACACTTATGCCGACGATGGCGCATCTCTCTACGATGTGCTTCATCTGCATCAGGGCAGAAAACTACAAATCAGAGACAAGCTCATTAAGGGTATGAAAGACATGAAAGAGCTTGAAGACTACATCAGCAAAACAGAGGATATGCAGCTGGGCATGATGGTAGAAATTGTAAAAGAGTATGGCGGTAGAATTCCACACATCCTTAAATCTATCAAAGACAAACATGTGGGAGACGAGGAAAGAGACAAGGCACAGATGATTTTTACCACTGTGCATCGCTGCAAGGGCATGGAGTATGATGCCATACAACTTGCCAATGATTTTATCTCTCAAGAGAAACTAGAGAAGCTGAATGATCCAAAGAACCGCAACAAGCCCCATCCGGGCAAACTCAATGAAGAAATTAATTTGTTGTATGTGGCTGTAACGCGGGCAAAAAAAAGCATTCATCTTCCGGAGGAATTCTTGCCGGAGGGGTTTCCTGATTCTCCTCACATTCATGTGATGCGCAATGCTATTGCGGAAAAAGATGCAACTGATGCATCGCGGA
The DNA here is from genome assembly GCA_046297395.1 of Bacteroidota bacterium. Classification (GTDB taxonomy): domain Bacteria; phylum Bacteroidota; class Bacteroidia; order UBA4408; family UBA4408; genus JBEICQ01. The sequence goes on from JBKCNM010000073.1 coordinate 2,522, forward strand.
ATCATCAGCAATCGCATGAAAAAGAGAAAGCGTATGATGTGGAACAGGTGAGGAGCAAACACAGTGATGCTTACAAACCCTGGACACCGGAGCTAGACGATGAGTTAACGGTGTTGTATTGCGAAGGCGTGCATGTAAAAGATTTGATGAAACATTTTGGGCGCACAAGGGGTGGCATTCTGGCAAGAATCAAAAAGTTGGAGTTGCCGGAGTTGTATGATTAAAAAATGCAGTGCCTCTGAATTTTTCGCAAATAGATAATACCTTGTTTTTTGCCTGATGATTTTTGCCTGCATGTTTGGGCGTGCCCCGGCAGGTAAACCTGCCGCGTCGCGCTTTTCGCTCAAACTTTTTTGCTTTGCAAAAAAGTAACCGCTGCAATCGCTCACGCAAAAAACGGATGGATCAAACGAGTTTACTCCATCTCCACCTGCTTGCGTATTCTCCAGGAAGAAGGATATAAATTATTGATGCGCGTTCCCACCGATTTTCCAAAACCCAGAGGTACGCCTTTGTAAGTGCATAAAACAAATCCCTTGTGTTTCTCCTGTCTTGGCAAGGCTTGTCTGCTTAAGTATTTTTGTGCTTCCTGAAGCGAGAGTTCAAGTGCCGGAAAATCATGCGTAAGTTCTCTGCTGCAGGCCATTCCCTGCAAGGGCATCAACAAGCCTTTTTCATTGTTCAGCACCGGCAAGCCCCATTGCCTGCATCCCAGCGCGTTTGCAAACGAAGCGTAAAAAGCAGCCGTAGCAGCTGTTGCTTGCACCCACTCTTTTTCCTGCAAGTAGAAAAAAGTATTTCCCAATGCCTTTGCCGGTAAAGCTTGCTCATAAGGTTTAGGCAACTGCACTTTCTTTTTTTGAGTCCCTGAAGTTTCATTATCAGGCATCCGAAGCACGGCCATAAAAAATCCTTCTCCATCCAACTGATAAGGCCAGAAACGATATCCCGGAATACCATGCGCTGAGCTTTCAGATTCGGCAATTCCCCACTCAGGTGGCAGCTCTAAACGACACCCATGCAGTCCCTTTTGGGCACAAAGGTAATCAAGGATCTCTTCGTTTTCTTCATTCGAAAATGAACAGGTTGAGTACATCAAAAATCCCCCGGGACGAATGGCCGGAAGGATGCTGCTGAGAATTTTTTTTTGTCTCTCTGCACAAAAGATTACCTGTGATTCACTCCAGCTGTCAGCCACACGCGGGTCGCGGCGAAATAGTCCGGAACCTGAACAGGGAACATCTGCAAGCACCACATCAAAAACTGCCCCTGCAGAAGCAATGGTTTCTGCTTCTGCCCGCGTCACCAGGGCGCGGCAATTGCCCCATCTGCTCATGTTTTCCCTGAGGATGGCATTGCGTGCGGCAATCACTTCATTGCTCACAAGCACATCATCCTCACCCAGATGATCACACATGATGAGCGACTTTCCTCCGGGTGCTGCGCATAAATCAAGCCATGTTTGGGGTGCATCTTTTTGCATGGGCAGCACCGAGAGTACATGATCCAGGAACATGGAGCTGGCTTCCTGCACATAGTAGCGACCGGCATGCCATATAGGATCAGATACGAATAAAGGCCTTTCCAAGAGCGTTATCCCGCTGGGGCACCAGGGAACAGGCTTCCCCTGAAAGCTTTCAGAAAAAATCTTTCCGTCAGCAGAAAAACGAATCGAAACCTTCGCCTCATGGGTATGCGCTTCTTGCATGCGCTCACGCTGAAAGGAAGGAATGCCCGACAAAGCATGTAACAAATCTGAAGGCAGTTGCATGAAGAAACAAACCGAAAAGGCAGCGCCTCAAAGGTAATTCCCCGGGCCTGCAAATACACTCCTTTAAAAAGCACACCCCTGATTATTGAACGAACAATTTTGTTTAAAACTTGTTAGAATCTAACGAAAACCCCTAAATACTGGTGTTTTTTACCTAATTTTGTTGGCCTTTTAGAATAAGTCTAAATAAGGAAAATTATGATAACTGTTTCAGAATCAGCGAAAGAAAAAGTGTTTGACCTGATGCGTGAAGAGAACCGTCCGCAGAATAGCCTCATTCGTGTAGGTGTGGCCGGAGGGGGTTGCAGTGGCTTGTCGTACCAGTTGGAATTTGATACCACCCTAAAGGAAGGCGACCAAGTTTTTGAAGACAAGGGGGTGAAGATTGCAGTAGACAAAAAATCCTTCCTCTACCTTGTGGGAACCGAGCTGGACTACACAGGTGGTCTCAACGGCAAAGGATTTGTATTTAACAATCCAAATGCATCCCGCACATGCGGATGCGGAGAGAGTTTTTCGGTATAAGCGCATCGCATGGAAATTATTGAAGAACTTACCTCAGGAGAATACAAATACGGTTTTGTTACCGACATCGCTTCAGACAATGCGCCCAAGGGCCTCAGTGAAGAGATTATCCGATTTATTTCGGCCAAGAAAAACGAACCTTCCTGGCTGCTGGAAAAACGACTCGAAGCATATCGTTTCTGGTTGGGCATGAGTGAGCCGGACTGGGCCATGGTGCATTACCAAAAACCCGATTTTCAGGATATCATTTATTACTCGGCACCCAAACCCAAAAAACAACTGAACAGCCTGGATGAAGTAGATCCCGAATTGTTGCGGACCTTTCAGAAACTGGGCATCTCCCTCGAAGAGCAGAAACGGCTGAGCGGTGTGGCCGTAGATTTTGTGATGGACAGTGTGTCGGTAAAAACTTCTTTCAAAGAAAAACTTGCCGAGCTGGGCATTATTTTCTGCAGTTTCAGTGAAGCAGTGCAGGAGCATCCTCAACTTGTACAAAAGTACATGGGTACCGTTGTACCTCATACCGATAATTTTTACGCAGCACTCAACAGTGCAGTATTTACTGATGGTTCCTTTTGCTACATCCCCAAAGGGGTGCGATGCCCCATGGAACTGTCCACTTATTTTCGCATCAACTCTGCAGGTACCGGACAATTTGAACGCACCTTGATTGTGGCCGATGAAGGCGCTTATGTGAGCTATCTCGAAGGTTGCACTGCACCCATGCGCGACGAAAATCAGTTGCATGCAGCCGTGGTAGAAATTGTGGCCATGAAAGATGCTGAAGTAAAATACAGCACTGTGCAAAACTGGTATCCCGGAGACAAGGACGGCAAAGGAGGTATTTTTAACTTCGTAACAAAGCGGGGAATCTGTTTGGGCAATCACTCAAAAATCAGTTGGACCCAGGTTGAAACCGGTTCGGCTGTTACCTGGAAATATCCCTCTGTAATCCTCAAAGGAGACAATAGCATCGGAGAATTTTTTTCGGTGGCAGTAACCAATAACCACCAGCAGGCCGATACCGGCACCAAGATGATTCATCTTGGAAAAAATACCCGCTCCACGATTGTCTCCAAAGGCATCTCCTGCGGATACAGCAACAACTCCTACAGGGGATTGGTGAAGGTGCACAAGGGTGCAGAAAATGCACGCAACTTCAGCCAGTGCGACAGCCTGCTGATGGGAGATAAATGTGGAGCACACACCTTTCCGTATATCGAAATACAAAATCCCACGGCTGTTGTGGAGCATGAAGCCACCACATCCAAAGTGGGAGAAGACCAGATTTTTTACTGCAAACAAAGAGGTATTGACAACGAAAAAGCCATTGGCCTTATCGTAAACGGATACTGCAAGGATGTGTTTGATCACCTGCCCATGGAGTTTGCAGTAGAAGCCCAAAAATTACTAAGTCTGAGCCTCGAAGGTTCTGTTGGATAAAAAATATGCTGAGCATTAAAAACCTAAAAGCTTCCGTTGAAGGAAAAGAAATTTTAAAAGGGCTAAACCTCGAAGTAAAAGCCGGAGACGTTCATGCCATCATGGGCCCTAATGGCTCAGGAAAATCCACCCTGGCCTCTGTGCTCAGTGGACGCCAAGGATACGAGGTTACTGAAGGAGAAATACTTTTTGAGGGAAAAAACCTCCTCGACATGGAACCAGAAGACCGTGCCAGAGAAGGTGTTTTTTTGGCTTTTCAGTATCCGGTAGAAATACCCGGCGTAAGCAACATCAACTTCCTGAAAACGGCAGTGAATGAAATTCGCTCCTATCGCGGACTTGGTCCCATGGAACCCAAAGAGTTTCTGGCCCGCGTGAAAGAGAAACAAAAAATGATGGAGCTCGACGGCAGACTGGTCAACCGAAGTGTGAACGAAGGTTTTTCGGGAGGTGAAAAAAAACGCAACGAAATTTTCCAGATGGCCATGCTGGAGCCCAAACTTGCCATCCTTGATGAAACCGATAGCGGACTCGATATTGATGCTCTTCGTGTGGTTTCTGCAGGGGTAAATCAATTGCGCTCCCCGCACAATGCTTTTATCGTAGTAACCCATTACCAGCGCCTTCTCGATTATATTGTACCTGATGTGGTGCATGTGTTGTATCAGGGACGCATCGTTAAATCGGGCCCCAAAGAACTGGCCCTGGAACTGGAAGAAAAAGGATACGACTGGATCAAATCTGAACCGGGAAACATCAGCCACATAAACATTTGATTGTCATTCCTGAACATGCTGATGGAACCTACCACAAAAACCGATGCATTGCGGGAACTGAGAGAAAGAGCCAAGCTTCTTTTTCAAAAGGATGGACTCCCCGACAAACACCACGAGGAATATAAGTATTGCGACATTACGCGCTATTGGAACAATGATTTTGCGCAACAGCCGGACACCCACTCTTCGCCTCAAATCAACATCCAAAGTCAACTTGAAAAATGGCATATCACACCTGATGATTTGCTGTTTGTGTTTGTCAACGGAGAACTGATTTCCTATCCGGAACAAGCCATTCCGGGAATCGTCTTCCGGCAGTCTGATGAAACCCCCGGTGAAGGTGAATCTGCTCCCGGTACTTTCGCCAAACCCGAAGATGATCCTTTGCTTGCCCGTCACTATTCAGTCCTTCAAAAATATTTTTCACTCCAAGTACTGCCCAAAACACTAGTAGAGCAAACACTTGTTTTTTTGCATATCAGTGATGTTTCCGCAACTTGTGGAATGTCGATGCATAAATGCATCAGTGTAGGGTCCCTGGCTCAGGTATCTGTGAAACAGATTTATTGCAGCACAGGAGGAGCCGGTCATCTGGTGCAAAGTACAGACGAATGGAACCTGATGCCGGGTGCCTCAGTACACAACCTCCGTATTCAGGAAGAAACGCCCGAGGCTATTCTCCTGCATCATACCTGTGCACATGTTCAGGCCGATGCAAGCATGAATGATTACCTGATTACCCTCAGCGGAAAACTTGTACGCAACAACACGGTATTCCGGTTGGCCGGAAAAAATGCGCAGTCGCACTTGTATGGACTTTATCTCACGGGCGACCAGATGCTCACCGACAACCACACATTGGTGGATCACAGGGTGAGCGACTGCTACAGCAATGAGCTCTACAAAGGCATTCTCGACGGGAAATCAATTGCCGTATTCAACGGGAAAATATTTGTGCGCAAAGACGCCCAAAAAACAAATGCCTACCAGTCGAACAAAAATATTTTGCTTTCGCCTCAATCAACCATCAACACCAAGCCTCAGTTGGAAATTTTTGCCGATGATGTAAAATGCAGTCACGGCACCAGCACAGGAAGACTGGATGAAGCGGCCATGTTCTATCTCAAATCCCGTGGCATAGGAGAAGCATGGGCGCGCAAACTTTTGTTGATGGCATTTGCCGACGACATGGCGGATAAAATTCCTTCCGAAAACACCAGGCTGATGCTTCGCGGCATCCTTGAAAATCGCCTGGCTTAAGCGTCACATGTTCAGCTCTGACCAAATAAAGGAGATACGAAAGCAGTTTCCGATTCTGGAAAGAAAAATAAATGGTGCCCCGCTTGTGTATTTAGACAATGCCAGCACCACCCAAAAACCCCTTGCCGTTATCAATGGCATCCGCGATTACTATCAGTTTACCAACAGCAATGTGCACCGGGGCGTGCATACACTCTCTCAGGAGGCTTCTGCCTGGTATGAAAAGTCCCGCGAAAAAACAGCTTCATGGTTTGGCGTTCAAGTGGGTGAAATTGCTTTTACCTCAGGCACAACTGAAAGCATTAATCTGATTGCCCGCGGGTTTCTCGCCCCAAGGCTCATGCCCGGTGACGAAATTCTGCTCACAGGGATGGAGCACCATAGCAACATCGTGCCCTGGCAGATGATTGCAGAAGAGAAAGGAGCGCATATCCGGATTATACCAGTAAAGGAAGATGGTACACTTGATATGAATGAAGCAAAAAGGCTGATGCATGAAAAAACACGGATGCTTGCTTTTACCCATGTGAGCAATACCATGGGAACCATCAATGATGCAGCGACGCTGTGTGCACTTGCCGGACAAAAAAATATTCCTGTGCTTGTGGACGGCGCTCAATCTGCTCCTCATATGCAGGTAAACTTGCGGGAGCTCAACTGTGATTTTTTTGTTTGTTCTGTGCACAAATTGTACGCAGGCATGGGATTGGGAATTCTCTATGTACATCCTTCCCGTATTCCTCAACTTCATGCCTGCAAAGGAGGAGGAGGAATGATTAAGGAAGTGAGTTTCGAAAAAACAAGCTATGCCGAATTTCCCCTGATGATGGAGGCCGGTACACCCAATGTGGAAGCGGTGGTTAGTCTTAGTCATGCGTTTGGCTTTTTGGAGCAAACAGGCATGGAAAATATCCGGAAGCACGAAGATGCACTCTGTGCAAAACTCATCCAGGGATTACAGCAAATACATGGCATCCGCATAATCGGACAAGCCAAAGAAAGGGCCTCTGTGGTATCATTTGTGGCAGAGGGAATACATCCTTTCGATATTGGTACTTTGCTCGATCAGCAAGGAATTGCCGTAAGAACCGGACACCATTGCACACAACCTCTAATGAAACAGTTTGGCTTGCCCGGAACGGTGCGTGCTTCGATGGGGATGTACAATACCGAGGAAGAAATTGAAGTTTTGCTGAGAGGTCTTGAAAAGGCATTGAAGTTGCTGAGATGAAAATGAATTTACATTGCAAATTCATTATTTTATAAATACATAACAGTTAAGCATTTCATCATCCTGTGATTTCCTATAAATATTTGATTCTCATAGGTCTGTTTTTTCTGGTATGGGCATTCCTTTCCTGGAAAGGAATGAATCCATTTGCATGGTTTGGTAAACTCCCCGGCGATATTCGTTTTCAAAGCAACCGGACAGAGGTGTTTATCCCGCTTACTTCAATGCTCATCATTAGTATTGTGCTTAGCCTGATTGGGTATTTTTTTCAGCGCTGGTGAATCCCGGAGGGCTAGTTCCGTTTTCATAGCAGCATTCTTTTAGTTCAATTCCTCAAAATCACGAAATGAGGAGCTAAGTGCACCTATCAAATAGTTTAGGTAATTGCAAACAAACTATTGCCGGCACAACAAGAAAAAAAACCCTGCCTAAAGAGACAGGGATTTTCTATTTCTATAATTAGAATTTATGCCACCTGCTGTCTCGCTTTTTGTTTGTTGGCATAGGCAGCAGCGGCTTCGCGCACCCAGGCACCTTCATAATGCGCTTTTTGACGCACATGTAAACGCTCGGTATTGCAAGGTCCATTGCCTTTGATCACTTCAAAAAATTCATCCCAGTTGATGGTTCCGTAATCGTAATGTCCGCGCTCCGCATTCCATTTCAGGTCCTTGTCAGGAATAACCAATCCTGCAAATTCAGCCTGAGGCACGGTGCGGTCGATGAAACGCTGACGCAAATCATCATTGGATTCCAGTTTCACTTTCCATTTCATCAAATCCACACTGTTGGGTGATTTGTCATCCGGGGGACCAAACATCATGATAGAAGGCCACCACCAGCGGTTAAGGGCATCTTGTGCCATCTGCTTTTGCTGTTCAGTTCCCTTGGCCATGGCCAGGATCAATTCATAGCCCTGCCGATTATGAAAACTCTCTTCCTTGCATATGCGCACCATGGCGCGGCTGTAAGGGCCGTAAGAACCTCGTGCGAGCATGGTTTGATTCATGATGGCTGCACCATCTACCAACCAGCCAATGGCTCCAATGTCTGCCCAGGTGAGTGAGGGATAGTTGAATATGCTCGAATATTTTGCTTTACCCGTGATGAGCTGCTCCAGCATTTCCTGTCTGTCTATGCCCAGGGTTTCAGCGGCACTGTAGAGGTAAAGCCCATGGCCTGCCTCATCCTGTACCTTGGCAAGCAATATTGCTTTTCGCCTCAGGCTTGGAGCGCGGGTAATCCAGTTTCCTTCTGGAAGCATCCCTACAATTTCCGAATGCGCATGCTGGGAAATCATACGGATGAGTTGCTTTCGGTAGGTATCGGGCATCCAATCCTTGGGCTCGATTTTGTGACCGGCGGCAATCTTTGCTTCAAAGTCTTTTTGGGCAGTTTGTGTATCCATGGTTATTGGTATGTTTGCTTACTATTGTATATTCATTTCCGGAATATCGCCTTCCACAACAAGGTGGCCTTCGGTGGCATTTCGTATTTGCTCGGTGCTGATGCCCGGTGCTCGTTCCAGCAGACGGAAGCCTTCGGGAACAATATCTATCACCGCCAATTCGGTAACTATTTTTTTTACACACTTCACACCGGTGAGAGGCAAGGTGCATTTTTTCAGCAGTTTTGATTCTCCTGCCTTGTTCACATGCTGCATCGCAACGATGATGTTTCGGGCACTGGCAACCAAATCCATGGCACCACCCATACCTTTCACCATTTTTCCGGGAATCTTCCAGTTGGCAATATCTCCCTCCTGACTCACCTCCATGGCGCCAAGCACGGTAAGCTGCACATGTTCTCCCCGGATCATGGCAAAGCTGGTGGAGGAATCAAAAAAAGATGACCCCGGCAGGGTGGTAATGGTTTGCTTGCCTGCGTTAATCAGATCGGGATCTACATCCTTTTCATATGGAAAAGGACCCATCCCCAACAAACCGTTTTCACTTTGCAAAACAACCTGAATACCTTCTGGAATATAATTGGCCACGAGCGTGGGAATACCTATGCCCAGGTTTACATAGTATCCGTTTCTGAGTTCCTTAGCGATGCGTTTGGCTATTCCGTTTTTGTCAAGCATATTTGTTAATGACACAAATATATCACTCTTGTGCTTTTTGAAGTTTTATCTTTACAGACAATCTACATCTATAAACCATGAAAGCCCTTAAAATGTTCGGCATTGGCATGCTTACTTTGTTGGCTGCACTTACCTTGATTGCCTTTTTCCTGCCCTCCGGAACAAGTGTTACCCGTTCCCGTGAGATTAAAGCCCCGTCCCGTGCAGTTTTTACCATGATTAACAACCTGCACCACTGGAAAGAGTGGTCGCCCTGGAGCCGCATGGATACGGCCATGAAATTGAATTATACCGGTCCACAGGCAGGCGTTGGAGCCGGTTATTCCTGGGATAGCCAAAACCCCAATGTGGGTGTTGGCAATTTGATCATCATCGGAAGCAATCCATACGACAGCATCAGCACCCGCATGAACTTTGGTAAAATGGGCACCTCTTATGCTCATTTTAAAATCACAGACAGTGAGGATGGACAAACCAGCAAAGTGTCTTGGACGCTCGACACTAAAGGCGAGGATGTGAACTGGTTATGGATGGTACCGAGCAGGTATTTCAATTTGTTTATGGACGACATGATTGGCCCTGATTTCGAGAGGGGTCTTGCTGCCCTTGAGCAGGCTGCCCAAAGTCATCCCATAGCGGAAGAAGGCAAGGTGATCGCATTAAGCGAAACAAAGGTGAAGCCGTTTTATTACATCAGCCTAGAGGCCCGGGCAAAGATGAGCGAGATTGGACCTGTGCTTGGACGACTCTATGGAGAGCTGCAACAAAAACTACAGCTTGAAAACCTGCAAATGGCGGGTCCACCCATGGCCATGTATCCGGACTATAAGCCCGGCGACCCGTATATGCGTGTGGTGGCCATGATGCCTACCCAATCTTCCTGCAAAGGAACCTGTTCCGGAAATATGCAGTGTGGTATCACCAAAGAAGCGACAGCCCTGGTGGCCACTTTCCAAGGCCCTTACGACAAAACTGAGACAGCTTATGATACACTGATGAAGGTGATGGAGCAAAAAAAACTCAAACCGGCAGGTGATCCATATGAGGAATATGTGAATGATCCTGCAGGACTAAAAAGTCCGGCCGATTACCTCACCCGTATTTACTGGCCGGTGCATTAAGGCTCTCGTGAGCTGTAGATGATAACCGTATTGATCCGGTATATGCTTTTGTGTGGATATACGGCAATGCCCACATATTTATAGTTTGCATCCAGGATTTGTTTCCGGTGGCCTGTTCCACTCACGCCTTCATCAATAAGCAGGTCCATCACAATATCACTTCCTTTGTCATAGCCATACTGAAGAGACTCTGCTATATGATCAACTGTTTGTTGAATGTTTCGTGTGCGGATGCTAAATGTTTTTCCTCCGCTACCTGTATGTCCTGTTTTACCCGTATTGCCCATGTCTCTTGCATGCTGCATGGCCAGGCTATCCAGTGTGGCACTTCGCAATAAAATTTCGGAGGGTTTGCTTTTTCGCAAATCAGCCATAAGGGAAACCACATAAGCAGTTTTCTTTGTCTCGCTTGAATCCAAATAGTGAGGTAAATCCTTGCTGAGCACAACATCCGGATGTGCACGGATGTGGTTTAACACCTCCAGCACTTCCTTTTCTGCTCTCCGGCAGTTGGCAGCATCAGGGTTTTGTGACCGGGATACATGCATATATAGCATGAAAAAGGAAATCAGGCAAAGCGTTTTCCTAAGCATGTCGGATGATGTCTCTTGCACCTGCCTGTGCAGCGGGGGTGATGACAATGTCGCTGATGTTCACATGCGCCGGTCTGGAAACTGCAAAGCCAATGATCTCGGCTATGTCCTTTCCTGAGAGTGGGGTAATTCCCTGGTATACACCTGCTGCTTTTTGAGCATCACCCTGGTAACGCACCAATGAGAATTCTGTTTCTGCCATGCCCGGGGCAATGTTTGTTACTTTGATGCCAAACGGAAGCATATCGATGCGCATGCAGCGGGAAAGTGCATCTACTGCAAATTTGGTGGCACAATACACATTCCCGTTGGGATAAGGCTCTTTGCCTGCCACAGAGGCAATATTTACGATATGGCCTTTTCCTCTCAGCGTCATGGCCTTGCCAATGGTCCGGGTCATATACAACAAGCCTTTGATATTGGTATCAATCATGGTTTCCCAGTGACTGATTTCTCCATCCTGAATGGGAGACATGCCCATGGCAAGTCCGGCATTGTTCACCAAAACATCTACTTCTTTAAAACCCTGGGGGAGTTGCTCCACAGAGGCTTTGCATGCCTCATAATCCCTTACATCAAATACCGCACAATGCACTTTGGTTCCATTTGCTTCAAGTTCTTTTTTCACCTCTTCAAGTTTGTGTTTTCTTCGTGCGTTCAGGATCAAGTGATAACCCTGTTTGGCCAGCACCCTGGCGGTTTCAAGGCCAATACCGGAGGAAGCTCCGGTGATGTATGCGATGGGATTCATGATGCGCAATTTACTAACTTTATCAGGCAAATAACGCTGCAGTATATACCTAAATTGCTTATTGTGAAAAAAAGCGAATGTGGCATTTCGGTAAATATTTCAATTTACTTTGTACAGTGTAAAATACTTTGTAACCATTTACTTCTTACATGTTTGACATAGACAAATGGCAGGAGATAGCGGCAAGCATGTCTCGCAACAAGCTGAGAACTTTTCTCACGGGCTTTAGCGTGGCATGGGGTATTTTTATGCTCATCATTCTTCTGGGTTCCGGCAAAGGTCTTGAGAATGGCGTAACTTCCATGTTTGAGGGGGATGCCATCAATTCCATGTGGGTATCCGGCGGACTCACTTCTGTGGCACACAAGGGATACAAAAATTCTCGCGAGGTAAACCTCCGTAATCCCGATTACGATTACATCAAACGAAACAATCCTGAAATTTCATTTATCACTACCAGGATTGATGTGAGAAAAACCTCGGGCATCACCTATCAAAACAAGAACTACCCCAATTTCGATATCAAAGCATGTGCACCCGACATGCAGTATGGTGAAAACATCAGCGTGCTCGAGGGTAGATTTATCAATAAGAAAGACATGCAGCAGGCCCGAAAGGTTGCCATTATCGGAGTACCTGTGAAAGAACAAATCTTTGGCAGTAAAAATCCTCTTGGTCAATTTATTTTTGTCAATGGAGTAGCCTTTTGTATAACTGGTGTGTTCAAGGACAACGGCGGACCATGGGACAACAAAAGGATTTACATTCCGGCCAAAACTGCACAGGTAGTGTTCATGGGAAACGACAAAGTGGATGAGCTGGTCATCTCTACAAAAAATCCCGATGCCAATGAAGCCAAGGTACTCGAGTCTCAGATAAGAAACCAGCTTGCATTCAGGCATGAATTTAAATCTGATGATGAGAGAGCCCTTTGGATCAACAATAACCTCGACAACTACAAGAGCATAATGAATGTAATCATGGCCATCAGAATTTTCATATGGATAATCGGCATAGGAACCATTATTGCAGGCATCATGGGTGTGAGTAATATTATGATGATTACAGTAAAGGAGAGAACCCGGGAAATAGGCATTCGCAAATCCATTGGCGCCTCGCCTGTATCTGTAATCATGATGATTCTGAAAGAAAGCATCGTACTTACTTCTTTTGCAGGGTATATCGGACTCGTGCTGGGTATTCTCGTGCTGGAGAGTGCCAAAAACTATTTGCCCGAAAATGATTTTTTTAAGAATCCGGATGTGGATATTAAGCTGGCATTGTATGCATTGCTACTGATTATTTTTGCAGGTACACTGGCAGGATTTTTTCCTGCACGCAGGGCAGCATCCATCAAACCCATTGAAGCATTAAAAGAAGACTGATGTTTGATTACGACAAATGGCAGGAATTATTCAGCACGCTTACCCGCAATAAGCTGCGCACTTTTTTAACAGCCTTTGGAGTGTTTTGGGGCATTTTTATGTTGGTGGTTATGATGGGAGCAGGCAATGGACTCAGGAATGGCGCCAGCAGGGGATTCGATGGGTTTGCCACAAACCGTTTTTTCATTTGGTCGCAAAGTACCTCTGTTCCTTACAAAGGCTTCAAGGCAGGGAGGGAATTTGATTTTGAAAATAGTGATATCGAAGCCCTTCGAAAACAAGTACCCGAATGCGAAGTCATCTCGGCCCGCAACCAAAAAGGTGAGTTCGGAAACAACAGTGCTGTTACGCGGGGTGTACGCTCAGGCAATTTTGGTATCATGGGCGATTTTCCTGAACTCACGAAGGTGCAACCGATTAAAAATCTCAAAGGAAGATTCATCAATCCCATTGATATTGAGCAAAGGCGTAAGGTGGCTGTTATTGGCCGTAAGGTATATGAAACCCTCTTTGGAAAAGATCCTGATGCATTGGGAAAAACCATTCGCATTAGCGGGATTGATTTTGCCGTTGTTGGTATCATCATGTCGGACAAAGACAGAGAATCTGCCAATAACATCTTTCTTCCTTTTTCTACCTTTCAGCAGGTGTTTAACATTGGAAAAAAAATAGGCTGGTTCAGCATTAAGTCAAGAAGCGATGTACCCTGTTCGGAAACAGAAAAAAAAGTAATCCGTGTGTTGGCACAAAGACATTCTATTTCTCCTGAGGATAAATCTGCTATTGGTCATTGGAATGCACAGGAGGAATGGGACAAGATGAATGCATTATTTACAGGCATCAGGGTGCTGGTTTGGATTGTGGGTACCGGAACGCTTATGGCGGGTATCATTGGTGTAAGTAACATCATGCTGATTGTGGTACGCGAACGCACCAGAGAAATTGGTATCCGCAGAGCCATTGGAGCATCCCCGCTGAGTATTTTACTTCAAATTCTTACGGAATCTGTTTTTCTTACAACACTTGCAGGATATGCCGGATTGCTTGCCGGTGTATGGCTGCTCGAAACAGTATCCAATCAACTGGGTGAAGAAGGTACAGAGATGTTTGTGAATCCATCGGTAGATGCAGGTGTAATGCTCACAGCACTTGCCATCTTAATTGTGGGAGGCCTGTTTGCAGGATTGATTCCGGCATCCCGTGCTATAAAAATGAGTACGGTAGATGCTTTACGGGGAGAGTGAGTGTACACCAATTATAAAGCAAAGTCGGAAAAAGCAATGCTTGCTCCTTCATGCATGGAAATAAATATAGCTTTTGCAGCAGGAAGAATTTTTTCTGCAGCCATGGCAGCTTCATCTGTATCTCTAATCAGATAATCCAATTCACTCAGCTTGTAGGTTTGCTCCAGCTGATGCTGCTCAAACTTGAGCAGATATTTCCCATTCATGTGAAATACTGAAACCCGGATATCGTCAAATGTCATTTCCCTGATAACCCTCATGGCACAATGGTAAGTTGCGAAGGTATGATTCCTGTTACATATTCGGCAAGTACTGCACCGCTTTGAGCGTATTCCCTCAAGCGTCCTGCCTGCTGATAATTCATGGCATCACTGATCCATAGATGTCCGTTTACCGGACTGCATGTTAAACCATAGGCATTTACTGTGCCGGCAGCAGCAAATGAATACATCTGCTGTTGGGCAATTCCCATTCCATATACCCCCCCATAAAGCCACCAAAGACTGTCGCGGCCTGCAGAAATTTCCAAGTCTTTTGCCTGGTAGGTACTTCCCAGCACCTTTTCCGTAAGGATTTCCAGGGGCTGCACACTTAAACGAAACAAACGAGAGGGGAACCCCGGCAGATAAGATCCTGAACACAAAACCCACAAATCGCCGTTTGCATCAACCTGCAAAGAGCTGCATCCTTTGTAGGTAGTAATAGAATCGCTGAGTTGCAGATTCACAGGATCAAACACATACAGCTTGCCGCCATCGGCATTGCAGATATATACCTTTCCTCTGTGTAGCAACATCTTTTCACACCATCCGCTTACCGGAAAACTATCGGTAACAGAGAGATTTGTGAGAGAAAAAAGATAGAGTTTGCGGGCGTACATATCACTTACTAATGCATAGACATCGCTAATCTTACAGAAGTAACGGGGAGAACGCAATCCACGCACTGTTTTAAGCAGTTTATAAGTTCCGGTATCGAGCACATGGATACAGGAAGAATTGTTCATGAGTAAAAAAATCCGACCTCCTGCAATTCCTACAGACTGCATGACATCACCCGCTGATGCACTGTTTTTTTCACGAAAAATTCCATTTACCAGAGTGCCTGAACGAATACCAAGACGGGAGAAATCGGCATTGCCAAATCCAAAATTACCTTCATTGGCTAAGTATGCAACGGCAGGCAGGCGCGAGGATATAACCGGCGCAGGCATCAATGGCATATCTTTTTTGCATGCCACAAAAAAAACAGATAACAGTAAGCATGAATACCAAAAATGAAGCCTGCTCATTTTTATTGTTTTGTGAATTTGATGCTGATGAGTTTCCCGGATAAATCTCTTACCTGAAGAAGATAATGTCCGGCAACAAGATTTCCTGTGTATAGCGAGGGATACCCGAATTGTTGAAACGAGCCCCGGCCTTGTTCGCGGCCGCTTACATCGGTGATTACATAAGAAACCGCCTGCTCGCTTGCAGAGATTTGAAGGATATCTTTGCAAGGATTGGGATATACAGAAAAGGATGCTTTTGATGCATCAATTGTTGATGCTGTAGTTTCCTGCCAGGTTACCTCATCTATGGCAAAATAGGCTGGTGTGTTCATGCCAAAACTTCCATTGTCGGATGATTCTAAACGGCTGACAATACTATCCACTGAAGTCCCCAGTGGTGTAAGGTCCATGTTTCTCCAATTGTTTACGATATAATCCTGTGTATTATCCGAAAAACGATAATCTGCCAAATACAAAACCACGGAGTCTGGCAAGAGATTGCCTTGTGCGTAGGCACGAAGGATGAGACGGAAATAGTCGGGGTCGTTTCCTGGTGCTCCTCCAAATTTTTTGGAAAATGAATCTCCATCGCGCATGCTGTTTGCTGCATAAGTGGTATTGGTAATGCGCAAAGCCAAGGGCCGAAATGCCTGCCCTGAGGTTCTGCGGATGACTGAACGACCATAGGACACTGCATATTTGTCGGACTGAAATCCGCCACCGGCACGGCTGCTGTATTGGTTTGTAAACCCACTGCTCACACTGTCGGTTTTGCTGCTTAATGCAAATCCGTCTTCCCAGTATCCCCCGAAGGAATCATTCCAGTTGGAGGCAAAAAACAAACCCGATGATTGAAATCCACCGGTTCCCAAAAGGGTATCTGAAGCCACCCAAAAGGAATCAGCAGGGAGTGTATTGTCTTGAAAATCTGCAATGTTTTGTGCATTTATTATGCAGGATGACAGCATCATTAAAAAAGTGAATCGTAGTGATTTCATGTGTTGATTTATGGATATGTGAAGGTGAATTTACAGTGAAGCAAAAAATTTCTTAAAGGCATGGGGCGCTGGTATACCCACTGATACACCGTGTTACCAAGGTTTCTTCCGGTGCATCCAAAGCTGACAAACACATTCGGAAGCATCTTTATTCTTTTGCTCTCAAGCCATGCATCGCAGGTATAAAAAGGGGGTAAAAACGCTGAACCATCACCCAGTGTATATCTAAGAGCAGCATGGTTTAACTGCATTCCTGCCTGCAAAAAGGGCATGCTCCATTGAACCTGCATCATGTATTGCAGAGAAGGAATATAAACTTGCTGAATGCCTTTGTTTTCTAAATTTTCACTGCGCTGGTAAATACCCTGAAAGGCTAAGCGGAGTGCACTTGCATGGCGATATAAAAATTCCCATGAAAGAAAAAATTGATGACCGAAGGTTTGTGTTTGAGAAAAATTTTGTGCCTGCCAGAAATTGTTCTGCGGAAGCCAGACAATCTGATTACGAATGTCGCGATAGAAAACAGAAAGTTGTGTATGCAAGCGATGTGCTTTTTGTGGAAGGGTAAATTGCACACCTGCTTCATATTCCAGTCCTTGTTCGGGTTTAAGCGCGGGATTTCCTCCCGGCAACCAGTAACGATCGTTGAGGGTGGGGAAACGGTTGCTGCGTGAGGCAGAAACAAACACCCTTGCATCAGTTTTAATAAACAGATAAAGGGCAGACGACGCATTCCATGCGGCAGGGAACTGATCGGTTATGTCGCCGTAAGCAGCCAGTTTGAAAAGCAGATGTCGGGGAATGAGAAAACGATTGTAGGTAAAACCGGGAAAAGTTCGCCACCATTGGGTGTTTCGCAAGCCATGGCCGGTGTTTACAGTACGCGCATGTTGTGAGAGCAGGGAAAATGAAAATCCTTTTTTGTGTCTGCTCTGCCACAACAAGCTGCCTTGCCATGAGGAAGCGGGAGAATAAAGATTGATGGAAGGATCGTGGTAACGGATATGATCGACAAAACTACCAATCGTTAGCTGATGATTCCATGCGCCTTTACCAAAGGAATATCCGGCAACAAAACGATGATTTTCATCTTGCTGAAAAGCACCTGATACTTGTTGTGCAAGGGTGGCAGGGATGTTTCTTTGCGACTGGGTATGCCATGCCCGGAACCAAATTTTGTTTTTAAAGGAGAGACCATACAAAGCTTGGACAGCATGCACCTCTGCATGTTTCATTGTTTGTGCAGGTGCATTTTCTTGTGGCCTGTATATAAAACGATTTACATCATTCAGGACAAATATACCTGCCTGTCCACGCCATGCGCCTGATGTGGCAGAGGCCTGGGCATGGGAATACACCCTTCCAAAATTACCATAGGCAATACCTGCTTCCCATCCATTTGTGGGGAGCGAATCTTCACGAAGATCGAGCGTGCCTGCCAAACTTCCGGGAGTAGAGGCATCCATGCGCGGATTAAGCGTGGTGGCTCCGAAAAAGCCGGAAGGCAAGAGTGAAAGATCACTCAAACCCACAAACAGACTATTGATGGGTAATCCGTTCCAACAGACCGCCGATTGTTGTGCATTTCCTCCCCGCATGGAAACAACGGATATCCCTCCAGGGGCATATTCACGCACCTGACAAATGCCCTGTGCAGCGAGCCATTCGCCCATGTTGGCAGCATGATGTAAACCTGCTTTCAGCAGTTTGCCTGAGGGAAGTGCTGTTCCGCCTGCAGATATATCAATGGTTTTAAGTGCAATGGTATCGCCTGCCAATGCATGAGATGCACAGAAAAACAAGAGGATATGGAGGCAGAAACCTTTCATGTGTGCGGGTCAATGAAAGATGATGTAATGGTCTCCGCCCGGCAGACACATGAATCACCTCTTCCTTTGTTCCCGAAGGGAGTATGTTATGTGTTGAGGCAGGTCTTCTGACTTATGGTTTGAGGCTTGGGTCCTTCCCGTTTTTTACACAGTGGAGCACCAAACCCGGCATGGCCTTGTACCATTTACAGCAGCGGGCACTGTCCGTGATTCTCACACGATTCCCTTTTCATCCGGCAGGAATGCCGAAACCGCAACGCCGCAAAGATACAATTTTTTATACAGCTCTACGGGTAGTTATGGTGCACAGAGATTGCGCTGTTTGCATCTTTATTTGAGAGCAACAAACAGGAGCAATTATTGCTTATTGGGTAGGTCCGTTGTCAACGGCAGCTTCAAGCGTATTTTGAATTGAAGCCGGAAGATTGGGCAGAAGGTTATACCCTGTTGCTGTTTCAATGGCATCTACAGTGGTGCGGTAACTTCCCCAGGAAAGGCTGTTCACGGATTGGTTATTGGGCATGTCAACAGCAATCACGCGGGTGCTTGTACTCACCCGGGATACATCATTGCTTCCGTTTGGCAATACCACAATCACTTTCCAGCAGCGGGAAGGAACAGTGATGCTTCCACCTGCAATTACACTTGTTGTACCTCCATTGCTTCCGCTTCCGCCTTGCCCGTAGCCACCACAAACAATGTATAATTCATTGCCGGCAGAGACCAGCGTGCGGCAATAGGTTTCAAGGTTTTCCCAGGTAATCTGGTTTAGGTTGGGTGCCTGGGGCAACATATTGCTCATCAAAAAGGTGGCTGCATTCGCAGTACTGCTCGCATTACGATCAGCAGAGGGGCATTGGTGACCCCGGTCGAACCCGGTTCCAGTGTAGGAAGTGGATGATGCGCGATAGAATGTTGAAGGCAATTGGGTATCCAGAGTAAAACAATCGCATCTCGGCACATTGCCCAAGTCTGTGTTGCCAACCCGCCAACTTACCCAGTTGCATGACCCACGGGAATTGTTGTAAGACATGGCATATTCTGTTTTCACAAGCAGGTAGTTATTGGCCTGATTCACATTGGTAACAGCACCGCTGGGGTTGCCCATGGTGAGGTAATTGTCGTTATCAGGAAAGGTTGAAACCACATAATCGCTGATGCTGATGTTGTCGATATTCAATCGGCCTCCTCCAAGTTTGCGAATCTGAAATCGCACAGTCCCGCTAAGGCTCATGCTAAAACTTGCAGTGGCAAGGGTAGTAGAACTTGTGGTGACTGTATTTCCAATTTTTGTCCAGGTACTCCCGCTGTTCACAGATGCCCATAACTCCCAGGTACTTGAAGCATCAGTGCCAAATACCCCATGGCTGATACTTACCTGTGAAGCACCGCTGCCCAAATTAAAGTTCATGGTGAGTGAGCCTGTGTTCTGTATGCGTGCCGATTTGCTACCTATTTTTCTGTCGGTACTCAGCGTGCCGATCAGTGCATTATTAAAACTCCAAGAACCTGTACTCAAGGTAACATTTCCGATGGTGTAGGATGTTTTGGTTCCCGCCTCCATGGTCTCCGGAAATCCCGTGTATACAGCTTTCTGCTCTTGTGTGGCTGTTTGAATTGGAGCCGGAATATCCTTGCGGCATCCTTGCAAAGTGAGCAAGCCTGCAAGGAATGCGGTGCTCAATAAACGCATCAATTTTTTCATTACGGTGTGTGTAGCCGTAAAGAAAAATAAAATAAGTGCTATTAGGAAATGATTTTGTAAAAAAGCACGAACGGTTTTTTCAACTTTCCTTGGCAATTGATGTAATGCCTTTGTTGTAAGTTATTTAGAAAAATAGTGTTACTCACTGGCGGGTGGCTGTTGCCGTACAGCTTTCAGCCAGGCCTGCTGCATCCACGGCCCGATAATTCAGAGACATGCCTGCTGTAGTGACCGTACCGCTACCGGAAAGTGTAAACCCGGCAACTTTTTGGGAGGGAATGTCAATGGAGGAGCCAGATCGGGTAAAAGTAATGCTGTAAGAAAAACCCAGGTTGTAGAAATTTTCTACCCGGTATGACTCCCCTGCATTGCCGGTTTTAAACACATTGATGTTGTATGCGGAATTTTGAGGCGTACTGCTATTCTGTGGAGTGGCTTTTTCACTTAAAGAATATATTCCTTCCAGGGAAGATTCGGTCGCAATACCATCGGGCTGGCATGAGTAGAGAGTGACCATCAATAAGCCTGCAAAAAAAAGGCTGAAAAAATGCTTAGCTGTTTTCATGAGAAGAGCGTGTGCGAAAATTCACAAGATACAAACCACCAAATACCAGGCCAAGAGATACCCATTGGATCCACTGCCACCTATCGGCGCCCAGAGCAATAGCAAACAAAGAGGCGAGCACGGGCTGAAGATAAATATATACTGTAACGATGGTAGGCGATAGTAAGGCGAGAGCATGGTTATTTAAAAAGTAGGCAACATAAGTGGTTCCTATTACCACATATAAAATAGCCCAAATAACATGTATTGGCATATTTGACCAATCTATCTGCAAGGCTTGTGTGAAACCAAATGGAAGCACGGCAAGGGTTCCATAAAAAAACACCCACTGCATGACCGTGGCTGTGGCATATTTTTGAATCATGGGTTTTACAAGTACGAGATAGATACCCCATGCTGCTGCATTTAAAAAGATGAGCGCGTCACCTGCAGCAGAACCTGATGAAAACGGAAGGATACTGAATCCTTTGGTGAGCAAGCAGCATGCACCGAGCATCCCCAGCCCCATTCCTAGCAGCACATGGATCTTGATTTTCTCGGTACCATTCACAAAAGAAATACCTGCCACCACAAGTGGGGAACATAGCATCATGATTGCAGCATTGATAGGGCCGGTAATGGAAAGTCCTTTAAAAAAAAGCAATTGATTAAAAGCAACTCCAAAACAGGCACAGAGGAAAAGTCTGAGGTGATCGGAAGGGGTAATTTTATTTTTTCCTACAAGCAAACCCGTAAGTAAAAATAAAATGGCTGCACCCACCACCCGCAACAAAATAAATCCCGAAGAGCCTACATACCCGTTCATGGGTATCCGGGCGATGGTGTAATTGGCACCATATATGATGTTGGCAAGCAAAAGAGAAACATGGGCGCCTGCCCTGGATGATAAAACCATTGAAGCAACAAAGGTAAACAACATGATAAAGTACACCCATCATAATAACAAAAGAAAAATCCATGTATGCTCAAACGGCGATGCAGCAGCATATCGCTCTTTGCAGAAAGCTCAATTCGCACAATAAATCATACCTTTGCCGACATGCTCCTTCGATTTATCTTGTTTCTGATCCTTGGTGCTTTGCTTCCCGCACGGGCAAAAACCATTTTTTTGAACAATGCTTCATCACTCAGGGATGAAACGCATTACTCCAAACTTTCATCAGCCTATGATGCTTGTAATTCCGGTGATACCATCAGGATAGAGGGCACCTCCGCCTCGGGCGCTCTCATGCCATATACCGGAGCAGATGATTTGTTTGTGATCAACAAAAAAATCCACCTGATTGGCCCGGGTATTTCTGCCAATGCAAAAAAAGCAGTGTTTGCCTCACTTTATCTGGGCACAGGTGCTGATCAAACCCTGATAGAAGGTTGTGAAATTGAAAAGATTGCTTTCATGGTTAGTCAGCACATTAGCGGACTTACCTTACGCTCATGCGTTTTGGGAAGCATGGATTTTTCTGATATCAGCAATGCCAAACTGAGCAATCTGCTGGTGTTTAATTGCGTGATTACCGGCAGCATTGATTTCTCAGGTAAAGGTCCCAATCTGATTGATTGTATCTTTAAAAATAACCTGGTCTTGCAGGGTGTATTTAAAAACAATGGAAATGAATCCAGGCAATTGTTTTTTTTGAACAATAATTTTGTTGGAGGACAAACATTCTCCGAGATGCACAATATTTTATGCTCCAACAATCTCTTTCTGCATATAAAAATGGACGGTTGCAGCAATTCTACTTTTAACAACAATCTCCTGAGTAATTGTGGAAAAGCAGAATTCCCTTACGGGAGCAATACCGGCCACAGCAACAGGCAGCTCGATAATCCCGGCTTTGCCAAGATGCCAGATGCAAAGATCAACCTTGAAGAAGCACTTGTTTTTCCCTGGAAGATGAAGTCAGGAAGCGAAGCATCGGGTGCTGCAACGGATGGTGGAGATATTGGATTGAGGGGCATGCCATGTGCAGCAACCAATACCAGTGAGGAAAAAATCTCTGCACCGACTCCTGCTGAAGCACCCAAAAAGATGAAGAGTTTTGATAAGTAAAGATGCATATGCATCAAAAGTAAATGGATACATCTAACGCATTTCTTGTAGGTTAAAAGCTGATAAGAATGCAGCGAAGCTTCTACTTTTTGCTTTTTAACTTTTTCGCCGGATTCATGACCTCATTCTGCACCCTGATTGATTCGTCGTGGATGGCTCCAAAAAGCTTACGGATAAATTCCTGAGATAGCCCCGACAAATCACCCTTTTCATGCTGGGTACGCAGGATTTTTTTCCAGCGACGGATCTGCAGGATGGTTACATTATTTTCGTCTTTGTACTTCCCTATTTTTCTGGAAACTGACATGCGCTGTATCAGCAACTCCAGCAACCTGGCATCAAGCGAATCAATTTCGCTTCGCAATTCATCCAGCCGATTTTTAAAAAAGATATCCTCTGATGCCGAAGAACGAATGGTGAGGGAGAGAATGATTTTTTTAAGGCTGGCAGGCGACACCTGTTGCTCTGCATCACTGAGTGCATCCTGAGGTCTGAAGTGGGTTTCAATCATGAGCCCGTTCAAATCCAGATCCAGGGCTTGCTGCGCAACCTGTGGAATGAGTAAGCGATTACCCGAGATGTGGCTCACATCGCATATCACAGGAATATCAGGCAAAACAGATTTCAAGTGAATCACAGCATCCCAATGTGGTACATTTCGGTAAACACCTGAAGCCGCTGAATCGAAGCCGCGATGAATGGCACCGATTTGTTGCACACCGGCTTTTTTAAGTCTTTCAATGGCTCCAATCCATAGCTCTGCATCAAAATGAATAGGATTTTTTACAAACACAGGAATCTTAAGCATGCTTAAGGCCTGTGCAAGTTGTTCTACAGCAAAAGGGTTGGCAACGGTGCGTGCACCGAGCCATACAGCATCCATGCCCGCAGCTGCAATATTTTCAATGTGCGAGAGGGTGCCGGCCTCTGTCATCACCGGCAATCCTGTTTCTTGCTTTACTTGTTGTAACCAGGCAAGACCTTTTTTACCTACTCCTTCAAAACTGCCCGGTCGGGTGCGGGGTTTCCACAATCCTGCCCTGAACCAGGCATTTGGAAAATCCTGCGCAATAAGTCTTGCTGTTTCCAGTGTCTGTTCGCGCGTTTCGGCACTGCATGGTCCTGCAATCAGCCAGGGTCTTGGTATTTGCTTCCACCACAATTCACCTTTTTCCATCGCGCAAAAATGAGAATTAAGATTCAAACACAAGCCACCTTTTTATTGAGGATGCTGCTGCGTACCTCCTCCATCAGCCACATGGGCGTGGAAGTTGCCCCACATATGCCAAGTGTAGTGGCATGTCTGTACCATTCCGGATTGATCTCTTCCGGTGCCGAAACAAAATAGGTATGTGGATTGGTTTGTTTGCACACATCGAACAATACTTTGCCATTGGATGATTTGGTTCCCGATACAAAAATGATCACCTCGTATTGGGCAGCAAACCTTCGCAGTTCTTTGTCTCGGTCAGATACCTGCGTACAAATGGTATCGTGTGCATTTACGCGGAAACCTTTTTTGGTAAGCGACTTTGTAATTTCGTAAAACTTGGCTTTGCTCTTGGTGGTCTGGCTGTATACTGTAATTTCTTCCGGCAATTTGTCAAGCTCCAGCTCACTGATGTCAGAGAAAACAACCCCTCGGTTTTCTACTTGTCCCATCAGCCCCGTAACTTCTGCATGTCCTTTTTTGCCGATGATGAAAATATTTTCCTTGTTGTCGAAAGATTTTTTTATGCGGTTTTGCAATTTCAATACTACTGGACAAGTTGCATCAATGAGTTTGATGTTGTTAGTGATTGCAAGCTGATAAGTAGATGGGGGTTCACCATGTGCACGGATGAGCACCGTTTCATTTTCCAGGGTGGCAAATTCTTCATGTGTAATGGAGATTAAGCCTTTTTTACGCAGCCTATTAACTTCTGCATCATTGTGCACTATATCGCCCAGGCAATAGAGGTAGCCTCTTGTTTCGAGGGCTTCTTCTGCCATTTCGATGGCATAAACCACACCGAAACAAAATCCGGAACCGGGGTCAATGGTTACGATTGGAGTGGAACTTGGGTTTAAAACTGTTTGCATTGAGAAAGGCGTTTTAATAAGAGTTGTTTATCATTTTTGTTTAGGTCTTTTTCGTCCTGCAGGGTTTGTGATACTGCCTCCACCAGACTCGCATTTTCTTTTACAGGAGTAGTTTGTATCAAATAGTTGAGAAGATTTTGTCGGTCGTCTTTCAGGTGCTTTTCAGGAATCAGCATTCCCGGTGCTTTCGACTCAACGCGGTAGCGAAGCATCCGTAGTTCGGTACTTCCCGGATTTTGTGACACTGCTGTATTGATCAGACTCATGCCTTTGCGCAGGTAATAGAGTCTGCTCATGGGATTAAAGCTGTGCTTGGCTTTGAGTGTATACAAGGCACCGATATAACCTTGTATCATGGGATCCTTTTCCTCGCTGTATGCATTTAACTGATTAAACAGTTTGTCGGTGGTTTCCTCAGAATCCAGCGCTGCCGGAAATGAAGCCCTTACCATGTTCAGGCTGCTGAGCGCACCCGAAGGAAGTGCAAGAAGCATACAGATGATAAGTGCTTTAATGAAGGCCATGTTTACAAAAGATTAAAGGCATGCCTTATGCCGGCAGTGAGCATGAGGCGGTATTTTTTGTGATCGGGGATACGGATACGCTCACTGGATATAGTGCTTGCAGGAAGTGAGGTGATTTTTTTAAAAAGCGCGTAGTAATACACATAAGCCAGATAAACCCCCAGCCTGGAGCCTTTTGGCAGTTTGAGAATACCCTGATAACCATCATGAAAATCGGTGGCAATATCGGCTTCAATCTGTGCCTTGGTTTCATCGGTAAACGAGGCTGCGCTGAGTTCAGGAAAGTAAAGCCTTCCAAGCTCCTGGCTATCCGCTTTAAAATCACGCAGAAAATTGATTTTCTGAAAGGCCGATCCCAACTTCATGGCAGGTTCCCTGAGGGAATCATACAGGGCTGAGTTGCCTTCGCAAAACACCCGAAGGCACATCAGGCCCACCACCTCGGCAGAGCCAAGGATATAGGTTTTATAGGATTCCCGGGTGTAGGTATGCCCTTCAAGATCCATCTTCATGCTGGCCAAAAAAGTTTCAATCAGTTCTTTTTCTATCCCGTAAGTATTCACCGTCCACTGAAAAGCATGCAACACCGGATTCAGGCTGATCCCCTTTTGGATGGCCTGCCAGGTATCATTTTCAAAAGTCCTGAGCAGTTCCTCCTTGTCGTGACCATGAAAGGTGTCTACAATCTCATCGGCAAAACGCACAAACCCATAGATGCCATAGATGCCTCTATGATAGCGTTTGTTGAGCAGTTTTATTCCAAGCGAAAATGATGTACTGTAAGCATGCGTAATATTTTTACTTGCTTCTGCGCAAACCTGATGATACAATTCTATGGACATAACCAATAACTTATTCCATTATAAATGTAACACTATTTGCCCGGTTTTGTTTTTCTTCAATGAGGTTTAACAGGTTTTATATCCTGATTTCAGTGATATTCAAAACGGAAAAACGCAGTGGTAGCAGATACTTAATGAACGGGTTTTCATTCCCATGATTTTTTCGATGATGGCTTTTCAGCGCAAGCTATATGTTTGATGACTCTGCTTTCGCGGTTTATTTGCATTTTTGCGCCGCAAAATTTTGGTATCTATTCAACAACTCACCGTAAGTTTCGGTGACCGAGACCTTTTCAAAGACATTTCGTTTTTGATTCGCCCCGACGACAAGATCGGCATCACCGGCCGCAATGGTGCGGGCAAATCTACCCTGCTTAAAATTCTGGCAGGCGAATGGAAAAGTTTTACCGGCACCTTGGCCATGGCCAAAGATGTAAAGGTGGGTTATCTGCCACAGGAAATGCGGTTAACAGATACCCAAAGCATTTGGGACGAAACACAACAGGCTTTCAGTGAAATACTGTCTGTAGAAAAAGAGATTGATTCTCTGGCACAACAACTCACAGACTGGACAGGTGATTATGAAGATCCTGCTTACATGCAATTGGTGCAGCGACTTTCTGACCTCAATCATTCCCTGCAATACACCGATGCACAGGGCATGTTCGGACAAGCCGAAAAGGTGCTGCTGGGACTTGGCTTTGACCGGGAGGACTTTTCAAAACCAACCTCTTCCCTCAGTGGAGGGTGGCGCATGCGCATTGAACTTGCCAAACTCCTGCTTCGCCGGCCTTCAGTGCTTCTGCTAGATGAACCCACCAACCACCTCGACCTTGAATCAATACAATGGCTGGAAGATTTTTTGTGTGATTACGAAGGTGCCCTGGTGCTGATTTCCCACGACAGGGATTTGCTCGACAAGGTTACCCGCCGCACCATCGAAATAGCCAGTGCTGCAGTGTACGATTATCCCGTTGCCTACACCGCGTACCTCAATCAGCGACAGGAGCGGGTAGAACAACAGGAGCGGGCATTTAAAAACCAGCAAAAAGTAATTGAGCATACACAGCAACTCATCAATACTTATCGTGCCAAGGCTTCTAAAGCCTCTTTTGCACAGAGCCTGATTAAGAAACTCGACCGCATGGACAAGGTGGAGATAGATGAAAGGGAAGAGATTGCCATCCGTTTTTCATTTCCTCCTGCCCCACATTCCGGCAAAGTGGTTTGGAGATGTGAAGCCCTCTCGGCAGGCTATCCCGGAAAACCTGTTTTAAAAGAAGTGAGCCTTGAAATTGTGCGAGGAGAGAAGATTGCTTTTGTAGGTAAAAACGGCAGAGGCAAATCTACCCTCATTAAAACCATGGTGGGCGCACTTTCGCACACAGGAGATATGGAATGGGGCCACCAGGTGCAGGCAGGCTATTTTGCACAAAACCAATCAGAAACACTCAATCCCGAAAAAACGGTCTTCGATACCATCGACGAGGCCGCCATTGGCGATGCTCGCACCCGTGTAAGGGCCTTGCTCGGACAATTTTTGTTTTCAGGAGATGACATTCATAAAAAAGTAAAAGTGCTGAGCGGTGGAGAAAAAACGCGACTCTCGCTATGTCGTTTGCTTCTTGTATCCAATAATCTGCTGGTGCTCGATGAACCCACCAACCACTTGGATATTGCCTCCAAAGAGACCCTGAAGCAGGCACTTATTTCTTATAATGGAACAGTAGTATTGGTTTCTCACGACCGACATTTTTTACAGGGACTCGCCAACCGCGTCTTTGAATTTGACAGCGGCAGGGTAAGGGTTTTCCCCGGCGATGTGCATGACTTTTTAGAGGCCAGAAAATTACAGAACCTGGAACAATTACAACTCGCTGGAGTAAAAACACCGGCGAGCAAAGAAGAACCTGCTCCCAAAAAAGAAAAATCCGGGGCGAATCAAAGCTCCGGAAACAAAAATAAAATCAGGCAACTGGAAGAAGCCATTGCCCTGCTGGAACAGCGGCAGGCAGAGATGGAAAGACAGATGGGTGAAGAAGGTTTTGCCGGTGGTGATGCAGCTTTTTATGCGGCTTATGAGCAGGTAAAAAAAGACATCATGCAGCACATGGAAGACTGGGAGAAGTTGCAGGAATAAAAAAAGGGAACCTGATGGTTCCCTTCTTTCAAAAAAAAATTATCGTTATCAGTGTTGCACAATCACGCGTGTGGTTTGTGCAGGTTTTCCTTCCTGTTCGATACTGAGCAGATAGGTTCCGTTGGCAAGGTTTTCTACATTGTATTCTTCCCTGGCGGCGCCACCGGCGGTGAGGATGTTGCGCTGCTCAACAAGGCGTCCTTGCAGATCGCGCAGGCTGAGGCGTGTGTTTTTTGAAGAGAGTCCGCTGAAGTTCACAGTAAAGCGATTGTTGCCCGGATTCGGAAACACTTCTGCCTGCACAAGGGGTTCAGGTTTTTCTCCTGTGATTACAGTGTTTTTACTGATGCGGTAGTAGAAAAGATGATGCTCAAAGCCGAAGCCGGGACCATATGCATAAGAAGGAATGTATCTTCCGTTGAAGCCTCCTGCATAATTATATCTAACTGCTGTTGGAACAATCTGAGAGGAATTAAAATCACCGGGGTAATAAGTATTGAAGGTATCTGCCACTTCTTCGTAAGATCCAAAAAGCATGTAATTCATATTGGTGAGGGTATCAGGATTTCCGCTCAGCCAGTTTTGGTTGTATCCTGTGTACCCGGGTTTGAACTTAACATTGGAAATCACAAATTTGCTTCCGGCATTCATCACAGGAAGGTTTGCAGTAGAAAAAGTAACAATGTTCAAACCATTCGCAAGGGTATCAGTCAGTACCGACCCGTTTAGCGCAACAGCATATCTTCTTTTGTTGGTACCGATGGCTCCAAATACATTATTTGCCTGTGCATATTTAAGCTCCTTGAATTGAACCGTTGAACTGCCGTAATTGTCCATCCAGTAGGTACTTGTGGCATTGTCTGAAAATTGAAGTGTAGGAAGTTGCGTTGTGTTGAGATTGGTGGCAAGTTCAAAAATCAGAGAATCGGTTATATTGGGATTGGCTTGTACATATGAAAAAATAAATGCAACCGAATCAACCCGGTATTGGGTGGAGGCTGAATAATTCATGATGGAGTCCGTATAGTAAATGAAGGGATCATAGAACTTCGGGCTGCTGATGTCCAATACAGTACCAATGTTATGTATAAAGGGGACATCATAAACAGGGGTATTGGTTTGAGGATCCATTCCGTAATAGGTTAAAATGGTTGAATCCGGGAACAGGTAATTGTAATTGACAGCACTTCCAAGATTTCCATTCACCATCTGCTGGTAGCTGCTCATGGTTTCACCATAATTGAACCAGCGAAAGGATGTGTCGAGAAGCATCATGTTTTGTGGAGTGGAGAATTGCCGTGGACGATTGGTTTGAAGTTTTTTCCCGGGGCGGATGTCTACATGATCAACACGGGGAATGATGGCCATGGCCAGGTTGGCACATGCCAACAAGAAGGAAAGGACGAAGTACTTGTGTTTCATTTGAGATTGTTTTGTTCTGTAAATGTACAAACCAAAATCAATCTGCCAAACCAATTACCGATTATTGGGCTGACGGAATGGTTTTGTTTCTTTTATTAAAGCGAATGCAATTCATGTTCTGATTTGCAAAGGATATAAATAGTCTTTTTTTACATTTGGTAAAAATATCTCAATGAAACACCTCGCTTTTGCCCTTCTATTGATTCTTGCTGGTCTCTCATTACGCTCACAAACCAAAGATGATTACACGGCTTCTCCGACTCCTAAATTGTTCAAAATCACCAAGCAAAATGGTTCGGTATTTTTAGGTACCATCAAAAAGGAAGATGCCCGGGAAGTGCTGATAGAGACAAAGGTTCTTGGGGAGGTTTACATCCCAAGACACGAGATTCAATCGATGGTGGAGATCAAACAGGATGCGCTAAGTGAAACCGGTGAATACATGGCACCTCTGCAATTTTCTTCCAGGTATTTTTTCACCACCAATGGTCTTCCCATCAAAAAAGGAGAGGGATACATCAAATGGAGTCTGCTTGGGCCAGATATTCAGATTGGCCTTGCCGACAATTTCGGTGTGGGCTTGATTACCACTTGGATTGGGCTTCCTCTGGTGGCTAACCTAAAGTATTCCATCAAGCTTCAAAAGGATGTACATCTGGGATTGGGTGCATTGCTGGGCAGCGGTTCATGGCTGGCACCTCGATTTATGGTTTTACTTCCTTTTGCTGCACTCACCCTGGGCAATGAAAGAAATAACATCAATTTTTCACTGGGCTATGGGAGTTACAATGATCCCTCCGGCTTCCTCACTTTTAATACAACAAACAATTCCACCTTGTTGTGTTCGTTTGCAGCCTATGCCCGTGTGTCCAACAAAGTGGCATTTGTATTAGATTCATTTATCCTGCCCATTCAATCTTTTGGATTTGTCTCTCCCGGTTTTCGTTTCGGCTTAAATGACAGAACTTCCTTTCAGTTGGGATTTACCGGCATTGTGTCTGATTTGAGTTCAAGCCCATTGCCATTCCCCAATTTCCAGCTCTTTCAGAAGTTTTGAGGAAGAATGGTGCTGCCTTTGCAGATGGAATGTGCTTGGCTGTTTTTCATCAACTTTTTTGAGCATTATTCCTCTTTCTTTGAGCCCCTCAACGGCATTCTTTCAGATGATTGAGGGAAACTGAACAGGTGCGCTTTTAGTCGCAAGAGAAAAAAGTGCTTGGGATGCAACAAATGCACTTGAATATACAAGGCTAAACAGGTTAAAAAGGTTCGGGCTATGTGCCCTCATCATCGTGGCTTTAAGGACTTTATGTTTTTTTTGATAAGTTGCTTGCAGGGCTTCACGAAATAGCCTTAGTTTAGCCAAGAATTATGCAGTTTACCATCGAAAAAACCACCCAGTCCAAACTCCCTTCTGTGGATTTTGACCACCTGGTTTTCGGAAAAATTTTCTCCGACCACATGCTGGTGGCGGATTGTATTGCCGGAGAATGGCAGCAACCCGTGATCAAACCCTATGGCAAGTTTGAAATCGCCCCTTCTCTTTCTGCCCTTCATCACGCCCAAAGCATCTTCGAAGGACTCAAAGCCTATCGCACCGTGGATGGGGATGTTACCTTCTTCAGACTCCCCGACAACGCAGCCCGCATGAATGTGTCGGCTGAACGCATGGCCATGCCGCCTATCCCTCAGGAATTGTTTGTGGAAGGCATCAAACAACTGGTTGCTATCGACAAAGGTTTTGTTCCTTCCGGCGACGAACTGGCGCTTTATGTAAGACCGGTATATTTTGCTACCGACGAAGCCATCGGTGTTAAGGCCTCACAGAATTACAGGCTCATCATTTTTACCACACCCACAGGACCTTTCTATGCAGAACCTCTCAAGGTGATGATTGAAACGGAATATTCGCGCTCAGCGGAAGGAGGAACCGGTTTTGCAAAAGCCGCAGGCAATTACGGAGGTTCTTTTTACCCCACCCGCCGGGCCATTCAAAAAGGGTATCACCAACTCATCTGGACCGATGCACGGGACAACAAATATGTGGAAGAATCGGGCAGCATGAACCTTATGTTTGTGTTTAATGGTGTGCTCACTACGCCTCCCCTGAGCCATAGCAAGCTGGCAGGCATCACCCGCGACAGCCTCCTTAAGATTGCCGATGACCTTCGAATTCCTGTGGAGGTAAGAGAAATTTCGGTGGATGAAATCCTGCAAAGATTTGATGACGGAAGCCTCAACGAATGCTTCGGAACCGGTACAGCCGTTGGCGTGAGTCATATAGCCGTGATTGGGTATAAAGAAAGGGAAATGGTGCTTGCACCCTTTGACCAAAGACCGGTGGCCTCCAGGCTAGGGAAACACCTGATTGATATCAAGCGCGGAGCAGTAAGTGATTCGCACGGCTGGGTTACCCGCATCTGAAACCCCCTGATAATTGCTACCTTTGCGCCCCCAATTTTATAAAGCAGCATGAACATTACCAAGCAACAACAAGACGATCTGCACGCAGTCATCACCGTGAGTCTCGACCCTGCAGACTACTTAGAACCTTTTGAAAAAGCAGTAAAATCCTATGCCAAAAAAGCCAATATGCCCGGTTTTCGCCCCGGCATGGTTCCTGCAGGCATGGTGAAAAAAATGGTGGGACAATCCCTGATGGCAGAAGAAGTGACTCGAATTCTTCAGCGTTCATTACAGGATTATTTTGAGGAACAGCAGTTTGACCTGATGGGAAACGCGCTACCCTCCGATGAAGACAAAGACAAGGACTTGCCCAACTGGCAATCGCCCTCCACACTCGACTACAAATTTGACATTGCCTTTGCTCCCAGCTTTGAATTGCAAACCGGTAGCGGATCATATACGCGCCGTTATATTCAAGTAAGTGATGACCAGATTGAAAATCAGATCAACAGACTCAAACAACGCTTTGGCAGCATCTCTTATCCTGAAACCATAGAAAAAAACGACCTTGTTTATGCGGATATCACTGAGCTGCAGGAAGACGGCGAGGTAAAACCCGGAGGCGTTTTTGTGAATGGTCCGTTGTGGATAGAATCGATCAAAGACGAAGAAACACTTGCTGCCTTTCTGGGAAAGAAAAAAGACGATGTGATTGAGGCAGATATTCAAAAACTTGCTGCCAATGAAACAGATCGTGCAGCATTGCTCAAGATAAAACCCGAAGAGCTGGCTGCCCATGGAAATACCTATCGTGTTAAAATTACTGCTATCTCTCGCATGCAACCTGCTGAGATGAATGCGGAATTTTTTGCCAAGGTTTTTGGTGAGGAAGTGGACAATGAAGAGGCATTTCGCACCCGCATCCGCAGACAGATAGAAGATACCTACAAAAAAGATTCGGATACGCTCTTGTATAATGAGATTCAGAAAACTTTGATCGAACAGAATCCATTGACCTTGCCGGAAGCATTTTTAAAGCGCTGGATAGCTGCAGTGAGCGAAAAACCAATGACCAGTGAAGAGATCGAAGCCGACTTTGACAACTACAGAAAATATTTGCACTGGAAACTGATTGAGAAAAAACTTACCGATCGTTTTGAGATTAAGGTAGAAGCAGATGACCTCAAAAATTACCTCAGAAATTTTTACATCTCTCAGTACACACAATATGTGGGTAGCATGCCTGAAGAAGAAAACATTCAGGCATATGTAAACAAATCGCTGCGTGAACGAAAAGAGATTGAAGGGATTGCAGACAAAATTGTGACAGAAAAGTTAATTGATGCCTTTGAAAAACATTTTCAGGTAACAAGCGTCTTTATGGACGAAGAAAAATTTTACGAAACACAAACACCATAACCATGGATACCAACAATGATTTCAGGAAGTTTGCCGTGCACAGCAGGGGCATCAGCGGCAATACCTTTGATTCCTACCACAGGCATCAGGTAACTTCACTCACGCCCTACATTCTTGAAGAAAGGCAACTGAATGTGAGCCAAATGGATGTTTTCTCCCGACTGATGATGGATCGCATCATCTTTTTGGGAACCGGCATCGACGACCAGGTGGCGAACATCGTGCAGGCCCAACTGCTTTTCTTACAGTCTACCGACCCCAGAAAAGACATACAGATTTACCTGAACTCACCCGGAGGTTCTGTATATGCAGGCTTGGGTATTTATGATACCATGCATTACATCGAGCCGGATGTAGCTACTATTTGCACCGGTATGGCAGCCTCTATGGGTGCTGTACTGATGTGTGCCGGAGCCAAAGGCAAAAGGTCAGCCCTGAAACACGCCCGTGTGATGATTCATCAGCCGCTGGGTGGTGCGCAAGGACAAGCATCAGACATTGAAATTACCGCAAGGGAAATTCAGAAGCTCAAAAAAGAACTTTACGAGATTATTTCTCAGCATTCCGGAAAACCATTCGACAAGGTATGGGCCGACAGTGATCGTGACTACTGGATGACTGCAGAAGAAGCACGCGATTACGGAATGATTGACGAAGTGCTCACCAAACGATAATAATTCTCTATTTCTAAGCATACCTACCGATGAGTAAGGCTACACGCTGTTCATTCTGCGGAAGAGAAAAAAAAGAAGTTTCCATCCTTATTGCCGGCATCGACGGCCATATTTGCAACCATTGCGTGGAGCAGGCTTCTGCTATTCTGAATGAGGAAAAAAACCTCAACACTTTTCCCGGAAAAATAGATGCCAAATTCACCCTGGTGATTCCTACCGAGATCAAGGCATTCCTGGATCAGTATGTCATCGGTCAGGATTTTGCAAAGCGTACATTGAGTGTAGCGGTGTACAACCATTACAAGCGGATTCAGGAAGGACAGCGAACAGCTGGAAAAAAAGAGGATATTGAACTGGAAAAATCCAACATCATCCTGGTAGGTGAAACCGGCACAGGAAAAACTCTTTTGGCACGCACCATTGCAAAATTGCTGAATGTGCCTTTTTGTATTGCCGATGCAACAGTGCTTACAGAAGCCGGATATGTAGGAGAAGATGTAGAGAGTATTCTCACACGATTGCTCCAGGCAGCCAATTACGATGTTCAGGCAGCAGAAAAAGGGATTGTATTTATTGATGAGATAGATAAAATTGCCCGCAAAAGTGACAATCCTTCCATCACCCGCGATGTGTCGGGAGAAGGTGTGCAGCAAGCCTTGCTGAAAATCCTCGAAGGCACCACTGTAAATGTTCCACCCCAAGGAGGCAGGAAACACCCTGAAGCCAAAATGATTCAGGTTGATACCCGAAATATACTCTTTATTTGCGGCGGTGCTTTCGATGGGATCGAAAAGAAAATTGCCAGAAGATTGAATACAGGTGCCATTGGTTTTAAATCCGCAAAAAGAGAACAGCACGATGAAACCAGTTTGTTGCAATATGTTTCTGCTCCCGATCTTAAAGCTTTCGGTCTGATTCCCGAATTGATTGGCAGGTTGCCAGTGGTGGCTTATCTTCAACCTTTGGATGAAAGCATGCTTCGTCAGATTCTTACCGAACCTAAAAATGCATTGGTGAAGCAATACATTCGGCTGTTTGAAATGGATGGCGTGCAACTCAAATTTGACAAGGAAGCATTGGATCTCATCATCGAAAAAGCCATGCAATTTAAACTGGGGGCAAGGGGTTTGCGCTCTATATGTGAAGCCATACTTACCGATGCCATGTTTGAATTGCCAAACACCAAAGAAAAAGTGTTTAAGGTAAGCTATTCCTATGCCAATGAAAAACTCACACAGTCGGTGCTGAGTAAACTCAAGGCTGCTTGATTGCTTTACACATCACTCCTCAATAAACAGGAAATAGTTTCTACCAAGAATAAGGATAAACATTTTTCTTTACAACTTTCGATGTCAGCCTGGGAGCATCATTATTTATTTAGAAGCTTCTTTACAAATGACATTTTTATATTGGAATTTCATTGATATCATCTATCAATCATTAAAAAATTGGATGTATCAGTTGATACGCTGTTTTGTCTGCGTTCAGCAGCATGTGGATTGAATAGTATTTGCTGAATTAAAAAATGAAATAGTTTTCTAAAAGAGTTTGTTTTTACTTTATTCTGTTCATCAGATTTTCAGCAAACTCTTCAAGGATTTGTTTTTTTTCTTTGGGAGCCTTGATCAGTTTTAAATGTTTAAGTGCTTGCTCCGAATGAGATTGTATTTTATTTTGGGTGTGATCGGGTATTTTTAGAAAATCAAATATGTTTTTAACGGCATTTACCTTTTCATCCGGGTCAGTTGTTGGGTGATTCATCCATTGTTCCAGCTCTTCTTTCATGTAACGGTTGGCCATTTCGATGGCCTTGATCACCATGAAAGTTTTTTTATTGGCGATGATGTCACCTCCCGGTTTTTTACCAAATGAATCGTGTTGGCCATACAAGTCGAGGTAATCATCCTGTAACTGAAAAGCAACGCCCAGTTGTCTGCCAAATTCATATACATGTGTTGCATCTACATCTGATCCTTTAGCTACAATGGCTCCCATCTGCATGGATGCTCCCAGCAACACCGCTGTTTTTTGAGAAATCATTTGCAGGTAGCGAGCCTGTGTCACGGTGTGTTCAGTTTCAAAATCCATGTCGAGTTGTTGCCCTTCGCACACCTGCAGGGCTGTGGTCGAAAATAGTTTTCTGAGTTTGTCTCCGGTTTCTCCCTTGTAGTGATCCAGGAATTGATAGGCTCTCACAAGCATGGCATCCCCGGATAAAATAGCGATGGGAATGTTCCATTTTTCATGCACGGTAGGTTTTCCTCGTCTTAGCGGGGCATTGTCCATGATGTCGTCGTGCAGCAAACTGAAATTATGAAAAACTTCAATGGCAATGGCTGCGGAAGTGGCTTCATGGTAATCGCCGCCAAACAAGTCGCATGCCATGAGTGTGAGCAGGGGACGCACGCGTTTTCCACCCAGTGAAAGGATGTAGGAAACCGGGGCATATAAATGCTCCGGCTTTTTGCTTCCTTCTGCTAAACAGATCTCAGCAATAGATTTTTCAAGGTGTTCCTGAAACAAACCGATATCCACAATCAGCGGATTTGTGCATGGTTTTTAATCACCTTCATCAGACCTTTGTCAAGGCTAAGCATTGGTCGCTGGAGGAGTTGTTTCATTTTTGTCACATCCGGTTTACGACGCGTCATATCTCCTTCTGCCAATGGGGCCAGATGCTTGATTTTTGAACTGCTTTTGGTGAGTCTGATAATGGTTTGTGCAAGCTCGAGAATGGTGATTTCATCTTCACCACCCACATTTACAACATCGTTGATGTAGGCATTGTGATAAAAGGCGTTGGTTGTAGCCTCAATATTGTCGTCGATGTAGCAAAAGGTGCGGGTTTGACTTCCATCGCCATAGATGGTGATGGGCTTGTCTTTGAGGGCAGCGAAAATAAATTTGGAGACCACAAAATCCTTTGATTGTTTTGGCCCGTAGGTATTGAAGAAACGGAAGATGGTGTATTCTAAACCGAATTCCTGATAGTAACTGCGCAGGAAAGCTTCTCCCACATTTTTTACGATGGCATAAGGTAATCGGGAATTCAAGGGAGTGGTATGCTCATTTTGAGGAAACTCAACAGGTTCGCCATACACCTCTGAGGAAGACGAATAATATACTCTTTTAACACCTGTATTTTTAGACAATTGCAGGATGTTGCGAATGCCGGTAATATCATGTAGAACCATGACCGGATTTTCGAGGGTTCGCTTCACACCAACCAAAGCAGCATAATGAAAAACATAATCGAACTGGTAAGCGAAAAAGATGCCGGAGAGATCTTCGTAATTATTTACATCTGCTTTGATGAAACGAATGTTGTTATTGGGTGATACAGGTATTTTGGAAGCAAAACCTGTGATAAAATTATCTACCAATACGACTGAATTCTCTTTTTTTTCAGCCAGCTTTTCGGCCAAACAACTGGGAATGAATCCTGCTCCTCCTGTTACTAATATTTTTGCCATAACAATTGGTAAATGTGTTTACAATGTGAGTAAATAATTGCCATATCCGCTCTTGGTAAGCGGTTTGGCAATTTCATGCAATTGGGTTTTATCAATGTATCCCATACGGTATGCCACTTCCTCTATACATCCAATTTTTAAACCTTGCCTTTCTTCTATTACCTGAACAAACTGTCCTGCCTGCATCAATGATGCAAAGGTACCCGTATCGAGCCAGGCGGTTCCACGATCAAGGATGCCCACCTTAAGTTTTCCGCGATTGAGATATTCTTTGTTTACATCGGTAATTTCATATTCACCTCTTGGAGATGGCTTTAGATTTTCGGCGATGCTCACCACTTCGTTGTCGTAAAAATACAGTCCGGGTACAGCATAATTCGATTTTGGTTTGGCAGGTTTTTCTTCGATGGACAAAACTTTATTCGCTGCATCGAATTCCACCACGCCGTATCGTTCCGGATCTGAAACATGGTAAGCAAACACCACTCCTCCGTCGGGATTATGAAAGCCTTGCAGCAGTCTGCCAAGGCCCGAGCCATAAAAAATATTGTCACCCAGGATGAGTGATACCTTGTCGTTTCCGATGAATGATTTACCTATCACAAATGCCTGTGCAAGTCCGTTAGGCACTTCCTGAACAGCATAAGAGAACGAACAACCAATGCGGCTTCCGTCCCCCAATAGCCTTTCAAAATGGGGTAAATCATGTGGCGTAGAGATAATCAGTACCTCTCTTATTCCGGCCATCATTAGCACAGACAAGGGATAGTAAATCATGGGTTTGTCATACACCGGCATGAGTTGTTTGCTCACGGCCAAGGTGAGGGGGTGCAGGCGTGTTCCGCTGCCACCGGCAAGAATGATACCTTTCATTGCAAACTGCTGAGGTTCAAAGATAGAAATTATTTTTCGGGCTGTTTCACCTTGAGTTCATCCAGGGCAATGTCTTCCTCTTCGGCCCAGAACTCAATCAATGGTTCTTCGATAAAAGCTCTTGTAATGAGTCGTTTTTCAAGCGACAACAGAAAACATGGAAGGAGTATCAGGTTCGACGCATAAGAGATTAGCAGGGTGATGGAGATAAGTAATCCGAGTGCAGCTGTGCCGCCGAAGCCGGAGGCCATAAAAATACCGAAGCCGAAAAACAGGATGATGGCAGTATAAATCATGCTCACACCTGTTTCTCCCAGTGTTTTGCTCACCGTTTTAGAAATGCTGTAGTGTTGCAGTCTGTATTCCTGTCGGTACTTGGTAAGGAAATACATATTGCCATCTGATGCGATGCCAAAGGCGATACTAAAAACCAAAATGGTGGATGGTTTCAGGGGAATGCCCCAGTAGCCGATGAATCCGGCTGTTATCAGCAGGGGTATCATGCTTGGCAGAAGGCTGATCACCACCATGCGAAAGGAGGTAAAAAGAGTAAACATCACAATCGCAATCAGGATCACAGCAAAGAATACACTTTCTAACAAATTTTTTACGAGGTAATCATTTCCTTTAAGGAACATCACACAATTTCCGGTGAGCGAAACATTGTATTCTTTCGGATCAAAGATGGAATCTACAGCAGGCCGGATATCCCGAAGGAGTTTTTTCATTTTGATGGAGCCCACATCAGCAATCTGCACATTGACCCTGGTTATTTGTTTGCTGCTGTCAACAAAAGCTTTAAAGGTACTTAGCTTTTTTCCTGTACCGGAAACCAGAGAGCCGATGTGAGCCACCTCGCTGGCAGGAGGCAGAAGATAATGTTTTGGATCGCCTTCATTGAGCGCCTGGTTAGCAAACTTCACGGCTTCAACACCCGATAAAGGTTTGGAGAACTCCGGATAACGCAGAAAAATTTTCTGCAGGCGATTGATTTTGTAGAGGGTTTTGAGTTTGAAAGCCCCCCCTTTCTTTTTGGTATCGATACCAATCTCGAAGGGCAGCACACCGGCATAGTTTTTTTCAAAAAATCTCAGGTCAGTGTAGATAGGATGATCGGAGGGCAAATCATATACAACAAAACCTTCTGCTCTGATCCTGGATATGCCCACTACAGAGATTGCCACCAACAAAAGGGTGATCCCATAAATGAGTTTGCGGTGATGATGCACCCACCAGTCGATGTTTTTCAGAAGTCCCGTAATCATTGGGTTTTCCACATGCCTGATTTGTTTTACCGAAGGTGGCGGGAGGTAACTGAAGATAACGGGAATAAGCAGGAGAGACACTGCATAGGTGGCCATTACATTGATGGATGCCACCAGTCCGAATTCAACCAGAA
The DNA here is from genome assembly GCA_046297395.1 of Bacteroidota bacterium. Lineage (GTDB taxonomy): Bacteria > Bacteroidota > Bacteroidia > UBA4408 > UBA4408 > JBEICQ01. Next base: position 42,382 of record JBKCNM010000073.1, read on the forward strand.
TAGAGGATTTTGTAAAACAAAAAACGGCAAAGCCAATAGAGGTTGTTACATTGGCAAAGAAGGTGGAGACTCCTATTTTGCCCACCATGCGCGTGAGTGATCTGGCCTGGTTTCCATGCATGCTGTACTCCTGGTGATATTTGTTGAGCATGAGGATGCAGTTGGGAATCCCTATCACGATGATGAGGGGTGGAATGAGACCGGACAGGACGGTGATTTTGTATCCGAACAGAACAATGCAGCCAAATGACCAAACCACGCCGATGATGACGATTAGCAAAGAGAAAACAACCGGCGTTGCGCTGCGGAAAAACAGCAGCAGAATAAGTGCAGTTACCAATACAGCCAAGCCCAGAAACATGGTCATCTCGGAGGCGATTTTTCTGGCCAGCACAGTGCGTATATATGGCAAGCCTGAGTAATGCAGGACAAGGTTGTGTTTGCTTTCAAACTGTTTCGCTAAAATCTTGATGGAGTCTACCATCGAGAGGCGGTTGCGGCTGTTGAGCATCTCCCGGGTAAAGGTGATGGCCATCAGGTGTGAACGATGGTCTTTGGAATATATAAATCCTTCATAAAACGGCAGTCTGTATACCTCCTTGCTCAGGGAATCGAGCACTTGCTGAGAGGGAACAAACTCGGGGAAGAGGGGTTTCAACTCAAACTTGTTCAGGCTATCGTTTACATGCAATGTACTTATTCTGCCAATAGAGAGCACTTCCTGGATGCCTTTGATGTTGTTGATGCTCTTGCCCAATTCACACCAATCATTGAACTTACGAAGTTTGAAAAATCCGGAATCTTCAATTCCTATTACCATCACCGCGCCATCCTCTCCGAATTGTTTTTTAAATCGGTTGTAGGCTACCAGGGTGGAGTCGTCGTCAGGAAGGAGTTTGGCAAATTCGTAGGTAATACGAACCTGGGCAGCAAAATATCCCATGATTAGGGTAAGCAGGGCCACCACTCCCAAAACAGGGAGGCGGTTACGCAGAATGAAGCCTGCCAGCCTGTACCATACATTCATACAATTGCCAAATATAAGATATCCCTCAAGTTGTCTGTCACTTTTTTTTATCAATTTAGCAACTGATATTATGACAATGAATGGAAAGATAGTTTTTTTTGCTTTGCTTTTTGCGCTGGTAATTTCTTACATGCCTTTGCAAGCGCAAAAAGTTGTCATTCAGGTGTGGGATGCAGGCGACAGTACCAGTGTGATTGGAGCCCTCGTAAGCTGTGGCAGGCAAACAGCTGCCAGTGATGTAAATGGCAAGGTTGCCTTCAGCATCAGCGAGTTTCCTGTGAGTCTCACAGTAAAGGCTCCGGGCTTCCTCCCTTACCAGGCGAATCTTGCTTCACCTGATTCCAGAATAATGATTTACCTGAGTTCCTCTCCGCGTCAGCTTGATGAGGTTATTATCAGTTCCTCCCGTTATGAGCAGAACATCGCCAAGGTTCCTGTAAGTATTCAGCTGATTAAACCGGCGCTTATTGAAAATAAAAACACCGTCAATCTGGAGACCATTATTGATCAGGTGCCCGGGGTGAGCGTCACCGATGGACAAGTGAGTATGCGCGGACAGAGCGGATTCAGTTACGGAGCAGGCAGCAGGGTGATGTTGTTGGTTGATGACATGCCTCTGTTGGCTGGCGATGCCTCTGACATCAAGTTTAATTTTTTACCCGTTGAAAATATCGAACAGGTGGAAGTGATGAAAGGTGCAGGCTCTGCCATGTATGGTTCTTCGGCACTCAATGGAGTAATCAATGTGCGAACCGGTTATGCAAAAGAAAAACCGGAAACAAGGCTCACACTTTACTCAGGCGTTTATGATAATCCCATGAGAGGCGCGCTGAAATGGTGGGGAAATGCCAATCCCACTTACTCGGGATTGAATTTTTATCATGCCCGGAAAATCAAGCAGTTTGAAATAGTTGCAGGAGCCAATTACTTCAATGACGAAGGATATCGGATGGGAGAAAAAGAACAGCGTATCAGGTTTAACCTCAATACCCGATACAACTTTCAAAAAATAAAAGGACTTTCTGCAGGTATCAACGGAAATGCGCAACGCACCGGAGGCGCCTTGTTCATTCTCTGGCAGAACAAAGACTCAGGAGCACTGAAGCCCTTGCCGGGTACCCTTAGCAATTACATTACTTATCGGGTAAATGTTGATCCATGGGTGAACTGGTATTCCGGCTCCCGCACCAAGCATACCCTCAGGTCGAGGTATTATGTAACCAACAATCTGAATGATACCAAACAGGATTCGCGTTCAGATGTATTGTACAGTGAGTATGTACTGCGACATACTTTTTTGCAGGACTGGGTGCTGAATGCAGGATTGGTTTACATTAGCAACAGGATCAAGTCCGATTCCCTCTTTGGAAACCACACGGGCAGCAATGCTGCCTTTTTCTTTCAATTGAACAAAGACATTGGGCCACTTTCACTTTCGCTGGGGGCCAGGGCAGAATATTTTGAACTCAATGGAATTGCCAACCGTCCTTCAATAGAATTGCCTTCTATAGGAAGAAATATACCCAAACTAAATACTCCCTTTATGCCTGTGGGACGCCTGGGCATTACCTGGCAGGTATTTGAATCCTCCTATCTCAGAGGAAGCATCGGTCAGGGTTATCGCTATCCGAGTGTGGCAGAAAAATTTGTCTCTACCAGTGTGGGTGGTTTAACCGTTTTTCCGAACAGGGACCTGCTGCCCGAGTATGGCTACAATGCCGAGCTCGGCATCAAGCAGGGATTTAAAATTGGAAAACTCTACGGATATGCCGATGCCGCTTTTTTTTACAGTGAATTTCAAAACACCATTGAATATATCTTTGATTACTATGTACCCGACTCCATTAAAAAGCCCAATATCTCACAAAAGCTGAGATATGCAGGTTTTACTTCCCGAAATGTGGGTAAAACCATGATCAGAGGCATCGATGTTTCTTTGAATGCAGGAGGCAAAATAAGACAAGTGGGAATGACTGCCATGCTTGGATATACACTCACCGATGGCAGGTCGCTCAACGCCGACAGCAGTTATGTTCTCACGGGTACCGACAGCTCCCAGGTACTCAAATACCGCAACCGGCATATGTTTAAGGGTGATCTCCAGCTCGACTACGGGCGCTTTAGCCTGGGTTGGAGTGTGCGGTATATGTCATACATGCAAAATATTGATATTGCTTTTCAGCAAGACATCCTCGGGGCATTGATTCCGGGTGTACAAAGCAATTTATTTATCGTACCCGGACTTGCGGAATACAGAAACATTCACAACACAGGGAAAACCATTTGCGATGCACGAATGGCGTTTGAGATGAAACCCGGTTCAAAAATATCCCTGATTGTAAACAATGTGTTTAATATTGAAATGATGGGAAGACCGGCAGACATACAGCCCATGCGCACCTTTGCCATTCAGTACGCCATGCGTTTTTAATGTATCAGTGTATTCTTCTATTAGAAGAAATTTTTTGTCTTGTGCGTTCTTTTTATTCAGCAATAAAAATCAAAATAGCAAAAGGAATTTTTCCGTCGATGTAATACAAACCCTCTCCTGAGGGATATTGCCCTTGTTTGAGTACTTGGTTGTGCAGGTTATACAGGGCTTTGCCGGAGGCGTACATGCCTTGCCTGATCACCATTCCGTCGAGGTTGTAAAGGGCATCACCGGAGGTATATTCCCCTTGTCTGAGAACTTTTCCATCCCAATTATACATGGCTTTTCCTGAACGATACTCTCCATCCCTGATGAGTCGTCCGTCCCAGTTACAAATGATTTTTCCGCTTTGGTAAGCACCACTGCGAAGGAATTTTCCATCCCAGTTATAAAGTACTTTTCCGGAGGCATATGCTCCTTGGTGGATGAGCACCTGTGCGGATACTCCGGACATAAAATGGAGAATGAAGACAGCCACACAGGCAAAAAAGCGGTTTCTTCTTTGGGTTGAATTCCTTTGATTGGTTTTTATGTTCATCCTGCTGATGGAACAAATGTATGGATCAAAGTGAGAATCATGCATGAACACCTACTTGCTACATGCTATAGAAACACCGATTAGTGAATGCATGGCAAGGAATGTTAAAAGATGATGAGGCCATCATAATCTCATTAAATTTGAAGAGAATTAAGCTGAAAGGACACCGGAAACAACAAAATCAAATTAAAAAGATACCTCATGGAACCCAATTTTTCAAACAAAGTAGCCCTGGTAACAGGGAGTACATTCGGCATTGGCAGAGCCGCTGCCATTGCATTTGCCCGTAGGGGAGCAAAAGTTGTGTTGGCAGATCACAAAACAGACGAGGACACAGAAAAAATCATTCGCGCTGCAGGAGGGGAGGCCTTTTTTGTTTCCTGCGATGTGTCGCTAGAATCGGATGTAAAAAACCTGGTCTCTTCTGCAGTTGCAAAATATGGCAGACTGGATTTTGCATTCAACAATGCAGGGATTGAAGGTACGCCGGCACCAGTAACCGATTGCACAAATGAGAACTGGGACAAAACCATATCCATCAATCTGAAAGGGGTATGGTATTGCATGAAATACCAGATTCCTGAGATGCTCAAAGCAGGTGGAGGAAGTATCGTAAATAATTCCTCTATTGCAGGATTGGTTGGCTTTGCAGGCGTTCCGGCTTATGTGGCTTCCAAGCATGGAGTGATAGGTTTAACAAAAAATGCGGCCCTGGATTATGCCAAGCAAAACATCAGGGTGAATGCGGTTTGTCCGGGTGTGATTCATACACCAATGATTGATCGTTTTACCGGAGGCAATGCACAGGCCATCGAACAGTTAAAAGCGGGTGAACCCCTCGGGCGTTTGGGAAAACCTGAAGAGATTGCAGAGACGGTTATTTTTCTTTGCTCGGAGGGTGCCTCATTCATCACCGGACAAGCCATTGCTGTTGATGGAGGATGGGTGGCACAGTAGGCATTTCTCTCATCGGATTTTTTTGCCAATGCAAAAAGACACCTCTTCTTTGCAAGAATTTTCAAGCATGGGAATAGAGTTGTCTCAATTTTCTCACTTGCTTTATATGCATCTATCGTTGAGGATTGAAACAATGATCAACTGATTCCGGGCAAATTAAACCAGGCGAGAAAAATATTTATGTAATCAGTGAATTTTTTTTCGCAACTTCTTTCATCCTTGAAAAAGTAATTTTTCCTTGTGTACCATAGGAAACTGAAGCCGTTCCGGTTTTTGCTGAAAAGGCAGGATGCATATCTTTTTTCTATTCCCGGAATATTGTCTAACTAATTTAGGGATGAAACAGCTTTGGTAAATTTATTCACCATAAATCTCCTATGTTTCCAATGATAAAATATGTGCTTTTGATGAGTTGATCAGATGATACATAAAGAATTTTATTTGTTCTAAAATCACCGCTTCACAATGTCAAAGTCTTCACTCAAGCATACTCATAAACAGGTTTTTCAGTCATCCTAAACCAATGCTGAATAAAGCCTGTTTATATCTAAAGAAAGAATTTTCTATGAGGAATTTTTTATTGAAACGGGCTTTCAATTTAGCAGTAGAATGATTAAAAAACATGCAAATTTCTGCGTTAGGGATTGCAGCGTTTACTTTTTTGCCGGGCACAAAAGTTTGAGCGGAAAGCCCGCCCGGCTGTGCCGGGACCGCGCGATGAATCTGTAGTTGATACCACCCGATCCCCCCAGGTTTTCGATGGGGTGCCCGGTTGTTTTCAGTTCCTGAAAATCGAGAATGAGGTAAGGATTTTCTGCGGTTTTTACGATGGACTCATCATGGCAAAACAGTCGCTTTACATTTCCTGCCGATAATTCAGCTGCTTTTGCATGGTCTGTTTTTTTGCCCCGAATAATAAGCATTGCATTCACATCCATGTGTGATGCCATGTGTGTAAGGAGTTCTTCTTTTTTTCCGGTGAGGATATTGACCACTCCACCCGGAACATCAGATGCATGGATAACTTCAGCGAGGGTGATGGCACAAAGAGGCATCATTTCAGAAGCGAGCACCACACATGTGTTTCCGCCGGCAATGATAGGAGCAAGACAGGTTACCAGTCCGAGCAATCCACTTTGTTCGGGAGCGATAACAGCCACCACGCCCGTGGGTTCATACACCGAGAAGTTAAAGTGTGGAGATGAGACAGGATTTACAGATGAAAAAAGTTGCTGGTATTTGTCGCACCAGCCGGCATAATACACCCAACGATCGATAGCCGTATCTACCTCAAGCTTTGCTGCAGCAGCAGTTTGTCCCTGCTGTTGTAATTCCAGAATAAATTGCATCTTTCTTCCTTCCATAAGTTCTGCGATGCGATACAGAATCTGACTTCGGTTAAAGGCAGATTTACTGCTCCAGCCTGCGAAGGCCGCTCTAGCTGCTACCACGGCATTTCTAAAATCTTTTCTGGAAGAAAGGCACATGTTTGCAATCAGTTGATTGCCGTTTTTAAGCGGGTAGTATCTTCCTGATTCAGTGCGAGGGAAAGCACCACCAATGTATATTTTATATGTTTTAAGTATTTCTGTCCTTGCCATGTGATGTGGTTATAGATTGATGTATGCATGTAATCCATGTAATCCGCCTTCTCTGCCAAAGCCGCTTTCTTTGTAGCCTCCGAAAGGACTCAGGGGGTCGAATTTGTTGTAGGTATTTGCCCACACTACTCCTGCCCTTAGTTTGGTGGTGAGATTGAAAATTTTTGCGCCTTTGTCTGTCCATACACCCGCACTTAATCCATAGGGAATGTTATTGGCTTTTTCAATCACTTCTTCAATGGTTCGGAAGGTTTGAATGGCCAGGACGGGACCAAAAATTTCTTCCTGTACGATGCGATGACTTTGCGATGTATGCAGAAAGAGAGTGGGTTTGCAGAAAAATCCTTTAGAGGGTATAGAGCAGTTGCTTTGATACATTTCTGCACCTTCCTTGGTTCCAATAGAAAGGTAGCTCTGTATGGTATTGAGTTGGGCTTTGCTATTGATGGCGCCGATATCAGTGTTTTTATCGAGCGGGTCGCCCACCACCAGCGTTTCCATTCTGAGTTTGAGTTTTTGTATCACTTCTTCGGCCACGCTTTCTTGCACAAAGAGACGGCTTCCGGCGCAGCAAACATGACCTTGATTGAAAAATATTCCGTTGATGATGCCTTCTACTGCCTGGTTGATGGGTGCATCTTCGAAGATGATGTTGGCGGCTTTTCCTCCCAGTTCGAGCGTTAATCTTTTGTTTGTTCCGGCGATGCTGCGCTGGATTATTTTTCCTACTTCGGTAGATCCGGTAAAGGCAATTTTATCTATACCCGGATGATTGACAATGGCTGCTCCCGTTGAACCATCTCCGGTGATGATGTTTACCACCCCTTCGGGAAGTCCCGATTCAAGTATGATTTCAGCGAGTTTTAGTGCGGTAAGCGGAGTGGTTTCTGCAGGCTTCAGTACCACGGTATTGCCACATGCCAAAGCGGGTGCAATTTTCCATGCCGCCATGAGCAGTGGAAAGTTCCAGGGAATAATTTGCCCGGCCACACCAATAGGTGTGGGTTTGCGGTTGGGGAAGGCGTATTCCAGCTTATCGGCCCAACCGGCATAATAGAAGAAATGATTTGCAGCAAGGGGAATGTCTATGTCGCGACTTTCCCGGATGGGTTTTCCGCCGTTCATGGATTCAATCACTGCCAGCTCTCTGGATCTTTCCTGAATCATGCGGGCGATGCGATACAGGTATTTTCCACGCTCGCGTGCAGGCATTCTGCTCCACACCTTGTCATACGCTTTACGGGCTGCTTTCACCGCATTGTCCACATCGGCAATGCCTGCCTGTGCAACAGATGCAAGCACTTTTTCATTGGCAGGATTGATGGTGTTAAAGTACTTCCCGCTTTTGGGAGCAGTCATTTTACCGTTGATAAACAACTGGTTTTTATCTTGAATTTTTATGTGTCCGGTGTCTTCGGGTGCCGGTGCATAGGTCCATTCGCCGGCAAAACGAAAGGTGGGAATGCTTGGTGATTTTTCTTTTTTCTTCATGCAGAATAGGTTTGGTCGGCGACTGCCGAGTGAGCGGATGAAAAATTTTCGCGGGTACCAAAAAGGGAAAGAACTTTGTCGCGTTGGAGGGCAGTTGGTGCATCGGAGAGCACAGCCTGGTAGGAAGAGAATTTCCAGTTGGCCGGAGATGCACAGCAATGGTTAATCACGGGGAGATGATGGATACGGATGATCTCGTGACGCGTCTCGGTATCATCTGAAAGTGTTTTGCAAGTGAGTTGGATTTTGCGTGATTTTTCCGGTGTAAAAAGTCCTGTGAGTAATTTATAGAGCTGCCTGTCGAACACATTGAATTGTTGAGCAGAAAGCTGTTTGTTCAGGGCGCGAATGCCTTCGAGGGTTTCGTTCTCTTCCGGAAATTTCCCTTCATTCTTAAAGTACTTAAAAAGCACCTCTTCATCGCCGAAGGAAACAATAAAAACTGCTGTACCCGGAACGATTGCAAAGGCCAGTGTTTCGGAAACAGAAGCCAGTTGTTTTCGGAAAAGCTGAAGCAAATCAAGAGCATCCTCTGCAAGGCTCCAAATTTTTTGATCGGAAGAGGCAAAAGTAAGGAGGCAGGTATGTGAGGGAAGCAGTAATTGTCTTGGCATGGTCAGTCTTTCGAAAAATAATCTGAACCCTGATAAACGCCTGTTTGTTCTTTCATGATTTGCATCAGGAGATCATTTGCCAGGCTGGATGCGCCAAAGCGAAACCATTGGTTGCTCAGCCATGCTTCTCCGAGCATTTCTTTTACCATCACGAGGTATTGCAAGGCAGATTTTGCTGTAGATATTCCTCCGGCAGGCTTGATGCCTACCATGCGACCGGTTTTGAGGTAATGGTCGCGCACGGCTTCAATCATTACATAGGTAACGGGCATGGTGGCAGCGGGAGAAATTTTTCCGGTAGAGGTTTTGATGAAGTCGGCACCGGCTGCAATGGCAAGGTCGCTGGCATGCCGCACATTGTCGAGTGTGGACAATTCTCCGGTTTCAAAAATTACTTTGAGCAAGACCTCGCCGCAGAGAGATTTGACGGAGGCAATTTCATCGAACACAAAAGCATAATTGCCGCGCAGAAATTCACCTCTCGATATGACCATGTCTATTTCGTTTGCACCCTGATCAATGGCAAACAGGGTATCGTCTTTTTTGGTGCTCCATGGTGCCTGTCCTGAGGGAAAGGCGGTAGATACAGAGGCTACCCGGATATTGGATTCACCCAGGGATGTTCTTGCTGTTTTTACCATGGAAGGATATACGCAAACGGCAGCCACAGAGGGGAGTCCGGCAAAGGCATCGTGCATGTGTGCTGCTTTGTAGCAGAGTTGTTTCACTTTTCCGGGTGTATCTCTTCCTTCGAGGGTGGTGAGGTCAATCATGTTGAGTGCCAAATGAAGGCCATGCATCTTGGATGATTTTTTTATGCTTCGCGTCTGAAAGCGCGCACATCGTTCTTCAACCATCACCTGATCTACCGTACAGGAATCGAATGTATGTCGGTTGCTCATGTTTGTTTTGTGGTGTTGAAAGTAGTAAAAAAATTTAGGATGATTTGTTCGCTGCGAGCAGCCCTGAAAAGCAACCGAAGGTATTGGCTGTAAAGTCCATCCAATCTGCGCTGCGATCGGTAAACCAGCAGGCCTGCATAAGTTCGAGGAAACCGCCGTATGCAATACAAACAGCAGTAAAAACAAGCAGCCGTTTTTTGTTTCCCTTATCGGCTTTTTTGATGAGGATGATGAGTACAAAAAACAAAGAGGCGTGCACGAATTTATCAAATGAGAGCAGTTCGAGCCAGGAAACATGAGGAATGCTTTTTCCGGGCATTCCGCAAAGAAGGGCAATAAAAAAGGCCCAGAGAATGGGCCTGTAGTATTGTTTTAAAAGATGAATCAATGTCCGAGGAAAGTTTTGTAGGCAGCAGCATCCATCAGGGATTCAACTTCAGAGGGATGACTTAGTTCGATTTTAATCATCCAACCTTCTCCGTATGGGTCACTGTTTACTTTTTCGGGTGCACCTTCAAGCCCCGGGTTTATTTCAAGTACTTTACCGGAAACGGGCATAAACAAATCGGACACGGTTTTTACTGCTTCTACTGTACCAAACACGGCTTCTTTTTCAAGTGTTTCTCCCATGCTGTTGATGTCAACATACACCACATCTCCCAGTTCTCCCTGGGCAAAATCGGTGATGCCTATGTAAGCATGGTTACCTTCTGTTTTAATCCATTCATGGTCTTTGGAGTAGCGGAGATTTTCTGGGAATGTCATGGAGCTGATGTTTTTCTGGATGCAAAGGTAAATTTTTATGCCATTACTGTGCAATGGTAAACTGGAGTTGAATACCGGTGCGCACATTGCTTGTTGGGAAGCTGGTGGTGACCCTTGGGGTGGTTACATTTCTTTCATGAAACATCCTGAGGTTTAGCCTTGAATTAATGATGTAATCGGCGTTCAGTCGGATGGTTAATTGGTTTTGACCTGCAGTGATTTCATTGATGGCGGTTTCTACCTGACGGATCACGGTTTTGTTGCGCCTGAAAGACACATCGCAGCGGAGTTTAAGATCGCTTTTTAAGGTCAGGTTCAGGCGTTTGGCAAAGGGTGGAATCACATCCTTGAAATTATATCCCAGGCTGGTTTGAATTTCATTGGTGGAGAGTTCAGTTACCTGGCTGTTTGCCATGCTCAGTGAGATTGTTCGGTCGCGTTTGAGTTCTACCTTCACGAGCATGCTGTTTTGAAGGGTAGCATCAAAACCAACAAAAGGAGCAAGTGATTCCGTAATGGTAACCACCTGAATCTCTCGTCTTGGCAGGTAGTTTCCTTTCAGGTCGCGCAGTGTGGAGTTGCCCTTGCCATCGTCAACATAAAACTGGTTGGTGGTATAGGATGCAATATTAAATGTGGAACGGTAAGAATGGCTCATGGTAAGGGTTTTGATATAGGGTTTGAGCAGAGGCAATTTGGACAAACCGTCGTAGTTGAATCGCCAGTTGGGTTTGGGCAGTTGAGCAAAAAAGTTGAGGGGCACATTGCCAATCGGCGTTTTGGTGTAGGCAGCAAAAAAGGCAGGCAGAAGCACATCCTGTTGGGTGTTGCCATATCCGTTGAAGAAGCCGGTATTGGTGTTCAGGCTGTCGTTGCTGAGTCCTCGCGAAGCGCCCAACTTTTTAGAGATTTCTTCCCGGTTACTCAAAAACTGCTGAAAATTTGCACTAGAATTGGTGCCTCGGTCATCCTTTACAAAAGCAGTTCCCCAGGTAATGACCGAGATGCTGTAACTTCCGGTTTCATTAGGAGAGAATGTTGTATAGGAATCGCTGGCGGGATCATACTTGAAAACGGCCGTATTGTTTTTGGTTGCATTCCTCGACCAGTTCAGTGTAATCTTCATGTCTTTTACGGGTTCTATCACCACATTGCCGGTAAAATTCTGGTTGTATGAACGCGTAAAAAAAGTATTGAGCTGGGATGATTTGGTAATCCAACCATATTTGTTTGCATTCTCGAGTACGAGGTTGCTTTGGTCTCCAAACACGAAAGGCAATCCAGGTGCAGATGCATTGTTGAAATTTCCGTCGGCCATGCCAAATATTTTGGGGGTAGGTAAAAATCCCGGAAGTGAGGTGCCTCGCTGTTCATTCAGGTTGGCGCTTGCCGATTTAAACATCATTAAAAATTTAAGTGAACCCACCAGATAGGGATTGGGTCCCTGTTCAGCTTTTTTGATGGAATCCTCTCGCGCTTTGTAAGCAAGTTTCTCTTTGGGAGTCATTTTCTTGTATGCTTCCTTATCTTTCTTGATTTGCTCCTTGGTTTTGGGTGGTTTTTCTTTTTTGGGTTTTGGATTATTGATTTCCTTCAGGAATTTAACCTTGTTATACAGGGTGGTAAATGTTACATTGGCATTGATGGTTTTGGTGTTGGAGTTGGTGATGGTATTGGCAATGGCAGCAGTATCACCACTTGCCTGCTGGGCAAGGATGTTGGGAGGTGCAGAAACCCAATCAAAATTGGCGCTGTATTTAGCCTGAGAGGTAATCCAATTCAGGAGTGGAAATTTGTTGATGGGAATGTTCCAGTTGGCATTTGCCGTGTGGTGAAACAAGGTCATTCTTCCGCCTCTTCTGATGTTTGCAATAACGGAGTCTCGCCTGGTATATCCCGGGCGATTCAAGGGATCCAACTGCGTGGTATCTATTCTGCCCGGAGGTTCATCAATTCTAGCCGATACATTGGCTGCGTAATCCACACTGAGGGATTTGGTAATCTCGTATCGGAAGTCGTAGGTGCGGGTCATGTTAAACCTCTTGTCAATAAAAGGACTGATCAGGCTTCTTGGATTCTCTATGTCGCGGGCAAGTGTTTCACTGAAATTTCGTTCTCCCTCTGTACGGAAGGACATCCGAGAAGGTGAAAGACCAATGGCCAGATCGGTGAGTAGTTTGAAGTAGTCTGATTTGAGTGCTTTTATTTTGGCAAAAGGTTTGAGCTGCAGCGGGGTGGGAGAGAAGGTGTAAGCAAGAGATGCCCGGTGGTTGCGTGTGATGCTGTGCTCAACATTGATACTGCGACGGAATATTTCGTTGAAGGAATAACTCAGGGTGATGTTTTCTATGTCCCAGAAATGGGATTTTTTACTTCCTGCACCTTTGTCTTTTTTGATGTTGGTGAAATTAATGCTTCGTCGTTTGGTGTAATCTTGTGTTGCTCTTCTTTGGTTTGCTCTTCTCTCCGGGTCATCGATGCTGTTGAGGGAGGTGCGGTAAGGCACATCCGGATTCAGCGGATCAAACATGGGATTGATGAAGGCCTCACTCACGCTGTAGAACATGGGGAGCTGCAGTTTTAATTTTTCAGGAAAAAATTTCTGCAGTCTTACCGTGGTAGAAAAATCATACATGAATGTATTGTCTCTCGAGCGTTCGTTGAGTTTTTGCTCAATGCCACCAAACCCCTGGGTTTTGATATTTCCGCTGACGGTTGCATCTGCAAAATCAGCAAGCTTGGCTTGAATTCTGGAGTGTGCTGCCCATCCTCCGCGCTGGTCGAAATCGGAAAGCCGAAGTTCATTCACCCAAACTTCTGCACACTTGGTAAGGCCGTCGTCACCAATGTCTTGTAATCCTGCCCGCTTTGGATTTCGCACCCCAACCATGATGGTTTTACAGGCTGCCAAGTTGGGATTTCCAACCACATAGATGGTATTGTTCGGGAAGTTCTCATCTTTCCATATATACCGTTTTGTGATGTCGAACTCGGCATTGTTGCGTTTCAGTTTCGCCTCCAGCAATTTGGCAATTTCTATTTCCAAATTGTTATCTGCCGGCCAAATGGCATCAGGCTCGGCGGAGTTCCAGGGAGTAAAGGTGAGTGGAATTTCATACTCGTAATAGTTTTGATCAAAGTCAGTTCCCATGCGCATGAAAAACCTCAATTCTCCTTTTTTGTATACATCTTGTTTGGTGGCCTCAGCGTGCACAAACATTTTTATCTTTTTGTACATGCGCATGTCCAAATCTACATTCCTGTAAGCGGCTTTTGATTTGCCATCGGGCAGGTCGCAAACCCTCAACACCAGCGCCTGTTCGTTTAACTGCCTGAGGTTTGCCTGGGTTGGATCTATCACCCTTTCGATACCCGGAGGCAATACATATTTCACGGGGATGCGGCTTCCGTTTTCTTCCACATTCACTGCAGCTACATCAAAAAGTGCATTGTTGCTTCTGTCATCAGCGATGTATTCTCCCGGCGCGGTCAGGTCTAGAAGATATCTTCTCCAGTCTCCCCGGATAAGCTCCAGTCGCGCCATACGCAGAACAATAGAATCGGAAAATCCTTTCATGAACATCCGCATGAATCGGATTGAACGGAAGTCAGAAATTTCACCTACTTTTTTATCGGGATTCAACAGAGGAATTTTAAACTGATACCATTTGATGTTTCGTGTCCTTCCGTCTTTGGTGGTAATGGTGGTTTCAAAAACATTGGTGATGTTATTCTGCCCAACCACCATGGCATCTCTGGCAATTTTTATTTTGTATTGAAAATAAGCTTCATTGTAGTTGAGGTTGTTGTCGCGATTGATGTCTTCATTGTTGGGCAAATTGGTCGCAGTGATTGGATATCCATCGGGTTGTTCCACATTGGAGTTGTTTTCGAGTCCACTGAAATTTTTGTATCGTCTGAGGATGTTGTGCTGTTGTGCATCATGCTCACTGCTGCGGAAGTATTCAAAGTCATCTGAACTCGGATCTGCATTTGCCCTGTTGAAGGCTTCAGGCGTGAGAATTCCCTGAAGGCCGGAAAGATAGCTTGCAAAGGTGCTTCGTTCTCCCTGGTTTGAAAGCCCATCATAACCCACATCCTGAAAAGGCCTGGCAGCCGGACTCGCATCGAAGGCATTCACCACGGCAGGGGTCTTTGGAACAAGTCCCCATTGCGTAAAAGCAATTTTACTCGAATCAATATTCCCATCGGTTGACAATCCATTTTCAAACATTTTTCTGTTATCCGGAATCACATCTTCAGAAACATCACCCATGTTGAAATACAATTCTCCCTGGTTGTTTTGGTTGGGGTTGTCTTCATTAAATGGATCCATCATCCACAGCTGAATAAATTCAATGTTCGCCGTTTCAAAATCATTGTTTTCTATGCGGCGCATCAGTCCTCCCCATCGTGTTCCTGCTTCTTTGAGTGTTCCATCGTTGTTGATGCCTCTTGAAATATCCGTTCCGTTGGCGGTGTTCTCATAGTTGTATTGACCACGCTGGTTGGGATAAAACGCCAGGTCGAGCATAGGGATGTTGGGCAATGATGCCTGTGCCAGCTGTCTGTTCGGAAAAACTTCTCTCTCCAATACTTCGCGGGTATTGTGATTGGATTGCAGCAAGGGGCTGTTGCGGATGTGGTCAGGTGTGGTAGATAAATTTTGAGCAAACAGAGGATCCACTGTATACCATGATAGTTTTGCTCTGTTGAAACCATACTTGAGGCTGCCGGAATATTTTGTTTCCGGAAACAAATCGGGTTGTCCTTTTGGCATACTGGCCAGTTGCCAGTTAAACTGCTGACGCAGGTCAATCACAGATTGAGTTGCTTCGAAGTCATCGATATACGAAATTCCTTCTTTGGTTACTGCTCTTGAGTGGCCGGGAAGAAGATGTGCAAACTCCCCGGAATAGGTAATAC
Organism: Bacteroidota bacterium; assembly: GCA_046297395.1. Lineage (GTDB taxonomy): Bacteria > Bacteroidota > Bacteroidia > UBA4408 > UBA4408 > JBEICQ01. Next base: position 57,634 of record JBKCNM010000073.1, read on the forward strand.
TGGAATTTTCTTTTGTGGAGATAAATGGAATCAGATTCACCGCTTTTGTGAGCCATGGAGCATCGGTGCGGTAAGTGAGGTTCACTCCATAAATCATGTTGGCCACGGGTTCATCTCCGAGGGTTACTTTGGGAGTGAGCGGGCGCTCTGTGAGGCGTAAAAAGGTACCGCCAATCACCAGGTCTTTGTTCACCTTATGTTCAATAGTGGTGCCAATCAAACTCTTTACGATGGGTGTGAATGCTTGTTGGTTCTCAAAAGAAACTTTGATATTGGCATTGGAATTCATCAAAGAGGCATTGATGATTTTTACCTTCCCTCCTGTGTAATCTACAGTGTAATCTACATTTTCTGTGAGCGAGGTACCGTTGGCCGTTACGCGCACAGAGCCCTGTGGCACATTGGTGGCATTGAGACTGATTTCTGAAGTGCTCGAACTGGAAAAGCTCCCTCTGATGCGGAACCTGTTTTTGGCAGGAATTTGTTGTGCTGCTGTTTTTGTTGAATCGTACAATTCCTGGTACACATATTTTTTAATGAAGGCCTGGTTCTCCGGCAAGGGTTCTCCATTGGGTTGAATGATTCCTGACATTTTGTTTCTGAGATCACTTCCAAAAGGTTCAACCAGCGGAAAAAATATCCGTCCATTCTGCGGATTGATGGTTACCCCGGCAATCCAGTCAAAGTTGCCGTCGGGAATTCTCTCTTGTTGGTTGTTGATGCTGTCGAGTCCGCAGAGCTGTAAAAGAATTTTTTCTTTGGCGGCACTTTCGGTAAGGTAGTTCAGGTTGATGCCTCTTTTTTGGTCGTTGTACACAATCTCCAGTCGAAAATCTTTTTCACTCAAACTGAAACCGCCGATGGCATACACATTTTTCATCATCAAGTCCCAGATGGGATTTCTTACTCTTGGTGCAGATGCTTTTAACATCTTAAGCAGTAATAATTTCGGATCGGCCTGTCCGTCTGTTGAGAATTCACCTACCTGATAGGTTTTGCCATTGGCAGTATATTGGTAAGCCACAGCCAGCACCTCGTTGTTGTTTAGCGGAGAGTTAAGCGAGAGATATCCAAGCTGTGGATGAAATGTAAATTCTGTGGGCGCTAGTTTCCTCGCGCGCTCCAGTACTTCATAATCCTGCACAAGTTGAAAATCGAAAGGTTTGCGCGCAAATTGCGAGAGTCTGTTGTTTACTTGGTTGATGTCGCGGATGGCATTTACTTGGGTAGCAGAAGTAAGGTTTGTGTAGAGATTGTTTGAACCGGTACTGGAGGGAAAAGGGCCTGAGTTTTCTGCTGTTGGCGGTCCTATAAAACCTTGGTTTCTCCAAATTTGATTGGCGCTTGGGTTGGCAAACAGCGCTCTGCGGTCTGATTCTCCAAGGTCGGCAAGCGCCAGCACATTGCGGGTATTGTCAACAGCACCCGACATGTTTGTGATATATACTTCCACCTTGGTAATGGTAATGGGACTAATAATTACCGGAAGATTGGAGAGTGCTTTGTTGTAATTGTCGCGGAAATAATGGGCGAGAAAAAAATGCTTGTTCACATCATAATTGTCGCCGGTAATTTCGAACCTGGTGGTTTGCACACCGCCTTGCACATCAACTTCCTGCCTCTTTCCCCTTTGTTGTGAGAGCAAGGTGGTGACGGTGGTCTTGCCAAACTGCATCTGGGTTTTAAAACCAAACAGCGCCTGACTTCCGCTGATCAGGGAGCCCTGCAGGGGAAGGCTCACATTTCCGGCCTCAATCTTTTTGATGATGTCGTCTTCATATCCGCTGTACTCAAGCTTCACCTGGTTGTTGAAATCAAAGGCCGCCTGTGTATCGTAGTTGATGGTGGTTTTGAGTTTGTCGCCAATTTTTCCAATCACATTCAACTGAATGGTCTGGTCAAAATCAAATACACTCACCTTGCGTTGGTTCTCTGCAATGGCCGGATTATCGGTGCGGCTTGTGTTCACACCAAAAGTAAGTTCGGCCCTGCCCGAAGGACGAATATCTACAGTATTGCCACCGAAAATTCGGTCGAATGCTTCACCTGAAACATAGATTGGTGGAATAAGTGATTTGCTTTTGTTCTGCACATTTTCCGCCTCATGTCTTTGTTTCCAGTAATCTTTGAGTTGCTTTTGCAGGTCGTAGTGCATGTACTCCTCAAAATCCATGTAGGAAGGGCGGCGGTACTGGATGTTTCCCATTTTCTGGTAAAAATCAAAGCGATTTTCTTTTGGGTCATAGGACACACTGTCCTTGATGTTGGCGGGGTTCTCCATGAAAAGCCCGCCCTGGTTTCCAGGGTTGGTGGGGTCCCATGATTCGTCTTTGAATTTGTAGGGGAGGGCTCCGGCTTTGCCGGTGTCTGTGTCTTCCCGCATTTCCGGCTCCTGAATAAAAAGGGGTTCATGAGAGCCGTAAAAGGCCAGGCCGGGAATAAAAACCCCCAGCCAAAATACAACAATCAGGTATTTTAGTAAAACAGGCTTCAAAGCAACCCTGTCACAGGTTTTTCAGCGCTTCGCGAATAAGTTCTTCTACAGCCAAATCAGGATTTCCCTGTGTTTTGGCAGTTTTATCGATTGCTTTTTCAGCGGCTTGTCGCGTAAAACCGAGTATGACAAGGGCTTGTAACGCTTCTTCCCGGTTTTTATTGTGGGCAATGGCAGAAATAATCGGGGATTGAAGGGGATTTTCCGATTTACCGATTTTGTCTTTCAAATCAATCAGAATGCGCTGGGCTGTTTTGTCCCCAATCCCTTTGATGCTGCGGAGGGCAGGGAGGTTGCCTGTGGCAATTACGGTATGCAGTTCGGAGGGATTGAGTGCATTTAAAATCATCCTCGCCGTATTGGGCCCAACGCCGTTTACCGAAATCAGCAGCCTGAAGATGCTTCTTTCCTGCTCAGTACTAAAGCCATAAAGGACATGAGCATCTTCCTTTACCACCATGTGTGTATGCAGCAACAAGTCTGTTTGGCTTCCTAACTGGGAATAGGTATACAATGAAATATTTAGCAGATAGCCCACACCATGGGCATCAATTACCACATAGGTGGGTGTTTTTTCGAAAAGGGTACCCTTGATAAATGCAATCATGAAAGCAGTTGAACGGTCTCAAAGGTACACATTTGATGTGCCTTGCAAGTCCCGGAATCAGGTTGTTTTTTTGGTGATGGCATCTGCAACTGCAATGCCTACCATGTCCACAATCTCGCGTACTGAACTGCCCAGCTGCAATACATGCACACTTTTGTTCAAACCAAGCAGGATGGGACCAATGGCTTCCGCACCACCGATTTCCTGAATGAGTTTGTAAGCAATATTGCCGCTCTCAAGATTCGGGAAAATCAAGGTATTGGGTCTTTTCTGTGCCAGCACACTAAATGGAAATTGCTCTTTGATCAAATTCATGTTCAGGGCCATATTGGCCTGCATCTCACCATCAACCACCAGGTCGGGATGATGCTTGTGAAGATATTGCACAGCTTCTCTCACTTTTTTGGTTTTGGCATGATCCACAGAGCCAAAGTTGGAGTAGGATAACATGGCAATTCTGGGTTCAATGTTAAACTGCTTCACCTGTTCAGCAGCAAGCAGGGCAATCTCAACCAGGTCATCGGCTTCGGGATCTATGTTCAGGGTGGTATCTGCAAAAAACAAGGGTCCTTTTTTGGTCATCATCAGGTACATGCCGGCGGCCTTCCTGAATCCTTTTTTTACTCCGAAGATTTCCAAAGCGGGACGAATGGTATCCGGATATTTACGGGTTAATCCACTGATGAGGGCGTCTGCCTGTCCGGTTTCTACCATCATCGCACCAAAATAATTTCTTTCCTGCATTACCCTGCGCGCTTCAAATTGGGTATAACCCCTGCGTCCGCGGCGAGCAAAAAACAAATCTCCGAAATGGTTTCTTCTGCCTTCTTCTTCTTCACTCCTGCAATCGATGATGGTGGCATCTTGGAGAGGAATATTGTAGGTTTTCATCAGGTGAAGAATTCTATCTCTGTCACCCAATAAGATGGGTTTGGCGATGCCTTCTTCCTTTACGGTGAAAGCCGCTTTGAGAATTTTGTAATGGTCGGCTTCGGCGAACACAACTGTTTGTGGATTCTGACGGGCTTTCTCCGTTACAAATTTCATCAGCTCATTGTCCATACCCATGCGGTTCCGAAGCGCTGTTTCGTAAGCCTCCCAATCAGTGATGGGCATTTTTGCCACTCCACTGTCTATGGCAGCTCTAGCCACGGCAGGTGCCACCCGGTAAATGAGGCGGTTGTCGATGGGTTTGGGAATGATGTAATCTTTTCCGAAAGAAAGATTGTTCGCACCATAAGCCAGGTTCACCGAATCAGGTACGGGTTCTTTTGCCAATGCTGCTATGGCATGCACCGCAGCCAGCTTCATTTCTTCATTGATGGCACTGGCACGCACATCAAGCGCACCTCTGAAGATAAAAGGGAATCCCAATACATTGTTTACCTGATTGGGATGATCGCTTCTTCCTGTGGCCATAATTACATCGGGTCGTGCAGCGATGGCATCTGCATACGCAATCTCAGGATCCGGGTTTGCAAGTGCAAAAACCACCGGATTGGAAGCCATGCTTTGCACCATCTCCTTGCTCACGATATTTCCTTTCGACAAACCAACAAATACATCTGCATCTTTAAGGGCTTCTGAAAGCGAATGGATGTTTCTTTGGGTGGCAAAAGGTTTTTTCATCTCATCAAGAGATTCCCTGTCTGCCCTGATCACACCTTTGCTGTCGCACATCACAAGGTTTTCGGGTTTTGCTCCCAAACTGATGTATAAACCTGCACAGGAAATGGCTGATGCCCCAGCACCATTAAAAACAATGCGTACTTCTTCTATCTTTTTCTTTACCACCTCCAAGGCATTCATCAACGCTGCTCCTGTGATGATGGCCGTGCCATGCTGATCATCGTGCATCACCGGAATACTGAGCTCTTCCTTGAGTCTTTTTTCGATGAGAAAACATTCAGGAGCTTTGATGTCTTCCAAATTGATGCCCCCAAAAGTGGGAGAGATGGCTTTGATGGTTTGAATTAATTTTTCTGGATCTTTTTCGTTGATTTCAATGTCAAACACATCGATATCAGCAAACAGTTTAAACAGAATACCTTTGCCTTCCATCACCGGTTTTGATGCCTCCGGCCCAATGTCGCCAAGCCCCAGCACCGCAGTTCCATTGGAAATAACCGCCACCAGGTTTCCTTTGGCTGTGTAACGGTATACATGCTCGGTATGTTTGGCTATTTCAAGACATGGCTGAGCAACACCCGGAGAATATGCCAGCGATAAATCACGCTGCGAACTGGTGGGCTTGGTTGAGATGACTTCTATTTTTCCGGGTCTTCCCTGGGCATGATAGTCCAGTGCTTCCTGATTAAAATTTTCCATTTTTAGCAAAAGATTGAACGAAGATACATCTTTATCAATTGCGTGTTTACTGCCATTTTATGCGATGTGCAGCCAAGGCCATCAAGGCTTACTTATTGATTTTTCTTTTCGCGCATGCATGGCAAGGATTCTGGAATTTTCTGATCTCGTGAGCGGATGCTTGCGTATGTCCCAGAATATTTTCGCACGGTTTTTATCCGGCTCCGGAGATACAATCGGTTGGGGATAATCCAATACTCCCGTAAAGAGTTTATCCATGGCTGTCATCTTCCAGGGTTCATGGATAAACTGAGGAGGAATGGATGCCAACGACGGAATCCATTGTTTGATAAATGCTCCTTCCGAATCATGTGAGTAACTATTTTTTACCGGATTGTAAATTCTGATGAGATTGGTTCCGGTGGTTCCGGCCTGCATCTGAAACTGTGGATAATGAATGCCCGGTTCATAATCCAAAAAAAGTTTGGCCAGATGATAGACGCCTTCTCTCCAGTCCATGAGCAGGTGATGACATAAAAATGAAACCAGCATGGCGCGCATCCTGAAATTGATCCAACCTGTTTGGTGCAGGCAACGCATGCATGCATCCACCAGCGGGAATCCTGTGTTTCCTTGTTTCCATGCTTCAAGCAGTTCTTCGTTTTTGTTGAATGAAATCAATTGGTAGCCGCGATTGATGTGCTCGGTTTCATAGCGACATTCATTTTCAAATTTTTGTATAAAATGACAGTGCCAGTGCAGCCTACTGATGAATTGTCGCAGAGGCGAAGATGCTCTTGTTTGCGCCAGCTTTTGGTTGGCTGCCTGAAACACCTCCCGCAGCGACAGGTTTCCCCATGTCAAGTAAGGAGAAAGTCTGCTGCAGCTCTGTCGGCTCTGCATGGGTTTTGAGATGCCTCTGCTGTAATTGATCCATCGTTGCTCCAGAAATCCTTGCAGGTATTTTTGGCCGGACAATCTGCCCGCCGGTTGAAACATGGGCGCATATTTTTTCCAGGCCACCTGTGTTTTTTCATCGAGAACAAAGGGATGTGCAGGCATTACAGCCGGGGGTTTTGCATAGGTGTTTGCAATCAAAGGCGCATACATCATTTCTTTCCATTGTTCATCCCAGCCTTCTCTGTTAATGTTTCCTCTGAGAATTCCATCTCGCTGAAATTCTTTCCAGATAATGTTGTGCTTACGAAAGTTCGAAAGCAAGCCCAGGTCCCTGTTAAATGTTCTTTGTGTACCGCTCTCCCTGTAACTGAAAACACAGTGTATATGGAATTGCTTGTGCAACCAGTCAAATATTTCATTGGCCTCACCATACATCACATGCACCTTTTGCAATTTTTCTGTTTGGTTCATTTCGCAAACCGAATGATACTGGAATTGCCAATGCCTTTCTGAGCTATCGGGAGCATTCATCTGCATGGGTTCTGCCAACCAAATAATCAGGTAAGGCAGTTCATGCTTCTCCGCTGCCTGGAGCGGTGCATGATCATGCCATCTGAGGTCGCGTTTGAGCCAAACCAGGTTAATCATTTTTTCTACCAAACGCTTTCATTTTTTTGAAGTATGAACACCATTTTTTCTGTGCATTATGCTTGCCGATTAGTTTTTGCATAAGGGAAACGCATGGGAGCACTTGCAGTATGATAGGCATCCAGTCCACTGCACAAAATCAATCCTGCTTTTTGCAGCGACACATAGCCATCATTTTCTACAAGGCTCTCCGGCAGATTCAGGAATATAATCTTTCCAATCAGTAGAATCGTTTGGGTTTGTTTAATCAATACTTCCTCTTCAAATTTAAGACCAATCCTCACCTCAGATTCTCCCACAAAAGGTGCATGAATACCGTTTTCATACTGGGGCGTAAATCCGCAAGCATCAAACTCAGATTGATCGGCCGGATACCTCGCAGAGGTCTGATGTGCCTGTGCCATATAGGCCGAACCAATGTAATTACAAGTGTAACTACCCGTTTCCCGAATATTTTTCAGTGTATGTCTGTCGTCTCCATCCGGTCTCGACATGAGTCCGTAATAACCGGGATCGGCACCCAGGTGAATCAATGAATTGAACACTGCGAGATTGGTTTTTCCCTGCCCACTCCTTGTTGCTACCAATACCACCTGACGGAATCCTGCCAATGAATTAATCATGCTTGCCCTGTATCTTTTTTCGAGAGTAGCAATTTGATGCTCTTGTATAACCATGTTATGAAAAGTGTTTTTTAATATGTGGTTCTATTTTTTTCCAATAGCCAAAAAAGGAAGGATAGTATCCGTCTATTTCCTCACACATCCATTCTCGTTCATCGCATATACCTGTAAAATGTTTGCAGAGCGGATGTTCTTTAAAAAAGATATTGCCCTTGCATACACTTTTTAGGGATTCAAAACTTCCAACAAAAATTTTTATATCCGGGATGGTATGGCGAAGTGAAAGAATAAAATCAATCACTTTTTGAGATAGAGGATATCTATCGAGCACCTTCGGTTCAAGAATCAAGACCCTGTTCGCCGGTTGGTTGTTGCGCCAGTTTGAATCGAGGTTATAGGGCGTATAAACAACTGTGTCGAGCAAGGGATTTAATGACGGAGCTTGCACATCAGGCAAGGGAGTTTGTGATGTAAATGGCAAACAGATAGGTTTGCTTCCTGCGGGTTTAGCTTCCGGTAAGTAATCATCGGAAACATCAAAAAAAGTTGCTGATTGTGTACTACCTGTATAACGATTGATATTTTCCTGGTTGGCGAAATATTTTTTTTTGCTGTTGGCTCCTGCCACCCATTGCCAGCTGCAGGCATTACTTGCCCAGTCTCCGTCAATTAAATGATGGTACATCCATTGTGCAGGTGCATGCCAATGGCATCCAAGATGGTTACAGGCATAGGCCGCCACATACATCCTGAGGTGATTGTGCATGTAGCCGGTTTCGTACAGTTCTTTGATGCCATTGTCCAATGCATGGATGCCTGTGTTTGCAGCAAGCAGACTTTCCGGCACTCCTTGCGAGATAACATCAGGCTGTTTCTGAAGAATGTCCTCATCAATATTTTTATGCTGCCATACGCGCTGGAAATAATCTCTCCATGCAAGTTCTTTCAGCAGGTTCTCCGTTTCTTCAAAGCGGTATTTTTTTTCGCTCAGATGAATCATGATTTGCTTGGTGCTGATAAGCCCTCTTGATACATATGGAGAGAGCCGGGTAACTGCACCGTTCAGGTAATTACGGCTGGCTGCATAGGCTCGCGGATCGATGCTTGCTATGCGCTGATGAAGGGAGGCAGTATCAGTTGGAAAGGAATTGTTTACTACAGGGCTCATGCAATTGCCATAGAGGATGGAAGGGGAATGTTAGATGCGGATGATTTTTTGTTCACCCAGAATCCTTGTACTCAAATATTCTTCTTTCAAGGTTTTTGTTTTGATGGAGTCAAACAAAAAAAGGTCGTGGTCATTTCCAGGAATCATGTTTTTTTTGGCGAGCAATACATATCCCGAGGCATTTTCGAGAACAGGAAATCCCTGCCATGTAACCAGCAGTTTTCTGAGTGAAGCATGGGCGCATTTGGGTTTTGATTTTCCACTGCTTTTGCCGAGAAGTTTTACGAGTTTTGCTTGTGTGGGATGCAGCAATTGCAACACAGCTTCCTCACTTTCTTTCATGTTTCTGTAGGATTGGGAGGGATGGTATAGAGCTACTGCAAACTGTTTTGGATGCATGCTTACCGACATCACATAAGTACAGATATTCATGTTAAATGAATCACCTTGTTTTGTTACGAGGCTGTAAACAGGAAAATTGGGAATGTTCCAGAATCTTCTCATACAAGTTTATCCAGAAATTCTTTGGCAGTGTGGAGCAAGAGTTGCTTTTTGCTTTCTTCAAACTTATCAAACATGGCCGGCATGATGGCAAGTCGCGGGTTTCCCTGAAAAAAATGTCTGTGCACATGTACAAACCTCCAGTAGAGCGCATCCCATATACCTGCCCATGCTTGGTTTTTTGGGTAATCACTCATGTTCAATATATACCTGCTGCCACTGATGTAGGGTTTGGTACACATGAGCCCACCATCTGAAAACTGTGCCATGCCATATACATTCGGAACCATCACCCAGTCGTATGCATCAATATATAGTTCCATAAACCACCGGTACACTTCATCGGGGTGAATCTCGCAGAGCATCATAAAATTACTGATGATCATCAGTCTCTCGATGTGGTGATTGTAGGCATGGTTGAGCACTTTTTTGATGCAGTCGTCCAAGGGTTCAATACCGGTAGAGGCTGTGTAAAAAGAAGCCGGCATCTTTCTCGAAAATTGCCAGGCGTTGGTGGTTCGCTGTTTTGTTCCTGCCACCAGGTAAACCGCACGGATATATTCTCTCCATCCAATGATTTGTCTTACAAATCCTTCCAAACTATTGAGTGGAATCTCTTGCTTTTCATTCGCCTTAAGCACCTTATCAAGTACTTCGCGGGGAGTAAGTAAACCGGCATTTATCAGAGGGCTCAAAAGGGAATGATGAAGCAACCATTCGTTTTTAACAATGGCATCTTCGTAGATGCCAAATTCCTTGAACCGGTATTTGATAAAATCCTCCAACCAATGTTCTGCATCCTTGTGTGTAAGCGGATAATAATGCACAAATTGCTCATCCCCCGGATTTTTTGGAAACTCTTTTTTAATGCTTTTGATGGCATGTTCTAGGTATGTACTTTGGTTTTGGAAGATGGGTTTGGGAGGACTTTTTTTGGATGGATACTTTTCACGGTTGGCTTCATCATAGCTCCATTTTCCACCTATTGGCTTGCTGTTGGAATCAAGCAATATGCGATGCTTTTTTCTTTGGTTGATATAAAAACTTGTTTGGTGATACCTCACCTGTCCCTTCAGCTCGTTTGAAGCTTCTTCTGCAGAGAGCAGGAAAGCCGGCGAACAATACACCTCAATTGACAAGCCATGTTTTTTTACTGCATTTTCCAATCTTCTTTGCAGGAGATAATCACAAGTATCATAACATCCGATATGCTGCACTCCTTGTTTTTTAATGGCCTCAATCAATATTCTGATGTCGGATTCAGGCTTGCTGCAATCAATCATGTCAACAGGAATATTTTTACTCGCCAGATAGTCTCTGTAATGCAATATGCTTGCCCTATGGAAAATTAACTTGTTTATATGGAAGGGAAACTGTTTAAAAAACAAATGCTCTTCAACTAGCAATACTTTGGTATAAGTACTTAAGGGTTCAATCCCTGCAAATAACTGATGCGGAAAAACAAGAAAGGCTGAGCCTGGGGCTGTGCCGGATAACTTCACCTATATCAAACACCCCTGATGCAGAAAGGTTCTTTGGATAGTTAACAGATTGAATTTTGAGAGCAATGGATGGGTCTGCATTCCTTTTTCTTTCAGGCATCTACCTTGTGTTGTAAAAAAGCACCAATTCCCAGGAGCGCCGGTATTCCTAAATTAAAAATCCACAAGGCCAAAGAGGCCGACAAAATCAGTGTAGGAGGCAAGAGATAATTGCTGAATACCAGCATGGCTACTGCACCCCTTACGCCAATTTCCGATAAGGCAAATGAGGGGATCAAACTAACCAGAAAGAAGTTGAGGGCAATCAGAGGAAGGGCTTCCCCAAAGGAAATCTCCATTCCAAAAAATTTGAGCAGAAGAAAGTACTGAAGTACAAAGATGGAATACCTGCAAAAGGAAAGGAATGTATAATAAATCCAATCCAAGCGGGAGAATCTATACAGTACTTCCCGCACATGAGCAGCCACCGGTTGCAGGTAAACCAGCAGGGAGTCTCTGAACAACAAAATCAGCATCAACAAAATCAACAAACCGGAGATCATCCATATCCAGGGTGCCGGGAGATGGTGGTTCTTGAAAAATAGTACCGCAGGAATCAATCCCCCAAAAAAAGTGATGCTCTGTTGTGTAAAGCTCAGGGCCATGTGTAGTGTAATTGCATCCAATCGTTTTCCTTTCGGTACAAAGGCCAGTCTGCCTATGAATTCTCCTGTACGGTTTGGACTGAAAAGTCCCCAGCTTACGCCGCTTAATACAGCCATAAAGGATTCTTTCCAGGTGATTTGCTCAACCTTGTGCATGCATCTTTTCCACTTGAGTGATTCGAGCCACCAGTTGGGAATAACCAGCAAGAGACATACCAACGGAAAAAGCAAGGATTTTTGTGTAGCCTGGAGCAGGATATCTTCCTGAAAGCGGTTACGATGTGGATAGATTTTGTCAAAGAGATACCACAGGGTAATTCCCAGAAACAAAAATTTTATTGCTTTCAGCGTCTTGTTTTTCACAGAAAAAAAAAGGCTGCATAAGAGCAGCCTTTTCATGTGTTATCAGTTGAAACTTATAGTTTGATCAATTTTCTTGATGCTGTTCCGGCGTCGCCGGTAATCTGCATAAAGTATGCACCTCTTGGCAATGAACTTACATCAAGCGTAATAATATTTTTGCCTTTGGAAGGAATACGGGTTGGTTCCAGTACATCCTGTCCATTCAGGTTAAGCAAGCGTACATTCAGGTTCTCATTGTTCTCAGCATTGAATTCAACAGTTACCGTGTTGGATGTTGGATTCGGATACAATTTGGTGCTGTAGGCATCCGCAGTCAGAGAGGAAATTCCTGATAAAAGCACAGCAATTGTTCTTGATAAGGTACATCCGTTGGCGTCGGAAATCACCACATTATATGTGCCATTTGCAAGGCTACTGATTGTGCTTGGGTTGCTGGTGCTTGATTCTCCGTTGCTCCACAAGAATGAATAAGGGGGTGTACCACCGCTGGCTGAGATGGTTGCTGTACCATCGGGAGGATTTAAGCTAAACTGAGGAGTTGAGCTTATGCTTCCTGTTATGGCGAGGGGTTGGGTAATGGTTACCTCTATGGTGTCTTTGCATTGGTTGCTGTCGCTGATGATACAGGTGTAAGGACCTGCAGCGCGACCAGTGATGGTGTCATTGGTTTGTGAGGGCAACTGGCTTCCTACGCCCGGTCCAACATACCATTGGTAGCTGGGAGTGGCAGTGCCGTTATAGGTAACAGAAGCCGATCCATTGCTTTGGCCATTACAAGGAACATTTGAAACTGCAGAGGTAATGGAAGGAACTCCACCGGGTATGATGCCGATGGTTCTGGTTGAAGAACATCCGAAAGTGTTGGTTACTGTTACTGTATACACACCGGGGCCGGCAGTAATGGATGATGTAGTATCTCCATTGCTCCAGAGGTAAGAGAAAGGAGCACCTCCTGTGGCATTCACAGTGGCTTGTCCGTCGGTAGAATTACACTGGGTAGTAGGAACACTTGTGCTCGTGAGTGTGGCAGGAGTTCCGGAATTAGATACAACAACATTTTGAAGATTGGTCTGGCAGTTTTGTCCATCAGAAACAGTAACGGTGTATGTGCCCGGACCTACATTATTGAATGTACCGGTATTGTTTATGTTGCCATTAAATAAATAAGTATAGTTACCGGTAGATCCTCCGGTGGCAACTACTGTAAAGGATCCATTGGGTTGGCTGCAGTTGCTGTTGATTACTGTATCAACTGAGGCGGTGATGGGGGAAGCACAGGTACCAGACTTGCGAATTTTGTAGTATACAAGGTGATGTTCGAAGGAGAAGGGTGCAGTGTAGGCAACACTGGGAATATAAAATCCATTCCAGTTGGGATCCAGGTTGTAGCGTACATCAGTAATGGCTATCTGAGAGCTGTTGTAATCGTTTGGTGTATAGGTTGGAAAACCGCCATCTGTTTCTTCGAAGGAGATAAAATTGAGGATGTTCTTCCGGTTGAGGGTGTCTACATTGCTAAGCCATGTATATCCGGGTTTAAACTTCACAGATGTCATCACATACCTGGAGCCGGCATTCATATTGTTGAGGCCGATACAGGGGAATTGAACATAGTTAAATCCACCGGCCAAGGTGTCTGCAATCACAGCATCAGTAAGGGCAACTTTGTAGATTTTTCTTGCTTGATTGGCGGGAGGAAAGGTTTGATTCAAACCATTTCTCTGGTAACTATAGGTCAAGGCTTTGAAGCGAACGGTATCAAAATTGAAGTTGTTCATCATCCCTGTAAAGAAATAGGTGGGCAACTGTGTAGTTGTTGGATTGATGACCACTTCAAAAATAAGGGTGTCTGTTACTCCCGGAATGTTTTTCTCATACAGGAAAAGGTATCTGATGGAATCCAATTTGTATGCCTGTGATGCAGAGTATTGCATGTTTGAGTCAGGAGAATAGTAGGTAGGATCGTAAAATTTGGAACTCGACAAGTCGAATACCACTCCCTGGCTATGAACAAATGGACTTCCGTATTCGGGAGCTGTAGCAGGTCCGAATTCCGCAATGATGTTGGAATCAGGGAAAAGATAGTTGGTGCTGAGTACAGAAGTGCCGCCTCTGTGTAAATCCATGGTCTCACCATAGTTGTACCACCTGCTGTTGGTATCAAGCGAAGCAGCAGCCTGACTTGTAAAATTTGGGTTGTGTAGTATTCCTGAGCGGTATACCTTTTTGCCCGAAGGTACGATGCGGGCACCTTGTGTGGGTAACTCAGCCGATGCAGTCAGAAAAGCAATTCCCAATGCAAGCGTGGAGAGCGTAAAGAGTTTTTTCATTTTTGCTTGAATTTTAAGGCCTACAAAGTTAGGGGATTATTTTTCCCAGCCAATTAATTCATGGGCGATTAACAAAATTTCAAAGTAGCCTAAAGCCCAATAAATCAGGAAACTCCTTCTGCCTCCAGATATGCTTCAATGGGTTGGCAACTGCAAACCAGATGACGATCTCCATAAGCATTGTCTACTCTTGCCACTGAAGGCCAGAACTTGCGGGTTTTGAGCGAGGGCAGAGGAAAAGCGGCTTTCTGTCTGGAGTATGGCTTTTCCCATTCATCAGACAATACCATCGCTGCTGTGTGCGGAGCATGCTTTAAAACATTATCGGCGGAAGTAAAGATTCCTTTTTCAATCTCATCAATTTCTTTACGGATGGAAATCATGGCATCGCAAAACGCGTCGAGATCGCTTTTAGATTCGCTTTCTGTGGGTTCTACCATCAGGGTGTCAACCACCGGAAAAGCCACAGTGGGTGCATGAAATCCATAATCCATCAATCGCTTGGCAATGTCTGCCACTTCAACACCGCACTGTCTTTTAAACGCCACGCAATTCAGAATCATCTCATGTGCACAATGTCCGTTTTTACCGGTATAAAGAATCTCATAATGACCTTGCAGACGGGCTTTGATATAATTGGCATTGAGAATGGCAACCTCTGTAGCGTTGCGCAGTCCTTCGCCGCCCAGCATTTTGATGTAGCCATAGGAGATTAACAGAATCAATGCGCTTCCCCAGGGTGCAGCAGATACAGCCGGAATGGCTGAATCACCACCTGTTTTTACCAGCGGATGACCGGGCAAAAACGGAACCAGTTTCTCATTTACGCCAATGGGCCCCATGCCCGGCCCACCCCCTCCATGAGGGATGGCAAAAGTTTTGTGTAGGTTTAAGTGGCACACATCGGCACCAATATTGCCCGGACTGGTGAGACCCACCTGGGCATTCATGTTGGCACCATCCATATAAACCAAACCACCATGCAGGTGAATGATATCTGTAATCTCTGTGATTGACTCTTCAAACACACCATGGGTTGATGGATAAGTAACCATCAGGCATGACAAGTCCTTGCTATACTGTTCTGCTTTACTCCGCAAATCGGCAAGGTCTACATTGCCTTGTGCATCGCAGGAAACAACCACGATTTTCATTCCGGCCATGGCAGCACTTGCAGGGTTTGTTCCGTGGGCTGATGATGGAATAAGCGCCACATTCCTGTGTAAGTCACCTCTGCTGTGGTGATAGGCCCTGATTACCATCAAGCCTGTATATTCACCCTGGGCACCCGAATTGGGTTGAAAACTCATGGCTTTGAATCCGGTGATTTCACACAAATCTCTTTCGAGCTCTTCGAAGATATGATGGTAGCCCAAGGCCTGGTCTTGCGGAACAAAAGGATGCAGGTTGGCAAACTCAGGCCAGGTAATGGGATATAATTCTGCCGCAGCATTCAGCTTCATGGTGCAGGAGCCCAGCGAAATCATGCTGTGGGTGAGCGATAAATCTTTGTTCTCGAGTGATTTGATGTATCGCATCATCGATGTTTCGGAACGGTGAGCATGGAATACCGGGTGTTCCATGAATCCGGATGTTCTGCTCAATTCAAGATGCAAAAGACTTTTGCTCTCTTGCACCTGCTCAGTGTTGAATATCCTTCCGAGTCTTACCAAATCTTCTTCTCCATGTGTTTCATCAAAACTGATTTGAATATTTCCGGAGTGCTGGTCGTAATACAGGTTGATATTTTCCTGTAAAGCTTTTCTGCGAATCTCTTCCCGCTTGGCATCATCCACTCCGGTGATACAGAGTGTATCGAAAAACTGCTTGTTGTATAATTTATATCCCGCTTTTTCAAGAGCAAGGGCACATCGGCAGGCCAAATGGTGCACCTCACCCGCAATCATTTTAATGCCTTCCGGCCCATGATACACCGCATACATACCGGCCATGATGGCAAGTAAGGCTTGTGCCGTGCAGATGTTTGAAGTGGCTTTGTCGCGACGGATATGTTGTTCTCTGGTTTGCAGTGCCATGCGAAGGGCATGATTTCCTTGGGCATCAACAGATACTCCGATAATCCTGCCGGGCAGAAGTCTTTTGTAGGTTTCCCTTACAGCAAAAAAGGCTGCATGTGGTCCGCCAAATCCCATGGGAACACCAAATCTTTGTGAGTTTCCTACCACTGCGTCTGCACCCCATTCTCCCGGAGGAACCAAAAGCGTAAGTGCCAACAAGTCGCTTCCCACACAAACCTGAATTTGGTGTTTGTGCGCTTCTGCAGTAAGCGCTCCAAAATGATTCACGCTCCCGCGGGCACAAGGATATTGCACATACATACCAAACACTTGAGAAGAAATGGCTTCATGGCTTTCTTCAAACTCTTGAATGGCAATGCCCATGGCTTCGGCACGGGTCTGAAGAACCGACTTGGTTTGGGGGAACACATCACGATGCACCATGAAAACATGGGCCCCGTTTTTTATGAGGTCTTTGGGTCTGTTGGCATAAAACATGGCCATGGCTTCAGCTGCTGCAGTGGCTTCATCAAGCAAGGATGCATTGGCCACCGGCATGCCGGTGAGGTCCATGACAAGTGTCTGAAAATTGAGGATGGCTTCCATCCTTCCTTGTGCAATCTCGGCCTGATAAGGCGTGTAGGCAGTATACCAACCCGGGTTTTCGAGGATGTTGCGCCGAATGACATTCGGAACGAAAGTATTGTAATACCCCTGTCCAATCATAGAAGTAAACAATTTGTTTTTGGCAGCAATTCCTTTGAGATGTTTTTCAAAAGCAGGTTCACTGAGAGGCTTGCCTATATTCAGCGGCTTTTTCAGCCGAATCCCTTCAGGAACTGTCTGGGAGATAAGTGTTTCAACTGAATTTACGCCAATGGCTTGAAGCATGTCTTTTTGCTCGGCGGCTGAGGGGCCTATGTGCCTGTGCTGGAATTGGTGAGGATGTGTCATTTTCGGGCTTGCAAAGATACACCTAAAACAACCAATGAAAAGGATTGGAAGCTTTGGTTGTAAAATTCTAAACCTTTGAACAGCCAAAAGGTTTATTCACTTAATTTCGCAAGCCATCTCATCTTTATTCATATGGATAAATATTCTTTTCTCGGAAACGCCCACGCCTCAGTTATCGACGATATGTATACCCGTTACCGCCAATCTCCCGGTACTCTGGAGGATGAATGGAACCGGTTTTTTGAAGGATTTGAATTTGCCCGCACCCAGTATCCCGAGCTGCCGGGTCAAGCTTCTTTGCCCTCGGGCGGATCAAATGAAATCATCCGAAAGGAATTCATGGTGCTCCAACTGATAGAACTCTATCGTAACTCAGGACACCTGTTTACAGAGACCAATCCGGTTAGAAAACGCCGTCAATATACCCCCAGTCTCGACGATATTCACTTGCTTGGCTTGTCGGAAAGCGATATGGATACAGTGTTTGAAGCCGGCAACCAAATCGGACTCGGGTCTGCCAAGTTGCGCGACATCATTGCTTTTCTAAAAGAAACTTATTGCCGCACCATCGGCGTGGAATACAAATACATCCGAAATACCCGCATCACCGGATGGATGGAAGAAAAGATGGAAGGCTCAAAAAATACGCCCAACCTAACCCTGGCTGAGAAGAAATCACTGCTCCAAAAAATCAGCAAAGCCGTGATTTTCGAAAACTTCCTGCATACCAAATTCGTGGGGCAAAAGCGATTTTCTCTCGAAGGGGCAGAAGCAACCATACCTGCATTGGATGCCATTATTGAAAAAGGCGCTTCTCTGGGGATAGAAGAGTTTATCATTGGTATGGCGCATCGCGGCAGGCTGAATGTGCTTGCCAACATCATGAACAAAACCTATTCCGATATTTTTAATGAGTTCGAAGGCAATGAATATGAAGAGGGTTTGTTCGACGGCGATGTTAAATACCACCTGGGTTACTCCACCAATGTATTTACTTCGGAAGGGCGCAAAGTGCACCTGAGTTTAACACCTAATCCTTCCCACCTCGAAGCGGTAGATCCTGTAGTGGAAGGTATTGCCAGGGCAAAAATCGACAAAACATACGGAGGTGATGCAAGTCGCCTGGCGCCAATCCTTATTCACGGAGATGCTGCAGTTGCGGCACAGGGCATCGTGTATGAGGTCATTCAGATGAGCAAACTGGAAGGCTATCGCACCGGCGGTACCATTCACCTTGTAATTAACAACCAGATAGGCTTTACCACCAATTATCTCGATGGCCGCTCAAGCACCTACTGCACAGATATTGCCAAAGTGGTATTGTCTCCCGTTTTTCATGTGAATGGTGATGATGTGGAAGGATTGGTCTATGTGATCAGACTCGCCATGGAGTTCAGACAAAAGTTTCACAGGGATGTGTTTATAGATTTGCTTTGCTATCGCAAATATGGACACAACGAAGGGGATGAACCAAGGTTTACACAACCACTCTTATACAAAGCCATTGCTGCACATCCTAATCCCCGCGAAATCTATCTCAAAAAACTGATTGATCAGGGAGTGGTGAGTGCTGATGAAGCCAAAGCCATTGACCAGGAATTTAAGAACACGCTGCAGGAGAGACTCGAAGAGGCCAAGCAAATCCGCAAAACAAAAATCACCTCTTTTCTCGAGGGCTCTTGGAAAGGAATACGGATGACAAGCGCAGCAGATTTTGAAAAATCTATTCCTACGGCAATATCCAAAGATGCTTTTGTTGCGCTCGCAAAATCCATTACAAACCTTCCTGAAAACAAAAAGTTTTTCAGCAAGATTGATAAACTGTTCGGTGAACGACGCAAAATGATTGACGACAAAATGTTCGACTGGGCCATGGGTGAACAGCTCGCCTATGCTTCGCTTCTCCAACAGGGATTCAGTGTAAGGGTGAGTGGACAGGATGTTGAGCGCGGTACCTTTTCACACAGGCATGCTGTCGTAAAAATTGAAGATTCGGAGGAGGAATATGTCCCCTTGCAACACTTGTCTGATAAACAAGGTACATTCTATATCTACAATAGTTTGCTCTCAGAATATGGAGTGCTCGGATTTGAATACGGATATGCCATGGCGCGCCCTGATTGTCTTACAATCTGGGAAGCCCAATTCGGTGATTTTAACAATGGTGCACAAATCATTATCGACCAATACCTGAGCAGTGCAGAGGACAAGTGGAGAAGAATGAACGGACTTTGTATGTTCCTCCCTCATGGATACGAAGGACAGGGCTCTGAACATAGCTCTGCGCGTATGGAAAGATTCCTTGTATTGTGTGCAGAATACAACATGTATGTGGCCAATTGTACCACTCCTGCCAACTTTTTTCATATCCTTCGCAGGCAATTGAACAACGATTTCCGCAAACCCCTGATTGTATTTACCCCAAAAAGCTTGCTCCGTCATCCCAAATGCGTCTCACACATGGATGAATTCACCACCGGTGGATTCAGGGAGTTGATTGCAGATGAGACTGCAGATGCTTCCAAAATCAAAAGGATTTTACTCTGTACAGGAAAGTTGTATTATGATTTGCACGATTACAGTGTCTCACACAACATCAGCAATGTACTTATTGTCCGCATTGAGCAATTATATCCATTTCCTTCTGTTCAGTTTTCAGAATTAATAGCCCGGCATCCTGCTGCCCATGATTTTGTATGGGTGCAGGAAGAGCCCGAAAATATGGGCGCTTGGTCTTATCTCATGCGAACAAGAAGAGAATTGAATCTGCGGGTGATTTCTCGGGAAGAAAGTGCTTCACCTGCCACAGGTTCACCCAAGATGCACGCCAGACAACAAAAGGAAATTATTGAGAAGGCATTCGAAAATATTTCCTGACCCGGGCGTACCGATGGCAAAAATCTGCTTACGCAAACAAACGCATGGCTACTCCATCTGCCTGCCATAATCCTTTGCGGGTAAGTTTAAGCCTGCCGTTCTCCTGAATCAAGAGATTTTCCTCGCACAGTTTTGCTGCCGCCTGTTTCCAATTGCGCATTTTTTTATCATCAAAAATACTTTCAGGGAATGAGGGTTCCAGTCCTTCTGCTCTGCGAAGGCCGGTAAGCATGTTTTCATTAAAAACAGCACGGGCATGAAGTTCCTCTGATACAAACCAATCCTGCTGTGAAGCCAATTGTTTGATGTAGCGCAGGTTGTTTGAGGTGTTTGCTCTTCTGGTGGTATTTTTAAATGAATGTGCTGAAGGCCCTACCCCAAGATAGGGATAACCCTTCCAGTAATTGCTGTTGTGAATGGCTTCAGCACCCGGCTTGGCAAAGTTGGAGATTTCATAGCCAAAGAAACCCTTTTCTTCGAGGATGTCTCTCACGAGATAAAATTGTTTTTCCAAGGCCTCTTCATCCTGTATGGGCATTTCATTTCTGAGACTTCGTTTACCAAAAACAGTATTGGGTTCTATGGTTAAGCAATACACTGATAAATGGTTTAGGGGGAAGTCGATCAGGGATTTGATATCATGCTCCAATTGCTTCACAGTTTGATTGGGAAATCCAAACATCAGGTCGGCGGATATTTTTTTAATTCCGCCTTCACAAAGCAGATGTAAGGCTTCCATAGCCTTTTCCGCACGATGATTTCGATTTGCATAAGCAAGAAAGGGGTCATGCAGTGTTTGTATTCCCAAACTTACCCGATCCACACCCAGTGATTTCCAAAAATGCAATTTTTCCTTGTGAATGTCCTCCGGATTGGCCTCGATGGTGATTTCTTTGAAGCCTGGATTTTTAAAACAATTCTTGATGGCAAGGATGAGTTCTGTCAGCAAGGCCTCATCGAGCAGAGAGGGCGTTCCCCCACCAAGGTAAAGCGTGTTTGGCAGGAATCCGGTGTCATCAAACCAATGGGCATCTTTCCGTATCTGTTCAATCATGGCCTTCACCATCTCCGGCAATGTGGAAAGCCTGGTAGAGAAATGAAAATCGCAGTAATGGCAAGCCTGTTTGCAATAGGGAATATGGATGTAGATGCCTGACAGGGAAGGAAGGAATTAGGGAATAAAAGGGAAGAGGGAAGGAAAATGATTCGCACACATCACAAGCATGAAGAGAAGAAACATCAATTCGGCTATCCATATTTTTTTCATCTCCAAAAACCAGTGTGCATGGTAATAGGTAAGTGGAACTGCCGCAAAGGAAAAATAGGCGAGGCTGTTGTCGGGTGCCAGTCCGTATGAACCTGCAGCCAGGAGAAGCCACCAGGCCATGATCACGGAAATGTTTCTGGAAAAGATGGTTTTTGCGGGCGTATGGGTAAGAAATTTGATTCCGGAGAGAAGGAACAAAAACCCTGTGAAACCTGCAGTAATCCACAAAACCATTGAAAACTGTGAAGGGTAAACAAACACGAAGTCCTGCGGAAAAAAGATTTTGTTCTGAATCATTTTTTGAAGGTCATCAAAAACAAAGTAATAACTGAAACAAAAAACAAAGGGAAGCACACTTCCAACGAGCATACCGGTCCACTCCCTCCAAACAAATGGCCTAATCACGATGAGTGATACCCAAAGCATGGGGATAAAGACCAGAGAGGGAAAGTAAAAAAGGCCGGCAACAGAGAAGAAGAAGGCCGCATCAAAAAAGTCGGCAATATCAATTCCTGTGCGGTAAGTAAGCATCACCCGACGGAATCCCAGCAGCAGAAAGGTGGTGGCCGGCAGGAGCGGATGCAATTGGCTGAATCCCGGCAAAAGGCTCATCAGTAAGCCGTATATCAAAGCTGGAACAAAACTTTTTTTGGTAAGCAAGCTGTAATGATCCAGCAAGTAATTGAGATAAAAAGCATTAAAAAGTAGCAAAAGCCATGCAAACACTGGTTTTACCGGAAAGTAAAATCCCAGCAAGTGATTGAGCAATTCAAACAACGGCATGGCATGGTTCACTTCAACAATGTTTCCTGTTAGAAAAGCAGGAATCCAAAATGGAACAATCAGAAGAGGGACAAGGATGGGAGGCAAAAATTTTAATTGCCTGAAGATGGATATCATGCCTTTTGTCCTTTTCGCATTATTTGATACATTTGCTACCTGCAAAAATAAAAAACTATGGACGGACTCTGGTATTTTACTGCTGATTTCTTTGAGGCAATCTTCCCATTCATTAAAGCCATTGGCCGATTTGGAGATGCCTTTTTTGCAATCTCAACAGCCATCCTGTCTTTCTATTGGATCGGGCATCTGTTTAAAAATCCGGATGCCATTCGTTCCAATCGCTTGGAAGACCAGCCTTAAAGCAAGTACTTGTCAAAAAAAAACCCTTTCACAGAAAGGGTTTTTTTGTTTGACTTGGTAAGCTCTCAGAAATCTTCGTTCAAGGAAAAAGTCTGACCTGCCTTATCGGCCATCACACCGGACTTTTGGTATTCTGCAACCCGCTTTTCAAAGAAATTGGTTTTGTTTTGCAGGGAAATCAATTCCATAAAATCAAAAGGATTGGATGTGTTGTAGTGCTTGGTGCATCCGAGGGAAACAAGCAGGCGGTCTGCAACAAATTCAATATACTGGCACATCAGGTCGGCATTCATTCCAATGAGTTTCACAGGCAATGCATCAGTCACAAACTGCTTTTCAATTTCCACGGCGTCAGTGATGATTTGGGTTACCTTTTGTGAACCCAGTTGATGGACTAGCTGGGTGTAGATCAGGCAGGCACAATCGCAGTGCAAACCTTCATCTCTTGCGATTAATTCATGGCTGAGACTTAGTCCCGGCCTGAGTCCGCGCTTTTTCAACCAGAAAATGGAACAGAAACTTCCAGAAAAAAAGATTCCTTCAACAGCAGCAAATGCCACAAGTCTTTCATTGAAGTTCCCATTAGATATCCAACGCAAAGCCCATTCCGCTTTTTGTGTTACGCAAGGAACCGTTTCGATGGCATTGAAGAGTTTGTTTTTTTCAGCAGGATCCTTGATATAGGTATCAATCAGAAGAGAATAGGTTTCGGAATGAATATTCTCTATCATGATTTGATAACCATAAAAGCAACGAGCCTCCGGATACTGCACCTCCTGCATGAAGTTTACGGCAAGATTTTCATTCACGATGCCGTCACTGGCAGCAAAAAAAGCAAGCACATGTTTAATAAAATACCTCTCGTCGTCTGTCAGTTTGGTGTTCCAGTCTGTTAGGTCCTGACCCAGGTCAATCTCTTCAGCAGTCCAGAAACTGGCCTCTGCTTTTTTATACATTTGCCACATATCGTGATGCTTGATAGGGAAAAGTACGAAGCGTTCTTTGTTATCCTGTAGAATTGGTTCGTTGGTAAAGGTATCTTTCATGGCTTTTTTTGATGGGGAACAAAGTTGTCAATAGCAATTCAATCTTTCAAGGGTTATACACGAACAAAATGCACGATTTTTGAACAAGTTTTTACACTTTCAGCAAATGGGGGTATTTATCCGAGCGCATGGTTCACTCATCGGTAAATTAAAAAGGGATTCCGTTTTATTTGGATAATGTAGATATCTTCGCCCGCCATGGTGCGGCGATTGCTATTTTTATTGTTGATGGTTTCCTCTCTGGCAAGGGCGGGTTCTGCCGTATCTGATTCAGGAAAAGTACGACGACAGGCAAAAATCCAGGAATGGTTGCAGGAGGCTCGGATCCTGGCGGAAGAAGAACGGTATGAGTCTGCCGTAAGGGCTTATAAAAAGGTACTTCAGCTCGATTCCACAAGGTATCTCTACAACTTTGAACTCGGAATGGTCTTGTTCTATTATCAGGAGAACAGAAAAGCAGCACTTAAATATCTGGAAAGAGCTTTCGCGGTCTCTCCAAGAGATACTTCCTATGACTTGATTAAGTGCTTAGGCCAATCCTACCAATTTGTGGCGAATTACCCTGAAGCCCTGAGATATTATTATTTATATGGCAAAAAAGAAGCCAAAAACCGAAAATATGAAGCCTGGAACAAGGAAGTAGAACAAGGCATCTCGGTTTGTAAATATGCCATGAGTCACAATGTTTTGTCGGACAGTGTGAAGGTTGAAAACCTGGGACGGGGAATCAACAGCATGTATCCCGAATATGCCCCGGTGGCCGACAAAAAGGATTCCTTTTTATTGTATTGTTCCCGAAGACCCGACAACAACTCCGGCAGAAAAGATCCGGGTGACAATAAATTTTACGAAGACATATTCATTTCGTACAGAAAAAACAGTTCTTGGTTAAGGCCTGTAACTTTTGATGCCTTCCGCGGAATCAAGGACGAGTCCGAAGAAGATGTCCACAAAAGCGTGGTGGGCATGTCTTATGATGAAAACAATCTTTTTCTCTATCGGAAGAACAAGTTGTGGATATCTACCCGCAAGGGCAACCAGTGGTTGACACCTGTAATGGCAGACAACAACATCAACCTGTCTCAGTACCAAACCCACAACAGTTTATCTGCCGATGGAAATACCATGTTCGTGGCAGCAGAAACCCGAGATGGGAAAGGAGGTAGGGACATTTTCATGCTCAGAAAAAAAGCCGATGGATCCTGGGAGGCTCCCGTTGGTATGGGTGACCTGATTAATACTGATGATGATGAAAACAGTCCTTTGATTTCTTCCGACGGAAAAACACTTTACTTCTCCTCTAAAGGTTTGCCCGGGTATGGAGGTTATGATATCTTTAAAACCAGTTTTGTAGATGGTAGCTGGACAGCTCCCGTGAACATGGGCTTGCCAATCAATTCGCCGGGTGATGATCTCCACTTTCAATACATTGAAGCCACCGGAAGGGCTTATTTTGCCTCAAACCGTCAGGGAGGTTATGGCGACATGGATCTGTATACCGTTTCACCTCAAACAGAAAAACTGATTGAGTATGTTCCGATTCACTTTTCCAAACAATTTTATGTTGGTGATTACACCAATGAGAAAACTGAAAATGCTGTTTATCATTGGAATTTCGGAGATGGAAAAACTGCCGAAGGGAAGCATGTCATCCACACCTACACGCATCCGGGACCCTTTGAAGGCATGCTTTCCATCAAAGATTCCTCCAGCAAAAGAGAATTGTTCAGCCATCCCGTGCATGTGGCTTTTCAGGTACCCGCTCACCTCGAGATAGATGCAATAGATACAATTGCAGAGGGACAAACCCTGAAGTTTTCAGCCGGCAATTCATTTATTGAAAATATGCGTATCCGGAACTATCAGTGGAGTTTTGGAGACGGTTCTGTTGCAGATGATTCCTCCAAAATACATCACCTCTACACCACCAGAGGGAGCTACAATGTGAAATTGATCTGCAGGGGAGTGAATGACAAAAGCCGCTCGAAAGTGAGTTATTATGTGAACAAAAATATTGTGGTGCTGCCACCGGAAGAATACCTCACCTGGGAACGGAAAAAGAGCTTCCAAACAGTGGCTAAATCAAACGAAAACACGGAAAAAAAGAACAATAAAAGTATTTCCAAACGAAGGAAAATTTTTCTTGAAGGCGGCTTTGATGAATTGGGTATCACGGCAGACACACTCAAACTTCCGGCCATCAATTTGGAATCTGTGTATTTTGATCTCGACAAACACAACTTGCGTGCAGATGCGATGCAAACGCTCGACAAAAATGCAGAGATTTTGCAGCGCTATCCCGAGCTGGTGATACAGGTTACCGGCATGGCCGACATCAGAGGCAGTGAAGACTACAACATTCTGCTTTCAAGCCGCAGGGCAGTAAATGCTGTTCGTTACCTTAATGAAAAAGGTGTTGCGATTTCCCGTTTCTCAGCAGTTGTAAGTTCAGGAGAAAGTCATTCTTCTACTGTTGCTGCTGGAGAGGATGCCTTCCGGAAAGATCGCCGAGTGGAATTCAGAATTCTTGGAAAAGCAAACCCCGACTTTTTAAAGTGATTGCTATTGCCAAAAACAACGCATGGCTTTCTTAGTTTTTTGGTTTTTTGTACACAGGCACTGTTGAGCAAGGCTCACCAAACATCAGGCTTTTTACCACAGGCATCAACTTTACGCTGAGTGCGGCATACATGGCAGGGCCCACCTTTAGTTTGCTACATCCTTTCACCACCACGCGTTTATCTGTAAAATCGGAAACATGAAGTTGCTGGATGTATTCTATCATGGCCTTTTCCGGTAATTCCTGAGGAGAACAACAATAAACAGACGAAGCATACGGGGCAAGCGCTGAGCTGAGCAGCATCCATGCCCACATCGGGATAATTGCCTCCGATGAACAATACAAGGCAACCACACTTGATTTGTATTGCTCCCAGTTATGAGAGGCAACAAATTCACGAAGGTCTTTTTCCCTTAAAATCATACCCTCGAACAAGATGTTTTTTAAATCCACAGATTTAAAGGATATGCCTTCAATCCATATTTCCGGATCGATTGAAACAATACCACTTTCGCTTACCTTATTTCGAATGGTATCCATGCTCACATAAATCCTAATTCCAGCTGAGCCACCTCACTCATCATGCTTTTGTCCCAGGCAGGTTCAAAGGTGATTTCAATCTTGGCCATGGTCACTCCTTCAACCTGTCTTACCTTTTCTTCCGTCTCCGGAGGGAGGGTTTCTGCAACAGGACAACTGGGTGAAGTAAGTGTCATCTTGATGTCTACCTCATTGTGGTTGTTGATATGCAATTCGTATATCAGCCCGAGTTCCCAAATATCCACGGGAATCTCAGGGTCATAGCAGGTTTTAAGACAATCGATCACCCTTTGGGTAAGTTCGGTATTTTCTGAATAAATGATGGCTGGCATGTGCTGTTATGAGGATGTTTTTTGGGTGAGTGCAATGGCGTCGGTTTTAATCTGTCGGATCATTGATACCAATCCGTTGGCGCGGGTGGGAGAGAGATGAGCCGACAAGCCTGAGGCTTCTGCAAAGGTAACTTGTGCGGAGGCAATTTCTTCAGCCTTACGATTGTTAAAAATCCTGAGCAACAAGGCAACCATCCCACGGGTAATGATGGCATCGCTGTCGGCCAGGTAATGGATGAGTCCGTTTTCTACATAGGCATGCAGCCATACCTGCGACTGGCATCCTGGAATAAGCCTTTCCGGAGTTTTTAGCGAGTCGGGCATGGGCGTGAGTTGTTTGCCTTGGTCAATCAGATATTCGTATTTGTCATTCCATGAATCGAATAGCGCAAACTCCGAAACAATTTCTTCCTGTATTTCCTCTATGCTTTCCATGTGTATCAGATCAACGATTTTCCATCCATCTCCTTGGGTTGCTCAATATTCATCAGTTTTAAAATAGTAGGTGCTACATCTGCAAGTGTGCCATTGCTGAGCCGTTCGTAGTTTGTGAAGAGCAGAATGCATGGCACCGGATTCAATGTATGAGCCGTATTGGGCGTGCCATCTTCGTTCAATGCCACATCTGCATTTCCATGATCGGCAATGACGAGCACGGCATAATTTTTTTCTTTCGCAACCAACAGTAATTTCCCGAGGCAGGTATCAACGGTTTCCACTGCCGAAACAATCGCACTGTACACACCGGTGTGGCCCACCATGTCAGCATTGGCATAGTTAATACAAACAAAGTCAGGAGCATTTTTCTCAAGGGCCTGCACGGCTGCATCCGTAATTTCATGTGCACTCATTTCGGGAAGGAGGTCGTAGGTTGCTACTTTGGGTGAGGGAATTAAAATGCGCGATTCTCCCGGGAAAGCTTGCTCCCTGCCTCCCGAAAAAAAGAAAGTTACATGAGGATATTTTTCAGTCTCCGCGATACGAAGTTGCGAGAGATTATTTTTTGAAACAATTTCACCCAAGGTATTCTCCAGATTGTCTTTGTTAAACAACACCTTTACATTCCTGAACCCTTCATCGTAATTCGTCATGGTGTAATAGTTCAGGTTCAGGGGGGTCATCTCCTGTTCAGGAAAAGGCTGTTGGGTCAGTGCCATGGTAATTTCCCTGCATCTGTCTGTACGGAAGTTAAAACATATCACTACATCCCCTTCTGCAATGGGCTTGAATGCACCCGTGAGCAGATGAGGGAGAATAAATTCATCGGTGATACCGGCATCGTAAGTCTGCTTAAAAACATCCTCACAGCTTTGGGCAACACTTCCTTTTCCATGTACATACAAATCGTAGGCAAGCTTGATTCGCTCCCAACGATTGTCCCTGTCCATGGCATAATACCTGCCTATGATGCTGGCTATTTTCACCGGCGTTCCTTTGCAGTCTTTTTCCAAAGAAGCCAAATAACCGGCTCCACTTTTTGGGTCGGTATCTCTTCCGTCGGTGATGGCATGAACAAAAATCTCAGGAATCTGATGATTCGCTGCCGCTTTACATAAAAATTTAATGTGATCCAGGGAAGCATGCACGCCTCCATCGGAGACAAGTCCGATAAAATGAAGTGATTTGCGATTTTGTCTGGCGGTGTCAAACGCTTGTTTCAGCACAGGATGGTGCATCATTTCGCCGGAGGAAATGGCTCGGTTGATGCGCTCCAGATCCTGGAAAACAACCCTGCCGGCACCGATGTTAAGATGCCCCACTTCGCTATTTCCCATTTGTCCTTCAGGTAAACCTACTTGGGTGCCATGTGTGCGAAGCCGGCTCATGGGGAAAGTGGCTGAAAGATCATCCATCACCGGCGTATGAGCCTGATAAATGGCGTCTGCTTTCGATTTGTCGCCAAGTCCCCATCCATCAAGGATGACCAATAAAACTTTTTTCATGCAAGTGGCAAAGTTACATGAAACACACTTCCTCCTTCGGGATTATTTTCTACCATAACCGTCCCTTTGTTCATTTCAACCAGGTTTTTAACGATGTACAAACCCAATCCGGTTCCTTTGGAGGAACGGGTTTCCTCATTGCCCAGGCGAAAAAATTTTTCGAAGATTATTTTCCTGTTTGCGGGTGATACTCCCTGTCCACGGTCACTCACCGATATTCTCAGTTTGCTGTGTTCGCTCTTGGCCGAAACTGTTACCGGGCTTTCTGCAGGTGAGTATTTAAGGGCATTTTCAACAAGGTTGATGAGGATGGATGAAAAGCATACCGGGTCGCCCACAAAAGCAATATCCTGTTCGGGAAATTCAAGCAGGATGCGCTTGAACTCCATGGTATTAGTTGAAAACCGTTCATGCAAAAGGCGAGATGATTCAGCCGAGAAAAACAATTTTTCCGGATGAAGTTCAAATCTGCTGCTCTCCAGCCTTGTGGCCAACAAAATCTGGTCGGTAAGCCGGGTAAGCCGGTCGATTTCAGATACTGAGTGATGCAATATTTGTTTCATTTTCTCTTTTTCCAGATCTCTTTTCATCAGGGTCTCCGTTTGAAGCCTCAAAGAGGCAAGGGGAGATTTGAATTCGTGTGTCACTGATAACAAGAAATTTTTTTGCTGGCGGATGACCTGTGTTTCTTTGAGAATATTTTTTCTGAGTAGCATCACACCTGCTCCCAATACCGAGAGAAAAACAAGCCCCTCTGCCACAAACATTCTTTTGCGTTTATCCAGTTTTCTTTTAATTTCCATGTTCTCGGTTTTCTTGCTACTGAGACTGTAAACCTCATTGTTGAGCTGGTTCATGAGAAAAAACCACCATAAAAACTGGAAAAAAACATAGCATACGATAAGGGCAAAAATCAATTTGGTGCGTGCAGGAGGACTCATGAGGAAAGAATGATTTTAAAAAATCATCACAAAACTACAAACACCAGAATAGTGTTCAGTGTTTCCGAAAATACACCAGTCATTTGTTTTCAATCGCAAGGGCCTGAGATGCCATCCTTCTGCATCTTGTTTTAATATGAATTCTCATCTGGTTCCATGGCAAAACATAAATTCGGTTAATTTGCATCAATGAAGCCGGGTCGCGTACTTACCTTGTTTAAGCTTGAATGGCAAAGTGAAATGCGCCGTCCTCAGGCAATGGGAGCGTTGTTGCTCTATGTTTTTGCCACTTGTTTTGTGGCATTTATGGCATTTAAGACCGGTATTCAACCACCTGCCTGGACCGCATTGTTTTGGGTGATTGTATTGTTTGCTGCCACCTATGCATCTTCTCGCGCAGTAGGCGCTGAGAGCAAAGGCAGCCGACTCTACCACTATTTTATTTTTCATCCCTTGGAGTATTTTTTCGGTAAAATGTGCTGGAATCTCTTGTTGATGATTCAAATATCCGCGGTTACTTTTTTGTTTCTCGGATTGTTCATCAAAAATCCTGTCCAGGATGTTCCTCTTTTTTTGCTCATCACCTTAGCCGGTTCGGCTTGTATGGCAGCTTCACTCTCTCTGGTGAATTGCATTGCTGCCCGTGCATCCGGAGGATTTGCCCTGTCTGCCCTCCTGGCTTTTCCGGTGCTTATTCCGGTGCTCACAGTCTCGGTAAAAGGCTCAAAAAATGCCATGGATGGCTTGGATGCGTCTCTTGTTTATCCTCAGCTGGCGGTACTTTTGCTTCTTTTTGTGGCCATCAACGCCCTGTCGGTTCTGTTGTTTCCTTTTGTGTGGAAGGATTGATTAAAAAATTCTGATTTCAAAATTTCTGTAGAAAGGGCTTATCAAGCGCTTATTTAGACTGATTCTAAATTAACACTTTGTAAATAATTATTCCCTTGGTGCCTAATCGTGGAATGCGACTTATTTTAAATTTGCGGCGTCAAATGGTGAAAAAACGCCAAAGCATAATTACAAAACACTGTATGTCAATTACTTATAACAGAATTGCAAGAGCTTTATTTGTCGCGGTTGCATTGGTCTTTTCCTTTCAATCGGCAAAGGTGAAGGCACAATCTCCGGAGGAACTTGGTGAAAAGGTTTTCAAACAGAACTGTGCTTCTTGCCACGCAATGGACAAGAAACTTGTGGGTCCTGCCCTCACCGGGGTTTTCGACAGGGTGCCCAAGCCTGCTGAAGAATGGCTCACCAAATGGATCAAGAATTCCCAGACACTGGTGAAGGCCGGTGATCCTTATGCTGTAAAGATTTTCAACGAGTATAACAAATCTGTTATGCCTGCGCAGGCGGTCACAGATGATGACCTGAAAAATCTGTTTGCTTACATCAAGAATCCACCGGTAAAAAAAGACGCTCCTGCTGCTCAGGGTGCGCCTCAGGGTGCAGCTGCCTCTTCGGATGACAGTATAATGGAGATATTCCTTGCATTCCTGGGTGTGATTTTCATCGCACTTATTTTTGTCCTCAAGGGGATTCGCAAGAACCTGGAAACACTTGTTCGTCAGCGCGACGGATTGCCCGAGCCCACACCGCATCCCTATGCAGGGCAATTCAACCTGGCTTCCATCTGGTATTGGATGCGTACCCACAAAAAACAGTTTGCAGTGATTGTACTGATCCTTGTTGCAGTTGGCTCCAAAGCTGCCTGGGACAGCATGATGAAAATTGGTGTTTACCAGGGATACATGCCCGAACAACCCATCTGGTTCTCACATAAAATTCACGCAGGTCAAAATGGGCTCAACTGCCAGTATTGCCACACCGGTGTTGAAAAATCAAAGGTGGCCAATGTGCCTTCTGCCAATGTTTGTATGAATTGCCACAAAGCCATTCAGGAAGGAACTGTATCAGGCAAAAAAGAAATTGCAAAAATCTACGCGGCCCTCGATTACAATCCTGAAAAGCAAACCTACGGTCCCAACAAGAAGCCCATCAAATGGGTGCGTGTGCACAATCTACCCGACCATGTGTACTTCAACCATGCACAGCATGTGAAGGTAGGCAAAATTGAGTGCACCGAATGCCATGGAGAAATTGCTAAAATGGATACTGTATGGCAGCATTCACCGCTCACTATGGGATGGTGTATTGATTGTCACCGCAAGACAGAAGTGAAAATGGCAGGAAACCATTATTACGATGACCTGCATGCCAAGCTCAAAGAGAAGTACAAAGGCCAGGCCATTACCGTGGCAAAAATGGGCGGATTGGAATGCGGCAAGTGCCACTACTAATCAAAATAAATCAAGCCAAAGCAATTACATCCCACTCCCGGATACACACATATGAGTCAGAAAAAATACTGGAAAAGCCTTGAAGATTTAAACGATTCACCGGCTTTGATCAAGCAGGCACAGCAAGAGTTTGCCGAACCCATTCCCATGGAGGAGTTTCTCTCCGGCGATGGTGTAAACAACCAGGGAACACCCCGCAGGGATTTTCTTAAATTTCTTGGGTTCTCTGTGACCGCTGCTGCCCTTGCCGCCTGCGAAACCAAAGTTCGCAAGGTGGTTCCTTATGTGATTAAACCTGAACAAATCACCGTTGGCGTCTCCAACTGGTATGCAAGTTCTTTTTTTGATGGTCATGATTTTTGTGATGTCGTAATCAAAACCCGCGAAGGTCGCCCCATCAAAGTAGAAGGCAACAAGTTCTCCTCCATTACCATGGGTGGAACCAATGCCCGTGTGCAGGCTTCCGTATTGTCTCTTTATGATGATGCCAGGTATGCGGCTCCCCAAAAAGCCGGAAAGCCAACCACATGGGAAATTGCCGATAAAGAAATTGCCGGTAAACTGTCAAGTCTTACCGCTTCAGGAAGTCCGGTGCGCATTCTTGCAGCTTCTGTGATTTCCCCTTCTACCGAACAATTATTTACTGAATTCGCTGCGAAGTATCCCAATACACAAGTTGTTTATTACGATGCTGTTTCTGCTTCCGGAATCATCGAGGCCAACGAAGCCCAGTTTGGCAAAGCGGCCATTCCCAGTTACCACATCGACAAAGCCGATGTAATAGTGGGCGTGGATTGCGATTTCCTTGGCGCTTGGATTTCACCTGTTGAGCATGCTGCACAATACGGCAAAGCCCGCAAGCTGAGTGAGGAAAAAACAAACATGATCAAACATTTTCAGTTTGAGCCTCTCATGACAATTACCGGAGCCTCTGCAGATTATCGCACAGGGATCAAGCCTTCTGAAACAGGGGCTGTTGTTGCTGCCTTATACAATGCCATTGCCGGCAAAACAGGAGGTTCCGCTATTCAGGCAAAAAATACCACCTACAACAAACACATTGAAAAAGCTGCTGATGCCCTGGTAAATGCCAAAGGCAAGAGCTTGCTGGTGTGCGGAACCAACAACCGTCACATTCAGGAGTTGGTAAATGCAGCCAATATGTTGCTCGGAAACTATGGTTCAACCATCGATATAGCCAATCATTCCAACACCCGCCGCGGTAAGGATGCAGATGTGGTTAACCTGGTGAATGAACTCAAGCAAGGAAAGATAGGTGCTTTGTTTGTATACAACTGCAATCCTGCCTACTCCTTACCGGCTTCTCTCGGATTTTCTGAAGCAGTGAAAAAAGCTGTGCTCAGTGTTTCTTTCGCCGACAGGCCTGATGAAACCTCTTCGCTTTGTCAGTATGTTTGTCCGGATCATCATTACCTCGAATCATGGGGTGATGCCAGTCCGCGTCCCGGCGCTTACAGCCTTATTCAGCCTACTATTTACCCCATGTTTGATACCCGTACCATGCAGGACAGTTTACTCACATGGATGGGTGGTAACACCAATTACCAGGAATATGTAAAAGCCTATTGGCAGAAAAATTTGTTCAGTCGTCAATCGGCAGATACCTTCTTCGACAACTGGTGGACGACCTCACTGCATGATGGCGTCAGGTATTTTGAGAACAATGCCGGCAGTCCTTCATTTAATGCCGGCGATCTCGGTGCTGCTGCCAATGCTGCACAAGCTGCACTTCCCGGCAATGGTTCTTTTGAAGTTACTTTTTATGAGTCTCTTGCCCTCGGCAACGGTAGCATGGCAAACAATCCCTGGTTACAGGAATTGCCTGATGGTATTTCCAAGGTGGTATGGGACAATTACATTGCCATGTCTCCCAAGCAAATGCAGGAACTTGGATTCGATACCACGCGTGAGCAGGAGGCCAAGTCTGATGTAGCTGAACTCTCTGTAGGAGGCCTGTCTGTGAAACTTCCCGTGTATCCTCAGCCCGGCCAACCATATGGTACTGTTTCCGTGGCCCTTGGTTATGGACGAAGCATTGGTGGAAAAGTAATAGAAAACAAAGAAGTATTAGGCGGTGCAAACACCTTTGCATTGGCTACAATAGCCGTAAACATTCGATGTGGCATAAAAGCTGAAATCAAAAAAACCGGCGATAAATATCTGCTGGCCTCCACCCAAACGCATCATACGCTCATGGGTCGCCACATGGTGAAAGAATCTACACTTGCAGAATGGCAAAAAGACCGCAGGGCTGGAAACGAAAAAGAAACCTTCAAGGTAAAGGAGAATGGAAAGCATGTTG
>JBKCNM010000074.1:0-37866 GCA_046297395.1 Bacteroidota bacterium
TGGACAATTGGAGCAGGAACCAAAACATACAGTGGGTAAAACAGCCGGAGCATTAGGCACTGCAATCTGTCTGTCGAATGTATTTACATTGTTAGGAACACCGCAGGCTGATGGTACATTCTCCTCGTTGGCGAAACTAGCTCCGTTGATAAATTTATATTGAACCACTTGGGTGGTATCCAGATTTACTGTTTTTTCAAATACCCCGTTCCCAATATTTGTCATGATTGTTGTTGAGTCAATGCTCCAGTTGAAAAATGAACCGGTGATTCTCACTTCATTTATGGTGGTTACCAATGACATATTCACCCTGAAGGTAACGGGAACAAAAACAGGCAATGGACAATTGGAGCATGAACCAAAACAAACTGTGGGCAGAACAGCCGGAGCGTTAGGTACTGCAATCTGTCTGTCGAATGTATTTACATTGTTAGGAACACCGCAGGCTGATGGTACATTCTCCTCATTGGCGAAACTAGCTCCATTGATAAATTTATATTGTACCACTTGGGTGGTATCCAGATTTACTGTTTTTTCAAATACCCCGTTCCCAATATTTGTCATGATTGTTGTTGAGTCAAGGCTCCAGTTGAAAAACGAACCGGTGAGTCTCACTCCCTGGTTGGAGATGGTCGTGGATGACATATTGACGCGGAAGGTGATGGCGGCTGTTGCTACCTGATTTACTGCAGTAAAAGCATAATTCTGGTTTTGATTGTTGTTCTGTTTGAGGGTGATTAGGTCATAATCGATATTGTTTGCGCCATTTTGAAGTACCAGAGTGGAGCTGAGAATATAGTACGAGGTAGTTGAACCTGCTAATCCGGAGGGAATAGAAGCAATTCCGGATGTGTCGTTTGGTCCTTGAAAGACAAACTCAGCAACCTCTGATGTAGTGAAGTTGTTGACACTGTAGCGGACATAAAAATGCTCCTCAGGACTCCTTGTACCGGTAGTAATGCTTAGTGAAACCTGGGTTCCCGGAGCGGGATTTGCGCTGGGGCTTTGTGATACAGATAATATGCCTGTTGGTAAGAGAGTTGTTTTCATCACCACTGCCCTGGTAGATTGGTAACCTAGGTTGCGAAGTCGTGTGGTATAATAATGTCCAATGATGGTTGGAACAGATAGCATGTTGTCGGTTACGCCACCGGCATTGGGAATAAACACAAATGTATCTGGTTCATTAAGGTATGTTAGCGGGTCGTTACCCAGATTTTTCCATTTATTGTAACTGTTGTCTGCTTCAATTACAAAATTGTCACCAATACTGTCAGCCTGCAAGGTTACAGAGGGGTAGCCCGGAATGTCAGGGGATAAAACATAACCTGGTCCATACCAGTCTGCTTTGTATTCTGCATGCAGCTTAAAGGTCTGTGCTCGGCTTGTCAGGTTAAGAAGAATCAGCAGGCCTAGTAGGAAAAAGTTGTTTTTTTTCATGTGTTCAGATTTTTTTTGTAATATGGTGTCAAAATTACACATTTAAATGATTGTCAAAAACGAGATTTATCATTTAATCTTTGAAGTATACCCGGGATTGGTGCTTGTTCATGATCAGATGGGCATCATCAAGGATATGAACCGGAAGGCCTCAGATATTATTTTTGAGAAAATTGATTTTCATGCTTCAACTCATCTTTCCTCTTTATTGTCCAGGGATCAGGTGAACATTGATGAATACCTCTCGCATTTAACTACTTACCAAACTTTCAAAGGCCGATACAAGCATGTAAGGCGGAACGGAGAAACAATGGTTTATAAATTTTTAACCAAACCGCTGCCTCCCGAATTCGGCAACAACCTATTTGTGATTTTTGCAACAGATATTACCCGATTAACCAATGCCGAGAAAGAACTTGATTTGGCAAATAGAATGGGTGATCTCAATCTTAAGCGACTTCACAGAGCCTTAACGGATCTGGAAAAGGCCAAGGCATTAACTGAAAATTCCATTCGAGATCGTGAGCATTTTTTGGCAAGGATGTCACATGAAATAAGGACTCCATTGAACGGGATAATTGGCTTTTCTGAAGTCCTTTTAAAATACATGCCTGAGATTGCAGAAAAAAAATATGCTGAACTGATTCACAAAACATCGCTTCATCTGAATAATCTGATAAACGATATTTTAGATTTATCAAAGCTGGATTCAGGGCATTTCACCATCGAAAAAATTCCATTTTGCCTGAGAGAGATCAGCACTGATTTGCAATCCATGTTCCTGATGAATGCAAACGAGAAAGGGATTTCACTTGAGTTTAATGGAGATTCTTTTTCTGACATGCCATTGCTGGGAGACGCCGGAAGAATTTTGCAGGTTTTACTGAATCTTTTGGGGAATGCATTAAAATTTACTGAAAAAGGTTTTGTGAGGTTGAACATGGATATATGTTCAATTACTGACGATGATGCAAGGATTAAGTTTGAGGTAAAAGACACCGGAATTGGTATTCCCAAGGAGCTCTTACCTGATATTTTTGAAGGATACCGTCAGGCCCATGCGGATGATTACAGGAAGTATGGAGGAACAGGTCTGGGTTTGTCTATTTGTAAGCAGCTATTGCAGCTCATGGGCAGCGATCTTCATGTGGAATCAAAAGAAGGAGAAGGAACATGCTTTTATTTTGAGGTTACAACCGAAAGATATTTTGGAGAAATCAATAAGCCTTTGGCGTTTAACAGCATAGGAGCAAATGCTTTGCAGGGATTTAAGGTGTTGATTGCTGAAGACAATGAAATCAACCTCTTACTTGCCGAGAAAATTCTGACTGATGCAGGTGCCGCTGTCACTACATGTACCAATGGAAAAGATGCTGTAAATCTTGCAAAAGCCTATCCCTTTGATTTCATCCTACTCGATATCCAAATGCCCATTATGAGTGGCCTAGAGGCATGCCAGCAGATACGCAAGTTCAACAATATTCCAGTAATTGCCACATCGGCTTATGTTAGTGAAAACGACAAGAAAAATTTTCGTGCAGCCGGTATCGATTATTACCTCTCCAAACCTATCAATCCCGAGGGTATGGTTCGCTTGTTTCAGGATATTTCCAGAAAAAAGAAGAAAGAAAACGGCTTATTGGAACAGCCCTCTCAGCTTTCCCAGAACCTTCACAGGATTTCCGGAGGTGATGAGGGATATACGAAAGGAATCATGAAACTCATCCGGTCGAAAATACCGGAGATGCTAATAGAGGTTGAAGACAAATTGAATGCGAGAAATTGGGTAGAATTCAAAAAAGCTTGCCATAAATTACTTCCTAACATCACACTAATGGATATCCCAAGTGTACTATGGCTTCAGAAGATTGAAGAGCAAAAAATTGCGCCGGAAAGCTGGGACGAATTTGACATGAAATTTTATATACTCAAAGAAGAGTGTATGGAAATTATCTGGAAAATATGAACAGCCTTTTCGGGCTGTCCTTTTATCATGATGGGTTCGATAAGGCTGCATCAGCAGCAGGTCTGATGCTCATTACAGGTATTTTGGAATGATTGACAACTTGTTGAGCAAAGGGACCTAAAATGAATCCCGTTAGGTTCTCTTCCTGTTCGGTCATGATGACAATCAGATCAGCCCCGATTTTCTTGCTGTATTTCATCGAAATGGAAGCAAGGCTGTCTCCGTATACCAATTCTGAAGTGTACTTAATGTCGTGTTGCTTAAGGTAACCTTCGAGTTGGTCGAACATTATATTAAATTTAGCAACCAGGGAGTTTTCCTCTACGCTAAGGATGCCAAGAAGGTGGATTCGGGAACCGTAGTGTTTTGCCAATTCAATTGCATATTGCACCTTTTCTCTTGAGGGTGCACTATTATCGATGGGAAGAAGAATATCAGAGAAACCCATCTTGGTGGCATGGGATTGAACCGTGATAACCGGACAAGGAGAATCATTTACAACCCTGAAAGCATTGCTTCCTGCAAAAAATTCTTCAAAACCGGAGACACCATGGGTACCCATTACAATGATGTCTGATTTGATTTTGATAGCAACCTCAACAATACTTTTTGCAATTTTTCCTGATTTTATATGAAGACTTACTTTTCCTCCCAATTGGGATTTAATGGAGGCGACCAATTCATTCAATTTTTTATCTGTGTCTGGGGAAGGTTGTGATGGGGCGGGACCAAACCAGGAATGATTTTCAAGGATATGAACCAAGTCGATATCTGCCTTGAAAAGTTTCCCCATGAAAATGCCGTGCTCGAGCGCCAGCAGTGAGTTTTCTGACAAATCCAGCGGAATGAGGATTTTTTTGATGTCAAATGTTTTCATAAACGAACTATTTATGTGAAAGAAATAACTGGTATAGATGATTTTGTGATAATGTCTCGCATTTTGTTGCTGGGAATGAACTCTTCCAGGAGGATGGTTTGGGATTTAAATAGTAGGATGAGGTCACCGGCTACTCTACGGATGTGTTCAGAAACAATATCTGCTTTATTTTCTCCGGGGGCGAGGCAATTTATAATCTCGGCTGTGTATTTGATATCGCTCTGTTCTAAAAATTTATTGATTACACTGAGTTGCTGAGTAGCTTTATTGATGGCAAAAGCATCGGCAGAAAACATCACTGATACGATATGTAAATTAAGGTTACGAAATGGCTTGAGTACTTTGATGGCTTTTCTGATAATCATGTCATAATCATCGGAAAGTGCAACCGGCAAGATTACATTCCTGATTTTATCGGATAAACTTTTTCCTTTGATATTCATGATGGGCACCTGACAGGTTTCGATGATTTTCTGATCAATTTCATTGAGCTTGCCATTGTTGCTTTCTTCCAGGCCAAGAATCAGCATGTTGGGTTTATGTTCCCTTACAAAATCGACTACAATCTGCTCCAGTGGCTGATTTTTCTTAATCATTTTTGTTTCGGTGAGCCCACAACTTTCAAGTGTAGAATTGATTGATTCATCTAAAATGCTCAAACCGGGGTTTGGATTTTCCTGCCCGGAAAGAAAAGTAATGACAGGGTTCAACCTTTGGGTAAGAGGCTTGATGTAAAGGGCAGCTTGGCCGATCCTATCAGCGCTTGTCTTCCCCGGAAGTGGGATGGCAATATGATATGTTGCCGGATTCATAATTATGAAATACTTTTAACCCGTTTGGGTTTTCGCCCAAATATAAGAATTTAAAACAAGCACTATGTCAGAATTTCAGGAAACAGAACTCATACTGAACGGGGATGGAAGTATTTTTCATCTGCACCTACACCCCGAACAACTTGCAGAGCGAAGTATATTGGTTGGTGATCCCGGAAGGGTTCAGCAAGTATCTGCACACTTCAGTAAAATTGATTGCATTGTACAAAACAGGGAGTTCGTTACCCATACAGGTTGGTTTAATGGAAAAAGAATCACCGCCATCTCAACGGGAATTGGAACCGACAATATCGATATCGTGGTGAACGAGCTGGATGCACTCGCATCTATTGATTTAGAAACCCGTTCACGAAAAGCTTCCGGCATGGCGCTCAAGCTGATAAGATTGGGTACCTCCGGTGCACTTCAGGCAGATATTCCTGTGGATTCCTATGTAGTGAGTGCAGTTGGTATGGGTTTCGATGGGCTTTTGCACTTTTATGATTCTGTTTCTTCCCGCGATACCCCTCTTGAAAATGAATTCATTCACCATGCAAAATGGCCGGAAAATTGCAATACCCCTTATGCCGTTCATGCCTCTCCTCATTTGCTTTCTTTATTCGGAAACATGGGATATAAAGGCATTACAGCCACCGCATGCGGTTTTTATGGCCCCCAGGGCAGGGCTTTGAGAATACCCCTTTCCATGCCGCAGATGAATGACATTCTGATGCAGTTCAATCCTACAAACGGATTGAAAATCAGTAATTTTGAAATGGAAACTTCGGCTTTATTCGGGTTGTCTAAATTGCTCGGACATGAGGCGCTTACCATTTGTGCCGTGATCGGTAACAGGGTGACAAAAACTTTTACCAAAGATTACAAACCGGTTGTTGATAATTTAATCAGGCAGACACTGGAACGATTCACGGCGTAATTTACTTTTACACCTGTGACTGACCAAAATCCTCCTATCGAAGCACTGATCAGCTTGTTGGATGACCCTGACGACAGAATCTTTGCAGATATTCGGAACAAGATATTTACCCTGGGTCCCAGAGCGATTCCTTTTCTGGAAAATGCCTGGGAAAAGGCATTTGATCCCATCATACAATCAAGGGTTGAAAACCTGATTCACGACATTCAGTTCGACAGGGTAAAAACCGATCTAAAAAAATGGCTGAAATCAGGTGCAGAAAATATCATTGAAGGGGCATTGATTGTTGCGTCTTATCAATATCCTGAAATTGAAAAGCAAAAAGTTTATGACTTGCTTGACGATATTCGTGCAGATATCTGGATTGAGCTGAACAATAACCTCACCTCCGTTGAAATAGTAAAAGTAATTAATCATATATTTTTTGAGGTTCATGGTTTTTCAGGTAATACCGTAAATTTCCATTCCCCCCAAAATAATTTTATCAATCATGTTTTGGATAGTAAAAAAGGCAATCCACTGATGCTCTCAGTAATATATATGTACCTCGCCAAAGAATTGAATTTGCCTGTTTATGGGGTGAATCTTCCCGAGCATTTTGTACTTGCCTATCTTGATCCATACGCTGAGATCCATACCGATGAGCATGCAAAAATCCTTTTCTACATCAATCCCTTCAGCAAGGGAACTATCTTCAGCCGTAAGGAAATTGAATCCTTCCTCAAACAACTCAAGCTTGAGAATACACCTGCTTATTTCCTTCCCTGTACCCATGCGGCCATGATTCAGCGAATGCTTCGCAACCTCGCATACGCCTACGAAAAAATGGGCTCACCCGAAAAGCAACAGGAAGTAGAACAGCTCATCAAAGTATTTATCTGATATCGGCCCTCTGTTACCATGCAAATCCTTCACAAGCATACCCCGCGATATATTGTATTTGCAGGGGATATCCTGATTTGCCTGCTGTCTATTATCCTTGCATATCTGCTGCGTTTCAATTTTAGAATTCCACTTCCGGATTATGCAATGATGCCGCTTGTTATTGCCTTTGTCATGGCAGTAAAAGGTTTGGTGTTTATCCTTGGTCGTACCTTTTATTCAATGGTGAGATACACCAATTTGAACGATGCATTCAGACTGGTAGGTGTATTATTTGTTTGCAGTGTTATTTTCTCTCTGATAAACCTGGCTACCTACGGTTACAACAAACGATTTTATATCCCGTTTTCGATCATTATCATCGATTTCCTTTGTTCGTCTTTTGCTCTTATCAGCGCAAGGGTATTCGTGAAATATCTTTTTATTGAATTGAAAAATCCCAAACGGGAGAAAACAAATGTGCTTGTTATTGGTGCTGGAGAAACCGGGCTCATGTCTAAAAGAGCACTGGAGCGGGATGCCGGAACCAAATACCGAATGGTGGCCTTTCTGGATTCCGATGAAAAAATCTTTTCCCGAAAAATTGAAGGGGTAAAGGTTTATCCACTCGCTGATGTAGAAAGACTGCTTACCCAAAAAAAAGTGAGTCTGTTGATTCTTGCGATGCCTGAATTAACACCAAGCATGCGTAAGGAAATTGCTGATAAGTGCTTATATTATGATGTAAAAATCCTCTCTGTGCCGCCCATTCAGAGCTGGATTAACGGAGAATTAAGTTTCAGGCAAATCAGGAAAATCCGCATTGATGATTTGCTTGAAAGAGATCCCATCGTGCTTGATAAAGAGATTATTGGTGATCGTATTCTCGGGAAAATTGTGCTGGTAACAGGCGCGGCAGGTTCCATCGGAAGTGAACTGGTAAGGCAACTCTTGCCCTATCGACCCGGCAGATTGATTCTTTTGGACATGGCCGAATCTCCACTTTTTGAAATTGAAATGGAACTGGCCGAAATGAACCTGACCTTTCCTGTTGAGCCCGTTATTGGCGATATCAGGAATCCGGTAAGAATGAAAAGATTGTTTGCGCATTATAACCCTCAGGTTGTTTTTCATGCGGCCGCATACAAGCATGTTCCCATGATGGAAGAGAACCCCTCCGAGGCAGTGATTACCAATGTGCAGGGCACAAAAATACTGGCCGATCTGGCCCACAACCATCGTGTGGAAACTTTTGTTTTTATATCCACTGACAAAGCGGTTAACCCAACCAATGTGATGGGTGCCACCAAGCGAGCTGCAGAAATGTATATTCAATCTCTTGTTGAGTTGTCTCAAACCCGTTTTATTACTACCCGTTTTGGAAATGTTATCGGCTCGAGCGGCTCCGTAATACCAAGATTTCGCAGACAAATTGAAATGGGAGGACCCGTTACAGTTACCCATCATGCCATTACCCGCTATTTCATGACCATACCCGAGGCGGCACAATTGGTGCTTGAAGCCGGGGCTATGGGTAAGGGTGGGGAGATTTTTGTGTTTGACATGGGACAACCGGTAAAAATTATTGACCTGGCAAGAAAGATGATCAGACTTTCCGGGTTGACCCTCGGGAAAGACATCGAAATCATCGAGACAGGATTAAGACCAGGGGAGAAATTGTACGAAGAATTGCTCTCCAATGCTGAGAATGCCATTCCTACGCATCATGCCCAGATACTCATTGCAAGGGTCGCACCCAATTCATTTGAACAAGTAAAAACAGCGGTAACTAGGTTAACAGCCCTTGTGGATTCACAGGATAATTTTGCCATAGTTGCCGAACTTAAGTCAATGATACCTGAGTTTGTGAGCAACAATTCGGTATTTTCGTCTCTCGATTAACCGACAATTGCATGGAAAAAATGATTTTGAGAGGGAGATTTTTCTTGTTTCCGATTTTCTTGTTTTGCCTCCTCACCGGATTGCATGCCCAACCATTTCAGGTATTTGTGCAAGCTGATTCTTCATTTTCTAACCTGCCGGCCCTTCATTCTGGAGCAGTCATTCAATACCAGGGGAAAATCATTTTTGTGGGAGGACGCACCAATGGCCTGCATGGCTTTCACCCCCCACTGGCTTTTCCTACCAGCGGGCGAAACACCCAGATCCAGGTTTACGATCCACTTACCAATTCACTCTCCACAGGTGATCTTACCCAACTTGATGATTCACTCTTTGAGCCTCTCTCAAGTTCGAACATGCAGTTTATTCACCATGGTGATTTTCTTTACCTTATAGGTGGCTATGGTTGGAATAACCAGACCAATGATTTTGTAACCCATGATATTTTAATCCGAATCTTTTTGCCACAGATGCTTGATAGCATTTCGAGTGGCGGGAATCTGCTTCCATGTTTTTCAACAATTCACCAGCCGTTTTTTAAAGTATTCGGAGGACACGCAAAAAAAATAGGGGATGACTATTACATTGTTTTTGGTCATTCTTTCGATGGCATATATAACCGTAATTCATCTTCAGGTTTTTTTGTGCAGGAATATAAAAACCGTGTACACAAATTTAATCTGGGAGGAAATGCAAGCATGGTGGTGATGAACCATACAGAGATGTATGATTCGCTGCTGTTTCATAGGAGAGACTACAATCTCATTCCACAGCTATTCAGTCCCGGAACCCCAGGTTTTACAGCCTTTAGTGGGGTATTCAGAAGAGATCGTAATTTGCCCTTTTACAATCCGGTAGAGATTCGCTCGGATGGCACCTGGAACGAAGTAGCCTTTGAACAGCAATTTGCACATTATCATTCCGCTACAGCCACTCTGCTTGATACCGCAAGCGGTTCACAGTTCAATCTCTTTTTCGGAGGAATGGCATCTTATGCGAAAAGAAATGGTCAGGTGGTGTACGACTCGCTGGTTCCTTTTGTAAGTAGTATAAGTATGATGGCTCGCTCCGCTGCCGGAAATTATACAGAATGGCTGATGCCCGATACCATGCCCGGCTTGCTTGGGACAAATGCTTTTTTTCTTCCGCTTCAGGGATTATCATTGATAGAGGATGAGATAATCCAAATGAACCAGCTTTCCCCCGGCTTGCAACAGATAGGATGGATTATCGGTGGCATCGAATCTCCTGATCCCAATATTTC
This sequence comes from Bacteroidota bacterium, assembly GCA_046297395.1. Taxonomy (GTDB): domain Bacteria; phylum Bacteroidota; class Bacteroidia; order UBA4408; family UBA4408; genus JBEICQ01. Next base: position 10,060 of record JBKCNM010000074.1, read on the forward strand.
TCTCAGTGACCCGGGCCTGACCTTTGCCAGTTCAAGGGTTTTCAGGGTTTATATCAACAATCCATTGTCGGGTAATGTCGCTGAGGAAGGCAAAAAAAATCCTGCTTTTCAGTGGCAAAATCCTGCCGGTCAGCGATTTGATTTCACGGTTTCCAATTCACCGGAAGGTTCTGCAAGTCTTGAATTCAATGATTTAAGCGGGAAGCTGGTATTCAAACGAATCGTTCAATGTAAGGCCGGATTCAATCGGTTTTCTGAACAGATCAATGAACTATCCTCCGGAATTTATTTGCTTCACCTTACAATGCCGGGATTTACGGGCAAAGGCAAGGTGTTTGTGATGCATTGAGTGCAGCAATCATTTTGTACCTTTGCAGGGCTTTGGGGCCGTCCGGTGTTGACAGCATGACCGGTTATAGATAAGCACGCCGCGCAGTGTGATAGTGGCTCGTTAAACATAATTCTCAACCCTTTTAAACGGCGAAACTACTTACGCCTTGGCTGCCTGATTTTAGAAATCAGCCGCCTTTGTCCCTCCCGGAGCTCTCCTGCAGCGCCGGAACCGGGGCATGACAAAAGCAGGATAACAGGATGAGGTTACTAAATTCTGTGAACACTCAGTAACTAAGCCGGAAATTTGGCGCGGCCACCTGCCTTGTTCCGGACGAAAATCAATGTTGGTCTAAGCGTGGAGAAAGTTTATGCGCTTTGTGTTTGGACGTGGGGTCGATTCCCACCGGCTCCACCAAATCACCCCTTGCAAGGGTGATTTTTTTTTGCTCTAAATGATGAAAAGAATTGGCTTTGGAATTGGAATTACTTTTTTCAAAGTGTTACATTTGGCAGAAATTGAAAAAGCATGATTCCGGTAAACACCCCATTGCTTGCAGGGAATGAAAGAAAGTACATCAACGAGTGTTTGGATACCGGATGGATTTCCAGTGAAGGGCCTTTCATTAAAAAGTTTGAAGATGCCTTTGCCTTAAGGGTTGGAAGACAGCATGGAATTGCGGTGAGCAACGGAAGCGTTGCACTGGATGCAGCCCTTCTTTGTCTGGATTTGAAAGCCGGTGATGAGGTAATTATGCCCACTTTCACCATCATCTCCTGTGCGGCAGCAATTGTAAGGGCGGGCGCCATACCGGTTCCTGTTGATGCCGACCCATTGACCTGGAATATGCAAGCTTCTCTCATCGAGAAAGCTATTACACCAAAAACCAAGGCCATCATGGTGGTTCATATTTACGGACTGCCTGTTGACATGGATCCTGTGTTGGACATCTGTAAAAAACACGATTTATTGTTGATTGAAGATGCGGCAGAAATGCACGGCCAAACCTATAAGGGCAAACCTTGTGGAAGTTTTGGTGACATCAGCACCTTCAGCTTCTATCCCAACAAACACATCACCACAGGTGAGGGAGGAATGATTGTAACCGATAATCCCGTTTTTGCAGAAAAAGCCAGATCACTCAGAAATTTATGCTTTATCCCGGAAAAGCGTTTTGTCCATCACGAACTTGGATACAACATGAGGATGACCAATCTACAGGCAGCATTGGGACTTGCTCAGCTTGAACAACTGGACGGATTTGTGGAAAGAAAAAGGAAAATGGGTGCCATCTATCAGGAGAGATTATCTTCTATTAGTAACCTGTTTCAACTTCCTCTTGCCTCTGCCTCATATGCAGAAAACATTTATTGGGTATTCGGACTCGTTGCCATTACAGAAGAATTAGCTCAGCAGGCAGTGGCATTTTTATCCTCCCGCCAGATTGGTACACGCCCATTCTTTTGGTGCATGCACGAGCAGCCGGTGTTTTTAAATATGGGTTGGTACAAAGGCATGAAGATGCCCGTTGGGGAGAAAATGGCGCGTAATGGTTTTTACATTCCCAGCGGACTTGGATTAGCAGAAGAGGAAATGCACATTGTGGCAGATGCATTGATTGAATTTACAAAAGCAAAGGCATGAAGAATTTTGCAGAGTACGCGGCATTTTATAACGCATTGTACCAAGACAAGGATTACCATTCAGAAGCCATGTATGTCTCTAAACTTTTATCTGAGCAGGGTACTGAGGTAAAATCAGTTTTAAATTTCGGTTGCGGAACAGGTAAGCATGATTTTGTTTTGGGAGAAACAGGTTATCAGATAACCGGCGTTGATCTTTCTGCCGAGATGGTGAACGAGGCTGTAAAAAATACACCGGACAACCTGAAAGGAAAAGTACAGTTTATGAAAGGAGATTTCCGATCCTTCAGGGTAAACCAAAAATATGATGCAGTTACTGCACTGTTTCATGTAATGAGCTATCAAAATACCAATGAGGAAGTGCTTGCAGCCATCCAAACCGCAAGAGTACATCTTAGAGAGGGAGGGCTTTTTACTTTTGATTTTTGGTATGGTCCCGGCGTATTATCCGATCCTCCTGTTGTAAGGGTAAAAAAATTAAAAGGGAAAGATTTTACGCTTACGCGCATAGCACAGCCCGAGATTCACTCCGATAAAAATATCGTTGATGTGAACTATGAGTTGATTGTGATGCATGACGATGAAACAGCACATACCATCAATGAAACACATAAAATGAGGTATTTCTTTTTGCCCGAGATGGCATTTTACCTTAAAAGCTGTTCTTTTGAAATGCTCTCGGTGAAAGCATGGATGGGAGAAACCGAACCCGGCTTAAATACTTGGAATGCTGTTATCACTGCAAAAGCCATATAGGTGTCTGAACAAAAACATATTGCCGGCTTTTTACGCAAAAGCAATGTATTGGTGATGCTTGGTTTCTTTGCTAAAGTTGCACTGCCTATCCTCCATCCGGGCCTTATTTTCAATAGTCTTCACAAAACAAATTCGTGCAATCAGGAATTTATGAAAACTGATGAAACGACCTCAATAGGTGTTGTCTATTCTTTTTTCAATTTATTTGAGTTGGCTCATCAATCACAAAATCTTCCCGCACTTTTATGATTACGCTGCACAAAATTAAGCCCCTCCATTGGATTTTGATTCCTGTTGTTGTCAGTTTGGTCGGCTTCCTGACTTTTCTGCCCTGCTTGAATTCACCCCTGACTGTTGAAGATGAGTATATCATGATGACTGCCAATACGATTAACCCGGAATTAAAAGGCCAAATTCTTTTACAATTAATCAGCTTTCACGATCAATTTTTAGTTTTTTTGGGGCGCTTTGCTCCTGCTACAATTGGCAGTTATTTTGTTAAGGCAAAATTGTTTGGTGTCAATCCATTTGCATTTCATATGACTATTTTGTTGACATGGATTGTATCGGGCACTTTGTTTGGGTATATTCTGATGATGGCCTTTGGTAATTTCGCAACGGCCATCTCAATCAGTTTGGTTTATCTTACGCTACCGGCAAGCTCCGAAATTGCTGTCAGGTTATGTTCCGGAGAATCACTGGGAAATTTGTTTCTTTTAGCAAGTGTTTTTATTATTTTACTTGGAGTCACAAGAAATAAATTTTTTACCGGATTACTTTTTATTTCAAATCTGATGATGTGCTGGTCAAAAGAGAATTATTTTGCAATGCTTCCTGTTTTGGCTTTTGTTCAAATCATTCTGAGGTGTGATTTTTCTCCTGATCAGATCTTTAATGAGATTAAAAAGCAACTAAAAAATTTAATACTATCATACGCCCTACCTGTTATTTTAACGGCAGTGGGAATATATATTGCCATAAAAAGTTCAGGCAGGGTGTTTAATTATGGTATGCCATGGCCTATATACAAAGTAATGCTGAATAACCTCTGGATGTGGGTTAAATGGTTGATGCCATTTTTACCGGTTATAATGATTTCGCTATTCGCATTAAAAAAATATACATTTTCGCGCACCAATTTTTTTGTTTTACTACTTATAATAATCCTAGGCATGGGAGGACAATGGATGATGTATTATAAATACATTGTTTCATACTCTCAGGGTCGATACCATATGCCGGCCATATTGCCTATCCTATTTTCGCTTGCTGCTTGTATCTCATTATTATCTTACTTAAAATTACCATGGCGTATTTTGGCATTCGGAATTTTATTCATGCTGATTATAAATCAGATGAAAACATCATATATCAATGCAGGAGCCTATTATTCAAAGGCCAAAAATTTTAATCATCAAATTGAGTATGTGGTTAAAAACAAACCACAAAAAATAGCTGTTTACGGGGGGTTTGAATATTTGTATTCATTGAAAGCTCAGCTTAATTACTGGGGATTTGTACCATCTGTGATCTATGTGAGAAATTTAAAGGATCCGAATGAATCAAAAGGAATTAATAATGATGCATTCAAAAAGGAACTTGAATTGCTTCTCTCCAAAGACTTTGAAATTGTTGACCTACATCAAGCAAAAGCCGACACTTCACTGCATTGTATGCTTACGGGTTTTCCATCTGAGCCTGCGCGCACTTTTCCCAATTTGGATATTTTGCAAAGTTGTTTTACATCAATGTTGATATATCAAGATGATTTTTTCAATTCATCTTGGGGTGATTTAATAAGAGGAAACATAAACAGACGCGAGGCCGTGAGGTTTTACATTTTTACAAAGTAATATGTGTGGTATCACGGGTGCCTATATTTTTAATTCTCTAAAGGACCATCAACATATATTAGATGCATGTGAGGTGGCTACCCATGATTTATATCTCAGGGGTCCTGATGGTGTTGGTATTTACAGGGATGAACAAACTGCAATGGGACACCGCAGGTTATCAATTATCGATATCTCCCATGCCGGTGCTCAGCCTTTTTATTCAAAAGATAGAAGGTATGTGTTGGTATTCAATGGAGAGATTTTCAATTTTAAGGAGCTTACAAAGCTCTATCTGCCTAATGTTGAATTGAGGAGTAAAAGCGATACAGAAGTTCTTTTGGAACTTTTAATTGCACAAGGGGAAAAGGCAATTGAATTGTTAAATGGTTTTTTTGCGTTTGCCTTTTATGATAAAGAAACCAAACAAATGCTGGTGGCTCGTGATCGTTATGGGGTAAAGCCTTTATATGTATCAATAAATGAACACGCATTTTGTTTTGCTTCATCGCTGAGTGCTGTAATGCGTTACAACAATAAAAAGGAGATATGCATGAACGCGCTTCATCTTTATCTGCATCTCAATTATATCCCTTCACCTCATTCAATATACAAGGGAGTTGAAAAATTAATGCCCGGACATTACATTAGAATTGATCATCAAAAGATAGAGAAACATAGTTATTATATACTAAATAATGGAGAACATGAATCTTTGCATACCTATGACCAGGCTAAAAATCGCTTGCATGAATTGATGACAGATGCAGTCAGCAAACGATTGATTTCAGATGTACCACTCGGTTGTTTCCTGAGTGGTGGAGTGGATTCCTCAGTTGTTTCTGCCATCGCAGCTCGTCAAATACCGCAGCTTCATACCTTTTCTCTCGGGTTCAGCGACAATTCATTTTTTGATGAAACTAAATTTGCAGAAGCTGTTGCAAAGCATATTGGTGCACATCATACAACCTTTAGAGTAAGTACGGAGGAAATGTATGGTCAACTGTTTCCGTTTTTAGATACCTTGGATGAACCATTTGCTGATTCATCTGCGCTTGCTGTTTATATGTTGTCTAAGTTTACCAGAAAACATGTTACGGTATCATTATCCGGTGATGGGGCAGATGAACTCTTTGCCGGATATAACAAACACAGTGCCCTGCTTTCATCAATGCATCCGGGCATAAAGGAACATGTGGTGAAACTGGCCGGAGGTTTATTGGGGCATGCCCCAAAATCAAGACATTCTAAAATAGGAAACCTGATGCGGAAGGCACACAAATACAGTGTAGGGTTAAAATTAAGTGATGCCGAACGATACTGGAGGTGGGCCGGATTTTATAACCAAAACCAACTGGCCGAAATGTTGACACATCCAATTCCTGATCATGAGATGGATGCCATAAAAGCAAGATATCTTTCTGTATTCCATGGTGACATTGATTTTAATAAAGTATTACAAGCTGATTTCGGACTTGTATTACAGGGTGATATGCTCGTAAAGGTTGACTCAATGAGCATGGCCAATAGTTTGGAAGTTCGTACGCCTTTCCTTGATTACCGGGTGGTGGATTTTGTTTTTTCACTGCCACACCATTGTAAGATTGATTCCACTAGAAGAAAGAAATTACTGATAGATACATTTTCCTCTTATCTTCCAAATGAAATCTTTTCGAGACCCAAAAAGGGATTTGAAATTCCCCTGCACAATTGGTTTCAAAAGCACCTTAAGACGCTCATTAAAGATGAATTATTGAACGATACATTCATTCAAGAACAAGGTATTTTTAATCCTATTGAAATCCGTAAACTATTACAGCAGGTATTTTCACCAAGTCCTGACGATGCAACCGCAAAAGTGTGGGCACTTATAGTTTTTCAACATTGGTGGATCAATAAACACAACAGAAAGTAGCATGCCACGGGTACTCAGAATCATCAATCGCTTTAATCTGGGAGGGCCAACATACAATGTGGCTTATTTGAGCAAGTATTTACCCGCTGATTATGTAACCATGCTGGTAGGTGGGGAGAAAGATGATACCGAGGACAGTTCGCTTTTTATTGCTCAGAGTCTTGGCCTCGAGCCTATCATTATTGCAGAAATGAAGCGCTCACTGCATCCATGGCATGATTACCTTGCTTACCGTAAAATTAAACAAATCATTAGGGAGTTTGAACCTGACATTGTGCATACCCATGCATCCAAGGCCGGCACTTTGGGCCGCTTGGCTGCCAAGCATTGTGGTGTTCCTGTGATTATCCATACTTTTCATGGCCATGTTTTTCACTCATATTTCGGGAAATTAAGCACCTGGTTTTACAAAACTGTTGAAAGATATTTAGCCACATTTACCACCAGGATTGTAGCTATATCGGAACTTCAAAGAGCCGAACTTTCTGAAATTCATCAAATTGCTCCTGCTTCAAAGTTTGTAGTCATTCCTCTTGGATTCGATTTAAAAAGGTTTTCGGAGGACCTTCCCGAAAAGCGAAATCAATTTCGAAACAAATTGGGTTTGAATGAAGACCATCTGGCTGTGGGTATCATTGGCAGATTGGTTCCCATAAAGAACCACAAGATGTTTATCAGAGGAATTCAAATCCTTCGAGCTGCTGGTTATAAAAATGTAAAGGGTGTTATCGTGGGGGATGGTGAATTAAGACAGCAACTGGAAGCTTTTACTGAGTCTTTGGGCTTAAAAATCAAAAAAAACGGGATGTCGGTTGATGAGTCGGATGTATTGTTTACCGGCTGGATAAAAGAAGCGGATGTGGCCCTTGCCGGACTGGATATCGTTTGTTTGACTTCCTTTAATGAAGGAACACCGGTCAGTTTGATAGAGGCACAGGCTGCAGGCAAACCCATTCTGTCAACGCGGGTTGGTGGGGTAGAAGATGTTGTTCAGGAGGAAAATACTGCATTGCTCTGCAGGTCAGACCACCCTGAAGAATTTGCCGAAAAGCTCATACGCCTTGCATCAGACCCAATGTTGAGGAAAAAATTATCGGGTGTTGGGCGTGAATTTGTGCTCGAAAGGTTTTCTTATGGCCGCTTGGTGGCTGATATGGATAGTTTATACAGACATTGTCTTCAAAATAAGGCCGAACCCACAGATAATAAGGGATAATTGATAAATTTGCCACTCAGATATGTCTTTACGCAAGCCAATCCTTATTGTTTTTTTGTCTTCCCTTGTGTTGAGTGGATGTAAGATTCTGTATCCCAACAGGATGTTGCAAACCCCCAAGGATTACAACTACACCAAACAACAAACTTTTGTACCACAAGACATCACCATCGAGTTGAATGATGTTTTACAGATGTTTCTCTATTCAAACGATGGTTTTAAGTTGGTCGACATCAGTTCCTCAAACAGTTCGGGTACTTCCACCGGAGTTACCACCGGAACAATCACTTATCCTGTTGAATTCGACGGGACAGTAAAATTGCCTCTCCTCGGAAGGGTAATGTTATCCGGTCTCACCATCAGACAAGCTCAAACATTTCTTGAAGAAAAATACGGTGAATTTTTTGTCAAGCCATTCATTCTCTTAAAAATCACCAACCGAAAGATACTGGTTTTTCCGGGTGCTGATGGGTCGGCGAGATCCATTGCTCTTCCATCCACAACAACCACCCTGATTGACGCCATCGCGAATGTTGGAGGGATACCTTCATCAGGGAAAGCCTACAGGATAAAAGTTGTGAGAGGCGCCACCAACAACCCCCAGGTTTTTTTGATTGATTTTTCAACCCTCGAGGGACTCAAGCAAGGCAATATGGTGCTGCAGTCCAATGACATCGTGTATGTTGACATTGTGCAAAAACCCTTCCTGGCTGTTGCCGGTCTGGTTATTCCTTACCTGACAATTTTCAATACGGTGTTTTTTACTTACATCACCTTCCGGCAAATTTCGCGATAAATGGCAAAAAAAGCTACGAGCACAATTCAGGACCAAATTGACTTACCGCTTTTTTGGTACATCACAAAAAAAAATACCATTTTCATTCTACTTTTTTTTTCAGTTTCATTAATCTCTGCTTTTCTTTTTGTGCGATACAAAAGGGAAATTTTTGATGCCTCTGCAATTATTCAGGTAAATAGTAACAACAGTGCCGGCAAACTACTTTATCTGTCAGACTTTATGGCAAATGAAGGCGGGTTGGCAGGTTCTGTTGAATTGATAAGATCTTCAGAGTTTCTCAATAAAGTGCTCAATGGGATGAATATGGCAGTTTCATACAATGTAAAAGGCACTTTTAAAGTCAATGAAATTTATCCCAACACACCCTATACAGTGGAATCGAGAGTATTCGATAAATCCATTTTTAATGTTCCCATATTCATCAAGTTTCCCAATCCATATTCTTACATCATTGAATACAACAAAAACGGGACAATCATTAAAAAAAAATATGTTATCAACGGATGGGGAGATTTTGGCGGATTTGCGCTAAAAGTAAGACTGAATAATTATGATGAAATTAAAGATCAACAAGCCAAGATAAAGGAAAAAGGCTTCTTTTTCACACTTAATAATACCGACAATTTATCGAGTATCCTCTCCGGTAAACTTGAAGTGGTCATCCTCAATGCAGCAGCAAATACCATTCAGTTTACGGTGCAGGATTTTAATGCCCAGAAATGCGCTGACATTGCCAACCGAATCGCACTGGAGTTCATGGATTATGATGTAATTAAGCGTTCAGAAGGATCAAAGAAAACACTGGCCTTCATTGACAAGACGCTCGAATCCGTTTATGACAACCTAAAGGATTATGAAACGGAATTACAGAATATCAAACATGATTTAAAGGTTACGAAACCTGAGACTTATGAAGACTATTTCATAGAAAAAATCAGGTCTTATGAGGAGGAGGTTAATAGCATTCAATTTGAAAAACTGCTGTTATCCCAACTTTCCAAGCAACTTGAACTTAACAGCCAGATGGATTTGGCCAATTTGGTTTGGATTACAAATGAGACCAAATACCAAAAAACGCTTGCTCCCATTCTTAATCAGATTAATGAGCAGATCATCCTTCGCGACAAATTAAAAATTGATGCCACCAACAATAGCCTTCCCTTAAAATTAACCAACCAAAGATTAGAGGAAAAAAGAAATATTCTCAGGAATCAACTTGATTACCTGAGCGAGGAGTTGAAGGGCAAGGAGGATTATATCTTCAAGCGAATCAGTAAAACTGAAAATGAGATGGGAGAGATTCCGGAGGTGGAGACCCGTTACAATAAAATAAGTCGCCTCTACAAGGTCAATGAAATATTCTATACCCAGTTGCTATCTCGGAAAGCTGAATATTCTATTTCCGTTTCCGGTTTCGTATCAAACAACGAAATTCTTCAAAAAGCCTATGCTGCTCAAAAACCGCTCTTTCCAAACAGAAACAATATTCTCGCTATTGCCCTATTTGTTGGTTTCATCGCTTCATTTATTCTGGTCTTTACCCAGTATATTCTCTTCAACAATATCACTTCCACCAACGAAATTAACAGGTACACCGATTTCTCAATTCTCGGTCTGATTCCTACTTATAAAAAACAGGTTCCTGTATCCCAGCTACTTATTGATCAGAATCCCAAATCCAGTATATCCGAGGCTTTTCGATCCATCCGAACCAACCTGCAGTACATTTCCAATGAAGCAGGGGCGAAACTTATTGCCATTACCTCTACGGTATCGGGTGAAGGAAAAACTTTTGTGGCCATTAACCTGGGTGGTATTATTGCATATACCGGTAAGAAGGTTATCCTTGTGGATCTTGATTTGCGTAAGCCTAAAATTCACCTCGGGTTTAATACCCCAAATATCAAAGGAATGAGCACGCTGCTCATAGGTAAAGACAAGATTGATGACTGCGTGCAGCATTCCAGCATGTTGAATCTTGATTTTATCACCGCAGGTCCCATCCCGCCCAATCCTGCAGAATTGATTATCTCCAGGCATATGGATGTAATCCTGCAAGAGTTAAAAACCCGCTATGATATTATCATTCTGGATAATCCCCCCATTGGAATCGTTTCAGATGGTATTACCAATATCATCAAAGCAGATTATCCCATCTTTATTTTTAGGGCCAATTATTCAAAGCGTTACTTCTTCGAGAAAATAAACAACCTTGTCCGCGAGTACAACATCAAGCACTTGTCTTGTATCCTCAACGGGGTCGATCAGTTAAACCCGGGTTATGGCTATGGCTATGGTTATGGCTATGGCTATGGTTACGGCTACGGTTATGGCTACTATGAGGATTTGCCTCAGAAGAAGGAAACATCTCTACTCAAGCGTTTTTTTAGCTGATTATTTATGGAGTATTCCGAGTGTGAAATCAAAGGAGTGTTTTTAGTTAAACCAACCGTCTTTTCTGACAGCAGAGGGTATTTTTTTGAATCGTTTAACCGAAGGCGTTTTGATTTTTTAGAAGAGGGTACCGAATTTGTTCAGGACAACCAAAGTCTTTCTCATAAAGGTGTAATCCGTGGTCTTCATTTCCAAATTCCACCTCATGCGCAGGGTAAATTAGTGAGTGTGATAAAAGGAGCTGTTTGGGATGTGGCTGTCGACATCAGGTTGAACTCCCCCACTTACGGGAAATTTGTTGCCTATGAGTTAAATGAAAACAACAAATGGCAACTCTATATCCCTCCGGGCTTTGCCCATGGATTTTTAACCCTGGAGGACAATACCATTTTTAGTTATAAATGCACAGGATATTATCACAAAGATTCGGAACAGTGTATTCTTTGGAATGATCCCACCTTAGCCATTCCATGGAAGGAAAACAATCCAATCATTTCAGAGAAAGATAGAAAAGGGGTGCTTTTTTTAGATTTTTTAAGTAAGTTTGCTATTAAGTAATGATAGCAAAAAATGAATTGGCTTACAGATGCAGATTGGCTTATCCTTGGCGTGAGCCTGTGCTTTTCGTTTCTCATTAATGCCCTTTTTCTTCGTTTTACCCACAACCTGGGCATGCGAAACATTGAATCGGGAGAAATACGCTGGGCAAGTACCTCCAAGCCCGCTTTCGGCGGGATTTCTTTTTTCATCGTTTTCCTTTTCTCAATAGCGGCCTATAATATTTTCTTTGTTTCAAGAAATGAGATCCTTAGCAGGACAGTTTTTGGGATTATCGCATCCTCCAGTTTGGGTTTTCTTATCGGTCTGGCAGATGACTCATACAATACCAAGCCCTTCCTCAAGTTTGCCGGACAGTTTGCCTGTGGCCTCATCCTCATCTACAGCAACATCCTGATAACAGTTTTTTCCAACACCTATTTAAACCAGGCGCTTACCCTCTTCTGGGTTGTTGGCATCATGAATTCCATTAACATGCTCGACAACATGGATGCCATTACCACCAGTGTTTCTGCCATGATTCTGATAGGAGTAATCATGGTGCTTAAAATCACGGCCGGTCAAGAGCCACTTCTGATGTTTATCTCCTTCGGAACCTTGGGTGCTCTTCTTGGATTTCTTTTTTTTAATTGGCATCCCAGCAAAATGTACATGGGAGATACAGGTTCGCAGTTTCTGGGGGCACTACTAAGTGCGCTTGGGATCATCTGTTTCTGGAATACCCCATTTGAATTTATCCTTCATCATCCAACAAAGAAGATATTGATAACGATTATTGTATTCATTGTTCCAATCTGCGATACTACTACTGTAACAATCAATCGCCTACTGGCAGGAAAATCGCCATTCAGAGGTGGGCGGGATCATACTACTCATCACCTGTCATACTTCGGACTCTCAGAACGGAAGATAGCTTTGGTCATGATAGGAATTTGTGCAATTTCTTTATTTGTGGCTTTCGGAATGATAAAAAATTTCGACTGGAGCATCAGGCGTATCCTTTTCTATTCAGGCTATGTGCTCCTGGTTTTTTTAGCTCTCTACTCAACTACTTTATTAACCAAAGGCAAGAAACCTAAATCCTAAGTTGCTTCACTTTCTATCCAATAAAAAACTCTCTCTCTTTTTGGTCTTTATCTCCTTGTTGGCGCTGTTGAGCACCCTGGGGTTTTTGTGTACAAGCGATTCACTCAGTGAAGGAGAGTCGGGTGGTACTTTTCGGATGATTTCACTGCAAATCCCCAAAAACTTGAATTTCGCCGGTGAGGAAGTTCCCCTCCACAATCCCGAAGTTCAGAAAATTCTGCACCGGGAATTTGTAGTTAGTAATTATTGGCACAAACAAATTCGTCTGTTTATCCAGCGATCATCATTTTGGTTCCCACTCATCGAAAAAGAATTGAAAGCAGCTGGCATTCCGGATGATTTTAAATACCTGGCCATTGTTGAAAGCGGTCTTTATAACAATCGTTCTCCCAAAGGAGCAGCCGGATTCTGGCAGTTTATTCCCGGTACAGCTGTGAGTTATGGTTTAACTATCAACACCGAAATGGATGAGCGTTTACATGTTGTGAAAGCCACCAGGGCTGCCTGCAGGTATTTTAAAGAGGCGCACAAAGAACTTAAAAGCTGGACGCTTGCTGCTGCCTCTTTCAATAGCGGTATCAACGGACTGCGCAACCAGATAGAGAAACAAAAAAGTGATAATTATTTCGATCTAATACTGAAGAAAGAAACTTCCAAATACCTTTTTCGGGCGCTTGCTGCAAAGACATTGATGGAATCTCCCCGCCGATATGGCATAAGGTTTTCTAAAAACGACCGATTAAAAATGCCTCCCATCACCACCTTGTCTGTTGATACACCCGTTACCCATCTGCAAAATCTTTGCGATGCCTATGGCTGTGATCTTGAAGTACTTTATGCATTTAATCCATGGATATCAGGTTTTACATTGAACATTGAGGGAAAACATAGGTTAAAAGTAGACTTACCTTCCTCAAAAATGATGCGTAAATACAACAGGCTTATTGCTACATTCGGTCCCGTTTTTATTGCCCCCGGAAATGTAGAAACTCCTTCTTCCTCCATGGATGCAAAGGATAGCCTCTTGCAAGTAAATGATACAACAACCCCAAATTGATGTCCGCAACTACCGAATCTCTTGATATTTCAGGTGCCAGGGTACATAACCTGAAAAGTGTGGATGTTACTATACCCAGAAATCAGCTGGTGGTGATTACAGGCCTCAGTGGAAGTGGAAAATCTTCCCTTGCCTTCGATACCATTTATGCGGAGGGGCAACGCCGCTATATTGAGACTTTCTCATCCTATGCCCGTCAGTTTCTCGGCAATCTGGAACGCCCTGATGTGGATCAAATCAGTGGGCTGAGCCCAGTCATTTCCATCGAACAGAAAACTACCAGCAGGAATCCCCGTTCAACGGTTGGAACAATCACAGAAATTTATGACTTCCTCCGTTTGCTGTTTGCAAGAACCTCAGATGCATACAGCTATGCCACAGGGAAGAAAATGGTGAGATACAATGACCGTCAGATAGAAGAACTCATCCAAAAAAAGTTTCGTCAAAAAAAAATCGTCCTGCTTGCCCCACTCGTAAAATCACGAAAAGGACATTACCGTGAACTATTTGAACAACTGATTAAGCAGGGATTTCTCAGGGCGAGGATCAATGGCAACATCACTGAGCTAAAAGCCAAGATGCAGCTGGATCGCTACAAAACTCATCAGATAGAAGCCGTGATTGACCGCATCGAAGTGAATGAGGCAAGTAAGCAAAGACTTTCTCAAAGTATCCTTCATGCCCTTAAAATTGGTAAGGGTTCCCTAATGGTTATGGATGCACAAAGCGAGGAAGTATTTTATTATTCAAGGTTTCTGGTGTGTGCCGATACAGGTATCTCATACGATGATCCCGCACCTAATCTGTTTTCTTTCAATTCACCGGTCGGTTCCTGCGGAAAATGCAATGGAATAGGCTATATAGCTGAAATCGACGAAAAGAAAATCATTCCCAATCCTTCTTTATCAATTCGCAAAGGAGGCTTAGCACCCATAGGTGAAGGTAAGAACAGCTGGATTTTTCAACAGCTTGAATTGTTGGGAAAATATTACAGATTTTCACTTGATACACCCTTATGTGATATTTCTGAGGAGGCAATCGGTGTGATTCTATATGGCACTGAAGAAATCCTTAATCCTCTTGGCGACAAAAAAAACAAAAGCCAACAGGCCTCTTCCTTCGAAGGAATTGTAAATTTTATCAGCAGACAGCAGGAAGAACTCCAGTCTAAAACCATCGATCGCTGGGCAGAAGGGTTCAGCAACACGGTAAGCTGTCCTAAATGCGAAGGATCACGATTAAAAAAAGAAGCGCTGTTTTTTAAAATTAATCAAATGAACATAGCGCAGGTTGCCTCCTTAAACTTGAGCACCTTGCGTAAATGGGTTGGGAGTGTGACAGAAGGGCTGGATGAACGCAGCCGTATAGTTGCAGGAGAAATCATTAAAGAGATTGATTCTCGTGTGGGATTCCTTATTGATGTGGGACTTGATTACCTGGCACTGAACAGAAGCGCTTTTTCTCTCTCAGGTGGAGAAGCCCAGCGTATTCGTCTGGCAACACAAATTGGATCGCAACTCCAGGGGGTATTGTATATTCTGGATGAACCCAGTATTGGTTTGCATCAAAGAGACAATGTAAAGCTGATTGATTCACTTAAAAGATTGCGCGACATTGGGAATTCCCTGATTGTTGTTGAACACGATCAGGAAATGATGGAAGCTGCAGATTATATTCTGGACATTGGTCCCGGAGCGGGTATTCACGGTGGGAAAGTAGTTGCCAGTGGGAGTTTTCGTGAAATTTCCAGGGCGCAATCTATTACCGCTGATTACCTCAACGGAAAAAAAATTATACCTGTTCCTGCCAACAGGGGAAAAGGTAGTGGGAAGTTTCTTGAACTTGAAGGTGCCACAGGCCATAATCTAAAAAATATTCATGTTCGATTTCCATTGGGAAGCTTTATCTGTGTGACCGGTGTTTCAGGCAGTGGAAAATCAACACTCATTAATGAGACTTTATATCCTGCCCTTAACAGACATTTTTATCGCGCGCTGAAGAATCCTCTTCCCTATAAAAAACTATCAGGAATTCAGTACATCGATAAAATAATAGAAATTGATCAATCGCCGATTGGTCGCACGCCGCGATCAAATCTGGCTACCTACACCAATGTGTTTAATGATATCCGCACATTGATGGCAGAATTACCCGAGTCAAAAATCAGAGGGTACAAGCCCGGACGATTTTCTTTTAATGTGAAAGGAGGCAGGTGTGAAACATGTTTGGGGGCGGGTCTTAAAACTATTGAGATGAATTTTTTACCCGATGTGTATGTGCTTTGTGAGGACTGTGAAGGGAAAAGGTATAACCGAGAAACCCTCGAGATTCGCTACCAAGGAAAATCCATCAGCGATATCCTGAACCTGACGGTGAAAGATGCCGTGATTTTTTTTGAACGAATTCCATCCATCTGTCATAAATTAAGAACAGCAGAGGAGGTTGGTCTTGGGTATATCACCCTTGGTCAGTCCTCCACAACCCTCAGTGGTGGTGAGGCTCAACGCATTAAGCTATCCACGGAGTTATCCAAGAAAGACACAGGCAATACCTTTTATATCCTGGATGAACCTTCTACCGGTTTGCATTTTGAGGACATCAGAATATTGTTGGAGGTGCTACACAAACTTGTTGCCAATGGAAGCACTGTTTTGGTGATTGAGCATAACCTGGATATTATCAAGGTTGCTGATCATGTAATTGATTTAGGACCAGAGGGCGGCGATGGGGGAGGGCAAATCATTTTCGAAGGAACGCCCGAGGAATTGGCAAAATGCACACAAAGCCACACCGGCCGTTATCTTAAGAAAGCTTTGGCAGCGAGAAAAAGAGTTTGATACCGAAAATTATCCGGCTACTTTTTGGAGTGCTTTTTTCATGGAGATGCCAATCTCGGCTGGCGAGTCTACAACATGGATGCCGCATTCTCTCATGATTTTCATTTTTGCTGCTGCAGTATCATCTGCTCCGCCTACGATGGCCCCTGCGTGGCCCATACGCCTTCCGGGAGGAGCTGTTTGTCCGGCAATAAATCCCACAACCGGTTTGGTGCCATGTTGCTTAATCCAGTGTGCGGCCTCTGCTTCCATTCCACCGCCAATTTCGCCAATCATAATGATGCCTTCCGTTTCGGGATCATTCATGAGTAATTCAACAGCTTCTTTGGTGGTTGTTCCGATGATAGGATCACCACCGATGCCGATGGCAGTTGTAACACCAAGACCCTGTTTCACAATCTGGTCGGAGGCTTCATAAGTGAGCGTTCCGGATTTGGAAACGATTCCGATATTTCCTTTTTTGAAAATAAAGCCCGGCATGATACCCACTTTTGCCTCTTCGGCAGTGATGATTCCCGGACAATTTGGACCTATCAGTCTGCATGCTTTTCCTTTCAGGTATTCTTTTACCTGTATCATGTCTTTGGTGGGAATACCTTCGGTGATACAAACAATAACGCGAATGCCGGCTTCAGCCGCTTCCATTATGGCGTCGGCTGCGAATGGAGGAGGAACAAAAATGATTGATACATCGGCTGAAGTAGATTTTACAGCATCATAAACCGTATTGAAAACCGGCCTGTCAAGGTGCTTGCTACCTCCCTTTCCGGGAGTAACACCCCCAACAACCTGCGTTCCGTATTCAATCATTTGGGTGGCATGAAAAGTACCTTCATTACCGGTAAAACCTTGCACGATGATTTTCGAATTTTTGTTGACCAATACACTCATAAACTTTTTTTTCGCGTGCTAAAATAATAAAAACCCACACATGCTTAACGACTGAGCTTAAAAACCTTTTTTCCGTTTCCAAGAAAAAGACTTCCCTCTCCGAGGGCAAAGTGTTTGAGGCTGGGAATGTTCATTTCAATGGTGTCTGAAAAAAGTTTATCGGTATGAAAACTGACCAGCGATGATTGACAACATTGATAAACGGTTTGTTTTGCAATTCTAGTAGTACCCGTGCACTGCATTTTCCATGTTTTTACAAAACTGCCAAAAGCATCAAAGACATATAAACTGCTGTCATTTGCGAGCATATAGAGCTGGTTTAGGTGTTCCTGAATAAATATCGGTTTCACCTCTTTTTTGAGAATGGTAAACAGATTGCCTGATCTACCTGATATGGTCATTTCTGCATTAAGCCTTTTGAGTTCAAACGCATCGGAATCATAAATCCAAATGCTGTTGTCAAAACCAGTACAGGCAAAAGTAACCATGGGCATCCCCAGTGTTTCAAAAGCAATCGGATCACCCTGAATATCCAGCATGTTGTTCAGGAAAAGCACCAAAGAAAAGTCTTTGTAGAAAACCAGTATTTTGAGTGGATTGGTCACATCAAGCGCACTGATTTTTCCATAACTTTTATTGGAGTATCTGGTGAGTAACTTGCCACCGGCATTGTATTTCAGAATTTCAAAATCCGAAATCAGGTATACATTTCCCAGTTTATCGCATTCGATGCTGTTGTGCTCTTGTTCTGCAAAAAGTACTTCCCCACGCAGGTCGTTTGCCCGGATGCAGAAAAGGAACAACACAAGTAGAAAATTAAGTGCCCGCATGAAGTAAGATTTCATCAACAGCACCTGCCCGATTTACCAGGCGGGGTACTTTAAATTGTCCTCCTAGCTTTTGTTTTGCTTTCATCCACTTATAAAATGTGCCTATAGGAACAGCAGTAATCCTTGGTTTGTCGAGGATGAAATTCCCACTTCGTTTGGCTTCATAATCAGAATTCAGGGATTTTAAAGTATTATCAAGCACCTCTTCAAAATAGGCGAGGTTTTCAGGGGGATGATAAAATTCAATCACCCAGTGATGTAATCCTGCAGATTTACCGGCTTCCTGAAAAACCGGAGAGGCTGTATACTCATTTACCACGCAGTTGGCCCTTAAAGATGCCGTTTCAATGGCTTTGTCGGCATTCTCTACCATAAGCTCTTCTCCAAAGGCATTGATAAAACTTTTTGTCCTTCCTTTTATTGTAAAGGTGAAAGGTTCAAGCGAATGAAATTCAACAGTGTCTCCCAGGTTGTATCTCCAAAGTCCACCGTTGGTGGTAATAACCATTGAATAAATTTGTCCGGTTTGCACACCCTCTAATGGAACGGCATGTTCTGTGGATTCCCCGATGGGGATGAATTCATAAAAAACGCCATAATCGAGCATGAGAAGCAATTCTCTTTTGTTTTTTTCGAATTGTAGACCAAAAAATCCTTCCGAAGCATTGTATGTTTCCCAGAATCGCATCTCTCTCTTCCCGCACAGGGACTGAAACTGTTTTTTATAGGGGTCGAAGTAAACGCCGCCATGAAAGAACACTTCCAGATTGGGCCATATTTCGTGAATATTGCTTTTTCGTTTTTCCTTTAGCATGGTTTGCATGATCAGCAGAAGCCATGAGGGAACACCGGCAAGACTGGTTACATTTTCATTGGCCGTTTCCTTGATAATCATCTTAATTTTCTCTTCCCAGTTTTCCATCATGGCCACATCGATGCTGGGAGTTCTTGCCCATTCGGCAAGCAAGGGAAGATTTTGAAGAATGATTGCTGAAAGGTCCCCGTAATAGGAATCCTGCAAGGGTTCATTGAGTTTTCGGGTGCCGCTCAGGGTAAGCGATTTGCCGGTAAAAATGGTGGTTTCTTCAAAATTATTACAATAAAGTGTGAGCATGTCTTTCCCACCTTTGAAATGACAGTCCTCAAGACTCTCAGGCGTAATGGGTATAAATTTACTTTTGTCGGATGTGGTGCCGGAGGATTTGGCAAACCATTTGATTTGACCGGGCCAGAGGATATTTGATTCGCCCTGTTTGCATCTCAAAATCCATTCCTTGAATGCATCATATTCCATGATGGGAATGCGTTGTTTGAATTCCTCGTAACTCCGGAGTTCACCAATCGCAAATTTTTTTCCGAATTCAGTATCCTTGGCCGTTCGGATATTTTTTCTGAGAATTTCTGTTTGAACTTCCATGGGATATTTCATGAAAAGTTCAATCTGGTGCATTCTTTTCTTAAACACCCATGAAACGAAAGAATTAACCAGATCCATGGTCTTGTTATATTACAGATCGGGCTTCATTTTTAATGATCTCGATGGCCACTTCTGTGGGCATTTTTTCCATTCTGGTTATAATTTCGAAGAGGATACTGATAAGTTGCATGCTTTCAGCATCATCCTTTACTTTGGAGGATGCTATATTGATGGCCTTAATAGTCTCTTCTTTAGCAGTTTTAATGGATTCCCAAGTCTTGGAACTCACATATAACTGCTGGGCAATGTTGTGATCAAATTCAGCACGGATGGTCTTTACCATTTCCATTTGTAATTGTTTGGAATTCATGCCGGATTTCTGTAGCCTTAAAATCAATGCATTTACTGAAATTCTTTCACACAGGAGAATCAACCTTTCATAGGCCTGAATTTTCAGAGGAAGTACAATCTTGTTGCTATCTTTTTCTTGTTCAGCTCTCCATCGAAGGCGATCCGAGTCAGCCAGTTTGCCTATAGAAAAATACACTGCAAGTGCCACAAGGATACCTGTGGTAAGCCCGCACAGAAGCATGATAAACATTTCCGTCATAATGCAAAAGTAGAAATTCATTCCATTAATAATTCCCCGGAAGACTTTGATTTGGCTTAATTTTTGTTGATTTGTCTGTGGTGATTAGAAATTTCATCTTTGTTTTCATTTTCTTTTCGGTCTCCGGTTTGTATGGTCAGGATTTCCAGCAAGCTTTCAGAACCGGTAATTACCGATTATTTGCCGCTGCTTTTAATGCGAATGTGGAACTCAATCTGTTGGGTAATGAAGGCTATTACAGCAAGGCCCAGGCAGAACAAATAGTAAAAGATTTTATCAACAGACATCCTCCTCAAAATTACATTCAAAGGCACGCAGGCCTGTCTCCAGATGGCAATCAGTACCAAATTGGTACGCTTCAAACCAGCGTCGGAAAATTCAGGACCTATCTTTTTCTCCAGAAGATTGGAGAAGCTACATTCATCAAGGAATTGAGGATTGAAAGAGAAAATTAGAAACCATTTTCTATGGTTTTTAGAAAAATAAGTCTGTGAGGTTTCTTCCTTTTCGGACTCTTCAATTTTTACATGGCAGCGAGGAATGAAATGGCTTATAAAAACAATGTAAATGAGATCAGGCATGGATTTTTTCAAAAAGACTCATCTCTAATTTTAACTTACATTTGGGCCATGGATGTAAAGGAATTCATCAGACAGGCTTTGCAGGAAGATACTGCCAACTGCGATCATTCTTCCCTTTGCTGCATTCCATTTACAAAGGATGCATATGCAAAAGTTGTGGCAAAACAAGAAGGAATCATCAGTGGTACATCTTATTTCACTGCTGTCTTTCAACAGGTGAATCCCGGCTTACAAATCGACTGCCGTAAAAAAGACGGAGAGCGGGTAGTTGTTGGAGAAGACATTTTTTTTATCCACGGGCAAGCCCAATCGATCCTCATGGGTGAGCGGGTGGCGCTGAATATCCTGCAACGCATGAGCGGCATTTCTACGCTTACCGCACAATATGTAGATTGTCTAAAAGATACCGGTACAAGATTACTCGACACGCGTAAAACAACTCCCAACTTTCGTTTTTTTGAAAAGGAAGCAGTAAGGGCCGGGGGAGGTTTTAATCACAGGATGGGTCTTTACGACATGATTATGCTTAAAGACAATCACATTGATTTTGGAGGGGGGATTAATGCTGCTATCAACAAAGCGAATGAGTACCGAAATCGGGTGAATCCTTCGTTGGCCATAGAAGTGGAGTGTAGGAACCTCAAAGAGGTAGAAGAAGTGCTGCAGACCGGGCATGTCAATCGCATCATGCTCGATAATTTTACACCCGTACTTTTGTCCGAAGCCAGTGGTGTGATTGGCCGCCAATATGAAACTGAGGCCAGTGGTGGTATTACCCTCGAAAATATCAGGAAATATGCGCTTACCGGCGTAGATTTTATTTCCGTTGGTGCCCTGACACATAGTTATTCTTCCCTTGATTTTAGCTTAAAAGCTTCATGAACATCAGGCCCTATCTGGAAAGGTGGAAACCCATCAGGAATTTTATCCGTTTCTTCGACAATATTTTTCTTCCCGGCTTTGAAAAAATCTCCTTGTTGAGGATTTTGGTATTTTTTGTCCGGGGACTCATGGATTCTAATCTCACCACCAGGGCTTCCTCTCTGGCATTCAAATTTTTTCTTGCTGTTTTTCCGGGGTTGATTTTTTTGATCACTCTTCTCCCTTATGTTCCCATACAGGGATTTGATATTCAGTTGTTGAATTTGTTACAGAATATTATGCCCGAAGGTGCGTTTGAGGCCACAAGAGATACTTTTGAAGACCTGGTGAGAAACCAACATAACGGATTGCTTTCTTTCGGATTTTTCTTCGCTCTTTTTCTTGCTACGGATGGTGTACATGCCATTATCGTTGCTTTTAATCAGGCCGGCTCGATTATCGAAACCAGAAGTGCATTTAAAATACGACTTATCAGTCTTCTTCTGGTTTTTATTATCACGCTTCTTTTGCTCATATCAATTGGTCTCATCGTGTTTAGTAATTTTATCTACGATTATCTCAGGGCAAGGGAATGGGTGTCTGATGGGCTGGTTATTTTTGCACTGGAATCCGGGAAATGGCTCATCACACTGGCAACTTTTTTCAGCGCCATTTCATTCATTTACTGGCTGGGTCCCGACTCAAGGATGAAGTTTCGTTTCGTTTCCGCCGGATCTACTTTTGCAACGCTTTTTTCCATTTTTATATCCTTGGGATTTGCTTTTTATGTCAATCAATTTGGTACCTACAATGCACTTTATGGATCTATCGGAACGGTAATGGTCGTGATGCTATGGATGTATTTCAATTCTATTGTTTTGTTAATGGGTTTCCAGCTGAATGTGAGCCTTAATGTCCTCAAAACACAAACTGCGATGTAAGAGCGCTTCAGGAGTTTTTTTTAGTTTTTTTCGTGTCCTTAAATGTTAATTTGGGCGACAATTTTTCAATGTTGATAAATTAAAATGTTAAAATATTAACTTTATTTTGGTAAAATGTTTACTGAATTTAACTTTACACGATATAATCAAATTATTTATGAAGCAACCCAGACAACTTTCTTTGAAAATCATTGGTTATTCGCTTTTTGTTTTTGTCATCTTATCTCATTTCTCATCTCAAGCTCAGTATATTCCTGAGGGAGTGAGTTTTCAGGCAGTTGCTAGGGATAACGCCGGTGTCATTTTATCTAATGCCACTGTTGAGGTTCGTATTTCAGTCCTTAATGGTGGTTCAACAGGCACTGTTTTAGGGAGTTACACTTATCAAAAAAACACAGATGCTTTCGGTCAGTTTACTGTTGCCCTCGGCAGTGAAACACCGCTGCAAACTTCCGGATCTGCACTTTCTTCGATTGATTGGCTTGCTTCTTCAAGGTGGATCAAGGTTGAATTTAGACCAGGAACCTCAGGCAATTATGTTGAAGTGTCAAATGCCCAGGCAAATGCCTCCTTTTATGCTTTTGCTTCCAGATACGCAGTGGAGCTGAAAACAGCGGGTGCCAATGGGCAATACCTCACGCACAACGGAACAAATTGGGTGGCCGGCAACATATCAAGCAACACTCAAGTACCAATCATCAGGCGGTTTACTTCGGGCAGCTCAACCTATGTTCCTTCAACAGGGATAAAATATTTACGCATTCGAATGGCAGGAGGTGGTGGTGCCGGAGGATCATTCGCCGGAGGCATAGCAGGCCTTCCGGGTTCATCAACTGTATTCTCCGGTGGAGGAGTTATGCTTACGGCACCCGGCGGACTCGGTGGACCGGCAGGAGCTTCCGGAAGTCTCACCGGAGGTCAAGGTGGTAATACGCCTAGTGCCGTTGGTTCCAATGTAACAATTGTTGTTGCACAGAAAGGGGGAGCCGGAGAAGGTACCTCTCACAGAAACCCATTTACCGGCATGCAGGTGGCTGGGGGATCGGGTGGAGAGACGCCATTTTTTGGGGGAGGAGCTGCGGCTGGAGGAGCAACTGCACTTGCTGGTGAACCCAACTCAGGTGGTGGTGGTGCCGGCAGGGGAGGAAATGAAACTTACCCCGGTTCTGGTGGTGGATCAGGTGCCTACCTTGAAGCAATTGTTAACAACCCATCCGGAACATACAGTTACACTGTAGGAGCAGGTGGTAGCGGCAGTGGAGGAGGAAATGGTGGTTCAGGAATTATCATTATCGAGGAATATTATTAATCAAGATTATTCGGTCAAAAAAATCAGACAACCACATAGTTTACATTCACTATTCGAATGATCCTTAAAGAAAATAAAAGCAAGAATTCAAAATACTGTTTGCTGAAACAGCCGGTGAAGAAATCACCCTGTTTTGTCTTTGGTAGATTGTTTGGCGTTCGCTTTTTCTTTTTGGTATTTTTCATGACTTCCCTATCTGCTCGCTTCGCACATGCTCAAAGCCTGAGTGGAATCACTTTCAGCAATGGAGCCGGAGGAAATACCGGTTTTATTTTTAATACAGGTCAGTCTTTTGCATCGGTTACCGTTGGAGGACTGGTCACCGGCGCCATGTCTTCATTGTCTTCAAATTATGAAACAGTTACATCAGGTGTGTGGAGTAATCCCAATACCTGGGCAGGAAGCAATGTGCCTCCTGTGGGAGCAATTGTCAGCATCAAAACAGGGCATACAGTTACGCTCAACACAAACATTACACTCAGTAAATTAATAATTGAAAATGGTGCAAGTCTGAATCTGGTTAACCAAACAGTAAACATCTCTGCCGGAGGCGAAATCAGTAGAATGCCCGGTTCTAATATCACCATCGGTCTTAGTACCGTTAAACTCCTGGGAAATGCTACAGTGAGTAACATGCCATTTTTTAATCTCGAGGCAAATGGAGCAGTCACCTTTGCCGATCTTAACTCCAGTGTTTCAAATCAATTCAAATTGATGCCCGGAGGTGCTGTCAGTTCTTCCAATACGCTTGCTTATCTCAGCGGTTCCACGCTGGTCTATCAAACCGGATTAAGCCAAACCGTAGGCAATGAGTGGAAGCCGGGCACTGGTCAGGGTTCCCCTCATCATGTTACCCTTCATGCAGTAGCGCTCACCATTCCCGGAGGGAATTATTACATCAAGGGTAACTTTGAGTCAACGGGAAGTATTTCAAGCACCAGCTTATCATTGCAGGCATCGACCAACCTCTATGTTGCCGGCAGTCTTAATCTTCTCAACGCCAGTGTAGCTGCAGGTTCAAGTAAATTCATTTTTAATGGATCAACAGATCAGTTATGTTCCCTGAATCAGCAAATCCATCATCTCGATATCAATAAATCTTCAGGCGCTCTCAAGCTTGGATTTAAACTCACACTTTCAGGTAATCTGAATTTTCTGGCTGGAAATCTTGATCTCAATGGAAATGATTTAGAATTGCTTTCCAACGGTAATATTGTCAACGAAACAAACACTAACCGAGTTGTCAATACACAGCCTACCTCAGGCAAGATTTTTACCGACAGAAATTTTACCGGTAATACCATCAATTCCTCAAACAACGGAGGCATTGGTCTTGAGGTTACTGCTTTATCACCTATTGGCCAAATCATCCTCCAGCGTCATGTAAAAAGTATTGCTGGTCTTGGCGCAAGCAATGGCATCGGAAGGGTATATGGCATGTATTCTCAACAGCCATTGGCAGCCACATTCAATTTATTATATCTGCCTGCTGAGTCATCAGGAATTATTAGTCCGCTAAACATCTTTTATACCACGCTCAATGATCCTGATCTTGCAGGCAATTATTCGCCCATCACACAGGTAAGTACCGGACCTCAAAATATTTCAAATGTTAGTCCGCTTGAGTTGAATAGTACCTGGTTGTTTCTTTCTGTGGGTACTCAAAATCCTTCATTCAGCGGCAATTTGAATTTCCCCAGTACGGATTATCCGAATCTTGAAACCCTGATTGATTGCATCAATGCCTCAGGAGTAGGCCCAGGAGGGTTAAACATCAATATATCTTCTAATATTGATACCATCAATCTTGAAAATCCGATTATCATCGATATACAGAATAATTCCCCAGGGCCCGCCAATCCTCTTGTGATTTCCGGAAATCCTCTGAATCCCCCTGTAATTAGGGCACCCAGAGGCGGAACGCTGGACAGGGATGCGGTGTTATATATCATCGGAAATGATTTTATCACTCTTCAGAATATCAGTCTTTTTGATCCCCCTTCCAATGACGATAATTATGAACGCATGGAATGGGGTATTGCGATTCTCAAAAGAAGCAATACCAATGCTTGCCAGAATGTGGTTTTAAGAAACTGGAACATTCGCTTGCAAATAGAGGATACAGTATCCACAGGCATTTATATTGGTAACCATGGTTTTGATCCAACACAATCATTTGTTGTCGCCAATTCTTTTGGTTGTCACTCCTCTCTGGTGTTTCAGAAAAATACCATTAGCAGGGTCAACAAAGGAATCATGCTAAAAGGATATAGTGATCCTAATGGTATATTGTTCGACAACAATATCCTTTTAGGTGACTCTATCAACGCAAGTAATGGCAATACCATTTTTGCTTTCGGCGGAGTGAATTATCCCGCCTATGGTATCAGAATTATCAATGCCGGAAGTGTATTTGTTCACCAAAACATCATCAGAAATTCCATCAGTAATACATTGCCCGCTATTTCCGAAATAAGAGGGATATCGCTTGAAGGACAAGGAAGAACATTCGCTTCTGTCAGAAGAAATTATATCCAGCTTACTCAGGGAACTACCTCGCAACCTCTGGTCGGTATTCATACATCACTTCTTACCTCCAGACTACAAAGAATTGAAAATAACCGACTCCTCGGATTTGCGAATGCTGCCGGCTCAGCTTCGGTTGCTGGTATCAGAAGCCTCGGCAACATAACCGGCAGATTGCTCATATCCGGCAATTCGTTTTCTCAATCAACTTTTTTGTCTCAAGGTAATTTTTACGGCATTCAAAACGAAACAACTGCCCGTGTGTATATCTCTAATGACACCATCAGCCAAATAAATACTCAATCCGCAGGTGAGGTCATCGGAATCCTCAACAGGACATCTACTGACTCAATTTTTATTCAGTCGAATATTTTTGCCAATATCCAAAAAAACGGATTGGCCGGCTCATTTTTCGGTTATCTGAATCAAACGAATCAGGGGAGTTTGGGACAAAATCCAACTGGTTTTTCTGTTCTCATGTCCGCCACTTCCCTTGAGCAGGTTAGCAGCAACATCTTATCAAATATCCAGGTTTCAGGCAACACAAACTTCACGGGAATCAGTCTTGGTACAGACAACCTTCTCGCAAAAAGTTGTAACGCAAATATCCTCTCAAATCTTACCTCCGCCGGAGGAATATTCAAAGGAATCAGTTCTATCGGCGGTTCCAGCCTGCTTCTCTCTTCCAACAGGATAAATAATGTTATCGTTCAGGGTGAGTTTTACGGTCTTTATTGCAGCGGTTCTCCCTCTCTGGTCATTGCCCATGATTCGATTTTACAAATCACTCAAGGTGCCAGTCAATCTGTTTACGGACTATATCACCATTCGGTGAATGCTGCCGGTGCTGACCATGTTTACCGCAACAACTTTTTTTCAACCTTCCAAAAAAATGGCTCAGGTATTGGAAACATGTACGGGATGTATCTCTCTGCTGATGGCCTTTCCTCAGGGAATGTTCGCATAACCGGAAATACCATTACACGATTCACACAATCCGGATTACAAGATTTGTTCGGTATTTATTATGCCCAGGAAGCAGGTTCCGGAAATACAAATTTTGCTCTGCTCGAAAATACAATTGACGATCTTCGTGCCAATGGCACAAATAACAGGGTTACAGGTATCTTCAACAGCCACGCTGTTTCCTCAGGGTCGCACATTGTTCAAGCTGATCAAAATCTGATTCATGAATTATTCGGAAGCGGTGAAGTAAAT
The DNA here is from genome assembly GCA_046297395.1 of Bacteroidota bacterium. Taxonomy (GTDB): domain Bacteria; phylum Bacteroidota; class Bacteroidia; order UBA4408; family UBA4408; genus JBEICQ01. The sequence goes on from JBKCNM010000074.1 coordinate 37,668, forward strand.
GGCATTTACCATTACACAGGTGGCACGGGCGGCATCATCGAGATACAAACCGACAGCAACCGCATCGATAGCATCACGGGTAGTCCTGCATATGGCATCTACCATTACACAGGCGGCACAGGCGGCATCATACAAAGTTCATCAGACGACAATGTACTAAGTACACTGAGTGGACCTGGAGATGTATATGGCATCAGCT
>JBKCNM010000075.1:0-85999 GCA_046297395.1 Bacteroidota bacterium
TGGCAACTGTTTGCATCTGATGCTTCCAGAAAAACTTCTATCGAAAAAGTCACCGGTGTTTGAGACCCGGAACGCATGCGCACATATTCGGATGGTTTTCTCTCCTCCATTTCCATATGGAGCGTTGCCATGCCCTGAATATTAAATGAACAGGTGTCGGTTGTGGCTGTCCAGTTTCCAATCTGAGAGGGCATAATCATCCCCAGTTTTGTAAAATCGGATACATCACCATAAACCGTTGCGGCCGGCTTGTTTAATTTAACTTTTTCGCTTTCAAATGTCTTCATGATTTCTGTGTATACCAATGATCGGGATCGTGCCTCCAATTCTCAAGTGTTTGAATATCATCCCTGCTAATTTTTCCACCTTCAAAGGCAACCTGAACGAGGGCATTGTAATCGCAAAGAGAAACAAGCTTACATGGTGCATTGGCAAACGCCAATTCCGCACGGTTAAATCCATAAGTAAATATACAAGCCATGCCTTTTACCAGCATCCCGGTATCTTTAAGCGCAGCCATTGCTGCGAGGCTGCTTTTTCCGGTTGATACCAAATCTTCCACTATCACAACGGTTTTACCGGGCTCTATCAATCCTTCAACCTGCTTTCCCATGCCATGTGATTTGGGTTCCGGACGCACATACACAAATGGAAGGCCAAGAGATTCCGCAACTAGCACGCCCATGGCAATGGCACCTGTTGCAACCCCGGCGATAACATCAGGCTTTCCGAAATTGCTCAGAATTTGATTGGCAAGTTGCTGACGGATATAGGTACGGATAGGAGGAAAAGAAAGAGTAATTCTGTTGTCGCAATAGATAGGTGAACGCAGGCCTGATGACCATGTAAACGGATCCTTGGGGTTTAACTGTACTGCTTTTACCTGAAGGATAAAGCGCGCAACCTGTCGGGCTATTTCATTGTCTGCAACCACAGTTCAAAGTTAAGTAATTATGATTTACCTGCTTAACATTCATTGCCTTTGTTGTATTTTCGTCTTCGCTTACCTTTCTAACCTATGGCCCCCAAAATTTACATGTTCGATAAACCGCTTTTTGTTTTTCAAGGGCCTCCTCCTCCCGCAACATGGCAAGAACAAACACTGGTGCTAAAATACAACGGTAGCTCAGATTGGACAGGTATCATATACCTACTCAAACACAGCCTTATTCCCAGTGTATGTATTTGGTTTGAACACGGCGAATTTCAGGAGGCGGTGGAACCTTTTTTTATAACCATGGATGCTGCCGGAGGGCTGGTTAAAAATAATTCCGGAGAAATCCTCTGCATCAAAAGAATGGGAAGTTGGGATTTGCCAAAAGGAAAAGTTGAAATGGGAGAAGATATTGCCTCCTGCGCGATAAGAGAGGGAGAGGAAGAGTGTGGAATAGAAAATCCTGCCATCATCAGACCCCTGTGCACAACCATGCATGCTTATGAGCATCACGATGCGTATGTTTTAAAAACCACCCATTGGTTTGAAATGCACATGAAAGATTCTTCTCCCTCAACCAAGCCCCAAGAAGAAGAACAAATCACCGAAGTAAAATGGGCAAGCCAAGAAGAATTGCCGGCAATTATTGCTTCCACCTATCCCAGTATCAGGGATGTGTTCGAACATGTTCAAAAAAAATAGACAGAAATATTATCTCTCTTTGGTTAAGCAACGAACAATAAAAATCAACAAAATCCTCAAGGCTTAAATGAGGAATTCCATCAACGCATTTTCTTGAAATATTTTGAGAGCCAATCATTGAGTCCCTTAGATGGCATTGGTGCATCGTATGCAATAAGTTTTTGATTGGGGCCCACAAATAGGGCAAATGGAACCGACCTTACGCCCAAGGCATCCATCATGCCATGATGATATCCCGCATGAATATTCCACTCAGGCAATACCCATGAGGGCAAGGGCAGGCTTCCATTGTCGAGACTTATAAATCGAATTTCCATCTCCTTGGAATGAAAGCCAAGTACTTTCTCAAACAAAGGAAGTTCTCTTAAAAACTCCTTGGAAGTGGCGATGTAGAACACCAGAAGAACCGGCACAGTGCGCTTGGACATAAGTGATAAACGGGTGCCATTGCTTCCCGGATAATCTTCTAATCGGATGGGGGCTCCTTCCTGAAACCTGCGCAAAGAAGCGTCCAGATTGCTTGCATACTCCGCAATAAGAGGATGCAAGGCCTGTTGTTTAATTTGATTGATGATTGATAATACCGCCAAGGGATTATTTTGTTTTCCGGAATACCAGCTGCGCATCTCATTTAACAGGATGAGTTGAATCAGGGTATCATTCTGTAATTGCGGGGAGGCTCGGTGGATGTTGGCCAGAAGGTCTTTCAGGCTGGCCTTTTGGTTGATGTCCTTCTCAATGACTTCATTTTTTGGTTTACTCATCAGGGCATACAAATATCCCCTGAAGAAATAGGTGACAAAATTAAGGTAGTGCGGATTAGACGGATCCACCTTACCTGAAAGATATTTGTCCAATATCTCTGATGATTTGCTGGCAGAGGAAGCATATAAATTGGCAAGCTGATACCGGTAGTATGCTTTTCCTGCCTCCGTGAAACCGGCATAGGTGGCGGTGCGCAAGTGAAGTGAATCAAAACGAAGCAAGGCCGGACGAAGTGATTTCGGTTGTACAAACAAACGATAATTGTATCGTGAAAAAGTATCGAGCCATAAATCAATGGTATGGTAATCCAGATTTTCGGACGCACCTTCATCAATCTTTACGCTGCCTTCAGGTTGCTCGAAATACGAACGGGAAGCCATTGAGTCTGCAGGAATCAATTGCCATCGGTTGGTTTTTCCAGAAGTGATATAGGCCGTATATCGGTTCAGGGAAGTTCTTATTTGTATGGGGCCGGAATATCCTGATGAAATTTCCGAAGATGCTTTTCCGGCCTGATCAACTTGCAGGTCTCGGACAAAAACCCATTCCTGGTTGAAGGGATCATTTTGTCTAAATAAACCCACTCCTGTAGAATTTTTTTCGGAAAGACTGATCTCCAAACGGGTTTGGGCTGCCATGACCCCGGATAACATCAAGCCAAGGCTAATCAAGCATGCCTTCCGGAACAAATGGTTTTGCATTTCCGCCATGTTTTATAATTTCTCTGATGATGGTTGAACTAATGGCCGACAACTCAGGATCGGTGACCAAAAATACTGTTTCTACACCGGGATTCATCGCATGATTCATTTGTGCAATGTTTCGTTCAAAGCCAAAATCGGCAGAGTTGCGCAAGCCCCTTAAAATAAATTTCGCACCATGTTCACGGCAGGCTTCAATAGTGAGACCTGTATACACCACCACCTCTACCCTGGCTTGGTTGATGTAAACCCTCGAGATGAACTTTTTTCTGTCTTCAAGTGAATAAAAATACTGCTTGGCAGCATTTTCGCCGATACCAATCACAACCTTATCAAATAGCCCGAGTGCTTTTTCCACAATGGATGCATGGCCTTTGGTAAAGGGATCAAAAGAACCGGGAAACAAGGCAATATTAGGCTTGGTCATGGATAGCGGTGTTTAAAAATTGGTTGAGTGGAACCATGCTGCGAAATGCCTCCAGTGCTTGTTTAAAAAACAAAGACGAAACTACAGTTTTATCTGTAATGGCAGGCGTTATTGCCACATAGCTTGCATAGGGAAGATACTTTGCATAGGCACTGTTTGCATCAAATCCTTTGGGGAATCGTGCCACCCTGAACTGTTCATCAAGGAAACCAAAATGCTTGCGAAAAGAAGCGGCTTTGATGATTTTTTCAAAAGCTATTCCATTGTAGTCGATTTCCTGTCTGATGCGGAAAAGCGAGGCTGCATCTGGGCCATATGCTCCACCGGCCAAAAAAGTATTTCCTCCGGGTTCGATGTGCAGATAGTATCCGGCGCCATTGGATTTTTTTCCGCCTGCAGAGACAAAAGCTCCGATGTTCTCCTTGTAAGGCGATTTGTTTTTGCTGAAACGGATGTCGCGATTGATTCGAAAAACAGATGTTTTGGCGCTTTCAGCAGCAATGGTTTTGTCGTATGCCGACAGTTGCATGATGATTGCGTCTACAAAACTGCAAAGACCAGTTCTGATTTCAGCCCATAAATCCCTGTGTGCATCCATGAACTCCTTGTTGTTGTTTTTTTTGAGATTGCTCAAAAACCTCAGGGTTTGAGGATGCAGTGTATTGTCTGGTGCTTGTTGTCGCATGAAAAACAAGTGTTGGATGTAGCAGGTTTTTTGCGTGAGACTTCCTCATAACATCGATGAATAGCCAATACAAAAACCCTTGTGCGAAGGTAGGTAAAGCAAAGAAACATCCAATATTTACCGCCCGGAAATGCCCTCAGTAATTGATTTTACAAAAGGTGATAATCCTTACCTTCGCAAGCAACTAATGAAACCGAGTTTCGACGAGATATACATGGATTTGGCACAAAGCCTGTCGCGCAAATCCCATTGCGTAAAAGCACAGGTGGGTGCTGTACTCACCAAGGATACGCGCATTGTTTCTTTAGGCTACAATGGCCCTCCGGCAGGTACGCACAACTGCGACGAACAATGGCCCGAAACCGGTTGTCCGCGCGACAGCAAAGGTAGCTGCTCACTCGCTCTGCATGCCGAACAAAATGCCATTCTCTATGCACACCGCAACAATGTATCGCTCGACAATGCGGTGCTTTATGTAACCCTTTCTCCATGCATTGCATGTGCACGGGTAATTTACAGTGTGGGAATCAAGAAAGTCCTCTACCTGTATTCCTACTCGGCTTTCAAAGGCCTTGCCCGAGACGAAGGCGTAGATTTCCTTCGGAAATTTGGCGTGGAAACAATTTGGTATCAACAGGAAAAAAAATCATCTGAGTAATGGATTCCGGCAACCGCTTGCGTCCGATTTGGTACGCACTTGTTCTTGTATTGGGCTTGCTGCTTGGTTTTTACCTGAGCATTCGCATCGGTGGAAATGCCAAGCGATTTGGTAACAGTACCGACGAAAGCAAAATCTCCCAGCTCATCAGTTACATTCAGCGGGAGTATGTGGATACCATCAGCCGACAGCGACTCATTGAAGAATCCATGGCATCGATTGTAGAAAATCTCGACCCACACTCTGCTTACATACCTGCCTCAGAGTTGGCTGCGCTCAATGAACCCCTGCAAGGAAATTTTGAAGGCATAGGCATCGAATTCAATCTGCTCAAAGACACCATTTATGTAGTATCTGCGCTGGCCGGTGGCCCCTCTGAGGCGTTGGGCATCCGCTCAGGCGACCGCATCGTAAGTGTAGACGGAAAAAATGTGGCAGGTATACATATCACCAACAACGATGTTATTAAAAAGCTACGCGGACCGGGAGGCACGCGCGTACAGGTAGGTATCCTTCGCAGGGGACAAAAGGGTATCATGAAGTTTGGAATCGTGCGCGGAAAAATTCCCATTTACAGTGTGGACACGCATTACATGCTCAATGCACAAACCGGCTACATCAAAGTATCGCGCTTTGCACAAACCACCATGGAAGAATTTAACAAAGCCATGGAAGAATTGCTTTCGCAAGGCATGAAGAAACTGCTGCTCGATCTTAGGGGAAATCCGGGAGGATTGCTCAATGTAGCGAGTGAGATGGCTGATGTTTTTTTGGATGCAGATAAACTTATTGTCTACACCAAAGGCCGCTCCCGTGCAAGAGATGATTTTTATGCCGGCCCAGAAGGGGTTTTTCAAAACGGGCCACTTGCCATTTTGATTGATGAAGGCTCTGCTTCCGCCAGCGAAATTGTGGCCGGGGCAATACAGGACAACGACCGCGGAACCATTGTGGGAAGGCGCTCCTTTGGGAAAGGACTTGTGCAGGAACAATCCTCGTTTAACGACGGTTCTGCCGTGCGTCTTACCATAGCCAGGTACTATACCCCTACCGGCAGATGCATCCAAAAACCTTATACGCTGGGCAATGCCGAAGAATACATGGAGGATGAGTTTGACAGATTTACCCACGGAGAATTTCAGCACCCCGATAGCATCAAATTCAATGATTCACTTAAGTTCACCACAGCCAAAGGAAAAGTAGTTTATGGAGGCGGGGGCATCATGCCCGATATTTTTGTTGCGGCAGATACTTCCGAAAGAACACCACTGCTCATGCAACTATTAATGAAAGGCGTGTTTAATCAGTTTTGTATTGCCTATGCCGAGCAGCATCGCAAAGCGCTTTCTGCCTTCGGAGGTGTGGCAGCCTTCGCTGAAAAATTCACGGTGAGCGAATCGCTGGTAGAAGAGTTTATGACCTTTGCAGAAAAGGAAAAAGTGGGCAGAAACAAAAGCCAAGAAAAAAAATCCGGCGTGTTTATACGCACCCAAATCCAGGCTCTTCTTGCCCGATCTGTTTACAGAACAGAAGGATATTACCGCATACTCAATGAGCAGGATCCAACTGTGAAAAAAGCTCTCCATGCAATTGAGAAGTTCTAACTTTTCTCCAATACAGTATGGCTCAATTTGCCTTTATATCTTATCTCCTTTTCTGCTTTTGGCCGCCGACTTATGAAAAAAAACTTTCTTTTCCCCGGAGGTAAACATCTCTCTAATTGGTTTTTTTGGTGTTTGTTTTTTTGCGTGCTATTTTTTGCAAAAACCAGTACGGCGTCTGATCCTGCAAAAGTTACCAACGCAGTTTTTCTATCCTCAAAAAAAATAGGTACTGAAAATGCTTACTCGATACAAGAACACAGGGCGCTGGGCAGATTCATTTCTCTTCAACAAATAGACGAAGTACCGAAAATCACTTGTGATTCAATCCCACTTGCACTGGCATCACTCAACACATCATCCGGAAAAGCCGGATACGAACTGTTTTACCGCGTGTACATTGATCCATCTCTTGGCAACAAAATCATGGGCTTGAGTTTTTCGCCTTCACCTTATACAAGGATTTGGTGGGATGGCGAACTGATTGTAAAAGAGGGAGTCTACGACAGCACAAAGCAAACCTTTGTTCATGAGAGAAACTACACCGGCGATGCTCCCTTTTATTCCGGAAAACCCGGATGGCATCAGCTCCTCATCCGGCAAGTAGGTACTTATGGACTGACATTGGGCTCTTCGGATTTTACTTATGATCTTGGATTTTATTCTTCTTTCAGGCAACGATATGTTGATCGGGAAAAAAACAGAGAGAGCCTTTTCTACATTTTTCTTTCAGAGGGATTTCGTTTTTATCTTTTGGGTATTTTTATTGTAAGCCTACTCTTTTATTTCCTGGTGCAAGGAAACCGGGCCTTTTTGTGGTTCAGTGTTTTTTCCTTCAGTGTACTCGTTCTCTGCTTTAGCCATACCCTCTGGATGAGGCTTCCATTTAATCCATCCAATTTGATGCTACCAAGCGGGGTGTTTGTAGGATTACTATCGGCGTTTTCACTTTTATGCTTTTTGTTCACGCTTTACCAAGGAAGGATACCCATTCGAATTTATTTTTACTTCGGCATTTTCGGGGTTTTCTTTACCTGGAAATTAATAGCCTTCTATTATTCTCCTCCATTGAACAGCATGTTGAATGAGTTTTATGGATTGTTCTTTCTGGGATTGTTGATTTCTTTTGTTTCTGAAATCATCGTTCTTTTTATCCGTGGTCTCATTAAAAAATATGAAGGAGTAAATGTCATTGGTCTTGGCATTTTTCAATTTGCTGTTATCATGCCCATGTGTTCAATCACGATTAATGGCACGACCCTTATTAACGGTGAGGCAAGGTATCTTCTAACCATCGCTTCACTTTATTATCTTCCGACCTCATTTTTAATTTCATTAATCCTGGTTATTAAAAAGAATTTTGAAGAAAATCTTGGCCGTCAGCAAAAAGTGATTGATCTCACCCGTGCCCAAGAGAAAATACTGGCAGAACAAAATGTGCTGCTCGAACAGCAGGTATCTGAAAGGACCCATGAGTTGAGAGAAGAGAAACTAAAAGTGGAAGAAAAAAATACCGAAATTCTCGATAGTATCAATTATGCAGAGCGCATCCAAAGAGCCATTCTTCCTTCTCATGCAAATATGAGAAAACACTTCCCCGACATGTTTCTGCTTTATCTGCCGAAAGATATTGTGGCCGGAGATTTTTATTGGATGCAGGATGGCGGAAAAACACATCCGGGTTGGGTGTTTTTTGCGGTATGCGATTGCACCGGACATGGCGTTCCGGGGGCCCTCCTGAGTTTGGTGTGCAGCAAGGCACTTAACAAGGCCATTGAGTTTTGTACAGAACCCGATCCCGGCAAAATACTGGATGTAGTGACCGAACTGGTGAGCCGTGAATTTTCGGAAAACAAAAATGACTCCGACCAAATATATGATGGTATGGATGTTTCGTTTTGTGCTTTTCATCGTGGACAAATGCAGCTGAGGTGGGCCGGGGCCAACAATCCACTTTGGCTCGTAAAAAATTCGGGGGATCTGCTCACCCTCAACGAGGTGAAACCCGATAAACAAGCCATCGGCATCAATGATGACATCCGACCGTTTATGAGCCACAGCTTTCAGCTCCGGCCAGGTGATTGTCTCTATCTGTTTAGCGATGGATATGCCGATCAGTTCGGAGGATCAAAAAGCAAAAAATTCTCTTCTCCGGCTATGCGTGAACTTATCATGGAACATTGTGAACAGGCCATGCATGTGCAGCAGGAAAAAATGAAAGAAGCACATGAGCACTGGAAAGGAAATCTTTTGCAGGTTGATGATATCTGTGTATGGGGCATTCGTTTTTGAGATTTCACAAGGGCTGATTTGCTTGAGTAAACAAATAAAAATTATTTAGTTGCCCATTTAATGAAACCCAATACAGAAAATATGAAAAAGAAAAAATAGTTACAGACCATCTTGGCGAATTTGTAATAGCAAGTGTGAAAATATAAATGAATAGTTACCTATTCTCTAAAGTAATTTGTATAATTAGTTGTTTTTTTATCTTCTGCTCGAACTTTCTGTTTAAAAATAGAAATACATAATTATACTTAATAAAAAACATCCTTATATATTTGCATAGTACTTATTAAAATAAGTCTCCTCTATACAAACTAAAGAATCCTCTCATGAAAAATTGCAAATCTATATCTGCCTCCGGAAGGAGAAATCTAAGCGCATTTGCTGTTGTAATTTTTTGTTGTCACTTTTTTGCAGCTGAATCACAACCCGTTTTCACTGCTTCCAATTGCTTTTCTTTGGGCGACAGCACCGGCATGGGAACAGGATTAACCCAAACTCCTTTTCCCTCCATTGTTTCGCAAACAGGACCCAATTATGTTTGGGACTTCTCTGCAAACAATTCCGGAGGACCATGGTATTCCTGGACATCTCCTGTGAGTGCTTATGTTTTTGAACCGGGGGCAAATGCATCACAAATTCAGTTTCATCCTTTTCCTATTTATGAGAATCCCGGTACAGCGGCCTCTGCCAATCATCGTGCATTCTCCTATTCGGCTGATGGAGACACCCTTTATAAACTTGCAGAATCGGCCGGCCCCGGAACCAATGTAAGCGTACTTACTCCGCCTTTGCCATACCTGTCTTTTCCCATGAATTACCAAGAACAGGGAGTTGTCAACATCACAAATCTCATGTCAGGAACCCCTGTGAGCAATACCCGGCGCACATGGAAATACGATGGATTTGGAAAAATCATCATGCCCTATGGTGTCTTGGATAGCGTGTATCGTTTTTATACCGTGCAGGTTGACTCCTTTTTAAGTTTTTCAAATGTTTTTACAAACAGGGAACTCATCTGGTTTCAAAAATCAAGCGGCATCCCCGTACTCCGCTTTATTGAAACAGGCGCCACATTTGTGGCTCTGTATACCGCAACGCAAAATGCTTTGCATATCGCCGACAGTAAATCCGAAGAGGGAATCAGCCTCTTCCCGAATCCTTGTAATGAATATATCTCATTTACATGCAAAGCGAACAACAGCTTCTATTTTGTTTACGATATGCAAGGGCGAAAATTGCTTAATGGAAAATGCAATACGGGACTCAATACGATTTCCATCGCAGGTTTAAAAAAAGGCAACTATGTATTGCAAAATGGGAGTACGCGGAAAATGTTCGTGATTGACAGGTAATCCAACACTTTTACGCATAGTACTTGCATACACGCCCGCCAAAGCAAATCCTTACGCCACCTGCATAATTTTTGGGCAGGAGAGGAAAGGAGAATAAAAGTTGGAAGTACACCTCTCTGAGCGCTTCATTCTATAAACACAGTTTTCTATTAATGCACCACGCTGTCTGTTTTATACTCTCTTCCGCATTTTCTTTCATCGGTTAAGTCAATAATCTTTACTTATTTGTTATCCGAAAAGCCGCATTGCTTTTTCGGATGTTCAAAACTTGTTTCCCCATGAACCTCAATTTAAAAGAGTCTGCAAACGCTTACATTTTTTAATGCGACATCTTATGGCGCTCCTATCGTCTACCTTTGTGGGCATAATTGAATTAAAAAATATCCTTATGAACAAAATAACAGGCAATTACACATCCGTCAACCCCTCTTCCCTGCAAATGAACAGTGCCAAAATGAGTATCTCTGAAGTTTACAGTGAAAGACCCGGGGGCTACCTCAATGAGCTTACCCTTTTTTCAGCATATTTTCACTACATCCCCAACTCCATCGAAGAGATAGGCATCGATTGCAAAAAAGCCGCCGCATGGTTTGAAGAAAAATATGCATCCGAAATCCGTGACAAGCATTTTAAAAAAAGTCATAATGCATGGAGTAACAAATCAGAATTTGATGATCTCTACTATTTTATCAGTACCGATTTAATGATGTACTTTGACATCAGCAGCGAATCGGTCATATTTCTTTTCAAGCATACCCCGGCCGAAAAAATAGAAGAAATCATCCGCGGGGTGCTGTGTTTTAAAAAGCGTGTAAAAAAGTCTCAACCCGAAATTTCTCTGCTTTATCAAGGCTTGGGAGGTATAGAAACCCAATCACTGCAAATTAAAAAACCCAGGCTGAGCATAGCAGACAACTACAATGAGGATTTTATGCCCATCCATCAGACCATCAGCAAAAAACTTTCCAAAAAAAACAACAAAGGACTGGTCTTGCTTCATGGAAAACCCGGAACCGGCAAAACTTCCTACATCCGCTATCTCATTACCCGACTGAAAAAGAATGTGATTTTTCTCCCTCCATATCTGGCTTGTTCCATCACCAATCCGGGACTCATTTCAATCCTTATCGAAAACCCCAATTCTATATTTGTGATTGAAGACGCAGAAAATATCATTGTGGACAGAGAACAAAATGAAAATTCACCGGTATCTACATTACTCAATATTTCTGATGGATTGCTTGCAGATTGCCTCAACATCCAAGTCATCTGTTCCTTTAATACCGACCTCTCCAAAATAGACACAGCCCTTATGCGAAAAGGCAGACTGATTGCCCGTTATGAGTTTCGTGAGCTGGAGGTAGAAAAAGCCCGTAAACTCTCGCAGAAGCTTGGCCAGCCGGGCATGATAGAAAAACCCATGACGCTGTCTGACATTTACAACCGGGGTGACATGAACTTTGAACAACCCAAAAGAAAACGCGCCATAGGTTTTGTTACCGGAATTACCCGTTTTGATGAACCAGTAACAAAATCCGCCTGATCAGGTATAAGAACATCCTTCTGTACCATGTCTAAAAGAGGTTATATTTCCAGGTATCTGCTGATTCTTAAAAAGGTCAGAACCCATGCCTATGCTTCCTTCGAGGAGATAGAATCCTATATAGAAAGGCAGTTTGAATACTTGCTGATGCAAGATGATGACCTATACACCGGTTTCTCTAAACGAACCTTTCAGCGTGACCTCAAAGAAATCAGGAATGTGTTTGGGATTGATATAAAGTATGACAAAGCAAGAAAGGGATATTTTATTTATACCCAGGAATCTGAGAGCATGAATTTTCAGCGAATGATGGAGGCCTTTGACATGTTCAACTCCTTGAATATCTCAGGGGAATTAAGCCCATTTGTTCACATGGAATCCAGGCGTCCACCGGGTACTGAAAACATTCATGGTCTTTTGCATGCGATTAAAAACAAACTCAGTATTGCATTTTTGTATCAGAAGTTTTACGAGGATAAACCCTCTTCCAGAGCCGTGCATCCTTTGGGTCTAAAAGAGTTTCGCAGCCGCTGGTATCTGATGGCACTGGATACAAAAGACAAGCAAATAAAAAGTTTCGGCGTGGATCGCATCTCTCATTTGCGTATCAGCGACCGTATTTTTTCTTGGCCAAGTGCATACAGCATAGAGGAGCAGTTCCGGAATTGCTTCGGCATCATTAGTCCTGCAGATCCCAAGCCCCAAAGAATTGTGCTGAGTTTCGATGCCTTTGCAGGAAAATATATCAAAACGCTTCCCTTGCATCCCTCACAAAAAATCCTGAAAGAGGATGAAGAAGAAATCTGTTTCGAGTTGCATCTATGCATCACACACGACCTTATAATGGAGCTGCTGTCTCATGGCGATTCTTTAAAAGTGATTAAGCCGGCTTCTCTTGCGCGTACACTCAAACAAGCACACCTGAGCGCCGCTGCAAGGTATTGAGGATTTTAATTTATGGATAGCAAAATAATTGCTTGGTTGTTTGATATGCTCAATTCTATCCAGGAGATTGAGTTGTTTTTTGAGGGAAAACCTTAAAACTTTTTAGAGTATCAATAAGACATTAAACAAGGCGAGCCGTGGAAAGAAATATTAAGATAAGCGGTGAAGCCATTAAGGAGATTTTAAAAGAAAACCCAAAGCCGTGGTCAAGTCATAAGTGCAATTACAAAAATTGCGATTATTAAAAGAAGAAAAAGCGCAAAACTTAAGCCATTCTTCGGCGCTTCTTTTCTCTGATAATCAGTCCCAGTTCTCTGCCGGTTTGTCCCTTTACAGAGGTGTTTTCCTGTGCGCGCCTGATAAGGTATGGCAATACCTCTTTTACGGGACCATATGGCAGGTACTTGGCAACTCTGTAGCCAAGGGCCGAGAGATTGTAACTGATGTGGTCACTCATGCCATAGAGTTGGGAGAAAAATACTTTTTCGTCCTGAGGAGCAATTCCTTTTGCTTTCATCGCTTCCACCAGCTTTAAACAACTCTGCTCGTTATGTGTACCCGCTACAAACCAAATGTTTTGCAGGTGCTGCAAACAGTACTCCATCGCCAGGTCATAATCTCTGTCGCTGCTGTCTTTGTCTCTCTGAATCGGTGATGCATAACCCATGCGTGCTGAGCGCTGCCGCTCTTTTTCCATATACGCTCCCCGTACCAGTTTGGCGCCCAAGTGATATCCTCCCTCGCTCGCTTCCCGGTGTTGCTGTTGTAAAAAAGCCAAACGATCGTGCCTGTACAACTGGTATGTATTATACACCCAGGCCCTGTCGCGGTTAAACTGTTTCATCATGTTGGCGGCCAACATATCAATGGCAGGCTGAATCCAACTTTCTTCGGCATCTATAAATACCGGTACTTTTTTCTCACATGCCATGCGGCAAATACGCTCCACGCGCTGCTCCACACGCTTCCATTCCGCGGCTTCATCAGCATTGGGAGTATCTCCGCCGGAAATTTTTTCGAGCAATGCAAAACGAGATACGCCTGTTACCTTAAATACACTAAAAGGGATGTGTGGATTGCCTGAGGCAAAGGCAATGGTCTGCAGGGTTTCGTTGCAGGTGTTTTCAAACTCTTCTTCCGACTCTTTGCCTTCTACCGAATAGTCGAGGATGGCCCCAATCCCAAATTGCCCGAGGGCATTAACAGCCGCGGCACAATCGGTAATTGCTGTTCCTCCGCAAAACTGCCGAAAAATGGTTTGTTTCACCAGTCCATCAATAGGCAAACGAATTGCAAAAGCTGCTTCGGTTACAAATTTTCCTAAGCGTACCCAAGAAGGACGCTTTACCAACGAAAACAACCAATAGGAGCGGTTAAGATCGGCATTGGATTTAGACTTAAAGGCAATTTCAGTATTGTCGAAGATAGACATAGGCATGGAATCCGCACCCTAATAAGGGCTGCTGCAAAAGTAGAATAATTACCTGCCAACAAACAGAAGTATTATGCAAGATCAGCGTCCTGCCTCAATCACCTGGGCAATGCGCTTGGCGATGGCTTTTTCTTTGCGGAAAGGGGCGAAAAACTTTTTTTCAAAACCTTCCATAATCTGGTTGGCCTTGTGGTATACTTTGAGTCCCTTTTCCGTAGGAGAAACTCTGTTGGCGCGCGCATCAATGGTGCTACCGGATTTTTTGATGTGCTTTTTTTGGGTGAGCGTCCTCACCAGTTTTGAAGTCATCATTTTGTCGGTATGCGACCATTTGGATAGTGCCGACTGGCTTACCCCTCCGGGTTCTGATTGAGCGAGTGTGCAGGCCGCCGATAAAATTAAAAACTGGGCATGTGTGATGCCGGCCGGTTGCAATGCAGTGTTAAACTCCCTCTGCCACTTGTTGCTGAGCTCCCAAATACGGAATCCCATGGATTGGATGCCTTCCGGGTGTTTTTTGGATGATGCCATAAGCGATTGGTATGGGGGAAGAGGTTCATGCCTCCAACCTTATAACAAATATAAATCCTATTTGTGATTAGCAAAATTTTTTCAACGATAATCGTTATCGGGTTTTTGTTTAACAAGGCGCCTCTTTCTCCCCGGCAAGCATTCCTTTTAGACCTGAGCAAGCAGGATTGATTTACTTGGTTTTACCGGGACGGCTCAGGCTGTGAAAAACCCTTGATAAATAAACCGAGATTATCTTTTCTCAAGCTGTTTCGCAAAGAATTCAAAACTATTTTTGCGTACTGATGAAATCCTTCTCTCTCCTGTTTTTTCTGCTTCCCTTGCTTGGTGCAGCAGGGTCCCTGCTTGAAGAATACCGAAGTACACAAAATCCATATTACTGGAAAAACAAATCTGCTCTTATCCGCGATGGTTATTGGCAACAAGATGTGGCCTATCGCATCGATGCGACCCTGGATGAAACCGATGACATCATCAGCGGAGAGGAAACCATTGAATATGCCAACAACTCTCCCGATACGCTGAGATTTGTTTTTTTCAGGCTTACCCAAAATGCTTTCCAGCCCGGTTCATACCTCGACAAACTGTACAACGCAAATGGCGAGAAAGTGGATTACGGAAAATACGAACAACAGGGTCTGGGAACAGCCATTGAGAGTATGCAACACAATGGAAAAGAAGCCCGCACCGAACTCGACAATACCATCCTGAAGGTATTCCTCCATGAACCTTTGTTGCCCGGGGCCACCACCACCTTTTTTGTGCGCTTTAAAACCTGGTTCGACGACAAAGGAACCGGAAGGCGCAGGATGAAATTGTTTAGTCAATACAAACAAAAACATTACGATGGGGTGCATTGGTATCCACGCCTCTCGGTGTACGACCGCAAGTTTGGCTGGACCACCGACCAGCACCTGGGACGAGAGTTTTATGGGGATTTTGGTATTTATGAACTCTCCCTCAACACCTCCAATGATGCTGTTGTGGAAGCCACCGGCAGATTGATGAACCGCGAAGAAGTGCTGCCCGATACACTGAGGGCAAAGCTCGATATCAAAAACTTTGCAAGTGTGCCCTGGGGCAGCTCACCAAAAACAATCATTCCCTACGAAAAAGGAAAACGAAAAACCTGGAAGTACAAAGCGCTGAATGTACATGATGTGGCCTTCACTTCCGATCCTGCTTACCGCATCGGAGAAGCCTGGTTCGGAGATGTACAGGTGGTTTCACTTGCACAAGAAGGGCATTGCAGCGGCTGGCAGAATGCCGCTACCTATACAGCCGATGTGTTGCGTGTTTACTCCCGTGACTTCGGACAGTATGTGTATAACAAAATGGTGGTGGCAGATGCGCGCGACGGAATGGAATATCCCATGCTTACCCTCGACGGCGGACGCGACCCCGACTATCGGTCTTTGCTGGCACATGAAGTTGGACACAACTGGTTTTTTGGCATGGTGGGCAACAACGAAACCTACCGAGCCATGCTCGATGAGGGCTTTACGCAATTCCTAACAGCATGGGCAATAGAAAACATCGATGGTCCTGTTCCCTTGAGCGGAATTGCCGGAGACACTTACAAGATAAAACATACTGAAAAAGCAGGCATCAGACAATTGCGTTGCTACAACACTTATTTGCAGGGAGCCATCAGAAACGAGCCTGTTAGCATCAATACGCACTCCGACGGGTTTAACGGCGCCACCGGACACGGAGGGGGCTACAGACAGGTATATTATAAAACTGCAACCATGCTCTGGAACCTGCAATATGTTTTGGGAGACTCTCTCTTTTTGGCTGCCATGAAGCATTATTTCAGTACCTATTGCATAGCCCATCCCTATGTGGAAGATTTTCGCAACAGCATGATTCGATTCACGCATGTGGATCTCAATTGGTTTTTCGACCAATGGATTGAAACCTATAAAACCTTGGATTATTCCATCTCCAGACCCAAGCTGCTGGCAAAAAATGATTCGGGATTTGTGTATAACATCTCCCTTCGCAGAAAAGCAGACATGCAGATGCCCGTTGAGTTTACCTGCACCGGTGCATCAGGCAGAAGCTATGCCTACCTGGTTCCGAATGGCTGGTTTGAAAAAAATTTTCGTGCTGGGAAAGTGTTGCCCAGATGGATTGGATGGGATCGCCTGCAACCTGTATATAAAGCAAGAATCATTGTGCCCGAAAAAATAACGAAGGTAAGCATGGATACCAGTGCAAGATTCGCAGATTGCATGAGGCTCGACAATGCATGGCCACGGCCCATCTGTGCAAGTGCCGATTATATGCTTAACCAGCCGCTCGATTTTTCTTGTTATCGTATTCATCTGCGCCCGCAAGTGTTTTTTAATCGAGTGGACGGCATCAAAGCAGGCTTGCATGCGCGAGGCGATTATGCAGGTTTGTTGCATCGTTTTTCTGCAACGGTTTGGCTCAATTCAGGCTTGCTTCCTGAGGCAGCCTATGCTTCACGAGAATGGATTTCATATACAGTAAAATACCAAACACCGATTTCTTTCTCCCGAACGCAGGAGCTATTTGCAGAATCGCGCAGGCTGGATGGTTTATTCCTCCATCTCGCAGGCATTGAAGGGAAATTTTTACAGACCCGATGGACCTACAGTATCATGGGAAAATGGATGCGCCGATTCGATGATCGGTACTTATATGATGCCTCTGCCTGGTGGTCAAACAAAAACAACAGTTCGGTCAATCTCTCCTTACGAAGAACCATGAGCTCTTCAAGGGGATACCTCTCGGTGAACCTGCTCATGCGCTCAGGAGTGGAGCAGCTGTATGCCTATGCGGAACAGGAGACAAAAGGAGCCGTTTGGTTTGGTCGAACAGAACTGAGGGCGCGTTCCTATGCAAGGTTCGGAAGCCGGAATATCCCTATAGAATCTTCCGCTTGGCTTGCAGGGGCAAATCCGGAAACACAGATGGAAGACCCTTTGATGCGCGCTGCAGGATGGTTTCCCTCTTCCTGGTTGGCACCGGGCGCCTTGCCCGGTCATGTGCAGGCCTCTGGCGGATACAACCTGCGGGGCTACACCGCTTATCTGATTCCCACGGCCAACTTCAACCAGAACGGGCAGATTTACCAGCTTACATCCGACCGGGGTGTATCGCTCAATACAGAGCTCACGCTCTCCGCACTTTTACCAAAACCTTGGACGAAAAATAGTTTTTACAGCTTTGAGCCTTATGCCTTTTTTGATGGTGCCTTGTTCAATGCAGGCACCTTTCATGCAAAAAGCGAGGCCGATATCATTCCCAATCAAAACACATACGCCAGGGCAAATGCAGGCTTGGGATTCACCATGACCTGGAAAAAATGGTGGAATTTTGAAAAAATATCCCCTTTTACACTGCGTGCCGATTTTCCGTTTTACCTTAGTCACCAACCTTATGCAGGCCATGATAATCTGCAATGGAACTGGTTGATAGGGGTACAAAAATCTTTTTGAGATGAAAAAAATAAGAGTAGGTATATTTTTTGGAGGCCGTTCAAAAGAAAGAGAAGTTTCATTTGCGGGCGGAAGAACCGTTTTCGACAATCTGGACAAATCCTTGTTTGTTCCTGTTCCTGTTTTTGTGGACGGACATGGCAACTTCGTCCTGCTCTCCTGGGATTTGGTTTACAAAGGAAGCATCCGCGATTTTTTTCCTCCTGAACACGCATTGCCTCAAACTGCACATGGTTTTCAGGTATATGCCGAGAGCCTGAATGCAGATCCGGAAACACAGAAAAAACTGCTGTCCGGCATTGGCACTCCTTTGGAGCCATCCGATTTTAAATCCTTGTTTGACCTTGCCTTTTTATGTCTGCATGGGCCATACGGCGAAGACGGAAGACTGCAGGGCCTTTTGGAATATTACGAAATACCCTACACCGGTAGCGGCATACTTCCCTCCTGTTTTGGCATAGACAAAACCCTTCAGCATAAGTTTATGCAACAGGCTGGATTCAATTGCCCGGCTCGCATGGCAATTAGCCGAAAAGAAGGCTTGCATGATGCACACCTCTTTCAAAAAGCTGTCAATACCATCGGATTTCCCATGGTAATCAAACCTGCCTCACAGGGTTCATCTATCGGAGTAAGTATTCTGCAGGATCATGATCCTGAAATTTTTCGCGAAGCAATTTTTAAGAGTTTGTTCTGTGCCGAAATAAAAGTCTCCGTTTGGAAACAGAAAAACACTGATGAAAAAGAGCGTCTTGTTCGTCGCCTGTTTGATATTCGTGAAGGCATTGGCTTACCTGTGATGGCTGGGGAAACACTGCTGCACCACCCGGATGCCGTTTACAATTATGTGGAAGAGCAGGTAGGTAGAAAGGATGTTTTGTTCTTTGAATCGCTTGATGCAGACCATGGCTTGCTTATCGAATCATTCATCAGGGGAAAAGAATTTTCATGTATTGTGATTGAGAACTACTTGGATGGATTAAATCCGGTGGCCCTCCCTCCTACCGAAATCATCAAAGGACAAAAACTCTTTGACTACCGGTCTAAATACCTGCCCGGCCTCTCGCGTAAAATCACGCCCATTGATTTACCGGCAGAAGCCATTCAAAGCATCAGGGAAGAGTGTTGCAGGCTTTATCATCTTTTTGGATTTGATGCCTATGCGCGCATTGATGGTTTTTACGGAGACGACGGAAAGGTATATCTCAACGATCCCAACACCACCAGTGGGATGATGCCCTCCTCTTTTTTCTTTCATCAGGCAGCCGAGATTGGATTGAACCCCTCACAATTTTTAAGTTTTATCATTCGCGTTTCTCTGGAGAAAAGAAAAATCAAAAGCCAGCAGCCCTTTTTCTGCGCTTCCCTGATTCATCAGATTGACAAAGCCCTGGAACAAGGCAACCGGGAGCGTGCACAAAAAAAGAAAGTGGCGGTTATCTTGGGTGGCTATTCATCTGAACGACATATTTCTGTGGAGAGCGGAAGAAACATTTATGAGAAACTTTTTTCCTCTGAAACATACTCCCCTACTCCGGTTTTCTTAACCGGCAGTTCACACAAAAACAGGTTTTTTATCCTCCCCGTTAATCTCCTGCTCAAAGACAATGCAGATGATATCCGTGACAAGGTGCTCAATTACAACAGACATCCTTACCTTGAAGAAATTGGACGGGAACTGGCTGCCATCACACAAACATTTACGGGTGCAAAGGAATTGCCCAAGCCTATTGAGATCGCATTTACGGCATTCCGCGACGATTTTGATGCTGTGTTCATTGCTTTGCACGGAAGACCAGGAGAAGATGGTACCCTTCAGGCGGTAATGGAAAAACTGCAGGTTCCATACAATGGTTCTCCCTCGGAATCCTCTGCCATCACAATCAATAAATACAAAACGAATGAACTGCTCATGCAAAACGGGTTTTTGTGTGCCCAACACCAACTGATTTCTTCGGATGAATTCATGGCCGGTGAGGAAGCCTGTATGCAGCGTATAGAGTCGGATTTTACTTACCCCTTTATTGCGAAACCTGTTGATGACGGATGCAGCAGTGCAGTAAAAAAAATCAGGAACAGGGAAGAGCTCAAAGCCTTTGCCACACTTATGTTCCGCCAGGAGGAGGAGCCGGATACTCATGCTTCCGAAATTCTGCACATCAAAAGCAGCGAAGAGTTTCCCCGCAAAAATGAAATGCTTATTGAATCTCTGATCTCTGCTGAAAAGGCGGCTCATTTTTTGGAAATCACCATAGGTCTCATGACCTCTTATGATGAAAATGGTAAACTTGCTTATAAAATTTTTGAGGCTTCCGAAGCTTTAGCCGGAGGAGAAGTATTGAGTCTCGAAGAAAAGTTTTTAGCCGGTGAGGGACAAAACATCACGCCGGCGCGTTATGCATCCGAGGTGACAACCAGAACAAGAATTTCTGAAGCTGTGAAAGCAGAGATTCTAAAAGCAGCTCAACTTCTCAACCTGCAGGGATATGCCAGAATCGATGCCTTTGTGCGCATCTTTGATGATTTTCGTACCGAAGTCATTTTTATTGAGGTGAATTCCCTTCCGGGTATGACCCCGGCCACCTGTATTTTTCACCAAACTGCGCTCGAAGGAATGACTCCCCTGGATTTCATAGACCATATTCTTCGCTTTGGAATCGCGCGCAAAAACCGGAATGCTTCCTGATGGGCGGAGAGTTTATTGCCATTGAAGGCAACATTGGTGCCGGAAAAACCTCTTTGGCAAAAATGCTTTCGGCAGAGCTGGGGTGCAGACTTCTGCTCGAACAGTTTGAAGAAAATTCTTTTCTGCCCAAGTTTTATGTAGACCCTGAAAGATATTCCTTTCCATTGGAATTGTCTTTTTTAGCCGAACGATATCAACAACTGAAAGGCCTTCCTTCCCGCAGTTCTCTTTTTGGGGAATACCTGATAGCAGATTACTTTATACAAAAGTGTTTGATATTTGCTCGGGCCAATTTACCCGAAGACGAGTTCAGGCTGTACAGGGAGTTTTTTTACATGGCCTCATCAGGGGTAGAGTTGCCGGGCAAGCTCGTCTTTCTCTATGTAGAAACACCTCGCTTGCTGCACAATATTTCAATCAGGGGAAGAGCGTATGAGCAAAATATAGGAGCAGATTACCTCAACAAAATCAACGAAGGATATATGCAGTTTTTCAGGCAAGCAGAGCTATATGGTCAAACGAGTATGCTCATTCTCGACATCAATAGGCTTGACTTTGTAAAACATCCGGATCATTATCAATTGATAAGAGATGCTATACTCAAGGATTATCCTCCCGGCGTGCATCGTATAGAACCACAAGCATAGCCGCAGGAGAGCATAAAAACATTTTTTGTAATTTTACTTGCCACTAAAAAAAGAGGGCTTATGCAAAAACATATACGATTCATTTGTCCATTCGGCTTTGTCTTCATTTGTGCTCTCTTGCTCTCATTGCCTCAACAAAGCTATGCCCAGAAAGGAAAGCCTGTTCCGGAAAACAAAGAAGAGAACTTGGACGAGGAAGAGGAGATGGAAGACGACAAATTGCCCGAAGGATTTTCCCACGATGATAAAATTCACTACCTCGAACTGGAGTGTGAGGTTACTGAACCTGTTAAAAAATATGGTGCTACGGTTTCCGATCCTGTTCCTCATGCATTGTTCAGGATTTACGACGAAAAAGGCAGGCTGAGAAAGCCCATGTACACGGATGAAAAAGGAAAAGGAAAACTGAGATTGGGCTTTAATCATGAATACCGCGTAATCATTTCAGGCAAAGGATTCTCAAAAAAAATTCTGAGTATCAATACCCATTTACCAAAGGACTTAAATGCTGCTTATATTTTCCCTGCTGATGTTACTCTTTTTCGGGAGACGCCGGACCTGGATGCATCGCTATTTAAAGAACCTGTTGCCATTGTCATTTACAGCGACAAAACAGGCCAGTTTGAATACGACGAAGGGCATGTAAATAAAATGCAGCCCCTCCTCAAAAAATTTACTAGTGACTATTTGAAAAAACTAAAATAATCTATCCCATGAAAATACTCCTCAAAGGAGGAACCCTTGTAAATGAGCATAAAGTTTTTTCTGCTGATATTGTAATTGAAGATGCCTTTATTGAGGGCGTTTATCCCCAAGGTGCGCCGGATGCACCATATGCCCACATTCACCATTTGCAGGGCAAATATGTTTTTCCCGGTTTGATTGACGATCAGGTTCACTTTCGGGAGCCGGGCCTCACGCATAAAGGGGATTTATTTACCGAAAGTCGCGCCGCTGTTGCAGGAGGAATCACTTCCTTCATGGAGATGCCCAACACTGTTCCAAGTGCAGTAACACAAGGATTGCTCGAGGAAAAATACATCCGCGCATCCGAAGTGTCTTTGGCGAATTATTCGTTTTATATGGGCACCACCAACCGCAACCTTGATGAATTACTGAAAACCAATCCGGAAACCGTTTGCGGCGTAAAAATTTTCATGGGTTCCTCTACCGGGGATATGCTTGTGGATGATCCGGAAGCGCTTCATGCTATTTTTCGGGAAGTAAACATGCTGATTGCTGTTCATTGTGAAGATGATCCCATGATTAAGTCAACCATGGCCCGCTACAAGCAACAATTTGGGGAGGCCATCAAGCCGGCACATCATCCTCAAATCAGAAGCCGAGAAGCCTGCTATAAATCTTCTTCCTATGCCGTTGAACTGGCCAGTAAATACAATACCCGATTGCATATTTTACACATCTCTACGCTCGAGGAATTGAGTCTTTTCTCCAATAAAAACCCGCTCTCAGAAAAAAGAATAACTGCTGAGGCATGCATACACCATTTGTTTTTTTCAGACAGGGATTATGCTGCCAAGGGCAACCTGATCAAATGGAACCCTGCCGTAAAAACGGAAGCAGACAGAGAAGCTATCATCGATGCAGTAAACCGCGATGTGATTGATGTGATTGCCACAGATCATGCGCCTCATACCTTGCAGGAAAAGTCTATGCCATATGTAAATTGTCCATCCGGCGGACCATTGGTTCAGCATCTGCTTCCTGCATTGTTAGAATTGTACCACCGGAATGCCTTTTCCCTGGAAACCATCGCTGATAAAACTGCCCATAAACCCGCAGAATTATTCGGCATTGAAAAACGGGGATATATTAGAAAGGGCTATTATGCCGACCTTGTCATTGCCGATATAAACGGAATCACCGATGTGAAAAAGGAAAACTTGCTCTATAAATGTGGCTGGAGTCCTTTTGAGGGGATTAGCCTGCGCGGAAAAGTTTTGCATACTTTTGTAAACGGTAACCATGTTTACGATAACGGAGTGATTATTGACCAAACAAGAGGGATGCGTCTCGCATTTGCCCGCAAATGATAAATTGTTTACTGATTGGCTCAGGCGGAAGAGAGCATGCGCTGGCAGAAGCCCTGCTCGGCAGTACGGGCATTGGTGAGCTCTATGTGGCACCGGGAAATGCAGGAACTGCCCGGGATGCAAAAAACATCTCCATCCCCGAAAATGATTTCCCTGCTTTATCGGCATTTATTCTTCAGAACAAGATTGGATTGGTGCTGGTAGGCCCGGAAATTCCACTGATTAACGGGATTGCTGACTATCTCAGAAAAATCCATGGCCCGGATTTAATCATTGTGGGGCCAACAACAAAGGGCGCACAACTGGAAGGCAGCAAAGCATTCAGCAAGAAACTGATGCAGGATTATGGTATCCCTACCGCAGCATTCAGGGAATTTTCTCGCGGAGAAACCCAAGCCGCCAAGACATTTTTAAGAAGCCTCTCCCCTCCTTTTGTCATCAAAGCAGACGGACCGGCAGCCGGAAAAGGGGTTGTGATTTGCGATACCCAAGCAGAAGCAGAAACCTGGATTCACAGGATGCTTGAAGAGGCTGTATTTGGAGCATCCTCCTCCAAAGTAGTTATTGAGCAGTTTATCAAGGGTACAGAAGTAAGTGTATTTTTTCTTACGGATGGTCAACATTATTTAATTCTTCCTGAAGCCAAAGACTATAAACGCATTGGAGATCAAGATTCAGGTCCGAATACCGGAGGCATGGGATCTGTTTCGCCGGTGGTTTTTTACACGCCTGCCTTAGCAAAAAAAGTAGAGGAAAAAATTATACGGAAAACCCTCCGGGCGCTGCAACAGGAAAACATTGCTTATATGGGATTTATCTTTTTGGGGCTCATGATAGATGAGCATGGCGAGCCATGGGTAATTGAATACAATTGCCGCATGGGAGATCCCGAAACCCAAAGCGTGATGGCCAGGATACAACCCGACTGGATAAATGTTTTTTCTGCCATGCACAGGCAAAGGCTACATGAAGTAACCTTGCAGATTTTACCTTGCTATGTGGTCTCCGTTGTTATGGCAGCAAAAGGATATCCGGGTAATTATCCTACCGGGATGGAGATAAAAATTCCTTCAGAAATGTATTCGAAAATTCGGTTTGCCGGAGTGACTTTACAGAATCAGAAATTGCTTACAAAAGGCGGAAGGGTAATTTCTGCCAACGGAGTTGGCAATACGCTCGACGAAGCAATTAAAGAGGCCTACGCAATATGCGAACAGGTGGATTATGAGGATCATTACTATCGAAAAGACATTGGAAATGATTTGTTGATCCTACAGCAAAAAAATGTATTTTTATGAAATTGAATCTTCCATGAATTCCATCTTACATTCCATACAAAGCCAGGGCGGTTTGCTTCCTCAGGAAGAAATGTTGGAGGTTGCCAAAAAAAAAGGAGATCTTTTCATCGGATTACCAAAGGAAACATCCTTTCAGGAAAACAGAATTGCTCTTGTACCCGACGCCGTTGCCATGCTGGTAAGCAATGGCCATGAAATTGTGATGGAGACCGGGGCCGGAAGTGGTGCCAACTTCGACGACAAAGATTATAGCGAGGCAGGGGCGAGAATTGTGCATTCTCCGGAAGAAGTATACAAAGCTGATATCATCCTTAAAATTGCACCTCCCTCGGCTGCTGAAACCGCATTGCTGCAGCGCAAACAAACCCTGTTGTCTGCCCTTCAGCTAAGTGTTCAGAAAGAGGATTTTGTTCGTCAGCTGATGGATAAAAAAGTGACTGCAATCGCTTTTGACCACATCAAAGATGAAGATGGTATTTTTCCTGTGATTCGCTCGATGAGTGAAATTGCCGGTAATGCCGCCATCCTTATTGCAGCAGAATACCTCAATAATATCAATCAGGGCCAAGGGGCTATTTTTGGTGGAGTAACCGGCATTCCGCCCACCGAAGTCCTTATAATAGGCGCCGGTACCGTGGGTGAGTTTGCCACCCGCGCTGCATTGGGGCTTGGGGCTTCCGTAAAAATTTTTGATAACTCTCCCTACAGACTTCGTCGCCTGCAAAGTGATTTGGGAACAAGGGTGTTTACCTCGGTATTGCAACCCAAGATTCTTTCCAAACATCTAAAAACGGCTGATGTTGCTATCGGGGCATTGAGGGCAACAAACGGAAGAACACCCTGTGTAGTAAGTGAACAAATGGTGAGTGAAATGAAAAATGGGGCGGTTATTGTTGACATTAGCATCGACCAGGGTGGGTGCTTTGAAACATCAATCGTTACCAATCATACCAGGCCGGTTTTTCGTAAATACGGAGTGATACACTATTGTGTACCGAACATTGCCTCCAGGGTTTCTCGTACGGCTTCATATGCGCTGAGCAATATTTTTGCACCTATCCTTCTAAACATCGGTGAGGAAGGCGGAATTGAGCAAATGCTGCGCAGGCAGCGCGGGGTGAGAAATGGTGTGTATATCTACAATGGTACACTCACAAGTAAATTTTTAGGAGAAATCTACAACCATCCCTACACCAACATAGACCTGTTGATGTCGGCTCTTTAAACAAGAAATGGAAACAAAAAACGATTTTGGCCGGAGGCTATGGCTTTTTTCCTTGGGAGTTGTGATTGGTTCTGTAGTGGTTTATTTTTCTGTTTTCAAAAATCGGAATATTTACAAATCACCACAGGAAGTAATCATCGAAAAACTTTTGAAGTATCCTTCAACTATAAAACAAGAGGCCAAAAACAATATGGATGCCCTTCAACTTAAAGGAGAAGATATTCGAAAAATTCTGGAACAGGGAGATGTGGAATTCAGTAACAGCGAAGTGCACAGAAAGCCCTGCCCCATTTATTTTATTCGCAATACGGATGAAAGCGTAAAGGTGCAATCTATCCGTTTTGAACTTTGTGATTCCACTTCCTGTTTAATCAATATTACTCCCTAAAATAACACTGTGCTCTTTCATTTGGATTTACCCTTGAATTTCAAATGTCTCCTCTTCCTGTTATCTGTTGGTTTGTTTTTTAATGAAGGATTGTTTGCCCAAACCATTCTCTATGGAAACAATAATTATGTAGAGTACCAGGTTGGCAATTTGCCTGTGGTAATCGCTGTGTCTCATGGCGGTAATCTCGATCCCCCATCCATCCCCGACAGAAGTTGCAATAATGCGGTTCTTGTAGCAGATGCCTTTACTATTGAGACGGCTTTGGAAATCAAAAACAAATTTTTTTTATCAACGGGGTGCTATCCTCACCTGATCATTTCTCATTTGAAAAGGAGCAAGCTGGATCCTAACCGGAATATTGCCGAGGGGGCCTGCGGAAATCCCGCAGCTGAAAATGCCTATAATGAATTTCATGGTTTTATTGCGCAAGCCCGAAATACTGCCAATGCCCAATACAATTTCAATACTTTTTTTTTGGATTTGCATGGGCATGGAAATCCCATACAAAGAATTGAGCTTGGCTATTTACTTTACGATGACGAGCTCGAATTGTCCGATTCTGCACTGAATTCAACACCATATATCAATTACAGTTCAATTAAAAATCTTGCCCTCAATAATCAAAATAATTTCAGTCATGCACAAATGCTGAGAGGTCCAATGGCCTTGGGGACGATGCTTGGCGAACGCAATTATCCCTGTGTCCCAAGCATGGCGATTCCCTTTCCCGGAACCAATACAAATTACTTTAGTGGTGGCTACATTACAGCCAATCATACATGTTTTGCTACCGGAGTTGCAATCAACGGGCTGCAAATGGAACTCAATTATTCAGGTATAAGAGACAATGCTGTCCATCGTATTTCTTTCGCATCCGCATTCTGTGAAAGTTTAATTGAATACTTGAATGCTCATTTTAGCATCTCCTGGAATGCATGCAACCCACAAAGCTCTGAGCCCCTGACAAAAGAAATACATGGGGCAGTGTATCCTAATCCTGCGAGTATTGGAGAACCTCTGTATTTGAACATTTCTGGGGCTGCACAATTTCAGTTTAGCCTATTTAATCCCTTTGGAAAATGCGTCCGTATGGGAGAAATTACAGAATCATTAACAGGAATAAAAACGCAAAATCTTTCCCCGGGATTGTATTTCCTAAAGGTGAATAACCCGGAAGGAATCCCTTTCTTCTCCTCTTATTTGGTGCTGAGATAATCTCATGTATATGTTCAAATAGTTCCCGAAATGAATGGGATTTTTTTCAGATAGAATTTTCAATGGGAATACTTGATAAGGCGCTTTGCTTTTCTACTCCATCAAGTTAAAAAGAAAGCACCTACCCTATTTGCACAAGGAAGAATTGGACGGAAAAAACTCCTCATTCAGGTTTTCCTTCTAAGTGATTTTATAGTGATGTACTTCTACCCTTGTCCAAGGTTGCCTCTTGAGATTATATCAATCCCGAAGCCTCATTAAAAAGCTTCTGTAAAAGCCAGATAAAAATACCCGCCCTGGGAACCATGACCATAGTCAAGCCTTACATTGAGTCTTTCGGCTGTATTTAATAAAAACCGAAGTCCCGTTCCAATGGTGAATTTTAAGGATTTCATGCGAATGTCTGAGGTCCGCGAAAAAATATCCCCTACCCCGGCAAATGTTGCCAGACCCATTCTCCAGAAAACAGGAAATCTATATTCGAACTGAGCACCAAACATATGAGCATCCCTGAAACGATTTCTCGGATACCCCCTCAGCATATCATCATTTCCGATTTGTGACATTTCAATAAAAGGTACATCGCCCAGTGCGAATCGTGCTTTTGTCTGAAAGGCCAAGATGTGTTTATGTCTAACTTGCCAAAACTTTCTGAACTCTCCATTAATAACAGTGAAGCTGAAAGTGCTGCCCAAAACACGCCTATAGAAATAAGAGGAAAATTCCACATATTTCCCGCTGTAAGGATTCATCACATTATCACGCTGATCTAATATGGCCACAAGTCCAAGCGCAGAACCAACACCACCATTGTATCCGCGAATTTTTCCGCTGTCCAATTTTTTTCCTTTTTCTCTTTTAAAATTATAGAAGTGGGTGTAATGAGCGTCTATTCCATAAAAGAGATGTCTCCTTATTTTTTTAAGGATCATCGTTTTGCAAGTAAGCATTTCATATGCAAATGACTCCTGTTCTTTTTTGCTTGTGCGGTTTCCAAGGCCATAGAACTTATCCGGGAAATCACGCGCCCTGAACTCTCCCTTAAAAAAATACTTTTCGCCGGCAGAAAACACATTCCATTCGCCCCAAACATCTTTTTGTTTTTGCTGGGTATAATGCGCTGATATCCTCAGATAAGAAGCCCTGGTTGTTCGCCCTGGGATGATTTTGTCTTTTAGATGAAAAATTGTAGCGGCAGATATTCCAATTCCCCAGCGAGTGTCAGGCGTATAAAAAACTATTGGCGCAGCAAAATAGCCTGTTTTATGATTGATGAGCGTATCCGAAAGAGGAGTAATACCGAGCTTGTTCCATATTTTATTCTGAGGTGCTTCCTCAGCGCATAGGATGCCAGACAGATTCATAAACATGCATAAAGCTATTGCAATATTGAGAAGGCCATGTCTATAATAAAGCAGCATCATCTTGCTTAGACGAAGCAGCAAAGCAGATTGGGCCTTATCGAAAATCTGTTTGCTTTTTAATTTATCATGTAAAATTTCCTCCAACATATTTGTTGGGTTGTATGAAAAATTAATCGTGGAATAACTCGTGTAAACAAGGCTTGTGGTGCTATTGTCCAATGAGTTGAATGTATTTTAAATGCGGTTGGACTGGTTAAAACAGCCATTACTTTTTTTCTCTGAGAGATTGTTAAAATCTGACGCAAATTTATTTTAATAATCGATTGTTAAAATAAAAAAACAGCCCACTTTCAATGTTGTGCAGTTGACTTTATATTGGCATTTATCAAAGATTAGGCGCTTGAGCGTGTTTTGTCTCAAGCATCGATTGTTTGTCGCAATTCACCCCAAGCCTTGCCTGGATGCTATTCTTTTGATCATCGAACAGATTAATCGAATGCATATTATATAATTTACAAGAGCATCTTTTTTCTAAAATAAAATCAGCCTTGCTAAGAATCTGGAAAAGCGTGACATGCGCTTTGGAAACATTCATTTGTTTAAGATTTCGCATGAAGAGACGGCCAAAGCACAAGCGGCGTTTGACAGGATGCTTCGTGGGCTGTTTTTTAGCAACTCGATTCATCTTTGGTGGCAAAACCACTGTTGGTCTATAAAAACCTCTGCGTGTTATAAAAAATGGGGTGTTTATTTCTTATTAGATATTGCAGTAGTCTAATAAAAGACATTTCGCTTTTGTTCCATGTGGAACATTTTGATGTGTGTTTTTTGGGAATGTTTCATGTGGAACAACAGAATATTATTAATAATCAAATTCATGTGTTTACTTAAAGATTTAGCGAGCGCTTTGTTCCACATGGAACAATAAATCGCTATTTAAAGCAGTGTGTGGCGGTTTAAACTATTAAATGATATCAATAAAAATAGGCCTGAGGTTGCTTTAACAAGCCTTTAATAATAAAAATAAAGCGGGGGAACGGGGCTTTGTGTTTTTAAATTAAATTATTCTTGACCTTTACAAGGCCACGAATATCCTATGGTTGGTTTTTAAATCAACCGGGGTAAAAACTAAAAAGATAAAGGGTTGCGGTTTTTTACTTCTTGATATAGACAAGAAGTGTGGCAATGTCCGCCGGACTAATACCACTAATTGAGGTGGCAGAGGCTATTGTTTCCGGCTTAAGTCTCATAAGCTTTTCTCTTGACTCTGAAGACAAAGAATGTATTTTGCTATAATCCATATTGGCTGGGATCTTGAGCGCTCCAAAGGCAAGAACTTTGTTGGCCATCTCTCGTTCCTTGATGATATAAGACTCGTACTTCACCTCAATCTCTACCTGTTCTACAACCTCTTTATCAAACAATTTGTCCTGAATAGAGTGGTCATCACAAACTGCGTAAGGAATAAGTTCTTCAAGGTACACCCCTGGCCTTTTTAAAACCAGAAGAAGAGATGTTCGCTGCTCAATGGGCGATGTCCCTAAACCCACTAGGAATTGATTCACCGTTTCCGGTATTAACCGTGCGTTTCTCAGCCCATGTGATAATGCTTCGATGTTTCTTTGTTTCTCTTCATACATCTTCCATCTCCTATTTTTGACCAATCCCCATTCGCGGCCCTTAGGCGTAAGGCGTGCGTCAGCATTGTCCTGCCTTAAAAGAATTCTGTACTCGGCACGAGATGTAAACATCCTGTAAGGTTCGTCGGTGCCTTTGGTAACCAAATCGTTGATCAGTACGCCTATGTACGCTTCATCCCTTGAAAGCACAAGGGGCTCTTTGTTTAAGCATTGACTGCCAGCATTCATACCCGCCAGCAAACCCTGACAAGCAGCTTCTTCATATCCGGTTGTACCATTTATCTGTCCGGCAAAATATAATCCTTCAATGGCTTT
The DNA here is from genome assembly GCA_046297395.1 of Bacteroidota bacterium. Classification (GTDB taxonomy): domain Bacteria; phylum Bacteroidota; class Bacteroidia; order UBA4408; family UBA4408; genus JBEICQ01. The sequence continues at coordinate 30,871 of JBKCNM010000075.1, forward strand.
GGTCTCCAATGATTCTTTTATCTGGGTGGGAGGAAAATAATCATACTCAATTGCATATCCTGGCCGGAATAGTTTCGCATTTTCAAACCCTGGAACCCTTGCAAGTGCTTTTCTCTGTATGTGTTCCGGCAGGCTTGTGCTAAATCCATTTAGATAAACCTCTACCGTATTCCAGCCTTCTGGCTCCACAAAAAGTTGATGTCTGTCCCTTTCTGCAAACCTGTTTATCTTGTCTTCTATGGACGGACAATATCTTGGACCTAGGCCTTTTATCCTTCCCTGAAACATGGGAGATTGTTCAAATCCTTCTCTAAGTAAATCGTGTACACCTTCATTCGTACAGGCAATCCAGCAACTTAACTGACTTTTTGGTAAGGGGAGGGTAGTATCATATGAGAACCGGCCTGGCTCAGAGTCCCCCTTCTGTTCTTCCAGTTTAGAATAATCAATTGACCTGCCATCAATCCTCGGAGGCGTTCCGGTTTTCATTCTGCCTGTTGTAAAACCCAAGGAAATCAGTTGTTCTGTTAACCCGGTTGCTGCGCGCTCTCCTGTTCTTCCTCCTGAGGATTGTGATTCACCAACATGGATCACTCCGTTTAAAAAAGTCCCGTTGGTAAGTACCACCGTTCTTGCCTTGAACTGTAGACCAAGTCCTGTGGTGATACCCGTTACTCGATTGTGCTCGATGAGCAGGGAACGACACATATCCTGATAAAAATCAATGTTGTGATTTTGTTCTAGATACTGCCTCCATAAAGAGGCAAATAAATGTCTGTCGCTTTGACAGCGTGGACTCCACATGGCCGGTCCTTTGCTTCTGTTAAGCATCCGAAACTGCACGGCCGATAAATCACTGATGATACCGCTATATCCGCCTAAGGCATCTATCTCTCTAACGATCTGTCCTTTGGCGATGCCTCCCATGGCAGGGTTGCAACTCATCTGCGCGATGGTTTGCATATTCATGGTAACAAGAAGAACCTTGCATCCCATATTGGCGGCAGCCATTGCTGCTTCACAGCCGGCATGACCTGCGCCAACAACAATTACATCATAAGTATGTTCCATGGTGTTTGGTCTGCAAAAATTGTGTTTTTTCGCACATCAAATCGCAATGGAGTTACTAAAAGCCTGTCCAATTTGTAAAAAGCCTGAAAGACGCACCCATTTAACGGTTGAGGATTGTTTAGTGAGCCATGAGCACTTTGCGCTTTCTGAATGTATTTCATGTGGATTTGTATACACATCTCCCAGGCCCCCGGAGGAAGAAATTGGGAAATACTACCAAAGCAATGAGTATGTATCTCATAACGACACAGGAAAAGGTATTATTCATTTTCTTTATCAAAAAGTTAAATCAATCACGCTCAGACAGAAGTACCGGTTACTAAAATCTCTGCATACCAACGCAAGCATCTCTTTTCTGGATTATGGCTGTGGAACCGGAAGCTTTGCTGCTTATGTAGGCGGCAAAGGTCATGCTGTGAGCGGTCTTGAGCCTGATGCGGGAGCAAGAAGTATTGCAGCAGGTAAAATTGAAACTGTGTATAAGTCTCTTGCCGAAATTCCATCATCAGAATCATTTTCGGTCATTAGTCTTTGGCATGTATTGGAACATGTTCACCTTTTGGATTCAACAGTTTCACAACTTGTGGGCAGGCTGGGAGAGGGGGGCATCATGGTGATTGCTCTTCCCAACCGGAGTTCCCATGATGCCAAAGCATTGGGAAAGTGGTGGGCTGCCTATGATGCACCCCGTCATTTATATCATTTCAGCAAAAAAGATATTTGTGCTTTGCTTAAACAACATGGAATGATATCGATTGGTGAAAAGCCCATGTGGTTTGATGCTTTTTATGTGGGGATGCTGAGCTATCGGAACAAAGGAGCATCCTTTCCTGTTTTGAGAGGCTTTTGGATGGGTTTAATCAGCAATCTGCGCACCTTCTTAACAGGGGAATGCAGCAGCATGATTTATATTTTTAAAAAGCCCTGAGAAAGGCATTTCCCTTATATTCATCTTCCATGTTGTCCTTGGTGCAAGAACACAAGGATTATTCATTCACTAAATACCGAAATTTTTCTGTCTTTATGATACCGATGACAAACTAAGCCTTGCTATTTCGTATTATCGCATGCGAAACACTATGCATCACCGTCTGATTATTTTAATTGCAATACTTGGCCTTTCAACAAGCCTTGGGGCACAAAACATTCCTGCAGGAGAAAACCTGATAATTGAAGGGGTTCCTTCGGTTCCCAAAAAGCTGGCTTCCGAACTGAATATGTACACCAATTCACGCAGTGCGGGCTTTGTAGATTTTCATCCGATTCATCGGGAGATTCTCGTTTCCACTCGTTTTGGAAACACAGCGCAGTTGCATGTGGTAAAGCAGGCTCTCGGCATGAGAAAACAACTTACTTTTTTTGAAGAGCCCGTTGGCGCTGCCAGTTATCAACCTACAGAAGGAAAATATTTTGTTTTTAGCCGCGATGCTGGTGGAAATGAATTTGGTCAATTGTACCGCTACGACATGCAGGACGGACGCATTACGCTTCTTACGGATGGAGGGCGTTCCCAGAATGGTGGGATGGTATGGAGCCATAAAGGCGATGAATTTTTATATGCAAGTACGAAAAGAAATGGTGCAGACAGGGATATCTACCTAATGAATCCGGAAAATCCCACTTCCGAAAAATTGATCGTTCAAAACAGCGGCGGGGGTTGGGGTGCCGAGAGCTGGGCACCGGACGACAAGCGTTTTATTATGGGAGAAAGCATTTCTGTGAATGAAAGCAGGCTTTGGCTTGTGGATGCTGCTACAGGAGAGAAAAAAAGACTGTCGCCCGAAACCAAGGAGCAGGCTGTTTTTGGAGATGCAGAATTTTCTTCAGATGGGAAGTCCATCTACCTCCTGACTGATTTGAACAGCGAATTTTTGGTCCTGGCAAAAATGAATTTATCAAGCGGAAAAATACAGGTGATTACCTCAAAAATTCCTTGGGATGTGAGCGATTATGAAATTTCTCCTGATGGAAGCAAGCTGGTTTTTGTAACCAATGAGGCCGGATTGAGCAAAATGTACCTTCTTGATACATCTACAGATACATATGGTCCTGTGAATGAAATTCCTGAGGGTATTATTGGAGGAATCAAATGGCATAACAACAACAAGGACATAGCCATCACTCACAGCCATGCACGATCAACGGCGGATGTTTATCTTTTTTCCGTGTTGGACCGAAAGTTAGAGCGCTGGACAGAGAGTGAGCTGGGCGGCTTGAATCCGGCTTCACTCAGCCCGGCGGAACTCATTCGATGGAAAAGCTTTGACGGTCAGGAAATCAGCGGGTTTTACTATAAACCTTCCGAAAAGTTTCAGGGCAAACGGCCGGTCATGATCATCATTCACGGAGGGCCGGAGGGCCAAAGTTTTCCGGGCTTTCAGGGCAGAAACAATTATTACCTGAATGAGTTGGGAATTGCCTTGATATATCCCAATGTGAGGGGCAGTACCGGTTATGGAAAATCCTTTGTGAAAATGGACAATGGATATCTCCGTGAAAATTCTGTAAAAGACATTGGTGCATTGCTTGATTGGATTGCCAAGCAACCCGATCTAGACGCATCTAGGGTAATGACAATGGGAGGAAGCTATGGAGGCTATATGGCCTTGGCTTGTGCAACATTTTACAGCGACCGCATTCGTTGTTCAAACGATATCGTGGGCATTTCAAACTTCAACACCTTTTTAAAGAATACCGAAAGCTACAGGCGGGACCTTAGAAGGGTTGAGTATGGTGATGAGCAAGATGCGAAGATGGCGGCGTTTTTAGAAAAAATCTCTCCACTAAACAATGTCAATAAAATCAAAATACCCATGTTTATTGTGCAGGGAGGCAACGATCCCCGGGTGCCCAGAACAGAAGCTACACAAATGGTGGAAGCCCTGAAAAAAAACAACATCCCTGTTTGGTATCTTGAAGCAAAAGATGAGGGTCATGGTTTCCGAAAAAAGAACAATGCAGATTACCAGTTCTATTCCACCATTCTTTTTGTGAAAAAATACCTGCTTGGAATTGAGTAAAAAGCTTTTTGATTGAGTGGCCGCAGTGTGGTACGGTAGGTTTATCGAAGTTGGAAACGCATTTGCCAAACACCCAAAAGGGCTTCTCTGAAAATGTGCGAGCTCATCTTTGAAGTGCCTTCTTTTCTGTCGATAAAAGTAATGGGTACCTCGCTGGCCCTGAATCCTGCACTGATGGCACGGTACTTCATTTCTATCTGAAAGGCATAACCTACAAATCGAATTTGATCTAAGGCAATTCCCTCGAGCACACGCCTTGAATAGCATTTAAACCCTGCTGTTGTATCACGGATAGGTATCCAGAGAATCATGCGAACATACACACTGGCAAAATAGCTCATGAGTATTCTCCCAAGTGGCCAATTACTCACCCTGCCTCCTTTTACATACCGCGAGCCTATAGAAAAATCGTATCCTCTGTCATGAACAGCTTCATACAACCTGGGCAAGTCTTCAGGATTGTGTGAGAAATCTGCGTCCATCTCAAAGATGTATTCATACCCTTTTCGGAGGGCGTATTTGAAACCATGTATATAGGCTGTTCCAAGACCGGCTTTTCCGCTACGCTCTTCGAGATAAAGTCCCGGGAATTCTTTTTGAAGTTCCCTCACTATACCGGCTGTACCATCGGGTGAACCATCGTCTACAATCAGAATATCAAAGGTAACAGGCAAAGAAAAAACCTTGCGAACAATCTTTTCGATGTTCTCTTTTTCATTGTAAGTAGGGATGATGACAAGCTTGCTGTCCAATTTGGTCACATTTTTGTGGTTAAAAGTAGTCACCTTTACGATATGAAACCATCCCAACTCTTTTTTTATTTTGTGGCATCGGCCTCTGTTTTGTTTTTTTATGAATCATGGGGTGGTGAAAAGGCTGCCACAGCAGATTGCAAGCGCACAGGAAAAGCCAGCTATTACTCCAATAAATTCAAAGGCAGGAGAACAAGTAGCGGTCAAAAATACCACCCGGATAGCCTTACATGTGCACACCATAAACTACCCTTTGGAACCCTGCTCGAGGTAACCAATTTGAGCAATGGAAAAACTGTACGGGTGAGGGTAAACGACAGGCTTGGGCGCAAATCAAAAAGAATGGTTGACCTCAGTATGGCAGCGGCCCGTCAATTGGAGATGATTCATCAGGGCGTTATTCCTGTAAGGATTTCATGTGTGGAAAACCCATGAAGCCATGAAGCCTCTTGCTATGAAATGCTGAAAGCAGAATTTTTTTGGAAAAGAATATGGTATTTTTGCATGCCTATGAAACCGCTTCTTTCCCTTGGCTTTGTTTTATTGCTGGGCTTTTCTGCCCTGGCCCAAAACAAAACTGATGCCCAGGGCCGTAAACAGGGAAGCTGGAGCAAAGCCTTTACTTCAGGAAAAACGCGTTATACCGGATTTTTTATAGATGATATCCCCGTGGGTAGCTTTCAGTATTTTCATGAAAATGGGAAGATAAAAGCCAAAAATTATTTTTTTGAAAAAGGGAAAAAGGCAAAGGCAGAATTGTTCAATACAAAAGGGGAAAAGGAGGCAGAGGGATTGTATGTAGACAAATTAAAAGACAGCGTCTGGAATTATTACAACACCCAGGGAAAGCTGATTATGACAGAATCCTATAAACTAGGAAAGAAGCATGGAGTGTTTAAGGTATACTCTCCTGATGGCTTAAAAACAGAAGAAGTTATTACCTGGTTAAACAATGAAAAGCATGGGGCTTGGACACAATTTTATCCGGATGGAAGCAAACGAATTGAGGCTTATTACATGCATGGTGAGTTGGACTCAGTGTTTAAGTTTTATTTTCAAGGAGGAAAAATAAAGATGGAAGGCAAGTACAGAAATGCCGGTAAGGTAGGGGAGTGGCTGGAATACAACAGCGATGGTTCTTTGCGTCTTCAAGAGATATATAAAAACGGTACACATCTGAGAACAACGCTCTTGAACGGCGTGTTTAAGCAGTATTATCCCAATGGTTTTATCGAAAGCGAATACCAATACAAGAACGGCAAGAAAAATGGGCCCTTCACCGAGTATCACAACACCGGAAAAAAAGTAAAAAGAATGCGCACAAGCCCCGAAGGAGATCAGGAAATGTATGAGGAAGAAGAGGGTATTGTGATTAAAAGAAAAGGGGTGTTCAAAGACGATTTACCAGTGGGAACTATTGAATCCTTTGACGAAAAAGGGAAACCCATAAAACAATAAAAAACCAAAAAATCCTCACTCAAGTAGTGTAAATCCATGAAAGGAGAAAAAGTTCTTGTAGCAATGAGTGGTGGCATCGATAGTTCGGTGGCTGCCTTACTATTGCATGAACAGGGATATGAGGTAATTGGTATTACCATGAAAACCTGGGATTACGCAACTTCCGGCGGGAGTAGCAAGGAAACCGGCTGTTGCAGTCTCGATTCCATCAATGATGCGCGCAGCTTAGCGGTTGACCGTGGATTTCCTCACTACATCCTGGATATCCGAGACGAGTTCGGAACCTTTATCATCGACAATTTTGTGGAAGAATACCTTGCCGGCAGAACTCCGAACCCATGTGTTTTGTGCAATACCCATATCAAGTGGGAGGCCTTGCTTAAGCGTGCCGACATGCTTGGCTGTAAGTATATTGCCACAGGACATTACGCACGCATTCGCATGGAAAATGGCCGATATGTCATATCCAGAGGAAGAGACACTAACAAAGACCAGAGTTATGTGCTCTGGGGATTGAGGCAAGAGGTTTTGTCGAGAACACTGCTCCCGCTGGGCTCTTTTACCAAGCCGGAAATAAGAGCCATGGCGGCCGACAGGGGGTATCAGGCGCTGGCGAACAAAAGCGAGAGTTACGAAATATGTTTTGTACCTGACAACGATTATAGAGGTTTTTTAAAACGAAAAGTCGAGGGCCTTGAGGAAAAAGTTGAGGGAGGCAATTTTGTTTTAAAAGATGGCCGTGTTGTGGGTACCCACAAGGGCTATCCTTTTTATACCATTGGACAAAGAAAAGGGCTGGAGATCGCCTTGGGTCAACCCATGTTCGTTACGGCCATTGTCCCCGAAACAAATACGGTGGTATTGGGAACAAAAGAAGATCTTGATGAACTTTCCATGGAGGTTGTGAACCCCAACTTTATCAAATATGAAGGTCTCACAAAAGACGAAGAATGGTTGGTTCGCGTGCGCTACAAAGATGCAGGAACCATGGCAACCGTAAGGTCTTCCGGAAATGATGTTCAGGTGGTTTTTCATCAAGCTGTTAGTGGCATAGCTCCCGGACAATCTGCTGTTTTCTACGAAGGCGATGACCTGGTGGGAGGCGGTTTTATCAGAAGGAAAAAACATGTTTCGGTCATCTAATTTCCATTTCTCCCATTGCTGGCTTTTTTTGGCCCTCTCGCTCTCGCTTTACGGTTGTGTTAAAGATCCCGTTATTCCGCCGATGCAGGCCTTGCCGGGCATTACCTATGCACCCCTTCATCAGGGCAAATACGCTGTTTACAGAATAGACTCACTGGTGAGAAATGATTTTACAGGAACGATCGATTCCTTTGTTTACTATCTGAAGGAAGTGATGTACCTGGATGAAAACAATCCGGCTTTGGGCGCAACTTTGTTTCGTATAGAGCGATCCTATTCCTCTAGGCCCGATTCGTTTCCAAACACAAGAATTTGGTCCGGCTTCAGAGATGCGGGAGCGCTGGTTGTTAATGAAGAAAATGTTCCTGTAATCAAATTGAATTTTCCGCTTACTCAAGGAAAAAATTGGGATGGAAACGCAAGAAATACAAAGGGTTCTCAAACTTATACCTGTATCAAACTACATGAAAACTTCTTGTTGAACCAAGTGCGATTCGACTCTACCGCATGGATTCTTCAACAGGCAGACTCCAATCTGATAGAGTTAAATTATGAACGGGAAATTTACAGCACTGCCTGTGGAATGACCAAGAGAGAATTGTTGAAATTACAAGACACCAAAACATCCCTGGATATTTCTATCCCTTTGCGAACGCGAGCAAACAAAGGATATACACTCACCCAGACCGTTATCAATTTCGGAAAACCATGAGAAATAAGATTTGTTTATTGATTCTCCTTGCGGGGATTCTTTCTCAAGAGCTACAAGCCCAACCACTGCTTGGCTCTAATTTATATGAGATTGTCTTTACTGATAAAAATAATTCGCCCTACAATGTGCAAAACCCTGAGGTTTTTTTGTCTGCCAGGGCTCTTTCACGAAGAACTCTTCGGGGAATATCGGTAAGCGCACAGGATTTTCCGGTTAACCCCTCCTATGTGCAGAGCGTTGCGCAAACAGGAGCGGTGATCAGGGGAAAGAGCCGGTGGCGAAACAGTGTACTTGTATTAATTACAGACTCGTCCCAACTCAATGGTATTTTGCAATTGCCTTTTGTAAATAACGCAGGAGCGCTTAACCGATTGTCATCGGTTCCTGATACCCTAAAATTCAGGAACGATGATACACATGCGGCTTCACTCCAACAATCGAAAATCATCTCAAACCAGCCTTTCGATTATGGGATTGCTGCTGCGCAGATCCATCAGATTGCCGGGGAAGGCTTACACCAACAAGGCTACCTGGGGCAAGACATGGTGATTGCTGTTTTTGATGCAGGGTTTCCAGGGGTGAATACCCTTCCGGTTTTTGACAGTTTGCGCTCCCAGAACCGCATTTTGGGTACCTGGGATTTTGCCGGTATGAGCAACCAGGTTTTTTCTTTTCACCCACATGGTACAAACACCCTCAGCTGCATGGCAGCCAACTTGCCCGGAGTAATGATTGGCACCGCACCAAGGGCCTCTTATTATCTTTACAGGACAGAGGTTGCCGAAACAGAAAATCCGGTAGAGGAATATTATTGGGTGGAAGCGGCAGAGGCAGCAGACAGCGTAGGAGCAGATATTATCTCATCTTCTCTGGGCTACACCACCTACGACCGCAATGAACAAAGTTATTCCACGCAAGACATGAACGGCAGCACAGCCATTTGCACAAATGGTGCAGACATTGCCGTATCTAAAGGAATGCTGGTGGTAAACTCCGCAGGCAATTCAGGTGCATCTTCCTGGAGAATCATTTCTGCTCCTGCTGATGGCGACAGTGTGTTTGCAATTGGTGCTGTAAACAGGGAAGGCTTTCTTGCCAATTTTTCTTCCAGGGGCCCAACCGCCGATCTTCGCATCAAGCCGGATGTATGTGCCTTGGGAGAAGGTGCGGCTATTGCGCTAAGCGGGGGAGGAACAGGTTATGCCAACGGCACATCCTTTTCTTGTCCGGTTATTGCAGGAATGAGTGCCTGCTTATGGCAGGCTTTACCCGGACTTCATCCTACGGAGTTGATGACCCGCATCAGGCTAACGGCCTCTCTTGCCAATACCCCTGATACTTATTTTGGTTGGGGCATCCCCAATTTTTCACTGGCATTACTGGGTATAAATGAATTGTCTAAAAACACCTCTCTGGGTAAACCCGTTTTGTTTCCCAACCCGGTGGGTCAAAATGAATTACAGTTTTTGTGGCTAAGTCGCGACAGCCAAACCATTCGAATCAGGGTGTTTGATGCCGGCGGAAGAGAGGTCATAAACACGGAGAAATATGTCCCTGCAGGAAGTTATCAGGCCCATGCTGTCGATGGATTTTCCTCGCTTTATCAGGGTGTATATGTTGTTCATCTGCAATCTCGCGGATATACTTATGTAAGCGGAGTGATCCGATGATGCAGGGTGTTTCTTATCTCATTAAACGATAAAAGGATGCATCCGAAGGATCGCCGCCTACCTGCATTTGCTTTGCCTGCTTGCTCACCATTTCTTTTTGAAATCTCCCCTGGAGAAGTACTTTTCTATGAAACAATAGCAGAGGATAAAAAAGTAACGACTTCCCATTTCTCTTATTTTTAATTTGGAAACACCATGCTTTCTGTTGGTCCATGAGTTGGGTAAAACAGTATAGGAATATCCCCTTATAATGGCTTTCAGAGGAAGCTCTACTGTAAGATTGAAATGGGGTGACAAAAAGGGTTTTATGCCTTCAATGGTATGTCGCTTATATAGTTTAAAAGCATTTGTGGTATCGTTGTATTTGATGTTCATCATCAAACGGATAATCTGATTGGCAATTCGGTTGATGATTTTTTTTAAGCGCGGATAATCAATCGTTCTTCCTCCTTTGATAAATCGACTTCCAAAAACACAATCATAATTGCCTTCCAGCATGGTTTGATAAAATTTAATCAAATCTTCGGGGGCATCGGATAAATCTGCCATCACCACGGCTACACAATCTCCGGCAAATCGCTCCAAACCATAACGAACAGCATATCCGAATCCATTGGGACCCAAATTGGTCTCAAACTTCAGCGATGGATAGCGCTGAGACAGTTTCTTTAATACAGAAAGTGTGTTGTCTTTTGAGTTGTCGTTGACCACGAATATCTCATGATCAATTTTTTTTTCATCAAGAGCAGCTATCAATTCAGAAACCGTTTTTTCTATTGATTCCTCTTCGTTATAGGCAGGAATAACCACGCTCAACTTCATGCTTTTCTGCTGATAAGACCCTCATGAATTTGTTTGAGGATGTCATTGATGCCGTATTTGTGATTCCAGCCCGGATAGTGGTCTTTGAATTTCCTTACATCACTAATCCACCAGATGTGGTCGCCAATTCGATTGTCCTGGGCATAGGTATAATTCATTTTGTTTCCGGTGATGGCCTCACACAAGGTGATGGCCTCTTTCATGGAGCAATTGGAAAATCTTCCTCCACCTGCGTTATAAACTTCACCAAGACGAGGCTGCTGATAAAAATGCCAGAACATGTTCACCAGGTCATAGCTATGAATATTGTCGCGCACCTGCTTTCCTTTGTATCCAAAAATGGTGTATTGTTCGCCTGTTATTGCGCACTTCATCAGGTATGCCAGAAAGCCATGCAGCTGCGTACCCGAATGGTTTGGACCGGTAAGACATCCTCCTCTGAAAATGCCGGATTTCATACCAAAATATCGGCCATATTCCTGCACCAAAACATCTGCTGCTACCTTGGATGCCCCAAAAAGCGAGTGCTTGGTTTGGTCAATGCTCATCTTTTCATCTATTCCTTCTTTGTAATAGGGATGAGATTCGTCTATTTCCCATCGGTTTTCAAGCTCTACCAAAGGCAAAAAATTGGGCGTGTCGCCGTAAACCTTGTTGGTAGAAGTGAAAATAAAGGTGGCATCCGGACAATGTTTTCTTGTCATCTCAAGAAGATTCAGCGTGCCGTTTGCATTGACCGTAAAATCGGTGATAGGCTCACGGGCAGCCCAATCGTGACTGGGTTGAGCAGCGGTATGAATAATGAGCTTGATGTCGGTACCATATTCTGAAAACACTTTTTCCAATGCTTTTTCATCTCTGATGTCGGCGCTGTAGTGCTTGAAGTTGGGAATTCGTTCTGATAGTTTTTTTGTATTCCATTCGGTGGATGCATTGTCACCGAAAAAATAGGCCCGCATATTGTTATCAATCCCTATTATCGTATCAAACTTGTCGGAAAAAAACATCACGGATTCGCTTCCAATCAACCCTGATGACCCTGTAATTAGGCAAATATTACTCATGTGTTTGGCGTGTTTTTAAGCATTAAAATAATTGTCGTCAACACCCTCTGAAAGGAGAATGGAACAGCTGTATCTAATTGATCCGTAGGGCGTATCATCTTGTAGGTCTATCCCGTTGTTTTGGTTTTCCTTTAATCGTGAAGGATGGTTTTTAATTGTTTTTCGTTTTTACCTATCCATGCAAAGATGTCTACAAACACATCCTCCACCGATTTCTGAGGGCGCCAACCGGTACTTTCGGTTAATTGGGAATGATTGGTAATAAACAGCCTGAGATCGGCGGGGCGGTTTTCCTGCTCGCGTGAGATGGTGATTTTGTTACCTGTTATTTTCTCACAAATGGCGGTCATTTCGAGCAGAGAAGCGCTGTTTTGAAGGCCACCACCGGCGTTGTATATCTTGTTTTGAAAACGCCGGATGTCATGTATCTGCATGTCAACAAGGCGAACAAGGTCATCCACATGCAAGATATCGCGTACTTGTTTTCCCATGCCCCCATAACCAATGTACTTGAGTGGACTTTTCCAATAATGCCGCGCCATCCAAAGTGTGACAACACCCTGGTCGGTTTTTCCCATTTGTCTTGGTCCTGCTATTACACCAAACCTGGTGATTGCTGCATCAAGCTTATAAAACTCGGCATATTCCTGAATGAGTAATTCCGATGCCAGCTTGGTGGTTCCATAAAATGAGCGCGGGCCCAACAGGCTGAGTTCTTCAGAAATTCCTTCTCTGGATATGCCCGCTTCTGTTTGTTCAGGAGAAAATGAAAACCGTGTTTCTTCCTCAACGAATCCCGCTTTTTCTATTCTTTCTATGGGATATACCCGGCTTGTTGAAAGAAAAATAAGCTTGGCCTTGTGTTTTAAACAGGCGTTGAAACAATGAATGGATCCGCTCAGGTTGTTGTTGATGATATATGTGGGATTGCTGTCTAATCCTGCCATTACAGAAGGCTCTGCTGAGGCTTCAACAAGGACATCAAATCCACCAACGGCATCAATATCTTCAGGGCTTCTGATGTCACCATGAAAAAAAAGTACGCCTGTTGCTTTTAGCTCAGAAAGATTTAACTCTGATCCTCTTCGCTTGAGGTTGTCGAGTGCTATGATTTGGTATGAAGGGTACTTTTGCTTGAGTTGGAGGCATAGTGCAGAGCCTACGAATCCGGCTCCCCCGGTAATCAGAATTTTCATATAGCGTTAGGCGGTGTGTTGATTGGCAGGATAATTTGCTTGTGCCTGTGGGCTATTGGTGATGCGGGGATACTCATGTTCAAGCTTTCGGCTGGGTTGCCCAAAATGGCTTTGATTGGTTTTTTAAGGGCCTCAAAAGTACAAAGAAGAGATGGTTCGTCAAGCGGCTACAAGGGCTTAAAATCGAATTCAATACACAAAACCGTTCTCCTTTGAGGATGATATCCTCCTGCATAGCAGAGAAATTGGGGGATTTCTAGACCCGGATGGCAAGAGGCTCGTGCCTATTCATCCTGCAGGGCCTTGGAATAAATACCGTAGAGCTTTTCGGAAAAAGCCTTCGGGGAATGAATTCTATTGATTCGGTCGAGGGCCTTGCTGCCTTTTTGTTCGATCAGCGAACGGTTTTCTGCCATGCTTTTCAAGGCGCTGTAAACACCCTCTTCAACCAAATGTGAAATGCTCTCATAGCCATGGGTAGAAACGGCCGCCGTACCATTTGGATCCTGAGGAATATCGATAACAAAGCCGCAATCATTGTTGTTGATTTCAGGAAACGCTCTTATGCTTGTAGTGATAACGGGGGTGGCGCAGGCCTGTGCTTCCAGCACCACATAGCCGAATGTTTCCTGGGTGGATGGAATAAGAAGCACATGGTTTTTCTTCATGATCTCAAACACCTCTGTATTATCCTTGATTGGAAAATACTTGCAAAATGGGGATTCCCCCAGTATTTTTTTCCACTTTTCTTCATCCTCTTTTGCTGTAAAGGTGATGAGAGAGTCTGCCAGAATTTTAGAAACAATGGTAAATTCTATCCGACAGCCTTCGCGGTGTAGCCTTTCCACCGCCCTGAAAACTTCTCTTCCCCCTTTGCTGAAAAAATAATGACCAACCAATAATACCCTAAAGGTTTCGTCATGCAGATTTTTGTCGAAGACATCTACCATAGGTTGCTGTGGTGGCAATACCACCTCCATCTTGTTTTGTATTCCTGAGACAAAATCCGGATGTGAGGATTGAAGAAAATCAAGGTAGAAGCGATGATTGAAATCAGAGAAGGGAATAATTTTTTTACAGGCGCGACCTGCAATTTTTTCGAGTCCCAGCAGGGTGTGTTTTGTATCTGTTCCGTAACGCGGAAGAAAGGTTTCGAAACTGCTTACCCAGGGCTTATTGCCCATGTTTACTCCATTAAAAAAATGATACAGGTCGGCTTTGCCAAAGGAAACCCGGTCGTCAAATGTATTGTGATACCACAGCTTTGTTTGGTAAAACATTTTAAAATGCAAATGGTCCAAAATTTTAAAAATATCTGTAACCCTTTTGTGGGTAAACGCCGGGTGGCGGGTACTCAGTATATTTCTAACTTCGGGGTATCCCTGATGGACAAATCCAATCTTCATGACACTTCTGCTTCGGTAAATGTATGCTACTCCGCAATGTAATGATAATTTTATTTACTGCCCGGATTTATGCAGGTGAATAAATTCCCGAAATCCTTTGTCATCTGTTTGGTTTTCTCTTTGCTGGGTTCGTATTATCCGTGATTTTACATCCTGTTATTTCGTGCGGGCTGTTTTTGTTTTTTGCTTATCATTGGCATGGTGGAAAGGTATTGTGTTCATGATGTTTAAAATAAAAAGCTTATGGGTAATTTTTTTACCGTTGATATTCATACGCATATTCTGCCTGAACACATTCCAGATTTTGGAAGGATGTTTGGCTATGGGGGCTTCATCAGGCTTGATCATTTAAGCCGCAAAGAAGGCGCTCCCTGTTGTGCCAATATGATGATTGATGACCGGTTTTTCAGAACCATTGAAGACAATTGCTGGGATCCTGATGTAAGGATTGCTGATTGCAAGAAACATCGGGTGAATCTACAGGTCCTGTCAACTGTTCCGGTGATGTTTAGTTATTGGGCAAAGCCGGATGATTGCCTTCAGGTAGCCCGGTTTTTAAATGACCATATTGCCGGAATTGTGAACAGGTACCCGGGGCGTTTTGAGGGCTTGGGAACATTGCCAATGCAGGCTCCGGCGCTGGCGGTAAAGGAGCTTGAAAGATGTAAAACCATAGGCTTGAGGGGCATACAAATCGGATCAAACATTGAAGGGAAAAATTTAAGCGATCCATCTTTGATGGAAGTATATGCCGCCTGCGAAGAACTGGATTTATGCGTGTTTGTGCATCCCTGGAACATGATGGGGCAGGAGCGGATGCAAAAATACTGGCTTCCCTGGCTTGTGGGCATGCCTGCCGAAAGCAGCCTGGCTATTTGCTCCATGATTTTCGGCGGGGTTTTTCAAAGGTTTCCGCGCTTGCGTGTAGCTTTTGCACATGGCGGAGGATCTTTTCCTTTTACCTTGGGAAGGATTCAACACGGTTTTGATTGCAGGCCCGATCTGGTAGCCATCGATAATCCCGTGGCGCCTTCACAATATGTAGGAAAATTCTGGCTCGACTCGCTTGTGCATGATCCCCGGGCACTTTCTTATCTGGTTGACCTTTTTGGCGAAGCCAAAATATGCCTCGGAAGCGATTATCCTTTTCCATTGGGAGAAGATAAGCCCGGCGAATTAATCAGACGAACAGGACTATCAGATGACGCAAAAGAATGGATGTTGGGAAAATCTGCCCTGCAATGGTTGGGATTGAATTTACCCACCTGATTTGCACAGCCCGAAAAATTAAACCGTCTTTATCCTTGACATTAACTCGTCCCGATGAGAAGCACCAATGGGTATAATCGTGTTCTGTTTCTCAATGGTTAACTCGTTTCCGTTGATGCTTGAAATTTTGTCGATTCTCACGACATATGAACGATGCACTCGAATGAATGAAGGGCTGCTGAGCTTGCTCTCGATATCTTTCATGGTTGTGTGAATCACATAATCCTTATTTTCTGTGCATACCTTGACATAATCTTTGAGGGCTTCCACAAATAATATTTCGCTCATCTTTACTTTATCCAGGCGCGCATGCGATTTCAGAAAAAGAACCCCGTTTTCATCTTTGTTCTCAATGAGTGAATAGAGCAAGTCTCTTTCCTTTTTTACGGCCAGGTCACTGGAGTGCTTATGAATAGCCATTTCAATCGTTGTATGTAAATCGATTTCTTTAAATGGCTTGATGATATACCCATAAGGCTCTGTTACTTTGGCTTTTGAAAGCGTGCTTTTGTCTGCATAAGCAGTTAAAAATACAACCGGTATGTCCAGGCTTTTCTTGATGATTTCAGCCGTTTCTATTCCCGATACATCCCCTTTGAGCATGATATCCATCAGGATCAGATCCGGTTTTTTCTCCCTGGCTGCCAAGAGGGCCTGTTCGGAAGTTGAGCAGATGTCTGCTACCTGATAGCCTTGTTTCTTCAGGCTTTGTTGTATGTCTTTGGCAACGATGCCTTCGTCTTCTACAATCAGAATGTTAAAGGTTGACATGTATTCATTTTTTATGGTGATGAAATCTGATGGTGAAAAGGGTTCCTGCATCCTCATTTGGCTGCATGCTTATTTCTCCATCAAGCTGATTGGTAAGTGCCATGATTAATTGCATTCCCAAGGAATTGGTGTCCTTGTAATTGATGTGTCCGGGAAAGCCTTTACCATTATCGCCCACCTTCAAAGTTATAAAATCTTTTTCCTTGCGAAACGAAATCTGCAACTTAGGGTTTTCCACCGAAGAGAAGGCGTGTTTGAAAGCATTGGATACCATTTCGTTAATGATCAATCCGCATGGAATCGAATAATCCAAATCGAGCATCAGGTCTTCCAGGTCAAATTCTATTTCGGTTGTTCCTTTCTGAAGTGTAGCGCTTTGTGAAAGGTTGTTTACAAGCATACGGATATATTCTCCCGTGTTAAGGGCCGAAATATCGTTGTGCTGGTATAGATATTCGTGAATGAGAGCCATTGAAGAAATCCGGTTTTGTATTTCCCGGAGAATCTCAATTGCTTTCTCATCATCCATGTATTGCGTTTGAAGATTGAGGATGGAGTAAATTACCTGAAGGTTGTTTTTTACCCGGTGATGCACTTCTTTGAGAAGAATTTCTTTTTCCAGAAGTGATTTGCGGATATCTTCTTCTATGTTTTTCTTTTCGGTAATGTCGTGAATGATATACGAGATTTCCTCTGTTTTACGACCCGGGATGATAATTGGATCGAGGTATCCATCTACCCATACATGCGTATTGTTCCATAGATGAATTTTGTGTTCGAACCGTTTTTTTCCTCCCTGTAAAGCTTCATTATGCAGGGATAAGAAGTATCGCTTCTGGCTTTCATCCATCATTTTGGTAAAAACATCTGCCATGGTCTTGTTTGCAACAGGATATTTTCCCGTTATCTTTTCGAAAGCATTGGCAAAATTTTGATTAAACGCTGTTATCACCAGGCGGCTGTTGATGGTTACCATTGCCTGGGAGGAACTGTTGAAGATGGCCCTCAGTTTTGCAGATTGCTCGGTAAGTTTTTCCTGAGCAATTTTCTTTTCTGTAAAATCATCAAAAAAGACAAGAAAGTAATCGGGATTGTTTTTTGCATCCAGAACAACTTGAATCGATTCATTTCCATAGCGTATTTTTCCGGTTGCTGTAATTAAACGAAGCTCACGGTTGCTCCTTGTTTTAGATAGGTTAAGTAAATCCCTGTTGATTTTTATTGTCGCTTCCCTGTCATCCGGATGTGTAAATTCCAGAATGTTTTTCGACTCTAATTCCGAGATATTATATTCCAATATTTCTGACATTCTTCGGTTAGCCTGCGTTATCTTTCCGAAAACATCTACGGTTAACATCCCCAGATAATCCTGCTCAAATACAGCTTTGTATCGCTGTTCGTAAAGAAGCGATTTTTCTTCTGTCAGTTTCTGTTCAGAAATATTTTTAAATAATCCTAGATACTTATTTCCACCATCCTTGGTGGAATCGTGAATAAAAAACCCTTCTGCTATCAGAATGCGTCCATTGCTTTTAACAAATGGGATCTCTATTTGGGCAGGTTTAATTTCTTGGTCTGGAGTCTGATTTTTTTTTTCGTAAAGGTGGTAATAATCGGGGTGTATAAAATCTCTTGTGTGCAGGGTATTGATGATGTCTTGCCGGTATCCCAGCTCTTCAAGCCAAGCTCTGTTGGCATAAGTTAATTTTCCGTTGTGATCTGTTACAAAAACAAGGTCGCTCGTATACTTTAAAACCACTTTTAAAAAATCTTCCATCTTGAATCTCCTGTAGGGTAATTTGTTTATTTATCGGGGTTTGTCTCGGGAAATGAAATGTTGTTGCCATTGAATTTAACTTCCTGATCATTCTGGTATTCTATCGTATAGAGAAGGGTTCCGTCTATATCATATTTCCTCCATTTTCCGTCTTTCTGTCCCATAATAAATTTTCCTTCCTGCATAACCCGTCCATTATCATAATAGATGATATGTTTTCCGTTTTCAAGATTCTCTATAAATTCACCTTTGTATGCTGTCTTTCCATTGTTGTAAAACCATTTCCATTCTCCGGTTCTTTGTCCGGCTTTAAAATTTCCTTCCTGTCTTTCATCGCCATCTTCCAGAAACCAAAATCCTTCTTTTTCGCCCTCTACATACATTCCCCTTGTAATCACTTTTCCTGAGTCTGTATATTCTCTCATCTCTCCCTCAGATAAACCATTGATGAATGATTCTTCCCTGAGTGTATTTCCACTCTCATAGTACCATGTCCAGTTGCCTTCGGGTTTTCCGTTCTTGTTATAACTGCCCGTTTGCTCCTTCTTGCCATTCTGATAAAAGAAATTCCACTTTCCTGTTTTTTTGCCATTCAGGTATGTGCCTTGTGCACGAATTTCGCCCGTGGGATAAAATTCCTTCCACTCACCCTGTTGCCATCCTCTTTCGTCCATGAGGCCCTGTGCTGTGAGTAAGCCACCCTTGTATATTTTGGCATCAATGGGTTTTCCATTTTCATCAAAAATTTTCGTTATTCCCTCTGCTACTCCCTGTTTATAGGTTCCTGAAGATTTTATTTTGCCATTTTCATAAAATTCATTCCGGGTATCGAGCATGATTAATTCCGCAGCATTTTGCTGGAGGTTACCATCTATGTATTTAGCGGTTTTTATCAGGTCTCCCTTGATGTTGTATTCTTTGTAATAACCATCCAAACGATCATTCTCATACCTGCATTCTATTTTTACATTGAGGTTTGGAAAAAACATTTTCCAGTTTCCCTGTTTACGACCTGCAGCATCTTTCCTGTTTATTCGTTCCTCTCGTTGCAAAAATCCGTTCTTGTATGTGGTGATGGTAATGATGGTGCTATCCGCAACATACTCATATCCTTTACCTATTTCTTTACCTGCTGTGAAGGGAACTGTTTTGTATACAAATCCCTTCTTGTAATATTTCACAATTCCTTCTCTTACATCATTCACAAAAGGCTCTTCGGATAAAAGAAACCCTGAATCAGGATCAAACACCTGTTTCAAGCCGTTTTTCTTTCCTTCTTTGTAATAAATCGTTTGCTGTAGTTTCCCATTTTTACCGAAAAACTTCCATAAACTGTCTAACTGATAATTTTTTCTGTTTCCTTCTGTTTTTAATGCTCCATTTTCAAAATAAGTTTTCCAGTAGCCATCAGGTTTCCCATTTTTTAATAATCCTTCTGACGAAACAGCACCGGATGGATAATAATACTTTTTATATCCATCCGTAATCGTATCGGTTTGTGCCGAAGAGTATCTGAAGAACACCAAAAGAAATAATATCGACAAAAAAATCCTCATATTTTATTTATGCAAGGCCTGCCTCTCTTGATATTTCAATCATTTTAAGAATGGGTTTTTCTGCTTTCCGCCTGGTCTTCTCATCCATCAGAATTTCAGGACTTTCATCAAGCAAACATTGGTAAAGTTTTTCAATGGTATTGAGTTTCATGTGAGGACAATCATTGCAGGCACATGCATTCAAGGGAGGACCGGGAATAAAAATTTTATGTGGGGATGCTTTTACCATTTGATGGATAATTCCGGACTCTGTTACCACAATAAATTCATCAGCAACATCTTTCAGGGTATAGTGAAGAAGGGCAGTGGTGCTTCCTGTAAAATCAGACAATGAAAGCACATCAGCGGTACATTCGGGATGACAGATTACTTTTGCTTTTGGATGCTGTATTTTTAACTCAGCTATTTTTCGGTAAGAAAATATTTCATGTACCATACAACTTCCATCCCATAAGAGCATCTCTCTGCCTGTTTGAGATACAATGTAATTTCCTAAATTTTTATCTGGTGCAAAAATTATTTTTTGCTCAGGCGGCAAACTGTTAACTACAGCCATTGCATTGCTGGAGGTACAAATAATATCTGTCATTGCCTTTATTTCAGCTGTGCAATTGATATAGGAAATCACCAGATGATCAGGATGCAATTGTCTGAATTTTGCAAAATCGTCTGCCTTGCATGAATCGGCTAATGAGCATCCGGCTTTCAGATCGGGTAAAAGTACTTTCTTATTTGGATTGAGAATCTTCGCTGTTTCCGCCATAAAGTGAACGCCTGCAAAAACAATAATGTCGGCTTTTGTTTTTGAAGCCTGCACGGACAGACCTAAACTATCTCCCAAATAATCTGCTACATCCTGAATATCTTTATCCTGATAATAATGAGCTAAAATTACTGCATTCTTTTTCTTTTTAAGCGTGTCTATTTCTTTGAATATATCTATCATTTTAAATCAATATTTTATCTATTCTTTATTATGTCTGTTAATACTGTTGATATCTCGTTGTTTAAACATTAAAGACGGGCTTTTGAGTTTGATATAAACATCTTTTCAACATATTTTTCACTTCAAATGTATTGATAATAATGCGTTTTTTAAGATAATTAACAAGCTGTTCATAAAATCACTTCGTACTTGTGTTCATTACTCTGCTTGTGAAAATAATTTTTAAAAAAACTGATAAAAATCAGCAAATCGGCTTTCAGTTTTCATAACTCTTTATATGGGAGGTGTGTTGATTAAAAACATCTTAAAAATTTCCTACAAAAATAAACCTTAATGAACAGGGCAGGTGTTAACAAATAGAGCAAAAAGCATATTCATTTTCAAGGATTTATTTTTTTTCAAAGGTTATAAATAGCGTATTGTAAAGCCCGAGAATTTTTTTAAGCAAGGTGTGAAGACCAAGATTAGTGTGTAGTTTTATCACATGAAAACCATTGGTATTGCTTGTGACCACGCCGGCTATCAACTCAAAGAATTTCTTAAAACCAAACTTTGTGAAAAATATAGGCTGGTCGATTTTGGCACAGACAGCGAAAATAGTATGGACTATCCTGATGTGGCTCATCCTCTGGCAGAAGCTGTTGTTACAGGAAAACTGAGCTGGGGAATAGCCATTTGTGGAAGTGGCAACGGAATAAACATGACCCTGAACAAACATGCCGGAATCCGTTCAGCTTTGTGCTGGAACACAGAGTTGGCAAGCCTTGCAAGGAAACACAATGACGCAAACATCCTTGCCCTGCCTGCAAGATATATCACAAATGCACTCGCCCTTGAGATGGCTGAAGTATTTGCTAACACGGATTTCGAAGGCGGACGCCACCAAAACAGGATTCGTAAAATCAATTTATCCTGAGTATGAACAGGCCTTGTTGATAACAAGCCGAACCTACCCTGAAATCTATGAATACATGAACATAGATTTGAAAAAACTAGCAATCGTTTCATGAGTTTATTGGACAGATTTATCAAGTCATCGGAGGAGAAATCCCGGGATGAGATGCAGCGCAAATTTGGGCAGCAGGTAGAACAAGAGGCAAATATCCGTTTTCGAGCATTGGATGCGGTTTATGCAGATAAAGAACTTGCCAGAAACCGCGCTTCCTACATCAAGCGCAAAGCAATAGATAATCTTGATACTTATTTGATTGAATTTGAGAGCCACTTTACCAAGCGGGGAGGAAAAATCATTTGGGCACAAACCCATCAGGATGCAGGAACAGAGATTGCCAAATACATCACCAAAAAAAATATTTCTTCGGTCTACCTCAAGGAATCAGAGCTATCTCAGGAAATTTTGCTGGAGGTTGCCCTCAATCGCGAGAAAATAACCATTTTCGGTAACGAACCCTATCAGGTGGCCATCGGAAATGCACAGTTTATGCTGGCCGATAGTGGTGCTCTGGCATGTATGGCCCAGGACGCAAAAGAGAAAAGGATTTTGCAGCAAGCACAAACGCTGATATTATTGTGTTCTATTGAGAGAATTCTTCCAAGTGCCAATGACCTCGAACTTTTTGTAAGTCTACTGAATAGTTATTCCGTAGGGGGAAAATATCCTGATTCGGTTCAGATTGTGAGTGGAGCAAAACAATCACCCGAACAAGCCGGCAGCAGCGAGGTAGTACTTGTGCTCATAGACAATGGAAGAACGCAGCTGCTTGCTCAACCCGAACAACGGTATGCGCTTTCATGCATCGGTTGCGGCGCATGTTCTGCGGTATGTCCTGTAACCCAAACCATAGGTACGAAATCCTATGAAAGCGTTTATGCCGGACCAATTGGTTCGGTAATCATGCCATATATTTCTCTTGATGATGACTATCATCATCTGAGTTATGCCTCAACTTTATGCGGAAAATGCAGGGATGTATGTCCGGTAAAAATCGATATTCCCAGAATGCTCGGATTTAACCGACAGGATTTTGTGAGCAAGGGCGCCCTGTCAAAAAAAGACAACATCGCTATGTATTTCTGGAAAAAAGCCATGCTCCGAAGAACGGTGATGGAGAAGGGTGGTCAAAAACTCAAATCATTTATGTTGCGCCAGTTTTTTAAAAAGGATTGGGGCGACAGGCGCGATTTTCCTGAAGTCTCCCCAAAATCTTTTCACACACAATGGTGCGAGAAAAAGGGGCTTCGCTAAAGTTTACGAAAGCCGGATACATCCGTTTCTTCCTTTACCTGCCCGTATGTATCATGGCATGGATTGAAAGAAACAGCCCAACCGATCTGGATATTTATTTACAAGCCTCAAGGGATTATGTAGAAGGAATTAATCCATTTGGAGAGCTCTATCACCAATGGTACCATTACTACTACTCGCAGTTTTTTGCACTGATAATGTTCCCCCTTGCACTCATGCCTAATGCCCTCGCGCATATGTGCTGGATGTTGCTGAACTATTTTCTGGCTGAACAATGTTTTTTCCTGTTGGAAAAACAAACCGGAGATATCCCCGGCCCTTACAAAACAGCCTTCAGAGGAATTCTTATTGCAGCCTCCATGAGGTTTGTGTATGAAAATTTGCATTACGGACAAGTAAGCATTCTTCTTCTTTGGATTTGTTTAAAAGCCTGGGATGCCATTGAAAACAATCAACTTGTTTTATCAGGATCATGGCTTGCCATCGGAATCAATCTAAAGATTTTGCCACTTGCTTTGTTGCCCTGGCTTGTCCTTAGAAAAAAATGGCAGGCGCTAACCGCTTGCATCGCTGTTTTTTTTCTTTTGGCAACAACTCCCGCAATTTTTACGGGCACCGATTCCTGGCTTGACATGAGTCGGTCCAGATGGGCCCTTGTAAACCCCATGCAAACACAGCATATCAAAGATATTGCCGAAGACAGCTTTCACTCAATAACCACTTTTCTTTCTGTTTTTTTAAGCGAGAATGAACCATACAAAGACATGAGAAGAAGCATTTTACAACTGAATGATGCTGCGCTGGCAAAAGCTATTTTCGCAGCGAGATGCCTCTTTGCCCTGAGCATGCTTATTTACATGTACAGACAGGGAGGAATCAGGGGGTCACAAAAACGAAATGTATACGAATGGTATTTCGCCTTGCTCTTGATTCCACTTGCTTTCCCGCACCAGCAACACTATGCTTTCATTTTTATAATGCCGGCTTTCGCCCTTCAAACTGCCGGATTTTTTTCGTCGCTGTCAAAAGGTACTACCAACAAAAAGACAAAAGCCTTATTGCTGTTTGTTCCCGTAGTCATTTGGTCTCTCAAGCTCTTGCTCGGAGAATTCAATCCAATCTACGAGTATTATAAAATCCTCACATGGTCGGCTTTGTGGCTCTGGCTTCTTGTTTTCTTCGAAGGCCTTTTTCCTGTCCAAAATCTTCGTCAAGCAAAGATTGAATAGGAATTTGGGTATCGAGTAATTCTTTCCAAGGGACACCCAGAATTTCACTGATTAGCTGCAACTTGCCGAAGGAGGCCCTTGCCGCCCTGAACTCAAGTTTGCGGTAACCCTCAATTGACATGTCAAGTTCAATAGCCATGGATTCAAGGCTGTAATTTCTGTAGTTGCGCAGGCAACGGATGCGGGTAGCAATGTCCATACAATTAGATTAGGTTTTTGGTGAAATGGTTTTAATTGGTTTAAATACACTACAATAATAAAAAAGAATGTATATGAAAAAAATAAGACAAAACAGAAAAAACATCACCCCAAAACTTTGTCTACAGGGACAGCCATTTCATCTAATAAAAGCAATTGTTGGAAGACATGACAGGATGATATTTCATGCAAATTTCATGAAACTTGCATAGGCATGAAATAAAAAAGGCGCCTTTTTAGGCGCCGTAACACTTTTGGAGGTCCCGACCAGATTCGAACTGGTGTAGAAGGTTTTGCAGACCTCTGCCTAGCCACTCGGCCACAGGACCTTAATGAGGGATGCAAAGTAACGCATTAAATCAGGAATTTACAAGCCACCGCATGGCTCGCATCAACAGGAAGAATGATTTACTCAAAGCGGATGCTAAGGTCGTCGAACATGACAGCATCCTGTCCAAAATTCCAACCGTAAATTTTAATGAGGTTATTGGGGTCAAGCAATTGGGGCTTGAGGGGAAGAACAAGCTTGAAAGCCGACCATTCACCGGGCTTTTTAATAAACTTTTTTACATCAATGGCCTCATAGGCCTGAATTTGATTTTGTGGATTTTCCAGAGAAATCACATAAGCGGCCTTGGCTCCGGCAGAAACGGTTTTTCCATACCCTTCTACCACAATTGTTTTTGGTGGATTGGGCAAGAGATCGGCAACATTCATACAATAATCTATTCCGTAAGGAACCTTGGCATCAGTGTATACACAATACTTGCCTGAGCGAGCATCATTGGTTTTAATCAAACTGGGATGGTTTTTTACAAAATGAACCAGCTCGTCAAATTGGATATGATACTCCTTGTTGTTAAAAGTTTCTTGTTTTTTTCCGCATGAGAAAAAAACAAAAGAAACAGGAATAAACAAAAGAAAAACAGCTTGTATTTTTTTCATGATGCTTTTGGGGTGCGCAAATATATGAAAGCATAATTATTGTTCGTTTTGTAAAACAACAAACACCACTCATCTAATCTCCTCGAGGAAGATATCCGGCATGGTATATAAGCCACCGGGACCACTCCCGCTTCCGGAAAACCAACCTTGTGCAGTAGTCATTTTGCTGTAGGAGGCAATCCATGGAAAAGGAACCACCGGACTCTTTAGTTCAAAACTGCCATCGGATAGCGAAACGGTGTGGTAAGAAACCGTATAGGCCTTGTTCCATATCATGATTACTGCGCCGGAAACAGGATTCTTTTTATTATCTAAAATCCTTCCTTTCAGAATACACTTTGTCTTCTTGCTGTTTTGGGAGTAATTGTAATAGTTTGGCAGGAGGCTACAGGGCATAGACTTCTGAAGAGCAGAAAAACCGCGGAAAACCTCAGCTATTGGTTTACATGTACCGGAAACGATGTAACCGTTAGCGGTAAGCGTCGTACCCTGAAGACTCAGCATCCCCATGAAATTTGCATGGTAGCGCTTCCAATCAACATCCTTGTACTGCCACCACGAATACCCCGAAGCGCCGCAATGATATGATTGCCTGAATGTTTCTTCGGCAAACTTTTTTTGCGCCAGATAGCGTACTTTTATATTGTCTGCAGGAATCGCTGTTTCTCCAATAATCCAAGGCTTCTTTACATGTTTGCCATACCAGTATATTTCATTACGCACCTGTTCGGGTTCAAATTCATAAGGATGAAAAGAAACAAAGTCAACCGGCAACAAAGAAGGATCCCATTCAAATACTTCTCTGACTCCAACAAGGCCAATGGTGGTGAGCTGATTGGGAGCATTTTTTTTCACAATCTCGTTCCATTTACTTACTGATTTTATCACTTCTTTTTTTTCATGAAAATCTTTGTCGAAATACAAGGGCTCGTTAAAAAAATCATAGGCCATTAATCCGGGGTGACCGGAAAATCGGGAGGCAAGTTTTGCCAACATATTTTCTCTCTCTTTATCTAAAAAAACATTTTTCACCAACAAAATCACCCTGATTTTGTATGCATAAGCAAGGTCAAGCACCATCTCTACCGCATCTAAATAATTTTTGATTTCTCCATCGCTTACCAAAGATCGTGTACCACTTTTTCTGGAGAGAAATTTGGTGCGTACACACAGCTCTTTTGTTTTTGCATTTTTATCTGTCTCTCCCAGTCCGGTAATTCGTAAATAATGTATTCCTTTTGAAGCCAGCAGCTCAAAATCAGCCGACATGGCATTTATAGAAGACCATTTGTTACGGGGGAAATCTTCACTGTCTTCTGTGTAATATTCCGATGCACAAGGCCAAATTTCTTTTCCATCATCCACCAGGCCTACAATATAGTTTGTAAAGACTGGAAATACAGGCTTTCCCTCACAAAAAAAGGTTTTCCCTTTCAGGGCCACTCCGCTATTCTCTGCCTGAGATTGGTAGGATATTACAGGTTTTATTAAGAATGGAGAAGGAGACAAATCGGGGCCCACCTCTTTCATCCCCTCCTGCTTCATCAAGGCAAGCGTATGTGTGCTAACCCCGCAGAAAATATCAGACGACAATAGCTTTTGATAATCCGCAAAAGCGTTCTTTCCAAAAACAGGGCTAGATTTATTTTCTATCCAGCCCTTCAGGAAAGCAAAAGCAGAATCTTGTACAAGAGATTCGGGAAAAACAAGCAGCAAGAACTTATAAACGCCGGTTTCCGGTCTTGGCGGAATGCTGCTTTTGATTTCTTTCTTTCTTGCATCAGCATCAACTATATATAAAGCATCATAATAAAGTTGCGCATCAGGGCTGGTGTTTTTTTGTCGGGCTTTTATGCAAATGGCTTTAAACCAGTTACTGTCATTTCTGATAATATCACTGATTCGACAGATTTCAGAAGAATCTGCTCCGGTGTTGATACTGAAAAAATTTTTAATCAGCTGATTCGAATTACCCGCAATTTTTTCGCTCAGATGAAAGCTGTTTTTCACACAAGGATCTTTCTGAAAAAGCAGTCGTTGACGCACATCTTGGCTCGCGAATAAAGAATCCGGTCTGGGTTCTTTGGCATAAAAAAGCTGGTAGTAAAACCTAATACTATCCTTTCCGGTATTTTGAATACGAATTTGGTACTCGAATAGCCCTGTGGCGCACTGCTCGGTGGAGGGAGCATGGAATCCTCCTGAGATTGAGTTGCCCTCACCAATTACCAAATCAGCAGAAGGAAGATTGGCAAATGGATGAAACTGCTGAATACAAAAAGAGTTTTGTCCGAACAAAAGCCGTCCATTTATTAAAATAAAAAATAGGGTCCTACAAAAAAACTTCATGAATACGATGTAAATAAAGGAAGAAATATGGTTTCATCCCCCTAACATCAGAAGAAAGCACACAAACTGCCATTCATTTACTCATGAATTCAAAACACGGCTCGGGGAGCGGTATTATGAAACCGCCAGGGTCCTGAAAACATAATTTCTGGCTCCATAGTATTTCAAGGTAGCCTCAAGACAGGGAAGCATTCTATCTCTTGCTTTTTGGCTGTCATGAAACACCAAAATGCTTCCTGCTTTGCTTTTGCTCACCACTCTCCTAAAACAATCTTGCCATGTGAGGTTTGGATCATAGTCCCTGCTGAGTACATGCCAAAAAACGATGCGATGAGTTTTTTTGAGCACGAGGTATTGTTTGAGGCTGATTTTTCCATATGGTGGGCGAAAAAGTTTATTGTCGAAAAAAACTGATGCCCTCAATACATCATTTACATATTTTTCCGTGGCAGTTTCCCATCCTTTGTTGTGAGAATAGCTGTGATTACATGCGAGGTGACCACGCGCGGCTATTTGTTTAAAAAGTTCATAATTCTTGGTGATGTTCCTCCCCAGGCAAAAAAAAGTCCCTTGTGCCTGATATTTTTCCAGAATTTGTAGCACCCCCGGCGTTACTTCGGGAACCGGTCCATCATCGAATGTAAGGTAAAGGATGTTTCTTCCATGCGCATCAAACTTGGGCAGCGAAGGCACAGGCAAGAGGTTCATACATCGGCTTTTTGTTGCTTTTGGGCAAGCATAAAATCCATGGCCTTCTCAACCATATTGGAGGAGCCAATAAACAATGAAACGCGTTGATGGATATCCAAAGGATCTATTTCTAGAATTCTTTTTTCTCCGTCTGTGGCAATGGCACCGGCCTGTTCGGCGATGAAGGCCAGAGGATTGCATTCATAAAGCAGACGAAGTTTTCCTTTGGGGGATTTAGAAGTGGGGGGATAGATATAAATACCGCCTTTGATTAGGTTGCGGTGAAAATCGGCCACCAAGGACCCAATGTATCTGAGCGTATAAGGCCTGGATGAGGACTTGTCTTCTTCCTGGCAGTATTTGATATATTCTTTAACACCGGCGGGAAAATGCACAAAATTACCCTGGTTAATAGAATAAATTTCCCCCTGGTCAGGGGCTTTCAAATCCGGATGAGAGAGACAGAATTCTCCGATAGAAGGGTCGAGCGTAAATCCGTTTACACCATTGCCTGTAGTATAAACCAACATGGTGCTGGAGCCGTAAATTACATATCCTGCGGCAACCTGTTCGGTTCCTTTTTGAAGAAAATCTTCCACGGTTCCCGGCCCCTTTATAGATGTTCTGAGGTAGATAGAAAAAATGGTACCTATGGATACATTCACATCAATATTGGAAGATCCATCCAATGGGTCAATGCAAACTACATATTTTGCGTTTTTTGATATTTCTGAATCAATGGGAATGATGTCATCATTTTCTTCTGATGCAATCGCACAGCATTCCCCTCCGGCCTGTAAAGCAGCAATAAACTGTTCGTTTGCAAAAACATCTAGTTTTTTTTGTTCTTCACCCTGAACATGTGTTTCTCCGGCGGCCCCTAGGATGTCAACAAGCCCCGCTTTGTTTACGTCCCTGTTCACAATTTTGGCGGCAATACCAATGTCTCTCAGCAAGCGACTCAGTTCTCCCTTGGCATAGGGATAATCAGATTGTCTGGAAATGATAAATTGTCCCAGGGTTATCACACCCGATTGTAACGACATAGGCAAATTTTGTGGTATTGCAAATATCAATTTTTTTCGCTTATCGACACCTTTCCCCTAATTTTGGCCAAGAATGAATTGCATCATCAGAAAAGGAATGCCCTCAGACATCCCAAGGGTATTTGCCCTCATCATGGAGCTGGCCACCTTTGAAAAGGCTCCTGAAGAGGTCATTCATACTCCCGAAAAACTTCTGGCAGATGGTTTCGGAGAGAATCCTCTCTATAGTCTATGGGTTGCTGATTCGGGAACAGATATTATTGGAATGGCGCTCTGTTACATCCGTTATTCAACCTGGAAAGGTCCGTGTCTTTATCTGGAAGATATTGTGGTTACTGCCGATCAAAGAAACCGGGGCATCGGAAAAGCCTTGTTTGATGCAGTTATGGCTTATGCCACCCAAAAAGAGTATGCACAAGTAAACTGGCAGGTACTCGACTGGAATACCCCCGCCATTCGATTTTATGAAAAAACCGGAGCCGCCTTCGATCCGCACTGGATCAATGTTTCATTAAGAACCCCTTTTCATTCATGATTGTTGTTACAGGAGCCGCAGGCTTTATCGGAAGTTGCTTGGTGTCATTCCTGAATCGCGAGGGATTTAATGACCTGGTTTTGGTGGATGATTTTTCTGTTGAAGCCAAAAGAGACAACTTGTCGGGAAAATCATTTACTGAGAAAGTAGAGCGCGCCTCGTTCTTTAATTGGTTTGATAAAAATCACCATCGCATTCAATTCGTTTATCATCTGGGAGCCCGCACGGATACGACCGAAAAAAACACTGATATTTTTGAAAAACTCAACCTGTCTTATTCAAAACAGGTTTGGGAATATTGTTGCCGTTATGGGATTGCCCTGGTTTACGCTTCATCTGCCGCTGTTTATGGCTCAGGAGATAAAGGATACAGTGATGATCACAGCCTCATGAACGAATATGTTCCTCTCAACCCGTATGGAGCATCCAAATATGATTTTGATGCTTGGGTATTGTCACAAAAAAAACAACCGTACCATTGGGCCGGGTTGCGGTTTTTTAATGTTTACGGTCCCAATGAATACCATAAGGGCAGAATGGCATCAGTGGTTTTTCATGCCTACAAACAATTGCAGGAAAAAGGAAAAATAAACCTGTTCCGTTCCCATAGGTCGGGCATCGCAGACGGGGAGCAAAAGAGGGATTTTGTATATGTGATGGATGTTTGTAAGGTGATGTACTTCCTCCTTCATCATCGCAAAAGCCGGGATATATACAATTTGGGCACCGGTAATGCCGAAACTTTTTATGATTTGGCAAGGTGGGTTTGCGAAGCGGCAGGCATGAGTTCCAACATTTCATTTGTGGATACCCCTGAGGATATTCGTAATACTTATCAATATTACACCTGTGCGGATATCAGCAAATTGAGGTCCTCCGGATACAAAGAGCCATTCATGGGACTTCATGAGGGTATTTATCACTATGTGAAGAACCATCTCACAACCCAATCGTATTCCTGATGTTGAAAAAATATTTTTCACAATCCCCGATTGCTACGGCCATAGACCTTTATCACAACAAGGTGATTCGGTATTTTTTTGCAGCCGGTACAGCTACCGTTGTTGATGTGTTGATGTATTTCGTGACCCTGCACTTTGTTTTACACAAACAAGATTTATCTATCGCTTCAGGACTGGTGGTGGGCGGAACAAGTATTGCGCTGGTCGTCTCTTATACTTGCGGACTTGTCACCAATTTTATCATTACCAAGTATTTTGTTTTCACAGAATCGGAACTCAAGGGGCGAACCCAGTTCACAAGATTTGTTTTAGTTGCAATTTTGGTTCTGTTTGCGAATTACCTACTGATGAGTTTTCTGATAAAGGTATTGCACATCTTTCCCACGCCGGCAAGAGCCATATCGGCACTCAGCATTGGTGTGTTCAGTTTTACTGCACACAAGTTTTTCTCTTTTAAAATGGGTTAGAATCTTATTCTACCGTAACGCTTTTTGCAAGGTTTCGAGGCTGATCAACATTGCAACCGCGCATCACAGCAATGTGATAACTCAGCAGTTGAAGTGGAACCACGGAAACAAGAGGAACCAGGCATTCTTCCACATCAGGAATTTCAATCACATGATCTGCGAGGCTTTTCACGAGAGAGTCGCCCTCAGTTACTACTGCGATAATGATTCCTTTGCGTGATTTAACCTCCTGGATGTTGCTGACTACTTTTTCGTAGTTCACGCCCCTGGTAGCAATTACAACCACCGGCATTTCTTCGTCGATAAGCGCAATTGGCCCATGTTTCATTTCGGCAGCCGGATATCCTTCTGCATGGATGTATGAAATTTCTTTCAGCTTAAGGGCACCCTCCAGGGCCACAGGGAAACTGTACCCTCTGCCCAGATAGAGAAAATTGCGGGCGTCTTTAAATAGGGAAGAAAGATATTTGATATGTTCATTCTGCGCAAGTACATCTTCTATTTTGGAAGGAATGTTTTCCATCTCGCTGAGCACTTGATGAAACCTCGATTCAGGAAGCGTTCCGCGTTTTTTGGCAATATGAAGCGCCATCAAGGTAAGCACGGTTACCTGTGCGGTAAATGCCTTGGTGGAAGCCACTCCAATTTCCGGGCCGGCATGGGTATAAGATCCGGCATGGGTAGCTCTTGCTATGGAGGATCCCGCTACATTACAAACCCCGAAAACAGTAGCTCCCCTGGCCTTTGCCAATTCAACGGCTGCCAGCGTATCAGCAGTTTCTCCCGATTGGGAAATGGCAATCACAATATCATTGTCGTTGATTACCGGATTCCGGTACCTGAACTCCGATGCATATTCAACTTCTACCGGAATGCGAGCAAAATCTTCAATCAGGTATTCGGCAACAAGCCCTGCATGCCAGCTTGTGCCGCAGGCAACGATGATAAAGCGCTCTGCATTGGCAAACTTTTCTGCGTACTCCGATATCCCTCCCATTTTCACATAATTCTCATCGGCATTCATCCTTCCTCTCATGGAATCGTGAATAGAGCGGGGTTGCTCAAAAATTTCCTTTAACATGAAATGAGGAAAGCCTCCTTTTTCTATCGCCTCCAAACTAAGCTCAAGTTCATGAATATAGGGTGTTTTCGAATGGTTGGCTGTGGTAATAATCTTAAGTTCCTTGCCTCTTTCAATGATCGCAATTTCCTCTTCCTCCAGAAAAACAACATTTTTGGTGTATTCGATAATGGGTGTTGCATCTGATGCACAGAAAAATTCATTTTTTCCGATACCGATAACCAATGGACTACCTTTTTTTGCCGCCACCAACATGTCGGGTGCATCAGAAGACATTACTACGATGGCGTAGGCACCTACCACTTCATTCAATGCAAGCCTAACTGCATCGGGAAGCGAGAGGCTTTCTTTTGTTTTAATATCTTCAATCAAGTGCACCAATACTTCGGTGTCTGTGTCACTCACAAACACATGGCCTCTTTTTTCGAGAGCCGTTTTGATGGCCGCATAGTTTTCGATGATGCCGTTGTGAATGATGGCAATGTTGTTGGACTGCCCAAAATGAGGGTGAGCGTTTACATCATTTGGAACGCCGTGTGTCGCCCATCGTGTATGTCCCATTCCACAAGAGCCACTCAAGTCTTTGGCAGAAGCAAATGACTCTAAATCGGCAACCTTGCCTTTGCATTTATAAACCCTGATTCCTTCTTTGCTTCCAAGGGCAACACCGGCACTATCGTATCCGCGGTATTCGAGCCGATGAAGTCCTTTAATGATGATCGGATAAGCTTGTCTTTCACCGATGTATGCTACAATTCCACACATGTTATTGAATTCTTTTGTATGTGATTTTTAATATGATCTTGTCTCCTCCCAGTAGTACGGTTCTTTCCGGTGATTGGTGGCTGAGGTAACAAGACAAAGATAAGCCTTTATCGGAAAGTCCTCCGATGAGTCGCTCTTGTACATATCGTGTAATATTGAACTTGTAAGTGTAATCAGATCCGAGAAAGCCGCCGGTATTAAATGCACCCGACTGCGCATCATCAGGCACCGGCACCGTTCGATTGTCACTTCCGGTATATTGTAGGGAAAGCCTGGGTGCCCAACCAAAATAGTCGGGGCGATTTCTGTCAACAGGAATAATCAACTCAGCCTTGTGAATAAAGGCAGGCATGCTGTCGGTCAATTGATTCAATGGGTTGAGGAATAATTTTCCGCGCAAGGCATTTAAACCCATTATACCAAAACGGATGTTCCCTGCGGAAGTATCCGAAAATTGCGGTTTTACCTCGCTGGAAGCTTGTGGGATATACCTAGAGTAGTTTGCCTTGGCATGGTCGCTTCCGGTATTGAAAACCAGGCGCACAGCGCCTATTCTTTTGTGTCTTCCAAAAACAATTAATCGTGAAGCAGAGCTGAACAAATTCATTTTTGTGATAACACCTTTGTTAGGCATCATGGCAGATCCCTCACATACAAATAACAAACCTTTGAACCAATCTTGAAAAAGCTCATTCGATTGCAGGTTGGATCCGGTGCCCATGATTTTTTGGCCCAAAACATTATTTAATCTGAGCTTGAGCATGGGTACAGTATCAAATACCCCGCTCACATTATCAGTGGTGTTTGGTACGATAAAAAGATCGGCGAGTGGATTACCAAGAGCAAGGCTAGCCGGAACAAAATTGCTGTAGTAAATGGAAGATTTGCTCAATTTGGTATTTAATTCATACACCTTCACCCGGATGTTTTTTTCGTTGGGATTTCCATAATAACCACTGTAGGGAAGTTGAACCACCACCGAATCAATGCCGAGAAGGGAATCTGCGGTAAGCGCATTTACCGGAATATCGTTAGGGAAAGGCAGTGCATATTGAACCATAAAACCCGATTCGAGTATTCCACAGAAAGGATCATGGTATGCCCCTAAAAAGTTGGTGCTCATGGTATCTTCATCACTTCTGAAAAAAGAACCTTCGCGAGAGAAAGAAAATGCGCCTGTGAGACTGAGTGTCCGTATACCGTTAACGCCATCGGGCAACAAATCGGTACCAAGAGCCTCTTTTTTTTTGCATCCCTGGATGAGGAGCATTGCGAACAAAAAAAAATTTGCGGACCAAGAGATGGAGCTCCGCAAACTTTTAAAGGAGGAAAACATATGTGTATTATTCGACAAGCGCAGTGGATTCCTCCATCACCAAATCGTAAAAATTGTTGTACGCTTCGATGTAATTCTCAGGATCCTGAAATCCAAGAACAGGCTTGTTTAAATTTTTCATGTATTTCTGCAGTTCTGCAGGCAGGCTTGCGCTTCCCTGAATAACGCCATCCGAGTAATCCATGGCACACCGAGAGAGATTAATATGAGAAGGCGTTTTTAGCTTTTCAATGTCCTTGTCATGAATGCCGGTCATTTGCAATTTCTGGCCGTATTTTTTGTTCACTTCATTGCCAAAGGCATCGTCGAAAAGGGTGTAGACTACTTTGGTATCTGCAAAAATCGGGTCTTCGCGAAACACCTTTTTTACCAAAACAGGCAAGGCTGCAGTCATCCAGCCATTACAGTGGATAATGTCCGGCGCCCAACCCAGTTTTCTAACAGTTTCTATGACACCGCGACAAAAGAAAATACTTCTTTCATCATTGTCTTCAAAGAAATTACCATCTGCGTCTTTAATCAGGGCCTTGCGCTGGAAATATTCTTCGTTATCAATAAAATAAACCTGCATGCGGCAGGATTGAATGGAAGCAACTTTGATTATCAGCGGATGATCGGTATCGTCAATGATGATGTTCATTCCTGAAAGGCGAATAACCTCATGGAGCTGGTTGCGTCTTTCATTGATCAGACCGTAGCGGGGCATAAAGGTTCTGATTTCTTTGCCCTTTTCTTGAATTCCCTGGGGAAGATACCGGCCAATGGTGGAATGATGGTTTGCCTCTACATAAGGAGTAATCTCCTGAGAAACAAACAAAACTTTGGCTTTTTTCATGAAATAAAAAACAGTGGATTTGAAACTGGTCACAAAATTAAGCAAAAATTCCTTTCACTTTAAAATAATATTTGTTCCATACCTTTACAAACCTGCATTTGGGCCATGGAAATGATTCACACAGCCGCCGCCTGTAAGGCATGGACAAGCGGCCAATCGGGTAGTACCATTGGCTTCGTTCCCACCATGGGTGCCCTGCATTTTGGGCACATGGAGCTGGTGAAACGCTGTTTAGAAGAGAATGACAAGTGTATTGTAAGTATTTTTGTTAATCCCACTCAATTTACCGACGCCCGCGACCTCACGGCTTATCCCAGACAACCGGAGCAAGACCAGAAAATGCTCGAATCGCTGGGCGTACATGCGCTGTTTATGCCAGCGCCCTCAGAGATGTATCCACAAGGAACAGAAGCTCTTTTACAGATTCCTTTGGACAATCTTGATAAGGTTATGGAAGGCGCCTCCCGGCCGGGCCATTTTACCGGTGTGGTAACTATTGTAGATCTTTTATTTAAGCTGATACAACCGCATAAGGCTTATTTCGGCGAAAAAGACTTCCAACAACTACTTGTGATCAAAAAACTGGTTGAATTTTGTCATCATCCCACCCAAATCGTTGCTTGTCCGCTTGTCCGAGAAGCCGACGGACTGGCATACAGTTCAAGAAACATGCGACTGAATGAGCATGACAGAAGGTTGGCAAAAATTATCCCGGATACCTTGCTTGAGGTTGCAAGAAGGTATCGCCCCGGCCATGTTAATGAAGCCAAGGAGAGCGTTCACCGGATTTTTGCAGGAGCCCCCGGGGTCACACTCGATTATTTTAAAATATGTAATCCTCAAACCCTAAGTGAAATTGTGGAAGGTGATACCGGGCAGGTGCGTATGTTTGTAGCAGCACTTGTCGGTGGCGTTAGGCTTATTGACAACACAAACGCGCCGTTATGAACCTAAAAAAATTAATACAACTACTTATATTTCTGTCGATTGGCCTTTTTTTGGTTTGGTTTTCAGTGAAAGACCTCAACAAGGAAGAGCGATCACTCATCTGGAGCAGTCTCAGTGGCGTGAATGGATGGGCGGTAATGGCCATGTTTTTTATTGCCACCCTCAGTCATGTGGCAAGGGCAGTGCGCTGGAAAATTATTGCGGGAGAGGAAACAGAGGGCGTTTCTGTAGCAGATTATTTTTTTGCCATCATGGGAGGCTATCTGGCGAACCTGGCTATTCCCAGACTCGGAGAAGTTACCCGCTGCGGTTTGCTTAACCGTTATCGAAAAGCAGATTTTTCCAAGATGCTCGGAACGGTTTTGTTTGAACGATTGTTTGATGTGCTCTGTTTGGGGATTGTTTTCCTGCTTACCCTTGCCATGGAATACAAGGTGTTTTACCCTTATGCACTTGAGCAGTTTATCAACCCCCTGAGGCAGATGCTTTCTCCCGGTATATTGGTGGTTTTGCTCTGTGGTACGGCCATCGGTATCATGGCAGTGGTTTTTGTGATGCGCCGAACCATGCATGCCGAGCATCCGCTGTTGGTGATTCTTAATCGTTTTCTTAAAGGACTTACCGGAGTAATGAATCTCAAAAAGCCGGGCGCATTTGTTTTATGGACCATCCTGATTTGGTTTCTTTACTGGGCAGGAATCATCGCCGGGTATTATGCCATGGAATCTTTCGATGGCCTGAATTGGGGATCGGGGCTCTCTTTGCTCATTGGTGGCACCATTGCCATGATTGTTGTACAAGGCGGAATTGGCGCATACCCATATTTCATCTCACAAATTCTTCTGCTTTACAGTGTTGCTAAACCAACCGGTATCGCTTTTGGTTGGTTGGGTTGGCTCATTCAAACATTGGTTGTGTTGCTTTGGGGATTTCTTGCTTTTTTGTATTTCGCTGTTAACAAATTACCCAATGAAGACGCCAAGTCCTGAGGATAAAATTTTTGGGACGGATCAATGGCCAGTCCTACAGAAAGTTTGCAGGCAGGCAACAGACCTCGGGAGAAAATTGGTGTTTACCAATGGTTGTTTCGATATCCTCCACCGTGGACATGTTAGTTACCTGCAAGCAGCCGCAGGATTGGGAGATATGCTGATTGTGGGACTCAATACGGATAGGTCGGTAGTAGCTTTGAAAGGTCCCCAAAGACCATTGAACAAAACAGCCGATAGAGCATATGTGCTGGCGGCCTTGCAATGTGTAGATGTTGTTGTGGTTTTTGATGAAGACACCCCTTTGCAACTGATTTCTTTTTTGTCCCCCGATGTTTTGGTTAAAGGAGGTGATTATTCACCTGACCGCGTTGTAGGTGCTTCGCATGTGCTAGGTCTTGGCGGCAGGGTAGAAATTATTCCTTTTGTGACCGGTTATTCCACCACTTCCCTGATCAAAAAAATGCATGGCTAAAACGCACACCCAATTTGTCTGTCGCAATTGTGGACATCAATCTGTGAAATGGGTAGGCAAATGTCCTTCCTGCCAGGAATGGAATACCCTGTTTGAGGAAGTTGTGCAAAAAGCCCCGCCCAGAAATACAACAGGCAGCAAACCCGGTCATTCCCCGAAATCTATTCATAGCATCGAAACCATGGATAACATTCGCCTTGGATCGGGGTTTTCTGAGCTCGATCGCATTTTGGGCGGAGGATATATCCTTGGTGCTGCTGTATTGATAGGGGGGGAGCCCGGCGTGGGCAAATCAACCCTTCTGCTTCAAAGTCTACTGAGAATGAAAGAGGTTCGTTCACTCTATGTTTCGGGTGAGGAGAGTAGCCAACAAATCCGTTACAGGGCATCCCGTCTTCAAGAATACGATGGTGCGGAGCAGGTTTTTGTTTTTTGTGAAAACAATGTGGATGCCATTCTTGCCCAACTCTCGGGTGGAGATTATCGCTTTGTTGTAGTGGATTCAGTGCAAACACTCTACGACCCTGCTTTAGATTCATCTCCTGGTACTGTGTCTCAGGTCAGGGAGTGTTCCTTCCGATTGGTGGAATATTGCAAGGAAAAAAACATTCCCTTGGTACTTATTGGTCATATCAACAAAGAAGGGATTATTGCAGGACCAAAGGTGCTGGAACACCTGGTGGATACGGTTATTCAGTTTGAAGGCGACAGGCAGGGCCTATACCGAATTTTACGCAGTCTTAAAAACCGCTTTGGTTCTACACATGAAATGGGTTTTTTTGAGATGGAAGGCTCCGGCCTCAGGGAAGTACTTTCTCCTTCAGATATTTTTATCAGTGATTCAAGAGACAAAAGCTTATCGGGCTGTTCGGTGAGTTGCATCATGGAAGGCTCAAGAGGTCTTTTGGTTGAAGTGCAGGCGCTTGTGAGTTCTGCCGTGTACGGAACTCCCCAGCGTGTGTCCAAAGGGTACGACACAAAAAAACTCAACATGGTGCTTGCGGTATTGGAGAAGCGTTGTGGCTTCAGGTTGTCCCTGAAGGATGTTTTTTTAAACATTACCGGAGGGTTTTCAGTTGAAGATCCCGGCATCGACCTGGCAGTTGTACTTGCTATTTTATCTTCCAACGAAGACATTCCCATAGACCCGGGCATCTGCGTGATAGGCGAGCTTGGTTTGTCCGGCGAAATCCGGAGCGTAAACAAACCGGAACAACGGGTTTTGGAAGCGATCAGACTTGGTTTTTCAAGGGTGTTTATTCCGGCTGCACAGGTGAATACAAAAAACAGCAAGGAGCATCCCGGGGTGATTGGGGTAAAAAATATCAATGAGCTTTTTTCCGGCATTTTTGGTTAAACTTATATAAGCGGCCTGATGCGACTCCCATTGAAAAAGAAAAGGCTCAAGGGGAACACTTATCTTTGCAGGTAAAATTCAGATGCAGGACATCATTCAATTACTGCCCGACTCGGTGGCAAACCAGATTGCCGCCGGAGAGGTTATTCAGCGCCCTGCCTCTGTGGTAAAGGAATTATTGGAAAATGCGATTGATGCGGGTGCCGAAAAAATCACCCTGCTTGTACAAGAGGCCGGAAGGGAGCTGATTCAGGTTTCCGATAATGGTCGAGGCATGAGTCCCGCAGATGCCCGAATGTGTTTTGAAAGGCATGCCACCTCCAAACTGAAGGGCTCAGAAGATTTATTCAGGATACAAACCAAAGGTTTTCGGGGAGAGGCGCTGGCATCTATTGCTGCTGTTGCCCAGGTTGAATTGAAAACACGCAGGTTGGAAGAACAATTAGGTACGCAAATACTGATGGCAGGCAGCAAGGTGGTAGAACAAAATCTCACAGCATGCGCCCCGGGGACAGTATTCACCGTTAAAAAACTCTTTTACAACATCCCTGCGAGATTTGCTTTCCTTAAATCGAATGCAGCTGAAAACACCCACATCAGCGAAGAGTTTATTCGTGTTGCCATTGCCCATCCCGAGGTAGCATTTACCTACAATAGCAATGGAAACGAACAATATCATCTTGTAAAATCCAATCTCCCTCAGCGTATTGCTGCATTGTTTGGCAACAATTATCAGGATAGGCTGGTGAAGCTCGAAGAACAAACCCAGGTAGTGAATATCAGGGGATATGTGGTTAAACCCGAATTCTCCCGCAAGACAAGAGGTGAACAATATTTTTTTGTAAACAACCGCTTTATTCGCAATCCCTACCTCAACAATGCTGTTCAGATGGCCTTTCATAGCCTGATTCCACATGAAAATCAGGCAGGTTATTTTATTTTTATTGATGTGGATCCCGCAGCGGTTGATGTGAACATTCACCCCACGAAAACAGAAGTGAAGTTTAGAGACGAGAAGGTGATTTATGCCATTTTACATGCGGTTGTGAAGCGCTCTCTGGGACAGGCCAATCTCACACCATCACTTGATTTTACCGATGCCCAGTCGGTTGAATTTCCCTTGCCCGAGAAGGGTAGAATTTTTTCTGCCCCCGAGGTAAAGATTAATCCCGGCTACAATCCTTTTGATAAAACAAGCGGCTCTTCTTTCGACATGAGGCGAGCAGCTGATCTTTCCCAGTGGCATCAGCTTTATTCACCGGATCATTCTTCTCAACAAATAGGAAATCCGGATCAACAATCATTTATAGCTTCAAACAAGGAAGAAGAAAAAGAAGAA
The DNA here is from genome assembly GCA_046297395.1 of Bacteroidota bacterium. Classification (GTDB taxonomy): domain Bacteria; phylum Bacteroidota; class Bacteroidia; order UBA4408; family UBA4408; genus JBEICQ01. The sequence continues at coordinate 71,256 of JBKCNM010000075.1, forward strand.
TACAAACACCTTTTTCAGGTTGCGAACCAGTATCTCGTACTTATGAAAAACGGAACGCTGTATGTCATTGATCAGCAGTTTGCACACGAGCAGGTGTTGTTTGAGCGTTTTGTTGCCGGGCTGGCACAGCGCAATGCCTCTTCTCAACAGTTAATGTTTCCTGAACATGTAGAGGTGCAACCCCATCTTCAGCCTCTTCTCAAAGAGCTGCTCCCCGATTTAAGGGTGCTCGGTTTTTTGTTGCAGCCTTTGGGTATTCATACCTGGGTGGTGAGCGGAATTCCATCAGATGCAACAAACCAAAATCTTCAACAACTACTAGATGATATGTTGCATGCTTTCAACGAAAGCAGACAGGATCTTTCATCGCGAAAGCAAACCTTGTTGTGTGCTTCACTGGCCCGTAAATTATGCATCAAGCGAGGAATGGAGATGAAGAATGACGAAATGCAATCATTGGCAAAAGATTTCTTGGCCTGTGAAAACACCAGACATACGCCTTCGGGAAAAAAAATAATGACCATGCTTTCACCCGGGCAGCTGGGTGAGTTGATTAAGAACCAAACTTAAATGAGCCAATATTATCGCCCCCAGGGATTTAATTTATTGCCCGAAGTAACCAAAAACCTGTTGATCATTAACGGTATTTTTTTTCTTGCCTCTATTGTCCTTCAAAACCGGTTTGAAATTGACCTGAATGATATACTGGGACTCCATTACTGGGGCGCAGAAAAATTCAGGCCTTACCAGTTTGTGACTTACATGTTTTTACATGGCAATTTTCAGCATATCCTCTTTAATATGTTTGCCTTGTGGATGTTTGGATATGCAGTGGAAAATTATTGGGGTGGCAAGCGATTTCTCATTTATTACCTGATTTGTGGGTTGGGTGCTGCGTTTACTCATTATGCCATCTTCTTTTTTGAAAGCCGGGAAGCGCTCTCCGCCTTCGATGCGTTTTTATTAAGTCCAAACGAACCGGCTTTACAAAGCCTGATTGAAAGATTTTCGGTAAATAGTCCGGCCGGCCTGATGAAAACAAGAGATTTTATTGAGACATACAACCAGAAGTTTGCACTCAATCCATCAGATGCTTTGTCATATGCAAATGGTTTTGTGCAAGAATTGCGTGCAGATTACCTCAATGAACCTGTTGTGGTTGGTGCATCGGGCGCAGTATTCGGCCTGCTTCTTGCATTTGGGGTATTGTTCCCCAATGCTGTTATTTACATTTATTTTTTTCTTCCTCTCAAGGCAAAATATTTTGTAATTATTTACGGAGCACTGGAGCTTTTTTCGGGCATTGCAAACAGCGGGATGGATAATGTAGCGCATTTTGCACACCTTGGAGGGATGCTTTTTGGCTTTCTGCTTATCCGTTATTGGCGAAAGCGTCCACCCGATAATTATTTTTACATCTGAATAAACTCCGCTAAAAAATCTTCGTTAAAAGCATAAAGTATGTGGGAAGAATTAAAACAACAGTTTAGAAACGGGCAGATGTTTACAAGGTTGATTCTCGCCAATGTGGGAATTTATCTGGTAACAACAATCAGCGTTGTTTTTTTTCATCAGTTCAATCCCACTGCAAGCAATGATTTTTTACTCAAGTATACGGCTGTTACAAGCAACCTTTGGGAGCTTTTATTCAAGCCATGGACCATCATCAGTTACCAGTTTATTCATCAGCAATTTTCTCATATTCTTTACAACATGCTGATGTTGTATTTCGGAGGTCGCCTGTTTACCGAGTATTTATCAGATAAAAATCTTTTGCGTGTTTACCTTGGTTCCGGTATTGCCGGCGCATTGATTTATATTACAGCGTATAATCTTCTGCCAGTATATGTTGTTGAAAAAAATTACTCTGTTGCCATCGGATCGTCTGCAAGCGCGCTGGGAATATTTATTGCCATAGCCACCTACATTCCCAATTTCATGGTAAGCATCTTCATGCTCTTTGAAGTAAGACTTAAGTATGTGGCTGTTTTTTTGGTTTTGTTAGACCTGATCAATCTTGACAAGGGAAATGCAGGAGGGCATTTTACCCATCTGGGCGGTGCTCTGTTCGGTTATCTCTATGCAATTAACCTTCGAAAGGGGAGAGACTGGTTTGGTGGCATGGCTGAACTTTACGAAAAACTGAAAAAGCGTTTTTCTCCGCGCAAGCCATCCCTTAAAAAAGTTTACCAGGCAGCAAGCAAGGATCCTTCGGCAAGTGCCTTTCAGAGAGAGCGCATGAAGCAGGAGGTGGTAGACCGCATTCTCGACAAAATATCCCGCTCAGGATACAACAGCCTCACCAAGGAAGAAAAAGAAATTCTTTTTCATGCCAGTAAAGATAAATAGATATTTAGTGAGTGTTACGCCTGTTAAAAGCTCAACTTCACCCTTAAAAATCCCCGGAGTGTAAACGAACCCTAGTTAATTCCCTCATGAGTCACAAATAGAAGCTGTGCAATTATTCATTCTCATTCACTGACTTTTTGAAGGATTTGGTTTGTGTACATCTCTCCATTTGTAAAGAGACTTAGGAAATAAATGCCGGGTGCAAGTGATTGTGTATTCAGCATCCATCCATTTTCGAAGACATCTAACGCCGGAATCGGCATGATTTGCCCCTGAAGAGAAACAATCCTAATGCTTACAGTGCTCGCATCCATCTTATCTGTGTAAACAAACACCTGCTTATCAAAAGGATTTGGGTAAACATGCACCGGGGATTTTGCAGAAGGGAAATGTTGTGCAGTAGGAATGCACTGAGGAGCGGTTCCGGCTTGCTCTATGAATACTCCATTGTTTGCACTCCAGTGAAACCAAGATAGGTTTCCAGTTCCTTGCCAGTTTGGAATGGAAAAGGTGTTTGCCCCATTTGCCGTTCCCCTGATGCGGCATGCTTTTACAGCCATGCCTCCCCGCAACCAGGTGAGCGCCTGACCGGGTGTACAATTTTCCGGTGCAGGTTGGGAGAGCTCGCAGTTGGAAGAAACAAAATAAGCATTGTCATCAGTCGCAGGCCATCCTCCAAATACCCTTCCTGTTCCAGCGCTATCAATACAAACAGCCGTATATTCTTCGCATGCTATCGCTTTAGCAAACACCCCATAATCCTCATAAATTTTTGCTAAAAAGGACATGAGCCGGCCTTTTCTGTCGGGATTGTCGAAATGGGTATCAGTGATGATATTCCGCAAAACATCCTGTGCAATAAAATGGCTTGAATCTAATGTAACCAGAGAGTGATAAGGATTGGCCAAAGCAGTGGAAGAGGTAACAGTGCCATTTTGTGCAGAAAAATAAAAACCACCCTGAATGGCCATTCCTGCGCTGGTTCCTCCGATGGTGATGTGGCGTTGTGCAATCATGGTATTGATGATGCTGTCTACAGGGGTGTTTCGCCAGTTAGAAATATAGGACCACTGATCACCACCTGCAAACCAGATGGCTTCTGCTTCTGCTACTCGCTGCAGGACATAAGGATGATAGGCCGCTGCAGGACTTGTGCAAACAATGGTTTCAACGGAATGAACATCAATGCCCAAATCGGAATACAGGTAATTGTTGTACCCATTGGACCCCGTGGTTCGCAAAACCAGTATGTCTCCCCCATTGGCCTGCTGCAGAAACCAGCGCATGGCATGATCATCTTCTGTAGCGCCTCCCATCAAACAAATACCGCCTTTTGGAGAAGTAATCATATCGCCTGCATTGCCGGTGATATATGACACATAGGGCTGTGCATACGAAGCATATGATATAAAAAAGGACAAGAGAAATAAAAAGACCGGCTTCATAAATTAGGATGTTTGTTGGATGATGTGAAGGTACATTTTAATCAAGCAAAATGAGTGGAATTAAAATCGGAAAGGGTTGTTTTGTCTGACTTCAGCCTTGGGAGAATCGGGGTGTGTCCCTATCTTTGTTTGCGGGGAATGGAAGAAAAAATCAGAAAAGGCAAAACCAAAAAGCCGGACAGCGGGACAGAAACTCCCCTGATGAAGCAATACAATTCCATCAAGTCAAAATATCCTGATGCATTGTTGCTATTCAGGGTAGGAGATTTTTATGAAACCTTTGGTGCCGATGCAGTGAAAGTTTCATCCATCCTTGGCATTGTGCTTACCCGCCGCAACAACGGATCGAGTGGAGAAACGGAATTGGCCGGATTTCCGCATCATGCACTCGATACTTACCTGCCTCGTTTGGTGAAAGCCGGAAACAGGGTCGCCATCTGTGATCAGTTGGAGGATCCGAAACAAACAAAAACCATCGTCAAGCGAGGTGTAACAGAGTTGGTCACCCCCGGCATCTCCTACAACGAAAAAACGCTGGAGCAAAGACAGAATAATTTTCTCGCATCTCTATACTGGCCGCCGCAATACCGTCCGGAGATGGCAAACAGTATTTGTGCTGCAGCATTTTTGGATGTGAGTACCGGAGATTTTTTTGTTGCGGAAGGCAACAGCGCTTATATTCAAAAACTTATTCAAAACCACATGCCCAGCGAAGTGGTTTTTCCTAAAAGCCGTCATCAATGGGCGCAGGAATTCACAGAGAAAGGATGCTACTCGTATTCCATTGATGATTGGGTTTACTCAGGCGATTATACACAAGAACTTTTGCGGAAGCAGCTGGCTACTCATTCCTTGCGCGGATTTGGGATAGAAGAGATGGAAGCCGGTATTGTAGCAGCCGGTGCAGCATTGCATTATCTTAAAGAAACGGCTTCCAGAGAAACGGCACACATCAACCGCATACAGCGTATTGAAGAAGACAAATATGTATGGCTTGACAAGTTCACACTCAGGAACCTTGAGGTGATTCATGGCGTCAACGACAGGGCCGTCAGTCTTTGTCAGGTCATGGACCATACCCTCACGCCCATGGGGTCCAGAATGCTCCGGCGATGGTTGGTCATGCCCCTTAGGGATGCCCATGCCATAGCAGAGCGACATGGTGTTGTGGAATTGTTTATCCACGAGGAGCGCCTTGCCAACGAGGCTTCAGAATTGTTGCGGAGATGCGGAGATGTTGAGCGCTTGGTGTCTCGCGCTGCGGTACAAAAAATCACGCCCAGAGAAGTGGTACAGCTTGGCAATGCACTTGCAAGCATGCAGTTGTTTCGTGAGGTTTTGAAAAATCATACTGCCAAAACCCTGGTAGCAAAATGGCATGATCGAATGAATCCCTGCGATTATCTGCTGCAAAAAATAAAATCAGAAGTGCGCGAGGATGCCCCGCCTGCCTTGCACAAGGGAAGCATTTTCAAAGAAGGAGTAGATGCGGAGTTGGATGAGTACCGTCAATTACTCACGCATGGCAAAGAATATTTGCAAAAAATTCAGGAGCGCGAAGTACAGCGCACCGGAATTTCCTCACTCAAGATTTCCTATAATGCTGTTTTTGGTTATTACCTGGAGGTAACCCACACCCACAAAGACAAGGTACCTTCTGATTGGACACGCAGGCAAACCCTCACCAATGCGGAACGATACATCACTCCGGAATTGAAAGAGTATGAAGAAAAAATTCTTCATGCAGAAGACAACATAGGAAAGCTAGAACAAACACTTTTCTCGAGGCTTGTGCAGGAGATAAATAATTGCCTGCAACCAATTCAGCAAAATGCACAGGTGCTTTCAGAGGCCGACTGCCTGCTTTCATTCGCCACACTTTCCGGTCGAAACGGTTATGTAAAGCCTTTGGTACACGATGGCAATACCCTGATGCTAAAAGAGTCCAGACATCCGGTGATTGAAACCCTTTTGCCTCCCGGTGAATCCTATATCAGCAATGATGTGTGGCTGGATGCGGAAAAACAACAGATCCTCATGATTACCGGTCCCAATATGTCGGGAAAATCTGCATTGCTAAGGCAAGTTGCCCTTGTGGTGGTGATGGCACAATGTGGTTGTTTTGTTCCGGCATCCCACGCAGAAATAGGCTTGGTAGATAAAATTTTTACGCGTGTTGGTGCCTCCGACAACCTGTCAACCGGAGAGTCTACTTTCATGGTTGAAATGAATGAAACAGCAAGCATTCTCAACAATATTTCCAATCGCAGCCTGGTGATTCTCGACGAGATAGGAAGGGGTACCAGCACCTATGACGGGGTGTCTATTGCATGGGCCATTGCAGAATTTTTACATGAAAATACATCGGCAAGGCCACGGACATTGTTTGCAACCCATTACCATGAACTCAATGAAATGGAGCACAGTTTTTCCCGCATTCACAACATGTCTATTTCGGTGCATGAGCAGGCAGATAAAATTCTTTTTCTGCGCAAGGTGGTTTCTGGGGGAAGTGCACACAGTTTTGGAATTCATGTAGCCCGCATGGCGGGCATGCCCTCGGCAGTTATTCGCAGGAGCGAGGAAATACTCAGCTGGCTGGAGCAAAGCCATAGCAAAAAGCCGGAGGGCAAAACCAAATCTGAGGAAAATTTGCAATTGAGTTTTTTTCAACTGGATGATCCGGTGCTGGAGCAAATCAGAGAGCAGCTGCTGAACACAGACATCAATGTGCTCACCCCGGTTGAAGCACTGATCAAATTACATGAAATAAAACAACTGCTGGGAAGATAAGTGAAGCGCTTCAGGGCTCAGACCACAATACCTCTCCTTTGTGGCCGATGTACATATTTTTTCCACTCTTGAGAGCGCCTTTCCGCACATAGGCGATGCCACCTTCAAAGTCGCTTGGAAATTCAAATTGATAATCGACAACAACCTTTCCGGACTTGTCTATAAATCCCCACTTTGAATTTTTATCTGTATCCAGTTTCACGCAGGCAAGTCCTTCATGAAAATGAAATGCGCCAAAGAACTTGGCAGGAATAGCGATTTCTCCGTTTTTAGAGATGTAACCGAATTTACCTGTTTTAAAATCTCCTTGTCTCACAAGCGCCATGCCGTCGCTGAAGAAAAAGGCTTTATCGTATTTCGGTTCAATGGCAAACTTTCCGGATTTCTCAATGAATCCCCATTTGCCGGATTCTTCATTTCCTATACGCACATTGGCCCGGCCTTCGCGAAAATCAAAGCAGTCGTCGAATTGAGGCTTGATAGCCATGTCTCCATCTTTGGCAATGTAGCCCCATTTACTGCCTTTTTGAGCCGGCTTCACACGGGCGAGTCCTTCACTGAAATCAAAGGCCATCTCGTATTGTGGCGGGATTACAGCTTTGCCATTTTTATCAATATAGCCCAACTTATTTCCTTTTTGAATTCTTGCCAATCCCTGACAAAAGCGATAAGCAAAATCACAATCGGCACTAATCACTTTTTTACCTGTTTTATCGATATAAAACCAATTCTTCCCTTCACGCACAGGCGCAAGCCCTTCAGAAAATTTTCCCACTTCGTCGAACGAACAGGCAATGGACAGTTTTCCATCCGAGGAAACAAACCCTCTTTTGCCTGCTTGTTTAACTGCATACAACCCCTCGCTTCCCTGCTCAGCAAACTGGTATTGGGCAGTTACCAACACCTTTCCGGAGGCATTCACAAAACCATATTTTCCGCCGGACTGGAAGGGGAACAATGTTTGGGCGCTGATGCCCACCCGGAGGAGGCAAAGAAGAATGATAGGCAGGGAGGTTCTCATAATGGCATGGTTAGACAATGTTCTGTATTTATTTTGGGAATTCAAACACCTCAATAAAACAAAATCTGTTTTTGAACAGTGCAAAGTGAAAATGTGGGCATGTATGCTTACATTTGGCCTGATAGAATTCAGGAATGGAATATTCCGCAAAACAAATTGCAGGCTTATTGAACGGACGCATCGAAGGAGATGCAGAGGCAATGGTTTCCGGACTTGCCAAGATTGAGGAAGGTACACCCGGCACTTTGTGTTTTTTGTCCAATATGGCCTACGAACAGTACGCCTACACCACCGAGTCCTCCATTCTCATTGTGAACGAGGATTTTGTTCCTCAGAAGCAGGTGCGCCCCACGCTCATCAGGGTTGAAAATGCCTACATGGCTTTTGCCCGGCTTCTGGAGATTGTGAAGACCCATCAGCAGCAAAGCAAAAAAGGCATCGAACAACCCAGTTTTATTCATCCCACCGCCAAAATAGGAAAGGATGTATATGTTGGTGCTTTTGTGTATATCGGCGAAAACGCCGTGCTGGGAGACGGAGCCAAAATTTACCCCCAGGCCTATGTGGGCGACCATGCCTCAATAGGATCCGGCACCGTGCTTTTTTCGGGCGTCAAGGTATACGAGCATTGCATCGTGGGGAAGGATTGCACGCTGCACTCCGGAGTAATTATCGGAGGAGATGGATTTGGATTTGCCCCCAACACTGACGGAAACTACAAAAAGGTTCCCCAAACGGGGAATGTAATCATTGATGATTATGTTGAAGTGGGCGCCAATACCACCATAGACAGGGCCACTCTCGGTTCCACAAAAATTGCCAAGGGGGTTAAACTTGATAACCTGATTCAGGTTGCACACAATGTGGAGATCGGAGAAAACACGGTGATTGCTGCCCAAAGTGGCATTGCCGGTTCAACCAAGATCGGGGCAAACTGCATGATAGGTGGACAGGTAGGAATAATCGGTCACCTGCATATTGCTGATGGGGTGAAGATAGCTGCACAAAGTGGGGTAGGACATAGCATCCAAAAAGAAGGGGAAGTCCTTCAGGGCTCTCCTGCATTTACGATTGGGGAATACAAAAGATCCTATATTGGGTTCAGGAGATTGCCGGAAATTTTAAATGCACTGGGCCGAATTGAAAAATGGATAAAAGAGCGGGAAACAAGGCCCTGATTTTTGCTTACTTTGCAGTCCGTTTACTCACACATGTCTGTAAAACAACAAACCATTGCATCCGAAGTGTCCATAAGCGGGGTGGGCCTTCATACAGGTGAAGCCTGCACCATTACTCTGTGCCCCTCAGCCGAAAACCACGGAATTGTTTTTCAGCGTACAGATCTTCCCGATTTACCAAGTATTGCTGCCGATTGTGATTTGGTTGTAGATACAGCAAGGGGAACCACCCTCGGAAAAAATGGGATCAGGGTTCACACGGTTGAACATGTGCTTGCAGCACTTGTTGGCTCTGAGATAGACAACTGCCTGGTAAAGGTAAGTGGCCCCGAAATACCTATTCTGGATGGAAGCGCTGCTCCCATCATCAATGCCATACAAAATGCAGGCGTAAAAGAGCAAAAAGAGGCGCGCGAGTACTATGAACTTTCGGAAAACCTCGCTTATGAAGACACCTCCAAAAAAGCCGAATACCTGGCCGTTCCGGCAGACGAATACAGACTCACCGTGATGGTGGATTACAATTCCCCACTGCTGGGTACCCAACACGCCGCCATGTATCATCTGGGAGAGTTTAAAAAAGAGATTGCACCCTGCCGAACCTTTTGCTTTGTGCACGAACTGGAGTATCTGGTAAAAAATGAACTGATTAAAGGTGGAGACCTGGATAATGCCATTGTGATTTGCGACAAGGAAGTATCTCAGGAAAAGCTGGATGAATTGGCCTTGCTGCTCAATAAACCCAAAGTAAAAGTGGAAGGGATGGGTTACCTGAATCATGTTAAGTTGCATTTCCAGAATGAACCGGCAAGGCACAAACTCCTCGACATTGTTGGCGATCTTGCGCTTGTAGGAAAACCTATCAAGGGACATGTCCTGGCAGCCCGGCCCGGCCATGCATCCAATGTGGCTTTCGCCAAACTCATCAAAGCACAGATGATGGCAGAAAAGAAAAAGAAAACGGAATTTCTGCCCTACGATATTTACAAAGAACCACTGATGCAGGTAACAGATATCATGAAACTGCTTCCGCATCGCCCACCCTTTCTGCTCGTAGACAAAATCCTGGAGCTCACCGACAGGCGCGTGGTAGGACTAAAAAATGTGAGCATGAACGAGCCTTTTTTCGAAGGACATTTTCCCGGAAGCCCTGTAATGCCCGGAGTTTTACAGGTAGAAGCCATGGCGCAAACAGGGGGCGTGCTCGTACTTAAAACCGTGCCAGACCCGGAAAACTACCTCACTTATTTTATGAAAATAGAACAAGTGAAGTTCAAAAATAAAGTCCTCCCCGGAGATACACTGGTGTTTGTTTTGGAGTTGATTTCACCCATCCGAAGAGGGCTTTGTCATATGAAAGGGCAAGCCATAGTAGGAAACAAAGTGGTGATGGAAGCGGAAATGCTTGCACAAATAGTAAAAGTAAAATAAACATGATAAGCCCTAAAGCCGATGTTCACCCCGATGCAAAAATTGGAAACAATGTGCGCATTGAACCTTTTGCCTTTGTTGAAGCCGATGTAGAAATTGGCGACAACACATGGATTGGCCCCCATGCTGTTGTGATGAATGGGGCGCGTATCGGAAGACATTGCCAAATTTTTCCGGGGGCAGTCATCTCTGCCATTCCTCAGGATCTTAAATTCTCCGGTGAAGAAACCACTGCCATCATAGGCGATCATACCACCGTGAGGGAGTATGTAACCATTAACAGGGGCACGCGCGACAAGCATACTACCCGCGTAGGCAGCCACTGCCTGCTCATGGCTTATGTGCACATTGCCCATGATTGTATCCTCGGCAACCATATCATTCTGGCAAACAGCGTAAACCTTGCAGGCCATGTGGAAATAGAAGATTATGCCATTTTAGAAGGCTTGGTGGCTGTGCAGCAATTTGTGAAGATTGGTGCGCACAGCTTTGTAACAGGAGGAAGCCTGGTGAGAAAAAATGTACCTCCTTATGTGAAAGCCGCCAGAGAACCGCTCTCCTATGTAGGCATCAACTCAGTAGGCCTCAGGAGAAGAGGATTCAGCAACGAGAGCATTCTCCAGATTGAAGATATTTACCGTACCATATATGTAAAAGGATACAATGTGACCAATGCACTTAACATTGTAGAAATGGAATCCCCTGCCGGAGAAGAAAAGAATACCATCATCCGATTTATCAAAGAAAGCACCAATGGCATCATGCGTGGTGTAATGTAAATGTAACCGAAATGAAAATGAACGACCTTGTTGCGGCCTTTCCCTCGCAACTGCAAAAAGCTACAGAAATTGCAAAAGCACAAGTGCTTTTGCCTGCAAAATCAGAAATTCACCATGTATTTATCAGCGGCCTCGGAGGCTCAGGAATAGGCGGTACCATTGCCAGGGAATTGGTAGAGAAAGACTGCAAGGTGCCCATCCTTACCAATAAAGATTATTTTGCTCCCTCCTTTATTAATCGCCATACCCTCTGTATCATTTGCTCCTATTCGGGCAACACAGAAGAAACGGTAAGCGTACTCGAAAAAGTACTCGAAAAAGATGCACATGTGGTATGTATTACTTCAGGTGGGAAAATTGCAGAGATGGCCAAAGAACACCATCTCTCTTTAGTGCTTATTCCTCCGGGTATGCCTCCCCGCAGTTGCATCGGCTACAGCATGGTGCAAATCCTGGAAGTGCTCAGCCGCTACTCACTTACACAATCATCTCTGCCTGATATCGAGAAAGGCATGCAGCTGCTGGTGAATGAACAAATGCAAATCCGTAAAACAGCAGCAGAGATTGCAGGAAAACTCATGGGTAAAATGCCGGTGATATATTCTCTTGGAAATACCGAAGGAATCTCTGTTCGTTTTCGCCAGCAAATTAATGAGAACAGCAAAGTGCTTTGCTGGCATCATGTGATTCCCGAAATGAACCACAACGAATTGGTGGGATGGACCACTCCCAACCACGATCTATTTGTTTTGGTTTGGCGCTATCCTTTTGATTATTCAAGAAGCATCAAAAGACTTGAAATCTGTCGCGAAGTATTTGCAAAATACACACCCCACTATCTCGAACTTTCAGTGAAAGGAAACTCCCCCGTGGAATGCGCGCTATACGCCATTCATCTGGGAGATTGGATCAGTTGTGAACTGGCCGATTTGCGTGGTGTTGACGCCATGGATATTCAGGTGATAGACCACCTGAAATCCACACTGGAAAAAGTTTCCTGATCTGCTTCTTAACATGTTTGCTTCATGCTTTTTATCCTGACTGATCAGGAGTAAAAAAATGCATGTTTTCTTAAATGGAAAAGTTGGCATTTTTTAGTTTTAACATACTTGTTTAATTCCTCATTGCATTTGTTTAACAAGGATGATTTGTTTTCAACTAAAAATTGAAAGGTTCATCCTCAAGTGGTTTGCAAATAAATAGGATGCTACAATCTTTGTGTTGTAAAAATCTATTTTATGAAACCCCAATTTATTTTTTTGTTCTTGTTCCTGGCCCTCAGTCGTCAGGCAAGTAAGGCCCAGCAATGGATGTTGGGCGGAAACACCCTCTCGGGAACTGAGTATCTTGGTTCTAATAACAATCAACCGCTTTCTTTCAGGGCGCATGGCATTGAACTCCTTCGAATGGATCCCACACAATATCGTTTCCTGAGGCTTCAGGACAACGGACAGGGAATCATGACGCTCCAGTCAAACGGAACAGCTGCAAGATTAAACTTCACCGGCAATTCAAACCATGTATTAAGAGGCAATGGTACTTTCGGTTCATTGCCCTGGAGCAACTCGGGCAACTCGGTTTTTACACCGGGTAATTTTAATGTAGGCATAGGAGTGCTTAACCCTACCGAAAAACTCGTTGTGAACGGAAACATCCTTGTGCAAGGAACAATTACCGCAGCCAATTTAAGCGATATGGGCATGATGACAGCAGACAGCGCCAGCATTGAACGCATGGTAAAAATCAACCATGATCTCAAAATTGAAGGAGGAGGAGACATCCAGAATGGACAAGAAAAAAATGAGATCAGCACGCTTACCCAAAATCTTTACATACAGAGCAAGCCGGGTGTGGCCGCCAATGTTATTGTGGGCGATCATAACAACGCAAAGCTGGGCATCGGAACAGAGCATCCAACAGAGAAGCTGGAAGTAGCGGAAGGGAATGTTAAACTTCATGGCGATCTGCTTATGCCTCATCAGGCCACTCAGGCCAGCGGTGAATTAGGGCTTGCCGTATTTAATCACCAGGGAAAACTCATCAATGCCGTAAACGAGCAAGAGATAGATGCCCTATTAAGCGCACCCCTCAGGCGCAGCCTTAATCAAACATTTACACTACATACAAGTGGAGGCCCACTCATGTTCAATTGCACAGACCAGTATCATTTCGGTTCAGCAATACAAACCCAGCGACCCCAGTTTCATACTTTTTCCGGGAACGACGACACCAGCTATTTTGATTTGCTGAGCACTTGCAGCAAGGTGATGATTGGCCCCGGACACTTTCAGGGAGGCCTCGATGAAGGGATGATCGCCGGCATGAAACAGTTAACAGTAAATGGTGATATACAGACGGTAAATGGAGACATACAAACCCGTAATATTTATGCAGATACTTTGGAAGCAGAAAAAGTTGGTGCTGATAGCATTCATGCTGCTACCATCGATGCACAATACTATCGTAGAAATGGGCAGCTCATCAATTTTAATCTCTGGGAAGACAACCACAATTGTGCTTATCGATATGGAAGGGTAGGGGTAAACACCCACAATCCCATGGCGATGATGCACATCTACCAGGCTCCTCAGGCAGAACCCCTATGGGTTTCCGGAACCACGCGCATTACCCATACGAGCAATACCCAGCAAAACATCAGCTTTGCCTGTGATGGGTCAAATGGCATGATTGATTTTCAGGATGCCCAGAACAATCAAAATGGCAGGCTTCTGATTAACACACACTCCAACAGGGGTACTGTGTTTGGCGGAGATGTATCCATTCAGGGTGTGGTGAATTCCTGCAAAGTGGTTGTAGAGGCATCGTCCTGGTGCGATTATGTATTTGATGAGACCTATAAACCCATGCCGCTTGAGGAAGTAGAAAAATTTGTAAAACAAAACAAACATCTTCCTGAGGTACCACCGGCATCCGAGATCGAAAATAAAAAAGTAGACCTGTTTGCCATGCAACAAATACAAATGAAAAAGATAGAGGAACTGACGCTGTACATGATTGAAATAAAAAAAGAAAACGATGCACTTAAGGCCTTGCTTACTTCAAGCAATAAAAAGTAAGATGGAAAACCTGATAAACCATGTATGAGCAAAAAACAGCATAAGAATTAACCGGAATTGAAATCGTCATAGAACAAATCCTACATATCATGAACCTATATATTCGGTGTGTGTACGCCAAATATCCTAACTATTCTAAATTTTGTTCCGGTCATTCTCTTTACACCGGCCAATTCTTGACATTTCATTCCGGTTTATCTGAGAGAAGAAAAGCAAGACGCAGAAACAAAAAAACAAGCAACATCCGGGCCAAGTCATCCATTATTAGCCATCATAAATTAAAAAGACTACCGGGAAGTTTAATTTTGCTGAGATTCAAATACTACATTCAATGTTTCTTTCATCGGTGTGTAAATTTTAGAGTTTATTTTAGAAATTATTTTTTGGCCGGTCATTCATTTTACATCGGCGCATTTCAGCAATTGCTTCCCGGTTTTTTATCCGGAAATTATTCACAAGAAAAACAAAAATCGAAAAAGGATAAAGCGCACATAAAAAACAAATTCCACTCGTTATGAACACCCTCTTCAAATTCATCTGCGCAGTTTCATTAACCTTTACACTTGGTTCCTGTAGGAAAGAAATACACGAGCCCCCGGCAAACACACGAAATCAGAATTTTGTGTATGTAGAAATTGACGGGGAGAAATTTATGGTAGAGGACAGGAGCT
>JBKCNM010000076.1:0-7198 GCA_046297395.1 Bacteroidota bacterium
CCATTGGGTGAAAAAATATCGGGTACAAACAATTCATTACAAATAATCTCTACCACGATGGTAACAGAACGCGAGTAGGCACATCCGTTGGTGTCTTTTCCTGTTACAAAATAAGTGGTGTTCTTCAGAGGCTTGGCAATGAGTGTGGAGCAATTGCTGCAACTCAATCCCGTTGCGGGGGTCCAATTGAAATCAACGCCATATCTTATATTGATAAAAAAAGAATCACCCAAAGCTATAAGCGTATCCGAGGCCGTTAATGAAACATTGGCATTGGGAATGACACCCACATGATTCTGTGCGGAGGCTCAGTATCCGTTTTGGTAGGTGATGACAACTGTGTAGATACCCTCAGCTGGACCTATATTATACAGCCCTTTGGCTGCATTCGAACATAGATAAGTTAAGCTACCCGATTCTTCAGATGCATTTACAGATGCTGTACCATTGTTTTGTCCAGAAAATGAGGATGTGGAGGTTACTTTGGCTGAAAGCAGATTGCCATTCTTGGGGCTGTAGGAAGCAAATTCTTTTGTTGCATAGATATTACTTCCCGATTCAAACACCGGTATTCCACTATTAAAATTAAGATGCTGACCAAAGCCAAAATTCCAAATATTGGCCTGCTTTGCGGCAAAGATTTTCCTTGATCTGATTGTTTCCTTCGTGCAAAAAAACGAGTGTGAGGAAAAATATTTTTCCAAAATTATTCACGAAAAATCCGGACATGGAAAATTGAGGATTCGTTTTTTATTAGTTGATTTGAATGCTAAAAAACCAATTATAGATGAAAACAATTAATCGCTCCCCGCGAAAGTGCATCACTTTTATATTCATGATTATCTCATTGATGACAAGCTCAACACTAAAGTCCCAGAACTGGTCTACTTTCAATGGTGGAAACCAAAAAAACGGATGTACCGGATTAAGCGGACCCGAAAACATTTCATCAAGCTATTGGACGGTTACAAGTCCAACCAATACCGTTTGGGGCAATGCTGTTTACACTTTTGGTGACAAATTTGTTTCTTCCAGGGGAAGTGTATCTCCCTACACATTTCTGGTAGAAATGCGTAAGCTCACTGATGGATCTCTCATTTGGTCCAAAAGCATTTCCGAAGTTGCCCGCTTGTATGCAGTAGGTTTTACAGAAGATGCAGTGTATGCTGCCGATTATCAGGATACCATTTCAATTCTTTATGCACTGAGTGTTGACAGTGGAAATATCAAGTGGAGCATCCCCACAAAAATGTTTCCCGGTAACACCGGTATTTGTTTTGCCCCGGATGGAGATCCGATTATTTTCGGAAAAAGACTCGACAGACGAACAGGCATTCCGGTATGGACTTATGATTATATGATTCCAATTGTTCCGGATGGTGGATTCGTGGTGCATGGAGATACCTATTACCATTGGACCGGTTCAGCAATCACACCCAAGAGATTGATTGCTGTTGACATTGTTACCGGACTATTGAAGTATGAATCTGATGATCTTCCCGGCGATGGTGATCAGGAAAACGATCTAATTGTTGCACCCAACGGTACTATCTATATAGCCAGGGATGGAGGTGCCTTGCATGCTTTCAGCGACAATGGAATCGGTTTTCAGGAGCTATGGTCTGCCTCACCCGCTGTATTTCCCAAGTCTTTTGGTCCGGGAAATACGATCTATTGTGCAAAAACCAACGACGGCAGTTTTTCGGGAACACTCATGCGCATCAGTGCACAAAATGGGGCAGTGATTGATTCTGTGCCCGGGACCCTCGCAGCCTATGTAAGCGTAGATGCTGATTCAACAGTATATGTAAACAACGGAGAAGGCCCCAATGGCCGTTTAACAGCTTTCACCCATGATTTGCAAAGCACGAAATGGACCATGGGTCTTCCTTTTTCAACCTATCTAGGTGCTCCCATTGGCAAAGAAGGGGTATTGGTAGCAGTGGGTGAAGGATCAGAAATCAAGGCATACAAACCCACTATCAGCAGAAAGCCTCTGGCTGATTTCCGCTCCAGTGGAAGAGATATACAACAACAACAGCCCATCAGTTTCTTTGATCAGTCATCCTACTTACCCACTTCATGGTATTGGTCATTTCCGGGTGGCAATCCATCCACATCAAATCAACAAAATCCCTCAGGAATCACCTATGCACAAACCGGTATGTATCCTGTGAAATTGGTTGCCTCCAATGCATTTGGCTCCGACTCGGTGGTAAAAACAAGTTATGTGGTAGTGTCCCCTTTAAATGGAACGAATGATAAAAGTTCCATGAATTCCTTCATGATTAATCAGAACCATCCAAATCCTTTTACAACTTCAACAACCATCACATGTCAAACCAAAGACATATCAGTACCAACCAATCTCACTGTGTATGATGCATACGGAAAAGAAGTTGCCATCCTGATAAACGAGATACTCCCTCCCGGTTTTCATCAGGTTCCTTTTCACGCCGATGCACTTCCTCCCGGGATGTATTTCTACACCCTGCGCACAGGTCATCAGTCCTCCACAAAAAAAATGACAATCATCAGGTAGTCGAAAGAAAAAGTTCAAGCCAGATCAATCACGCTCTTACCTGAGCAAAGTGAGGTTTCCCGCGCGTTCAATCTTTTGTCCATCCAATTGCTCCACATACAATCTGTATACATACACACCTGTGGGAGAAGGCAATCCTTTGTGCGTACCATCCCAACATCCATTGATATCGTTGGTAAGATAAATCAATTCTCCCCAGCGGTTGTAGATGCCAAAAGTCATCTCTTTGATGCAATTGCTGTACACACATACCTTTTCATTTTCTGAAACACCAACATTATTAGGTGAAAAAACATCAGGCACAAACAATTCATTACAAATAATTTCCACCACAATATTTACTGATCGGGAGTATACACATCCAGCAGTATCCTCCCCTGTTACTATATAAGTGGTATTTTTTGTTGGAAAAGCAAGTACACTTGGGCAATCGGTACAATTCAATCCAAGTGCAGGTGACCAGAGATAATTCACACCATTGCTCACTGCAATTTTTACTGTATCACCAAGCTGAATCAATGTGTCGGAAGCAACAATTCCTACATCGGCTGCCGGCAATGCACCTACATTCACCTGAATCTCTGCTGTGCAGCCGTTTTGATCGGTTGCTACAACGGTATAATTACCGGGAGCCAAACCGGTATTCGTACTGCCCATAAATCCATTCGACCATGCGTATGTAAAGTTTCCGCTGCCTCCTGATGCATTGGCAATGGCAATGCCATTGTCAAGGTTACAACTGGCTGATGTCTGGTTTCCGGTTAAGGAAAGGGGTGCGTTAATGCTAAGATTAATCACCAAAATACTATCACATCCATCGGAAGCAACAAGTGTATCGGAATAGAGACCGCTCTGGTTGTAAACCGTTCCCCAGGGAGAGGTGAATGCACCGCATGAAGTGATGCTCTGTTCCGACAGGTAATTGTTGAAAATGGTAAGATTGAGTGTGATCACGCTATCACAACCATTGATTGCAGCAATCGTATCTGTATATGTACCGCTTTGTGTATAAATCAGGCCCCAGGGAGATGTATATATCCCACATGAACTGATGCTTAGCTGACTCTGTGAACCGTTGTTAATGATGAGATTTAATGTAATGATGCTGTCGCAACCGTTAGATGCGGTGAGTGTATCAACATAGGTCCCACTCTGGTTATATACTGATCCCCAGGGTGCGGTGTAGGAGGTACATGAGGTATCATTCATCTGAAATGAATTGGGCAACCCATTGGCGTGCTGAATGGTAAAATTTACAATCTCCGGTTTCCCGCAAGCCCCACGAACGATGCAGGAATAATTACCGGGGCATAAGCCGGTGATTGTACTTGTAGACATGGTAAGATCTGCTTGATACTGTCCGTTGCTCCACTCAAAACTATATGGTCTTTCGCCCTGACTCGCAGTTACTGTGGCAGTACCATCGCAAGGATTGCAGGAATTAGCTGCTGTACTGCTGGAGGTAACACTGATATTGGGAATGGTAAATTTTGCGATTAAAATTTCATATTCATTGAGACCATTGGGATCGAGCGTATTGTCGAAGTAAGCTCCCGCTCCCGGGTTTGCAAGAGGGAAATTGGAGGCCAAGTAAGGAATCGCAAATGCTCTATAAGTAGAGCCAAAAACATAAACAAACTGATTAATTTGATCAATTGCAATAGAGGAACCTATTTCATTCCCAGATCCATTGATGTAACTAATCCAGTGAACTTCTCCGCTGGGTGAGAACCGACCCACCAATTCCTCAACGGCCATGGTATTGGGATTTGCTGTATTGTCGAAAAAAACAGAATTCACATTATTGGTGTTATTTGCAAAAGTGGGATCATCGGTGCCTGCAATAAAGTAGAGGTTGCCACAATCATCCGTTTCAATCACATCAAAAGATTCGTAATATTCATATTGGAAATCGCCGCCAAAAAAGGTAGCCCATGTCCTGTTCCCGTTATTGTCAAACTTCACGAAATACAAGTCATTCAAACCCAAATTGATATTTCCCTGAAAAAAAGTACCCGCATTTTGGGTAGGAAAATTATTTGACTCAGTCATGCCTGTCATAAAAAGGGCACCCTGTGGATCTCGTGCAAGTGAAAACAACAATTCATTTGAATTGCCACCATAATAAGTTGACCAAAGCCTGCTTCCGGTGGATGAGAACTTGATGATAAAGGCATCGATAAGTCCACCATTAACCGCCTGAAAAAATGTCCCGTTATCCTGTGTTGGAAAATCTGTGGAATTTGTCTCCCCTGATACAAAAATGTTTCCGATTGCATCGGTTACAATTGAATGCCCTTCATCCAAGCCGCTGCCACCATAGAAGCTCGACCATTGCCTGATACCATTTCCATCAAATTTGAGAATAAATGCATCAGCAGATCCTGCGTTATTGCCCTGAAAAAAAGCACCTCCGTTCTGCAAGGGAAAGTTTGCCGACTCTGATTTGCCGCATATCAATAGATTGCCATTGGAATCAATACAATGACCATAGGCCCCATCCCATCCGCTGCCACCATAATAGGTAGCCCACTGTCTTACACCACTGCTATCGAACTTAAGAATAAAGGCATCGTAATCGCCAGCCAGATTTGGTTGAAAATACGAGCCCATCGCGCCATTTTGCACCGGAAAATTCCCTGAATTCGTTAATCCACTCACAAAAATATTCCCTGAGGCATCTGTGCTAACAAAATAGGCAGCATCCAAGCTGCCGCCCGAATAATAAGTTGACCAAAGCAGGGCGCCGGTGGGTGAAAACTTAATCAAAAATGCATCCACTTCTATTCCGCCGGCTCCAAAGGTGTTAGAGAAATAAGCACCACCACCGGGATTTTGGACAGGAAAATTGACCGATGAGGTATAACCTGTGAGGTATAGATTTCCATTCAAGTCGGTTTCAGCCGAAAGGCATTTATCCCAATTATCAGTACCTCCAAAAAAAGTATACCAGTTTAATACAGGATCAATCACCAGTACTTTTTGTGTATCGTATTCGCCAATATCAAATCCAAGGAGTGTTTTATTTTCACCTGCCGCATCGAGTGTAAATGCACTTGCTATTTCCTTGTTTGTTCCTGCCTGATAAGTAAATGGCCTTGCCTCTGAAAGGGTTCCCAGTGCAGATTGCATCTTTACTCCACCATGTTCATCAAGCAACAAAGGATGTTGGCCTTCATACTTCATTTTTATTTTTGAGACATCAGCACCGGGATGTAAAACAAAATCATATTTCATCCCTCCTTTACTACTTTGATAAATCACCCAATCTGTTTTGGGATATACATCCCTGATGGTTATTTTTTCATACTCGTGTACATCGTAAATACCCTCCGGGCAATGACCATAAAAATAATTCTGCCGATTGGAACTTTTACCTTCCTTGACAATCTTTCCCGGGTCAATATGGGCGCCTTCCAGTTGTACATTGATCCATGCCATTTGCATACCCGGTAAAGTTGCCCGAGGCAACATATTCATATTGGCAAGAGAGCGGTTTTTTGAAGCCTCCTGCTGCTCCTTTTCCGGTGCTTTTAGAAATACATAAGTCAGTCCTTTGTCAGTGATATATACATGCATCCCGGGAGCCTCTGCTTTAAATAAAACAAAGGGGACCGGCTGTTGATTGATATCCCTCATCTGCCCTTTATTTTCAACAAAAAAAACATGCTGAGAATCCATATATGCTTTCCCTTTTTCAAGAGATGCTAGTGAAGAGATGCTAGTAGGAAGCATGCTCTTGGATGCCGGTTCTTCTTCCAAATATGTAGAAGGCAAAAAATCGCTTGCATCTTTAGCCGTCTTGGCTGATCCTATACTCATAATGACCAAGAAAAAGAAAAACAATCCTGCCTTCAAATAGTCACCCATTTGCTTAACGATTAAAACAAGACTTACAAATTGCCCGGTTACCTGAAGACACTTGAAAGAGACATTTCTTACTACCTGCACCATAATTTTTTGAATTTTCATATTTAGAGTTTTACAAAACTATATCGTGTACTCCAAATTATTTTACACAAATTAGCCTCCCATTTACCAAGATTCAAAACAAACATATTCAAGCACATACAAGTGTAACTTTAAAAAATCAACCAAATTTTTGCATCAAATCATAGGAGCTTAAGTTGTAAGTGCTAAACATCCAAAACATCTCTCGTGAATGTCTCCTTTAATGAACAAGGCCCTGAGAGCAACAACAAAATTTCTCTATTTCACGAGCGTAATATTTCCGGTTCGTTCAATCTTCTGTCCATCCAGCTGCTCCACATACAACCTGTACACATAAGTACCTGTTATTGCCGCTGAACCCTTGTGCATACCATCCCAACAGGCATTGACATCATTGGTAAGATAAATCAATTCTCCCCAGCGGTTGTAGATGCCAAAGGTCATCTCTTTGATGCAATTGCTATACACACATAGTTTTTCATTCTCGGGGTTGCCCATGCCATTGGGTGACAAAATATCCGGCCCAAACAATTCATTGCAAACAATATCAACTACAATGGTAACAGATCGCGAGTAGGCGCATCCGTTGGTGTCTTTTCCTGTTACAAAATAAGTGGTGTTATTCAGAGGCTTGGCAATGAGCGTGGAGCAATTGGTGCAACTCAATCCCGTTGCGGGTGTCCAATTGTAATCTACTCCATTCTG
>JBKCNM010000077.1:0-19214 GCA_046297395.1 Bacteroidota bacterium
CACACATCTATCGCCCCCCCCAAAAACTCCCCCGCGCCACCCCCCAGGCCGGGGGGGGGGCCGCCGCCCCGCCCCGCAAACTGCACATATGGCACAAATAGAAAATAGTTTGTGTAGCGAGCAAACCAGCCTAGTCCTTTGTTGCACCGGGGCGGCTATTAATGGTGTTTGAGGAATTGGTGTTTGCCTTTTCGTTAATTTTATTTCGCCCCTACGGGGCTTGATACATCATTTTTTTTCAGTTTATGATGATGTTGCCCCTACGGCGCTGCCATCATTTCAATCACGGTTTATAAATCCAAATTCCATCCCTGAATAATACCGATAAACGATTAGGATAAATTTATTGCCCAGTACCAAATTTTGCTCCATAGGAGCAAAATGAACATTGAATAATTATGTCACATATTTATTAAGCTCCGTAGGAGCGAAATTATTCCATCCATTCAAATAAATATTTTTCATCGTATTCAATGTTGCATTTTTGTAGCAGTTTTAAATATTCATCTTTGAATGTTTTCCTTTGATGGTGTTGTTCTTGATTATTTATGTAAGCAATTACAGTATCTAATACTGATTGAGAGCATGAAAATGCACCAAAGCCTTCTTGCCATTGAAACTTACCTTTAACATATCCTTTTTCATTAATCCATTTGGATGAATTGGCTTTTATGTCTCTTACTAAATCTGATATGAAAATATTTGGTTTAATACTAACGAGTATGTGTATATGGTCTGACACTCCACCGATAGCATAAACTTTTTGCCCTTTACCGTTTACAATTCCACAGATATATTTATGTAGTTCATCTTTCCATTTTTTCTGAATAAGATTTTGTCGCCATTTTACTGAAAACACTAGATGTATATAAATTTGGGAGTAGGTATTTGCCATTTCGTTAATTTTATTTCGCCCCTATGGGGCTTGGGTTACGATGTTGTTGCCCCTATGGAGCTGCCATCATTTTCAACTATATTTTATAATCTCTCCTTTCTCCATTTTGTAAACCTAATATATAATTCAAACGATTTTATTCCCCAACACCATTTTTCACTCCGTAGTTGCAAAATCAGCATGAAAATTTGGGAATAGGTGTTTGCCCTTTCGGCAGATTCATTTCGCCCCTACGGGGCTTGGGGTACGATGATCTCGCCCCTACGGGGCTTGGGTTACGAAGTTGTCGCCCCTACGGGGCTTGGGTTACGATGCTATCGCCCCTACGGGGCTTGGGGTACGATGATGTGGCCACTACGGGGCTTGGGTTACGATGATCTCGCCCCTACGGGGCTTGGGGTACGATGATGTTGCCCCTACGGGGCTTGGGTTACGATGTTGTTGCCACTATGGGGCTTGGGGTACGATGATGTTGCCCCTACGGGGCTTGGGTTACGATGTTGTTGCCCCTATGGGGCTTGGTTACGATGATATCGCCACTACGGGGCTTGGGTTACGATGATGTCGCCCCTATGGGGCTTGGGTTACGATGATGTCGCCCCTATGGGGCTTGGTTACGATGATGTTGCCCCTATGGGGCTTGGTTACGATGATGTTGCCCCGATGGCGCTGCCATCATTTCAATCACGGTTTATAAATCCAAATTCCATCCCTGAATAATACCGATAAACGATTAGGTTAAATTTATTGCCCAGTACCAAATTTTGCTCCATAGGAGCAAAATGAACATTGAATAATTATGTCACATATTTATTAAGCTCCGTAGGAGCGAAATTATTCCGTCATCCATTGGAGTTACCCAATTTTATTTTAAAATCAAAATCCGCCCTTGTATGCAACACTGAAAAATGCCTTCATGAAAACAAGCACTTGAAATTTCTTTAAAATCTTTTCGCTCAAAATAAGAGCATTCTGCTTACCTCAACTTAAAAGACTCTCCCGAAAGTGGTATATCCACTTCCTGAAATCCTTTCTGTTGAAGTGTCTTTCTCCAGTCAAGCATCACATCGGTTTCGCCATGCACCAAAAAAATTCTTTTTACCTTCTCAGGCTCCTGACAGGAAAGTAGCTGAAGCATTTCTTTGTAATCGGCATGCGCAGAATAAGCAGAAATTGTTTCTACCTTGCATTTTACCGCAAAAGATTCTCCAAAAATACGCACACTCTTATCTCCCCTCATGAGTCTACCGCCTAAACTCTCAGGCGAACAATATCCGATGATGAGAACCGTATTGTCGGGCTTGTGCAGGTTGTTGGCAAGATGATGCTTGATGCGTCCCGCCTCAGCCATCCCCGATGCTGAAATAATAATGCATGGTTCGTCCAACTGATTGAGCGCTTTTGATTCTTCCGCTTTTTGCACATACCTCAGGGTGGGGAAATTAAACGGATCGGGATCACGCTGCATATAATCCACTATCTCTTGATTAAAAAACTCAGGATGCTTTCGCATGATGCGGGTTGCGCTTGCCGAAAGCGGACTGTCAACATACACTTTGATCGGAGGAAGTTTTTTTTCGGTAGTCATTCGGTCGAGCGTGTACACCACCTCTTGCGTGCGACCCAAACTGA
Organism: Bacteroidota bacterium; assembly: GCA_046297395.1. GTDB lineage: Bacteria > Bacteroidota > Bacteroidia > UBA4408 > UBA4408 > JBEICQ01. The sequence goes on from JBKCNM010000077.1 coordinate 2,528, forward strand.
ATGCAGGAATAATTACCCTTGCTTTTTTTTCAACACAGGTATCCAGAATAATTTGCCTGAGTTTTTCCTCCGCATCTGTTCTTTGCGGATGCAACCGGTTTCCATAGGTGGACTCACAAATGATATAATCGCATTGGGCAAAGGCTTCAGGAGATTTCAGTATTTTATCGTCAAACCTTCCAATGTCTCCTGTGTAGGCGAGCGAAACGGTTTTGTTGTTCTCTGTACATACAATCCGCATTACCACACTGCCCAAAATATGTCCTGCATCTGTAAAACAAACGGAAGTATCCTCAAAAATCGGATAGTCGGTGCGCATATCAAGTACCTCAAACTGATGGATGCAGCGCTCAACATCTTCTGTTTTATAGATGGGTTCAAGCACCGGCTTTCCCAGCTTGATGCGCCTCTTGTTTAAAAACCGGATTTCCGATTCCTGTATGTGGGCACTGTCCATCAGCATGACGCGACAAAGGTCAGCCGTTGCATCTGAACAGTAAATTTTCCCGCGAAATCCCGCACTCACCAGTCGAGGCAAGTTCCCGGAATGATCAATATGTGCATGCGATAACAACACAGCATCTATTTCACGCGGATCAAATCCAAAATGCCGGTTCATGGGATCGGTTTCCTTTCCCAATCCCTGATACAAACCGCAATCAAGCAGAATGCGGTGACCATTCGGAGTAGTAAGCAGGTGCTTGCTGCCTGTTACATGTTGTGCAGCTCCGTAAAATGTAATTTCCATATTGAGGTTTGGGGTTAGGATGACCGTTATCTGCCACGATCGTAATCCACTCTGATGCTTGGTGTGAGTGGCAATGCCTGACAAGTGAGAATGTAGCCTTCTGCCACTTCCGATTCGAGAAGCGCATAGTTCACCTTCATCTCTACTTTTCCTTCCGTAAGGAGCGCCCTGCAAGTACAACAACTTCCTCCCTGGCAAGCATATGGAGCGTCAATATTTGCATCCAATGCAGCATCCAGTACATTTTGACCGGGGTTGATTTCAATCACCCTCTCCTCTCCATCACAAATGATGGTGGCCTTGCATGTTACAGGTGCGTTTGATGAGACAACGGCAGCCTCCGACACCGGTGCCGTAAAATATTCTAGGTGGATACGGGCGGCATCTGCCTGTTTTTTCAGCAGGCTTTCAATACCCTGCATCATGGGTGTGGGACCACAAATAAAATATTCGCAATCGCTACCTGATAATTTTTTGTCAGCCATTATTTTTTCAACCATGCCTGTATCCATGATGCCCTGGTAGCCGGTGAAATTGGATTGCATTGGTTTTTGCAACACATGCACCAATTGCAGCTGCGGATGTGCAGAGGCAAGTGCATCCAGCTGGTCTTTAAAAATAACAGCGTCCTCATTAAGATTGCCATACACCAGTGTAATCCTGCTCTGTTTCTCTACATGCAAAACAGATTTGATGATCGACATCATGGGTGTGATTCCGCTTCCACCGGCAAACAGCACATAATGCAGTTTGTTGGATGCAAGCATTGGCGTATTGAAAGTGCCCATGGGCTCCATCACTTCCAATACATCTCCAGCCTTTATGTGCCGGTTTAGAAAGGTGCTGGCTTTTCCACCCTGCACTTCCTTGATGGCAACCTGCAAAAACGCATCAGTATATGGACAGGAACAGATTGAATAAGATCGGCGTATTTCCTGTCCCTCAACCTGTAGTTTAAAAGTGATGTACTGGCCTTGCTTATAAGCAAATTTGGAAGCAAGTTCACTTGGAATGGCAAAAGATACTGATACCGCTTCAGGCGTTTCCCTTTTTACCTCTGTTATGTGGAGTGGATAAAATTTCGACATGCCCGCAAAGGTAGGTGTTTACATCATTTCTGCATAGGTATAGTTTGGACTTGATGCTGAACATGCCCGCCAAGAGGCAAAGCATGTACTCCCCCGGATGGGAAAGGGCCGGCAACAAAAGAAACAACAAGCAGGCAATTTCATCTGGGTTTGGAGACAAGAGGGATTATGCTTTCATGATTAGCAGGTAAAACATCTTTCCTTAACCTCAACTCAGCCTAAAAAATGGAAGTAAAAACCACTATTTGATTCTAATCAAGTAGCAGGTTGAAAAAAACCAAATCATAGGGCTGCAAACCATCAAAAAAAATACCTTTGATGAGTTACACCACCAACCAAACACCATGAAATTCCTATTGCGTTTGATGGGCGCAGCAGCCTCTGCCCCCTTCTTTATTTGCTCCCTTCTCTCCACACAAATACTGGCTCAACCTTTTTATACGCAAGGACAAGGCAGCATCCTGATTGCCGATATGATGCCCGCTTGTCCGAGCAACCACATTACTCCTCTTGGCCGGATTACCGACAACAATGGCAACATATGGGATGTGCCCGCTGCGGTAAATTTTTACACCGCTCCTCACCTGCCCGATATGTATAACACATGCAACGGCATTACACCTGCCAATTTTTCACAAGTAAATACCTCCACGCTGCAAGAGCAGATCATCGATCCCAACGGACAAACCATCACCGGATTTTTGTTCTGCGACAATTATTTTGAGCTCTATGTAAATGGCGTACTGATTGGTACCGATCCTGTTCCGTTTACCCCATTTAATGCATGCATGGTGAAGTTTCGTGTGGCCGCACCTTATACCCTTGCAGTAGCCATGGTTGACTGGGAGGAACATCCCGGACTTGGCAGCGAGGTGCAGGCAGGCGACAATTACCATCCGGGTGACGGAGGATTTATTGCACAATTCAGCGATGGCACGGTAAGCGATACAAGCTGGAAAGCACAGGTGTTTTATATTGCCCCGCTTGAACAGCCCGGAGGCATCAACCAACTGCCCGATCATACCCGATCTACTGCAGGTTTGACCAATGCACCAAGCTGCAATGCCAATTGTTTTGCTGCACATTATCCGATAGACAGCAACTGGATTCAACCCTTGTTTGATGATTCGGAGTGGCCTCAGGCGCATCTCTATCCTGCCTCCCAGGTAACCAATCAGCCTGCTTATGTAAATTTTGCATCCACAGCTTGGGGCAATGCCAATTTTATTTGGACATCCAACCTGATTCTCGACAATGTTGTGCTCGCCAGAAAAACAGTAACCGGCACGGTAGGCATCAACAACCATGCAGACTGTTCTGATTGGCAAATCAGGGAATTCACAGAGAACCATCTACTTCTTGAAACTCCATTTGCAGGAAGGCAAGCAGTGATCAGGCTCATGGATATCCATGGAAAAAAAATACAGGATTGGAAAATAGAAGGAAACAAAAGCAAACAATATATCAGCTTAAGTCTCTCAGAAAGTTTACAGGCATCCCAAATGCTAATCCTCAGGATTGAAGAAAATGAAAAAGTATTGACCAAAAAAATATGCTACAACAAAAAATAGTAGCAGCTATAAATGTTCCTTTTCGTATTCATCAAATCACTTGAAGAGAAATTTCTAAAAGCCCTTTGAGTCAATATCAGTGCAAAAATAAAGCTTCACTGAAACAGCCATTCAGCGCATTTCCCGGCAGGCTCAAACAGCCTGTTTAAAAAACTGTATAACAATTGTACCATGTAAAAAAACAAAGCACCCTTGTAGGGGTGCCCTGTTTGCTTTTATTTGGTTGGTGATAGGTTCATCAGGAAGTTTTTGGTTTGCCATAAATTTTTTCGCGCAAAGAACCGTAAACGAGGTACATGGCGGGCACCAGAAAAAGAGTGAGCAAAGTGGCAAACGACAAACCAAAAATCATGGTCCAGCTGAGCGGACCCCAGAAGGCAACGGAGTCGCCTCCAAAAAAGATGTGGGGATTAAATTCCTGAAAGAGGGAAACGAAATCAATGTTGAATCCTACTGCAAGAGGAATCAAGCCAAGGATGGTAGCAGAGGCCGTAAGAATCACGGGAGTCATCCTTGTTTTTCCTGCTTCAACCACTGCTTGTCGCAAGGGCATGCCGCCTTCAATCAGGATGTCGGTAAACTCCACAAGCAAAATACCGTTTCTAACCACGATGCCACCGAGGGCAACAATTCCTACACCGGTCATCACAACGGAAATACTCATTCCGGTAATACTTAAGCCGAGCAAAACACCTATAACAGAGAACATAATTTCTGATAGAATGAGCAAAGGCTTGCCAACCGAGTTAAACTGAATCACAAGAATCAGCAGCATGAGTCCAAGACTCACCAACAAAGCCGTTCCTAAAAATGCACCTGTTGCTGCCTGCTCTTCCTGTTCACCACCCATGCGGATATTTACTCCCTCGGGCAACGCAATACCTTTGAGAGCTGTTTGCACAGCGGCAACCACCTCGTTGGGTGTATAACCTTCGAGCACATTTGATTCGAGCGTAACAATGCGTTTTTGGTTTTTGCGTTTGATCCCACCGAAGGTGTTTTCATAGCGAATATCTGCAAGTGCTGAGATGGGAACCTGCCTCAACATCCCTCCCATGTTCATGTCTCTGAAGGTAATTTTTTGGTTCATCAGTTCATTGATGTTGTTGCGTTGTTCATCCTTGAACCTGATCTGAATAGGATACTCATCATTTTCGTCGCGGAACTTGGAAGCTTCTATCCCGAAAACTGCATTGCGTATTTCCATTCCTATCTGGGCAGTGGAAATACCTTGACGGTTGGCTCTTTCGCGGTTGATATCCACCACCAGTTCAGGCTTTACATTTTGAATATCCGATTTGAGTTCTTCAATCCCTGATATCTGAAGTGAATCGAGATAGAGTTTGATTTTTTTGGAAGCAAGCACCAGCTCATCCAGGTCTTCACCGGTAATTTCAATACTCACGGCTTTACCCACGGGAGGACCATTGGCCTCTTTGTCCACGATAATTTCTGCACCTGCTATTCCTTTCACTGATTCGCGTATCTTGCTCAGGTAAACAGAAGTAGATTTTCCTTCCCTCTTTTCGAATTCTACAAATGCCACCGAAACTTTTCCCTTGTTGGAAGCCACACTTCGGTCGCCACTGTTGGGATCGGTAGCACCTACTGCCACATTTGAGATCACAGATTCAACAATGGGATTGGGCTTGCCATCGGGCTCCACTACTTTGTAAATGCGTTCTTCCACTAGCCTTGTGATGCTATCTGTGTAGTCTACACTGGTACCCACCGGCAAACTGATATAGGTGTAAACAAAATTGGGATCACTGGAAGGGAAGAAAACCACTTTGGGTTTTGCTATACCTGTTACGATGATGCTGAGAATAAACAACCCCACCACAGAAAGAATCAAATAAACAGCTCCTCTTCCGTTCAGCATCCTGTTGAGCAAACGGGCATATCGTTCCTGGATACCCGGCCATACTTTGTTTTGCCAGGCAAAAATCATTTTGGTGAGCACAAATTTATTGAGGTACACCAGCAGCAACATCAGCAGGAGGAAATTGCCGGTGCCTTTGGCACCACCCAGGTAACAGATGATTACAAGCGAGAGCATCACCACACTGGTTACCTTCAGTTTTTTAATGCCGCTTGCAAATGTTTCCTTGCCTTCGTCCTCGTGGTGTGGTTTCATGAACTGAACAGCAAACACAGGGTTGATGATGTAGGCTACAATAAGAGAGGCAAGCAAGGTAACAATAAGGGTAACCGGCAGGTAGAACATAAACTTCCCGATGATGCCACTCCAGAAAGCAAGCGGAACAAAAGGTGCAAGGGTGGTAAGCGTACCTGATAACACCGGCAGAAAAACTTCTCCGGCAGCATATTTCGCAGCATCCATGATGCTCATCTTTCCATTCTCGTAAATACGATGGGTATTTTCAATCACCACAATGGCATCATCCACCACAATTCCGAGTGCAAGCAAAAACGCAAACAATACAATCATGTTCAACTCAAATCCGATGGTTGGGAAAACCAAAAATGCCACACAACAGCTGAGAGGAACACTCAATGCCACAAAAAAGGCGTTGGTCACTCCCATAAAAAACATGAGGATGATAAGTACAAGTACAAAGCCAATGATGATGGTATTGATCAAATCCTTGATGGTGGTCCTTGTCTGAGAAGACTGATCGCCTGTGAGCGTAACTTTGAGGGCACGCGGAAATCTCGTAGCCTGAAGATCATTTACGATGGCCCTTACCTTGTCTGAAGTTTCAATGAGATTTTCTCCGGCTCTTTTGATAATATTCAGCGTAATTACATTTTTATGAGCCAAACGCGCATAGCTCTCTTTCTCTTTATAGCTGTCTTTAATTTCTGCGATATCCTTGAGGTAAACAATGGCACCTGACTGAGAGCGAAGGATGATGTTGTCGAGCAACTCCACATTACTGAATTCACCTTTGATGGCGATGTTGCGCCTTACCTCATCCATCTTGATGGAACCTCCGCTGATGGTGCTGTTCTCAAAAGCAATGGCCCTTTGAATATCTCCCATGGTGAGGTTGGCTGCCTCCATTTTGTGTTTGTCAACATTGATTTGAATCTCTCTTTCCAATGCGCCAACAATGTCTACTCGGGTAATTTCCTTGAGTGATTCGCAACGATCTTTTATTTCTTCCGCATATTGCTTGAGTTTATTCAAATCAAGGTCACCGCTGATGTTGATATACAGCACCGGCATATCAGAAAAGTTTACTTCCTGCACATTGGGTTCACGGGTAAGGTTCTGAGGCAAATCGGTACGGGCTTTGTCAACCGCATCCTTCACTTTTTGCTTGGCCTCACTCACATTTACATCGGTATTAAACTCCACAATCACATTGGAGAAATCCTGAATGGAGTTGGAGGTAAGTTTTTTTACCCCCGAAATTCCCTTGATCTGTTTTTCCAATGGTGTGGTGATCAGGGTTTCCATGTCCTTTGGTGCAGTTCCGGCATTGATGGTGGTTACATAAATGGTTGGAATCACAATGTCGGGGAACTTTGTTTTGGGGAGATTCAGGTATGACAGAAACCCGGCAAAGGTGATGATGATGGTCATCACAAATACCGCCGTCCTGTTCTTGATTGACCAGGTGGTTGGGCCGAATTCTTTTTTAAGGTCTTTCATGTAAGAAGCTTTCGTAAGATTATTTAAGTGCTACAGGGTCACCGCTATTCAGGTCCTGAAAACCAAATGTAATTACCCGCTCTCCTGCTGCAAGTCCGGAAAGAATCTCTACCCTGCGGCCATTGTTTTTACCAATGCTTATCATCCGCTTTTCGGCTACCATTCCTTTTCCTTTGTTGATCATGAGCATTACATAATGTCCTTCATCAGAATTCTGAACGCAGTTAACCGGAACAGTCAGGGCTTTTTCATTTCTGTAATCAGTAATACGAAGCACTGCAAGCGCATTGGCCTGAAATGTTCCTTTTTCGGGCAAGGCCACTTCAACATGAAAGGTGCGTGTGAGATTGTTGATGGATTTACCCACATAACTCAGGGTGGATTTGCACATGTCTCCTCCATCAGGAAATTCCACGGTTACATTGTTTCCGGCGCGCACACTGCGGGCATAGGTTTCTGCAATGTCTGCGCGGGCCTTGAGCTTACTCATGTTAACGATGCGTATGCCATTGCCCGGGATGGCAGAAGAAGCCGGTTGTCCTACCTTGAGCATCACCTCATCTACCACTCCGTCTATAGGTGCATAGATGCGCGACATATTGATTTGTTCAGACAGTGCATTTACTTGTTTTTCGGCGGCTTCTTTTTGTGATTTTACATTGATGTATTGCACCTCAGTACCAATTTTCTGCTCCCATAGTTTTTTGTATTTCTCATAGAGTACACTCGCTGTGGCCAACTGCACCTTGGCAGCCTCCATTCCGGATACCATGGCCGACACATCGGTCTCTGCAAGCAGTTGTCCTGATTTAACAAGTGCACCTTCTTTTACCAAAATGCGGGTAACAGTAGCAGGTGCAGGAGACTTGGTATTGGCAACCACATTTTCGGGTGCCTCAATATGACCCTGTACGATGAGCTCATTTTCAAATACGCCTGAAACAACCTCATCCGCAGTAACAACCTTTACATGCGCTGAACCTGTTGTACTTTCCCCTATTTCACTTTCCAGGGTTTTAATTTTGGCAGTGATTTCTGCCTGTTGTTTCTTCAACTTGTCAAGTTCGGCTTTTTTGTCGTTGGCTTGTTTTCCGCCACAAGAAAAAAGCAGTGCAGCAGGAATGCAAAAAAGCAGGTAGATGTTGGTTTTCATCAGGTATGGATGGATGGTGAATGGAAATTTTTTCATGTGTTTATTTAATGTTGCCGAGAGCTTTGTCGAGATCAACCCTTGCGATGTAATAGTTGTAGAGCGCATCATACATGTTGTTCTCGGATTGGTTGAGTGTTGTTTGTGCAGTAATCAGTTCGAGGTTGCCCGCAATGCCTTCACGCTCCTTGATGCGCACTGTGTTCAATACTTTTTTGGCCAGTTCGATATTCGATTTCTGGATGACAAAACTGCGAAGCGCATTGTTGTATGCCGCCTGTGCAGAAGATGTCTCCAGCTTGGCTACCTCTCCGAATTGCTTCAGTGAGTTTTCTGATTTCATCAGGTCAATCCTGGCTTTTTGGATTTTGTAATGTTTCTGAAAACCATCAAAGATGGGCAAGTTAAGTGTTGCACCAATCAGCTGGGTGCCGAACCAAACACCACCCGACTTAAAAATATCAAACTCATTTCTCTGGGCTACTTGTTGAAAAGAAGCATAACCGGCAAGCGTGGGCAGGTAGGCATACTGGTATCTCTTGAGATTAAGACGGTTCATCTCCACCGATTTTTTGAGCAACTGAAACTCTACCCTGTTTTCAGGAGAAGCCTTGCTGTTGTCTAACTGATCTTCTCCCGGAATTTGCGAAAGACTCAAGGAATCTTTCAGGGAGATGGCTTTCTCCATCTCAAAACCCATCTGAAACTTCAGCAAGACCTCTGATATGCCTAGCAATCGTTCTATCTTATCTTTCTCAACCTGCAAGTTGTTGTAATTTACTTCCAGCTTTTGCACATCAATCTCTTCTACGAAACCGGCTTTGTTCATTTGCGCAAGTTCGTCGAGCGTGGCTTTTAATTGCTCCATAGACAGCAAAAGACTCTTTAAACGATACTGGTTTACCAAAGCTCCGTAATAGGCCTTCGCCACCGACACACGCGTTTCTACCTCCGTTCTTTTCACCGCTTTTTCTGTGAGCTCAAGGTATCCCTTGGATGCCTGCAACGCAATCAGATAATCACTGCTGAACAACAACTGTGAAACATTCACGGCCCCGGTGGCATTGTATCGGGTACCAAATCGAACCGGAATAAAAGTTCCGGCAGGTGCACCAAAAAACTGACCGGGTATCAATGAGGTAGGTATCACAATAAAATCACGCAGGTCGAATGAACCGTTTACCTGAGGCAAGCCTATGCCACGAATGTCGTTTTTGTCGGCCCGTGCCCGGTCTAAATCCAATGCGGCATTGATGTTGTTCACATTGTTTTTTACCGCATAATCCTGCGCCTCCTTCAGGGTAAATGCATTTTGCGCCAGCCCTGTAGCAGAACAGCATATCAAAACAAAGAGGGGAATCAATGACCCGCTTTTACATTTCATAAGTCCAGGAACTTGTATGTGATTATTTTTCCATTTCATAAGTATGCATGTATTCATTCACCAGCTTGTGACCCCGCAGGGTGACAATACCATGTAAAAAATGTTTCATCAGCTCTAACTGCACCTGCACAAAACTGTATCCTTCTTTGGAAAAAATTTCCGGATTAAACATCATGTTCACCTCCTCAATACGAAGCTTGGCAAGAATACCCACCGGAATATCGTCCCGATATAGTTTTTCCTTGATGCCTCTTTCCAGGTTTTGCTTTACTACACGATAAATCTCTTTGTCGCGGTATTTCCTGAAAACACCATAGGCCTCAACATGGTATTTGTACATGTCATACAGCATCACCGGATTCATGTCGGAAAAAAAACCCGACATGTGCCGCATCAATAACATAAACTCATGAATGGCATGCTCAGCTTCATTCACAAAGCCATTGATGACACGCAAATTGTCCTCGGTGGTTAGCTTCACCAACTCCTCTACCAACTGGTTCTTTTCCTCAAAAAACTGATAAAATGTTTTCTTGCTGATTCCCATCTCACGACATATATCATCCATCGTGATGGACTTGATCCCATATCGGAAAAACATGTCCCTCGATGTTTGCAATATCCTGCCTCTGATGTCGCTCATAAAAACGGGGGCAAAACTATGGAAACTTTTTATGTGTCAAAAGTTTCCTGAAAAAAAACTTTATTTGTCCCATGATGGCAAGACTCCTCTTTCTTCTCACCGCGCCATGGCTGCTCCTTGGCATACAAGTTTCCAAAGCCCAGTCACCTTTTTTCCGGATTTGCGGCGAAGAGGAGGGCAGTGTGCTCTTCCAATCCCTGTTCCCAACAGCAGACAAAGGAATGATCCTCTGTGGCACCCATGCCGATACCAGCGGAAAAAAAATGGCCTTGCTGGTAAAAACCGATTCCATTGGCAGCCTCACCTGGGCAAGGCATTACGGAAGCAACAAGGATGTGCAAGGCTTCTCTGTGAAGGCCTCTCCTGCAGGTGGATACCTGATGCTGGCTGATGCCATGGGCCTTGGTTCCGACAGCAGCAAAAACGATTTTCTCCTGGTAAAAACCGATCTGCAAGGACAGCCTCAATGGGCAAAAATCCTTGGGGGAAGCGAATCAGAACAACCCGGTTTTCTCGACATGCTGCCCGATGGAAGCTGGCTACTGGGCGGCTCTTCACGCACCGCCACAGACACCCTTGCTGCCTATGCCGCCAAACTCTCCGCAAACGGTGATTTGCTATGGCAGGCAGCATACGCAGCCGGTACAAACCAACACTTCTCCTGTGCCTTGCCACTCTTCGGCGGCGACCTTGCCCTGGGTGGAAGTGCACTGATAAACAACAGCAGCGACTTTTTTCTTGTCAGACTCAATGCCCCCGGAGATACCTTGCTAAGTCGTTTATATGGCCTGCCAACAAGCGATGAACAAATGTTCAGCATGGTGCCGGGTGCCAATGCACAAATCACCCTTGCGGGCATGCGAAGAATAAGCCCCCAAAGTTCCGAGGCCACACTGCTGCGCATCAATGCCAATGCCGATACTGTGCAAACAAGCTCAGTGGCTCGCATCGTTTCTTCGAAAGGGATGCAGGCCGAAGGCCTTTTCGACGGAAGCATCCTGTTAAGCGCTACCATCGATGCAGATACCACGCAGGCAGGCATGGCAGAACGGGCTCTTCTTTGCAAGGTCTCTGCCGGCAGCAGCAACATCTCAAAATTGCTTCTTCCCTTTGACGGAAACTGCGAGATCAAACAAACAAAAGCCCTGCCCAACGGGGGATTTGTGTGCAGTGGCTTCTTGCCCGACAGCCTGCAGGCAGCGCGGAAAAACGGCTTGTTTATCCGCAGCAATGCCCAAAACATGATCGGTTGTACAGAACAGGACTACACAGTTTCTGTGCTGCCCTCCTATACCGGAACTGTAAAAAAAGGCTGCACAGTTTTTCAGCCCGGATACCAATTGCAGGATGTAAGTCTATTTACACAAACCCTTCTGCTGCAAACACTGGTGCTCTGTGGAAAACAGGATCCTCAGAGCAGTATTGAACCCGGGCAAGAGGAGGACCTGAGGCTGTATCCGAATCCTGCCGGGGAACACATCATCCTCTCCGGCACAAAAGAAAAAAACTGCATCCTGTATAATGCCATCGGTATGCAAATTCAATCTATGGAATCAAGCACAGGAGCAGATCAAAAGATAGATATCAGCAAACTATCTCCGGGTGTGTATTTCATCCGCATTGGCGAAGAAACCAAAAGCTTTATCAAACAACCCTAAAAAACAAATTGCAAATCCGGGGGTTTATCAATTGTTAAGAACTATTCACCCTAAATTAACAAGCAAGTTCAATTCATCCCAATATCTTGCACCTTGCAAAACACTGCTTTATGAAAAAAATCATTCTTGTGGCCCTTGCCGGCGCCATCGCATTATCTGCCTGGTTTATCTACAACAGCAAGCGCGTAGTTGTTCCACCCATCGACAAAACAAAAAGTGAGATCGGCTGGAGCGGAAAAAGTATCACCGATACGCATACCGGTAAAATACAACTCTCTAAAGCTGAACTCCGTTTTGAAAATGATGTTCTCATTGGCGGGATGTTCGAAGCTGATATGAAATCCATCACGGTTACCGACATCACCGAACCCGAAGAAAATCAAAAACTGGTGAGCCACATCTCTGATGCTGATTTTTTTGAGGTTGAAAAATATCCTGTTGCCACTTTTACAATGACCGCTGCCAAGCCCCTCGGAAATGATGCTTACGAAGTAAGCGGAAACATGAAAATAAAAGACAAGGAGCATCCCATCAGTTTTAAAACACAAATCACAAAAACAGAACATGGGAAAAATGCCAGTGCCACAGTCAGCATAGACAGAACAAAATATGGCATCGAGTATGGTGCACAGGGCAAGCCCGGTTCAGAAAAAGATTGGTTTATCCTCAATGATTTTTTGCTTCAAATCAACATCGTCGTTGCCGGGGGATGATGTTCATGCCCCTGCATATCCTGCAAGCACCACAAACAAAACCGGCATGCAAATGCTTTGTGTGCTAACTCTTTGAATTGCTTGCAAAAGATACTGCATAGCAGCCAAGCCCATCTTCTGAACAAGGCAAGGCGAAAGCTTCCGAAAAAAAAAGGAATCAGGCCTCAAAGCCTATCACCAGAATATCGTCTACCTGAAAGTGTTCGGTTCCCATCCATTCAGTAAAAAATGTCTGGATTTTTTTTGACTGCTCATGAATGGAAGTGTTTTGCAAATCGGTGAGCATGGCTATAAAATTTTTGGTTAAGAGTTTTCTCCCTTCCGGTCCGCCAAACTGATCTACCACGCCGTCGCTAAACATATACACACGGTCGCCCTTCTGCAATTCCAGGGTATGCTCTTCAAAAACCTGATCAGATTTGGTGGTACCTCCAATACCTGCCTTTGTTCCTTTGATGTTTCGCCACAAAGCGCCGTCCCTGAAAATAAACAAAGGTCGGTTTGCTCCGGAGAATACCAGCCTGTTTGCTTCGGCATCATATTCACAGTAGGCCATCTCCATCCCATCCTTGATGGAGTTTTCCTTTTCTTGTTTCAAGGATCGCTTCATCTCCCTGTTCACATTGGCAAGCACACTTGCAGGGTTCGGAGAAAGCAGCTCCTGATCGCATACATACGAAATCTTCTCAATGCCAAGCATACTCATAAATGCGCCGGGCACACCATGGCCTGTGCAATCTGCCACCACCAGGCGGACGGCGTTTTGCGGACTGCGACTCAACCAATAAAAATCCCCGCTCACGATGTCTCTGGGTTGAAAAAAAACAAATCCCGTGGGCAATACTTCCTTGAAATAATCCGGCTCCGGAAGCACATTGGTCTGCAGGATTTTTGCATAATTGATGCTGTCTGTAATCTCGCGGTTGATTTCCTCAATATGGGCTTTTTGTTTTTTAATCTCGGTGGTCCGGTCATCCACCATCCTTTCGAGCACGATATTTTTTTTGCGCAACCTGAGTGTATTCAATTTGAGCGAGAGGTAGAACAAGCCTGAGAATCCTGAAAAATAAACCAGGTATGCCCACCAGGTACGATACCATGGAGGAAGAATCTTAAATGAAAATACAGCCGTCTTTCCCTTGAATCCATACATGTTTTTTGACTTCACCACAAAGGTGTAATCGCCTTCAGGAAGATTCAGAAAATCCCTGCTTGCAGATTGGTTCCAGGGAGTGAATCCCCGGTCGATGGGTTGTAAAAAAGTAGAGAAATACAGGTTGTCGGAATTCACAAAACTATTGGCTGCATACAAAAAATCTACTTGGTTCATGCGGTATGGCAGCACCATTTTTCCGTCCGAAAAAAATTCAGCGCTGTTTGCCGACAATGGCACATCATAATTTCCTCCATATATGCAGATGTTTCCGTTAACCATGACCCTGCGAATGCTGTTCTCAAAATATTTCTCAGGATGAAAAACAAGTGCCGGATAGTAAACTGCCAATCCTCCGTTCATGCTCATCAGCACGCTTTGGTTTTCTGCATGAAACCACATGCTGTTTTTCTGCATTTTGTTAAGCCTGATAAATGCATCTGCATTTTTTGACCACTTTCCGTTGGTATACCTCAGGAAATACAATTTGTGATCGGTGACTTCGTCACAATTCAAAAAAACACATGAATCCCCTATTGTAAGCACAGAAAAACTATATAAACTGTCATAGGGAGATCCCAGCTCACGGGCAGTAATGAGGGGCTTTACCGAGGTTTTGCCTTGCTCCTGCCGGAGCATATACAAGCCCAATTGGGTAGTAAACACCAATTGTTGCTGAAAAACTTCGAGCATGTAATGATTCTCGCGAAGCGCCGAGAGCGTGCCCAAATTCACTTTTCTCAGGTTATAGCCGGAATCGTTCACATCGAGTGAATAAATTCCTCCATATTCTACCGAAAAAAACAAGGTATTGCCAATTTGCTTGAGCGAACGGATTTCCGGAATCTCACGGGTGAGAAGACTATCAAAACGATGAAAAATGTTTTCTTCTGTTACCGGCCTGTCTTCCAAACGAATCTTTCGCAAACAATCTACCCCTCCTACCCAGGCTGTATTTGCTTGAGCTCCCGCAGGGGTAATCACCGTGGTGTAGTCTTCGGAAAGCAAACTGATTTTTTCTCCTTCCAGAGCAAATAAGCCTTTGCTGCCGGCAACCAGGAGGATGTTTTTGTTTTTGTTTCGCAAGCACAACATGTCAAAACACTCCACGCCTTTGAGGGCAAACTGTTCAAACACCGGATTGCTTTGCTTTGCATCGGCTTTGTAAATGCCTCTGTCGGTGGCTACATAAAGGATGCCATCATTTACCAGCGTCTTGTTAATGGTATTGGGCAAATTGTATTTTTTGTCGTACAGATGAAGCGATTCATTGAGCTCCACCAAAGAGATGCCATCCATGCTTGCTACCCAAAGCAAATGGTTACGGTCTAAAAACAGGCTCGTTACATTGTTGTCGCTTAGGCCCCTGGCGGTAGATAGATGATACCTGATGCTGCCTTCCTTGTCGGCTATGTACAAACCGTTCTGTCTTGTACCCAGGGCAAAGGTTTGGGCATCTAACTGCACCCCGCAAAAAAGTTCATGGTTGGCCATCTCCCTGCTTAACTCTTTCCATACAGGAAGCACTTTTCCAAGGAGGGTGTCGAGTAAAAAAAATCCTTTTTCGCGGGTGCCTACCAACAAGCCATGGGGCCGGGCGGTCACATAATCCACCTTGATATTGGCAAAATAGGCTCCGCCCTTGAGCAAGGTTACTTCGCTGCCTTTGCCCAAACGACAGAGTCCCCTTCCCTGCTCACGAAGAATGGTGGTGGTGGAGGATGGAAAAAAAATTTTATGAAAAGTATTTCCTTTTTGAGGAAAAATGCCGGAAAAAGCATTGCCTTGTTTTCGGATGATGAGGTCATTGGTAAAAAAACAAACCTCATTCCCTCTCGAAAAGATATCCCAAACCGTTTGAAAATCCCTGAGGTTTGCAGGAAGCCGGTCGCTGAATGATTGGTACTTCATTGTACCTGCTGAGGCTTCGCTCACCACGCCAATGTCGCCATCACCTCCTGTGTAAACAAGGTTTTGGTGACACAATACGCTGGTTACCCTGCCCTGCATGGAGTTTACGGGAGAGGAAAATTCAATGCCGTTGTATTTCAGCAAAAAGGTTCCGTTGGCTATGTAGATATTGCCTGAATTGTCCTGGCTAAAATCAAAATTGTTTTGGTGTCCGCCCGAGTATTGCGCGCTATGAAAGGACCTCACAAAAGGGGATGCAGGGGCAAGAGAGGCAAGTAAAACACAAGCAAAAAAAAGTACTTGCTTCAGCAAAGGGCTCATTGCCTCAAAAATATGCATTTGAAGATGAAATAGAAACAAGCCGGAACAAAACCTACCGCCGGCGCAAGTCTGCCGCGTGCGCCGGCAATGGGCATTTTAAAAATGTCTTTGGGGCTGCGCCCCAAACCCCAAGTGTCAAATGAATCAAATGAATTCTAATCCCTGAGGCATCGGACAGAAAACCCATATGTTTTACTGACATTGAGCCTGTTTACAGCGCCATTATGGTAATTCATGGATCGGTACCAGGCATTGTTTGTACTGAACTCCGTACAGCTCCACCAGTGCCCGTAGTCGCCAATGTTGCTGAATACTCCATCGAAGTAGCGGTTACCGCCCGGAAGACCTGAAAATCCGCTGCTGTTGTCGGCGGCTGCATTGGGGCTTAACCAATACTGCGTGCCCGTGCTTTTCATTTTGCCACCCGCTACATTTTCTCCACCTAAAAAGGTGGTTAAGGTAGTCCATTCTGCATCGGTAGGCACATGCCAGCCCGCTGGGCACAGGTTACGCACATCGCTTGCTGCATACCAATTGTACAATTTGCCATAAGCGCAGTTGTTTGCTGCACTGTCGTTATCATAAAAACAGGTGGCGCCATTGAGTGTATTCACCCAGGTAGCAGAATCCGCTACCACAGGTATGGCATCTCCGTTGCGGTAATGGCTTGCTTTGAGGTTTTCTGCCATCCATTCTTGCGTGCCTATCACAATTGTATTATACAC
>JBKCNM010000078.1:0-20128 GCA_046297395.1 Bacteroidota bacterium
TTTGCAAATAAAAAAATCCTAAATCCCGGTTTATCCGATGCATCATCCCGCTGCAATACTTGATACATGCAATTGTTTAGTACCTTAGCACATGGGTTTATGAAGAAGTTTTTTTTCCTGCTAACACTGCTCTGCAGCATATCGCTCAGCCAACACGCGCAAATCATGCGCCCCGTATCCTGGTCTTTCGACAAAAAGAAAATCTCCGATACGGAATACGAACTCCTGTTCCTCGCAAAAATCAATAAGGGATGGCATATCTATTCCCAATTCTTAGAAAGTGACCAAGGACCCGTGGCAACCACTTTTACTTTCGAAAATTCTCCGCGCTACAGCCGCACGGGCAAGACAACCTAAAGTCCTGCCCCCAAAACAGACTACGACTCGAACTTCGAAATGAAAGTGGCCTATTTTGAAAACCGTGCCACCTTTACCCAACGCAACAAAATTACCGCTGGCCCTGCTTTCTCACTCAAAGGTTCCCTTAATTTCATGACCTGCGAAGAAGGCCGTTGCCTGCCTCCCGAAGATGTGGAGTTTTCTTTTGCAATGCCAGCCCTGAAGGAATCTGTAAAGGCAGCTTCAGACTCTTCCCTTGAGAAAATAACAAATACTGAAATCAAACTCACGGATACAGCCCATGTGGTGATTCCTGAAAAAACAAACCAAACCAAGGTTGCCCCTAAGGAGGCGAAGCCTACAGAAGGTCCGGGAGCGTGGGGCATTTTCTTTGCCGGATTTTTGGGTGGTTTTCTGGCCCTGCTTACGCCCTGTGTTTTTCCAATGATTCCTCTTACGGTTAGCTTCTTTACTAAACAAAGCGGTAACAGAAAAAAAGGCATTGTAAATGCACTTATTTACGCAGTTTCTATCGTGGTTATTTATGTAGGCATAGGATTGGCGGTTACATTTTCTCTTGGTCCCGACGCCCTCAATGCCCTTGCCAGCAATGGCATCATGAACATGGCTTTTTTTATCATCTTCATGGTGTTTGCCGCCTCGTTTTTAGGGGCATTCGAAATCACGCTTCCCAGCGCATGGATCAACCGGGCCGATCAACGCTCAGAGAAAGGCGGCCTTATTGGAATTTTTTTCATGGCCTTTACGCTTTCTCTTGTTTCCTTTTCCTGCACAGGCCCCATCATTGGTACACTCCTCGTGCAGGCAGCCGTGGGAGGAAATGTACTGAACCCTGCCCTTGGCATGATGGGATTTAGTTTGGCACTGGCCCTTCCTTTCGGATTGTTTGCAGCATTTCCGGGTTGGCTTAATACATTGCCGAAATCCGGTGGATGGCTCAACTCTGTGAAAGTTTTTCTCGGCTTCCTCGAACTGGCACTCGGCCTCACATTTTTATCTAATGTAGATCTTGCCTACCATTGGGGAATCCTTACCAGAGAGGTTTTTATTGCCCTCTGGATTGTGATATTTCTTCTGTTGGGAGTGGATCTTCTCGGCAAATTCAAACTCTCACATGACAGCGAAACCAAAAGCTTGTCAGTTGGACGACTGATGATCTCCATCTTGGTTTTTTCTTTCGTGGTGTATCTCATTCCCGGCATGTGGGGAGCTCCTCTTAAAATCATTAGTGGTTTTCCACCTCCAACATTTTATACAGAAGGATGGACACTCTCTGCTTCCAACAATGCGATGGGTTCGGGAAGCGAAGGACATATTCCGGGAACCGATCCCGATCATTGTCCGCACAACCTGAATTGTTTCCATGATTACCAACTTGCACTGGACTATGCCCGAAAAATGAAAAAACCACTCATGGTTGATTTCACCGGTTGGAGCTGTGTAAACTGCCGAAAAATGGAAGACAAAGTATGGGTGGAACCACAAATTCTAAAGAAACTCAGGGATGATTATGTGCTTGTTTCTCTATATGTAGACGACAAAACCGAACTTCCCGAAGATGAGAAAAAAGTGAGTAAAACAACCGGAAAAAAAATTAAAACCATAGGTAACAAATGGAGTGATTTGCAAACAGAAAGATATGCTACAAACACCCAACCGTTTTATGTTTTGCTCGATGGCAATGAGCAATTGCTCACCACACCCAGCGGATACAATCCGGATGTGAATGCTTTTGATGATTTTTTACAAACAGGTATTGATCATTATCAGTCCGGAAAAAGCATCTCAAAATAAGTATGCAGCGTATCATCATCAATAAAAAGGAATTTTTGCCCGGTCAATCGGGAGAGCATATTCTTAATACCTATTATCTTCCTTCCCGCACGCCCATCGATGTTCCTGTATTTGTAATGCGCAGCATGAATCCGGGACCTGTAGTTTTGTTTCAGGCGGGAGTGCATGGTGATGAAGTAAATGGTATAGAAACCCTTCGCAACCTGCTGGCGATGGATGAAGTGAGAAACCCACTCAGCGGTACCATCATCATCATACCTATTGTAAATGTGATTTCGTTTCTTCTGAGTTCGCGAGATTTGCCGGATGAAAAAGACCTAAACAGATGTTTTCCCGGAAGCAAGAATGGTTCGATGGGCAGCAGGATTGCGTATGATTTGATGAAAGAGATTGTGCCCCAAATTGATTTCGGAATTGATTTTCATACAGGGGGAGCAAAAATCAATAATTACCCCCAGATCAGGTGCGCCTTTGATAATGAAGCCAACCTCGATCTTGCAAAAATGTTTGGCGCACCTTTCACCATTAATTCCCCTTTCAGGGAAAAATCACTTCGTCGCGAGGCTGCACGAAGAGGAAAAAGTATTTTGGTGTATGAGGGTGGTGAGTCCATGCGATTCAATAAACAGGCCATCAATGAAGGCGTGCAGGGTTGTTTGCGTTTGCTCTCTGCAAAAGGCATGATTCCTTCAATTGCAGAGCCTTCCGAATCTGTTTTTATTACGGATACAAAGTGGGCAAGAGCGAAAACCTCCGGCTTGTTTCGTACTTCAAAAAAATATGGTACCTACATAGAGAAAGGTGAAATCATTGGCATTGTCAGTGATCCGTATCTCAATAACCAAAACCCTATCGTGTCCAATGTAGATGGCTTTTTAATTGGCATCAACAACCAACCGGTTGTACATGAAGGCGATGCACTACTCCATATTGGAGTGGAATAAATGCTTTAGAGATGTTTTAAAGCTTCGCGCCTGCTTAGTGCAGCAATGCCTCCTTCCTCAGCAATTTTTCTGACAAAGTCGGGATTGAATCGAGCCACTGTTCTCAAAGCCCAACCGATGGCTTTTTGATGAAAAAATTCTTTTGAGTGTTTATGCGTTTGTATGATTTCACCAAGCAACTCGAGGTCTGTGTCTTTTCCGTATTTTAATTGAAACAGGATGGCAGATCGGTTCAGCCATAAATCAGACGATGCATTCCATTTAGAGATGATTCGGTTTATTTCACCCGGATATAATTTAAAATACTGCCCTGCCAGGGTACCTGACAGATAATCTACGGTATCCCACCAGGAGTTATGCTTGATGCAGTATTCAAGATCCATGATATGCTCCTTTTGCATCTTCTTTTTCCACGAATGCATGAGATCCATCGCGCAATAATGTAATTCCCTTTCCGGTTTTTCCCAGAGCATTTTGATGAATGTACTGTTCCATGAAGCTATTTCATCGGGGTATAATTTTTTCCATTCCCTGAAAAGTTCAGCTCTTTTTGGCTTTTGGATGCCATAAAAAGGAAATTTATTTTTCATGTACGCACTCATCTGTATGGCTTTGGTCTTGTTTGCATGGTGCTCCATTATTTGCATGAGGAGCTGAACAGGAGGGGAGATATTTTTTTTCATGTGGCTTTGTATGAAGTCAGATCTGAATGTACTTTATTACACTGATGCATGCAATACCAAAAGTAAATGATTGGCAGGCATATCATTTCTGCTTTCCCTCCCCGCTTAATCCTTCATTGATGGAAGGTTTCAGAGCCTATATCAGCATCAATAGCAGTTGGCGCAAAACGCTGTGACATTCACTAAATGCCCGGCTCCCCTTATTTGTTTGGCTGTAAGCAGGAAGGGAAGGGGTTAGTATCAGATTTGCTTTTGTCGAAGATTATCGTGTAATCATCGGTTTTATTGGTCTATTTGGCTTAGTTAAAGCGTAAAAGAAAACAAACTTAAATACATGGGACAAAGTCATGAAAACCCACGAATTCCTTTATGGAGCGAGGATTTGGGCAAAGAAATTAAAAATCGAGCGTTCTTCCAAGGCTTCTTTTTTCATAAGCTAAGTACCTTTTTGCCAATGCGTTTGCATTCGGAAAAAGGCTTTATTTTCTTTTACTTTTGCAGGCTTTTTACAACCACACCAACTATGCATCATCTTACATCATTAAGTCCCTCAATCCGTATTGCTCTATTTTTACTTTGTTTTTCCCTTGTCGGCAGCAGTTATTCTGCTACTTATTTTTCTCAGGGAACAGGTTTATATTCAACACTTGCGAACTGGAACACACAGGCCAATGGTTCAGGAACCATACCACCTTCCGTCGATCTGACCAGCGGAACACATAATTTTGTCATTCAGAATGGCCATGTCGTAACAATAGATATGAACCCTTCCACTGCCGCACTTACCATCGATGGATCGCTCATCATAGGTGATAACAATATTGGCAGGACAGTCTCAATTAACGGGGTTACCACTATTGGTGCAACAGGTCAGTTTGTTTGCGGAACCAATGATGCCACACACCCTGTGACTTTTCGCGGCAGCATTATCAATGCCGGAACACTTAATTTCTACAACAATGTAAACAGCGTTGCAAATTCTACATTCATAGGCTCCTCACTTACTGCATCCGGAGCAGGTTTGTATCAGCTTAACCACCTAACGCTTACGGGCAGTCCCACTACTTCACTCACGCTCAACAGCTCCTTCACAATCAAAGGTCAGGTTGTATTAAACAATGCCTGTACATTAAATGACGGGGGACTTACTCACTATGTAGAAGGAAACTGGAACGAGCAGGGTTCGGGACAGCTCACCGGCCTTGGTACCATCGAATTTAACTCAGTTAATTCTATTCAATTGATTGAAACGGCTTCTGTTTTTAATAACCTGCGCCTGAACCTCTCAGGTGGCCTGGCAATTTTTCAGGCTCCGGTAACTGTAAACGGAGATTTCTCCCTTCAAAACTTCAGCAACCTGCTCGCCAACACGCATAACCATATTCTGAATGGAAATTTATCGATTGATGGTACAAGCACACTCAACTCCACCGGAACGCTCACCTTCTCTGCCAGCGGGAGAACACAAATCATTCCTTTTACGAGCAATTGTACCTATCAAAATCTGACTTTTTCCAATGGCGGTGCAACCTTCCCCAAAACCATTGACGGCAACCTCGAATTAAACGGTCAATTTACCATCAATTCTACTGCACAGGTAAATGCCACCGGCGACCTTATCTTCAGAAGTTCTTTCAGGCAGGATGGCATTTGCAATTTCACGGGAAGCATAACCTTTCTGGGAGCCGGTGCAAATATTCAAACCAACACGGCAAGCCCCAACCTTGGCTCTGTATTGATTGTATCTAACCTCAATGCAGGTGCAACCCTTACATTCGGCTTTGTGGCTCCTGCCACTTCAACAAACTGGCCAATCAACAATGACCTCATCATCAATTCGGGTAACCTTGTTGTTTCCGCCTCCACCAATCTTACCGGACAAAGTGGATACAATTTTAAGGTACTGAACAACGCGGCATTATACATCCGAGGAACCAATAATTTCCCTACAGGTTTTGGGGCCGTTACCATCGATCCTACCACAAGTGCATTCTACGATGTAGGAAACCAGGTTGTGAAAGGAGGTATTGCATACGGCACACTTAACCTTACCGCCGGTACCAAAACCATGGATGGCTCTGTGGTTGTTCGGGGCAATCTCAATCTCGCAACCAATGTGGTGGTGAATTTCCTGGGTTTTGATCTTGATGTAGAAGGCAACCTGAACAATCCCGCAGGATGTGCACTCACCAACGACCAAACAGTGAGGTTGAATGCGCCCGATGCCAACCAAACCGTAACAGGAACAGGAACTTTTACTTTTCAGAATTTGGTTTGCAGTTCTAATTCCACCACCGCTCCGAGAACCAAAACCTTTAGCAACAACATGGTTGTAAATGGTGATTTCACGATATCAAATAATGGAGGAACCAATATCAATACCCTGTTCATAGATCTTCAGGCTTTTGTTGTAACAAATAACAATACCGGTACCTTTTCATTGGGTGATTATACCATTTTGAATACCAACGGAGCCAACTCATTCCGTTCCATGGTGCTCACCTTTGGTACGCGTACCCTATCACCATTTTCTACCGTGAGGTACAGCCTTGCTTTGGGTACCAATTCAGTACAGTTTATTTCCAATGATGTGGTATACGGAAGCATAGATCTGGTAGGCAGCGGTTTCAATAGTTATAAATCTGCATGCGGTAATCTTACACTGCTTGGTAACTTCACCAGATCATCAGGGAATGCTGTATTCCGAGATTCTTCTTTTTCCTTTTTTGTGGGCGGCAATTATACGCTCAACACAACAGCATACCCCAATCCATCATCATCCACCATCATCACTTTTAATGGGGATTTTCAATCCATTGGTTTTGGTTCATCCGATGTTTCCCTGCCCAATGTGGTTTTTGCCGGTACCGGCATCAAGCAGTTTGCTGCCAATTCGGGCAATACTGTTTTTGCTTACGGTGATTTCACTATTTCCAATGGTGTAACAGTTGATGCCAATGATAAAAACCTGAGTTTGCGCGGCAATTTTATCAATAACGGGACCGGTTTATTTACCCAAACGGCAACCACTACATTTAATAATGCCAACCTTCCTCAGACGGTAATTACCAATTCTGGTTCCTTTTTTGGGAATATAAACATTAACAAGCCTGCGCTTGGTGCAGCCAACAGGGTTGTGAATTTTTCCTCTGAAACCAATATCGGTGGAACGCTCACCCTCTTCAACAGTGCTGCGCAATTGGAGGCTTCCGGAGTAACCATCAACATTGGCGGAAGCTGGACAATTAATCCGGGTTGTGCATTTAACGGAACGAACGGAACCGTTAATTTTAATGGTACCGGTGGAACACAAACCATCAACAATGCCTTCCCTTTAACCTATCATCACCTGCGTTTTTCTAATTCTGCAACAAAAAGTTTGGTTGGAAGTACAATCACCGTAAATGGTGATTTAACCATCAGCTCCGGTGTTTTTCAAGGAAATACCACCGCCATCAACGCCAATGGAAACTGGACTAACAACGGTTCGTTTACCCATTCTGCAACCGTTACCCTGAGTGGTTTAACGCAAACGATTAGTGGGAATAACTCCTATTTCTTTAACCTCATCTGTGCCGGAACAGGAACAAAAACCATTACTAACTCTACCATCATTGCCGGTTCCTTTACTATTAATTCGGGCGTCATTTTTGATGTTACCAATGCCAATATCCCCCTTTCTATCGGTGGCAATTACACAAACAACGGCACCATAAACCTGTATAATGCAACAGTGTTTTTTACCGGCGGTGCCAAGAATATTATTACCGGTGGAACGGGTGCAGGCAAAAGGTTTTATAATGTGGAGTTCAATGCTCCTGCTTCCAATCAGCAATTGGTTACGAATGACATGGAAGTATTGAATGATTTTGTTGTAAATGCCGGAACTTTCTCAACAGGTGTTCTTAATCTTTCAGTGGCTGGGAACCTGATTGTAAATGACATTTTTAATGCAGGTGGAGGTACGCTGAACCTTGTGGCAACAAGTGGAAGTAAAAGCTTTAAGCCCGGTATTACCGGCTCTTCCTACAGGGCAATTGTTGTAAATGCACCGGGAGCAACCTATACCCTCACCGGAAATGATTTGAGCATTGTGGCAAATGCAAATCTTTCCATTAATGCAGGAACACTCAGTATGGGAGGCCGTGCCATCACCATGAGCAATGGCAATGTAAATGTGAATCCCGGTGGTACATTTCACATCAATGCAGGCGCTCAATTGTTGCTCGCAAACGGCGCTTCATTGAACAACGCCGGAGGTACGCTGATGTTGCTCGGCACTCCCACCACCAATGCTTTTGTAAGAAGAAATGGAACCAGCGGTGGATTCACCATCAACCAAACAGCGGGTACACTTCAGGCACGCTATTATGTGATTGAAAATTCGGCGGGTGCAGGATTTACCATCAGCGGCACATCGGTAATTCATTCAGTAAACAATCTCTCCAACGGCATATTTACCGGAGGAACAGGAACACAATACCTCATGCTGTCGGGTTACGACTTTACTAATTTCACAGTAAACAATGTACAGTTCAATGCGGGCTCTCCTAGTTTTAATGTCTCGCGTCAAACCGGAAATGGTGTCATCACCTTTAATGGTTCAACCGGGATTTTTGCCGGAACTTCTTTTGAACGCGACAATGGGAATCGCATCGAATGGACCAGTGCTGCCAAGCGTTGGAACGGCAGTGCCGGTGACAATAATTGGCATACGGCTGCCAACTGGACGCCTGCTTTTGTGCCCACAGTAGGGGATACCGTATACCTGGACCATACCCATATTGCCGGCCCTACACCATATACAGTAAACATTACTACCGGTGATGCAGCTGCAGGCAGATTGGTCATTGACCGACAAACAGGAACAGGAGCAATCACATTGAACATAGGAGCCAACAGAACACTGGATGTTTCCGAGAATGTGAATGTGCTCACAGGCTGTACACTCACTCAAACAAATGCCACCAGCCTTCTCAATGTGGGAGGAAGTTTTGTGGTAAGCGGTACTTTCAACAACGGTAGCTCAACAGTAAACTTCAATGCCAATTTCGGCTATTCTACCATTTCACCAGGAACTGCCAGTTTCTTTAATCTTACCGTAAGTGGTGCCTCCACTTATGTGATGGGCTCATCTTTTACTGTAAGCAATAACCTGATTCTAAATAATGGAGTCTTTGATGTATCAACCTCCAGTTATAATCTTACCGTGCAAGGTGATTTTGCAGCAAACAACCCCGCCATCTTTTTACCCCGTAACTGCACAGTTACTTTTTCAAGGGCAGGAAATCAGAATATTTCAGGTGGCCCTTTCAATAATTTTGTAACCCAGGGAAGCGGAACCAAGTTCATTACTTCCAATGTAAATATTGCCAATGTTACCATTGGTTCCGGAACCGTCTTAAATGCAGGAAACAATGTGCTTTTTATCAGCAGCAACTGGACCAACAATGCCAATTTATCTGCCTTCTCGCAAACAGCAACAGGACTTGTGCAGTTTAACAGCACCACCGGTACACAATTAATCGATAACGGGACATCAGGAACCACCTATTCCAATCTTTTACTTGTGGGGGCTGCGGCCAAAACCATCTCAAACAACCTGTCTGTGAATGGTGATTTTACCATTGGCGCTTCTTGTGGAAATGTTGACCTGCAAACTTTTCAGGTAACTGGAACACCAAGCAAAGTATTTTCTATTGCAGCAAGCAATACCCTCATCATCAGAGGAACATCCAATTTTCCTTCCAACTTTGGCACGGTTTCAATTTCAGGAACAAACACAGTCTTGTATACCTGTGCCAGCACCACCACTCAAAATATTTTCTCAACCACTTATGGCAACCTGAATTTACAAGTCACCTCAGGTGGGAATACCCCTAAAAATTTGACCGGCGACATCACCGTGTTGGGAAGTTTGGTTATATCTGATACGCGCACCCAGCTGGTGGCCACCAACAGAACCATCAACCTGAGTGGAGATTTAAGTTTTCCTAGCGGTGGAAATCCCATTCAGTGGGGTACAAGCGGCACGCTTGTCCACAATGGAAACTGGAATATAGATGTTGACTATTCCTTTAATAATCCTGCCACGCCTGAATTCAGAAACCTCACCCTTTCCGGTATCACGACAAAAAACATGTTGGCAAGGCTGAATATTTCAGGCAATGTTCAAATTCAAAACAATGTGACATTTAACATGGGGACATTTACCTTGACCGGTGCAGGAGGAAATTTTACGATGCAAGATGGGTCTACGCTTAATAGTGCTATTCCGGCTGCAACCGGCGTAGCATTTCCTACAGGATTTGGTATCTATGCCCTGAACCAGAATAGCAATGTGAACCTAAATGGAGGAGCAAATAACCAAACCATTTTTAATACACCTGTTTACGGTAACCTCACACTCAGTAACACCGCTACCTCCACCATTCAGGCAGGAGCAGATTTGTTGATTGCAGGTAACTTTAATACCAATACATCAACGCTGAATGACAATTCAAGGAACATCACATGCTCAGGAACCAATATAGATCTTAGGCTCTATACGCCATCATCAACAAGCATACTTACCTTGAACGGAGCCAATCAAAATCTCTATGATGCTTCCTCTGCAGCGCTGGATATCAGGAACATTGTTTTTGCAAATACCGGCACCAAATCCATTTCTGCAAACTTTGGTAACATCATCAACATTAACGGTGATTTTACCAACGCGGCAGGCGTCATTGTTTCTTTGGTGAATCGTACAATAAACTTCAGCGGTTCCAACTGGGTAAATAATGGTACATACAATCACTTAAACACTGCCGGCGTTAACAATGGTTTTAATTTCACCGGATCAAACAATCAAACAGTTAATCTTGGAGTAAGCAACACCATACAGCATGATGTAACATTCAGCAAAACTGCAGGCTCTGTAACATTTGTTTCGAATGGTGGTAACTTTACGCGCAACAATGGGACCATTGCAACTTTTATTGTAAATGCCGGTAATACTGTTAATATGGGTGCTCTTACCCACCGTATTGACGGAAGCACCTCTATCAATGGAACATTTAATTGTACCAACACCAACTTCAACTTTAGTGGTGGCAACCAGAATCTGAATATTGCAGTTCCTTTTATTGCAAACAATGTGGTTATTTCCGGAACAGGTACCAAAACCATGGGATCTGACTGGACGGTAAACAACCTTACCATCAATGGAGGCAATGCACTTAATACTAACGGAACCAGCAATTTTAATATTACTTGCAATGGCAATTGGATCAACAATGGAACATTCACCGTAAACACTTCAACGGTATTTTTTGAAAGCATCAATAATAATTCATGTTCAATCACAGCAGGTAACTCTCCATTCAGGGATGTTATTTTCAACAATTCGAATACCAACACAAGAACCTATTCCCTGATTAGTCCGAGCACCACTTTTGCTCGTCAGCTTACCATGAATACAGGAGTTACACTCAGTCTGAACGGAAATGTTCTGATTCTTGGATCGAACAATTCATTTATAGAAACACATACCGTTCATTCGGGTGCCCGACTGCTTGTCAACAGCAACTCATTGTTATCCTTCAACAACGACAATGGAACATCAACGCTCAATGTTGGCGGCACTCTTGAGATGATTGGAAACAATGTATTTCCTGCGCGTGTTGGAAGATCTTCCGGCAATGGAAGGCATCAAATTAACATGCTTTCCGGATCACTTCTCAAAGCACAATATTATAGTTTTGAATACCTCTCCGACGCCGGTTTAAATGTTGCCGTTGGTGCTACTGTAGATCCTACCAATAATCTCTCCGACGGCACCTGGTCATTTATCAACACCGCCGGCGGTACACCCAAATATTACCTTTCACTTGATGGAACAGTAACAACTCCCATACAAAATGTATTTTTCAATTTTGTGGGTACACCAACTGCCGGAGTTCACTTCAATATCAGGCGCACAACAGGAACGACGGTACAGCTTAACGAAGTTGTTTCAGGTTCCTTGGGAACTTTTCAATTTGAATCAGACATCGTTGCATCTTCAGCTACTACAGGGCTTATTCGCTGGCCAGTGAATGCCACCCTCACCTGGAATGGTACGACGAGCAATGACTGGCATACTGCGGCCAACTGGACACCGGCACAAGTGCCAACAGCTTTTGACAATGTGATTGTGCCCGCCGCTCTCAATGACCCAAGGGTATCTACGGCAAATGCTGTTTGTAAGAACATCAATATTACCAATGGTTTTCTGAGTATACAAAATGGTTTCAAGCTCATTGTGTCCAATGATCTTTCTAATGCCGGTATTTTGGGGATTACCTCTGCCACAAGTTCCATTGATATAGGTGGAAATTGGACCAATACCAATGTTTTCTCTGCGGGATCGGGAACAGTTAATTTTACGGGTGTATCAGGGTATTTTCAAGTGTCTCCCGGTTTATCTGCTTTTAACAATGTAAACCTGACAGGATCTAATTCAATTTTTGCCTTCTCCGGAACCACCATCACCTTCAACGGAAATATAACGATTGGCAATGCTACCTTGTTTCCGAACAATAGCGGTTACACTTATTTTGTCAAGGGGAATTTTACGAATAACGGGGCCTTCTCAAACCTGGTTTCCGGAACAGTTAATTTCAATGGTATCAATGCGCAAAGTATTGTGAATGGAGCATTCAATGGTCTTACTATTTCGGGTTCAAATACCAAAACCACCACCGGGCCTTGCCAAGTATTGGGTACCCTCACCTTAAGCTCAGGTGCAACTTTTGCAGCTTCATTAGGAAGTATTTGGGATCTGCGAGGAACCGTAAACATGCAGGCAGGAAGCGCATACAAGGATGGCGGAAACCAGCACACTTATACCGGTACATCCTGGACCGGTTTGGGTGATTGTTTGGCGGATACCGGCGGCATCAGATTTATTTTAAACGGTACACAGACCATTTTTGGTGGAAAGTTCAATGACCTCAGTTTTGAAATTGGAGGCAGTAAAGTGTTGTCAGGAAATGTTATTGTAAACGGGGATGTGCTTGTTGCTACCGGTACGGCATTCCTAAACATGCAAACATTCACCCTTGATTGCATCAATCCTTCAGCCGTATTTACGCTTGCATCAGGTACCAATCTCTACATCAGGGGAAGCAATAATACGCCCACCAATTTTGGTACCTATGACTTACATATCACATCAAACACCTATTTTGATGCTGCACTCAATCAAATTATCGGTGGAATTACCTACGGCAACCTTATTCTCAATAACCCCTTCACCAAAACACTGGGTGAAAATACCAATGTAAGAGGAAACCTCACCTTTAACAATGCCACACTCGATTGTTCTACCAACAATTATATCCTGCAGGTAGGAGGAATCTACAACAACAACAGTACCGGATCATTTATTGCCAACCAGGGAGAAGTGATCTTTAATGGAACTTCCGGAACCATCCAATATGTGTATAACGGTGGATCAGGAACCAAAGCCTTTTACAACCTCACGATTGACAGACCCACAGGATTTGTGCTGCAGTTAAACAATGGAAATCCTTCTGTATTAAATGACCTTACCGTTCAAGGTGGCACGCTTGATATCAATGGAAACACCATCAATGTGAGAAACAACATAGAGGTAACAACAGGTACCATACAAACATCAGGTTTGTTTACCATGACTGCAAACGATGGTGCAGCTACCATACGCACCAATGGTTCAACTCTCAATAATTTTACCATCAATGCACTTGGCGCTACGGTAACAGCCATTGATAATTTTAATGTAAATGCATCTTTCAATCTTCTCGCAGGTACTTTTAATGGAAACGGCATGATTATTAACCTGGGAACGGGCAACCAGGCGGCAAACATTTACGGTACTTACATTGTAGGTGCAGGCGGAAGAATGGGTCTGGGCAATGGAGTTACTTGCACAGTTTTTCCGGCTGCTACTTTTCAGGCTGTTGGTACCCCATCAAACTATGCTATCATTACCAATAACACGAGTGGTGGCAGATACAATTTTGTGGTTAACGGAAACATTGCTGCACAACATTATCTTTTCGAAAACATGAGTGCAGCAGGTATTCAGATAACTGCTTCTGCAACGATTGATGCAGTAAACAATTTCTCCAACGGAACCTTCACAAACGGCATCACCAATGGTGTGTATTTGGTTATAAACAACGCCCAGACACTCACCATGGAAAATGTATCCTTCCCATTGAATTCCGGTGGATCATCCAAAAATGTAGCCAAGACAGCCGATACCGGTAATCTTACCTTCAATAATTTTCAGGGTGGGTTTGGTGGAGCCACTTTTGAAAACGATCCTTTTGGAAGGATTGCCTGGACAGGTACCATCACGCTGATTTGGAGCGGATATGTAAATACCGATTGGTTTAATTTGGATAACTGGACAGCCAGTGCAGGCGCTCCACTTGTACCCACAGGAGCAGAGGATGTGCTGATTCCAATAGCCATCAACCAGCCACTGATCAACCAGGATGGGGCAATCACCGGCCGACTTACCATTAACAATGGAGCAACACTCACACTAAATACTCCCTTTGCTTCTGCTCCGGATTTAACCATTCTTGGAGATCTCATTCTCAACGGAGTTCTTGCCTCTACCGGCGCTGAGGATACCCTTAACATCAAAGGAAACTGGAACCGCGGGACAACCGGTAATTTTGTGGCGGGTAATTCCATGGTCATTTTTAACGGAACAGCAGGATCCAAGACCATCACCGGAAGTACATCCTCCTTCAATAACCTCTCGATTGATGCGCCGCTCACACACCAGCTAGGCTCGAATATTTTTATCAACAAAAACATTGAGATCAAACAAGGAACATTGGATGTAACCTCCAATAATTTTACCATGACCGTTGCCGGCAACTGGACCAATTCCGCAACATTTACCCCCCGGGGAGGAACAGTGAATCTTACTTGCAACGGAGCCACTGCATCAATCGACAACGGAGCCTCGCGTTTCTTCTCTTTGAATATAAATGGGGCGTCTTCCACCGTCTTCAGTGTCGTAGGAAATGATTTGAGGACATCAGGCAACACCACAGTGAACTCCGGAACACTATTTTTAAACAACAGAACTTTTTTCAATGGTGATAATATCGGTACAGATGGTTTAACGGTTTTCGGAACTTTTGATATGGGCAACAATGGAACTTTGCTCAACGGAACAAGTGCTGCGATTACCATTAACAGCGGAGGTACTTTTAAAGCTGTGGGTACTTCCAATGCGGTTATCAATAACATAGGACCTCAGGCTACAGGCTTCTATACTTTCGTGGTAAATTCCGGCGCTACTCTGCAGGCAAACTATTACCGATTCTCAAACCTCAATGCAGCCGGATTGCAAATTCGTCCGAATGCAACTATCCACCCTGTTCATAACCTGAGTGATGGTGTTTTTGTGAATGGTGCAATCGGAGGTACTTATCTGGATATTCAGAACAATTTCACCGATTTTACCATTGACTCCGTTTCTTTTGGCTCAGGTCCCACTTACAATGTTTCTCGCGTGGTAGGTTCCGGTGTGCTCACCTTCCTTGATGCATCAGGCGCAAGGTCGGGTGCCTTGTTCGAGAATGATGATCTGTCAGCAACATCCGGAAGAGTTCAGTGGACTTTCACCAACCCTGCACTCACCTGGAACGGAAGCAACAGCACAGAATGGGCAGACCCTCTCAACTGGAGTACATCACTTGGTGGTCCTTCCTCCAACCCTCCCCAAAACATCAATGCGGTAATCATTCCCAATGTGTCAGGGGGTAGCGGAAATAATCCGCTCATCAAAACATCCAGCGGTGCTGCCACCTGTTCCAACATGGAAATATACGCAGGCGGGGTATTGAATATCCAGGAAAACCAATCCCTCACAATAAGCGGCTCCATCACCAATCAGGGGAGTATCGTGGTTAGTCCAACATCTTCTTCAACGATACAAGTCTCTAACCTCTGGTCCAATCTCGGCACTTTTACTCCGGGCGCATCTACCGTATCGCTTATTGCAAGTAGCGGGAACAAAGACATCACCACAAATAACCAAGCATTCAATAACCTTAGTCTGGATGGAACAGCCGTATTCCGTACCGTTGACAATCTTAATGTGAACAATAATTTCTCCATCAATGCCGGAACATTCACTGTAACAAATGCTGCACATCAGTTAAATATCGGAGGCAATTGGCTGAATAACGGAACTTACAACCATGGCAATGGCACCGTGCTCTTCAACAAGGTGCAGGGTACCCAAACCATTTCAGGTTCTACAGCTCAAACATTCTTTCGTTTCAATGGATCAAACACCGGAGTCGTCAACAAAATTATTCAGCTAAACTGCAACATCAATATCCTGAATAACCTTACGATTTTAACTGCAAGAACCGGCATCAACACAGGTTCCAATACGATTGATATCAAAGGCAACTGGTCCAGTACCGGCATTGCCATGGCAGGAACAGGCACAGTCATTTTCAGCGGTACCAATGTGCAAACCATTGACCGCACCTCAGGAGAAACGATGAATCATGTTACCATCAGTAATCCAGCCGGTGTTTCTCTTATCAATAACCTCAATGTAGCAGGCAATCTCTCGTTTACAGGCGCAGCAAACCAAATCAATTTGAATGCCCGTACTTTAACCCTTTCCGGAACTGCCACCAACATCAGTGTTGCCAATGCTGCAAGAACCATTACAGGTGTTGCAGGTTGCGCTCTTAGCATCACAACAGGTGCCAAAACGGTAACAGCCACAGCCGGCGGAAGTCTGATTATTGCAACCAATGTTCCAGTAAACCTATCCCAGGCGATTAATTTTGGAGCAGGACTAACCACCATCAATGGAACGCTCAATATGCAAGCAGGTGCATCTGTTACAAGCAATGCACCAAGCTATGGCGCATCCTCCACGCTTATTTATAGCTCTAACGGGCCTGTAAGCCGCGGACTCGAGTGGAGTGCTACATCAGGAGCTGGTTATCCGGCCAACATCACCATCAATACAACTGCCTCCAACACCAACCTCGATTTAAGTGCTGGTGGTTCTGCACTCAGACAGTGCTCCGGAAATCTAACTATTAACAATGCCTCGCTCTTAAGGATGAACAATATGTCTCATGCCTTGAGTGTAAGAGGAAACCTGGTTGTGAATGCCGGGGGAACATTGGTTCTATCCAGTTTGGTGAATGGTAACCTTATGGTGGGAGGAAACATTACCATCAATGGGTCTCTCGTTAACAACAATAGGGAGGTCATTTGTAATGGGACAACCCTTCAGACACTTAGCGGAATTGCAACACTTCCATTTTTAACCATTAACAATGCCGCAGGTGCACGCATTCTGCAAAACCTAACCATTTCGCAAAGATTGTCCTTAACTGCCGGTGCTTTCAATTTGAATGGCTCTAACTTGATATTGTCAAACAATGCCGGCATCGTTCGCGATGCATCAGGAGCCAGCATTAGCGCTGCACCAACCGTAAATCCCGGAGATCGCTATGATGTATCTTACAATGCGAGCATGTCGCCCGGAATTGAGTGGAATTCCACCTTGTCGCCAATTCGTGATGTAACAGTATCAGGTGCAGGAACAGTACTCACCCTTAATGCAGACAGAACGATTAACCGCAGCCTGAATCTGCTCTCAGGTGCATCTCTCAACCTCAACGGCAACTCCTTATCTATGATTAACAATAGTGCAGGAACCTTCACCGGAACCATTTTCGTGGATGGTAATTCAACCATCTCCAATTCTGCCGGTTTGGGAGCCGGAGGCCTTCAAATCACAAATAACGAGTTTGGCGCCAATCCAACCTTCTGGACCAAAAATGTAACCAACAATGCCGGAGTGGGAACACTTACCATCGCCTCTAATGTTACCATGACAATCAGCGATGGGCTCTTTGATTTCGGTGTATTTGCCGGAACGCCCATCACCACCATGCAAGGTGTTTTTCAGGTTGATGCAGGTGCAAGTGTTGCAACCAATCCATGTATCTATGCCAGCGGCTCTACACTCAGATTTTTCAATGGGAATCAATTTCAGGTGAACAGCGTAAATGCTACCTGGGCATCGGGTTCCATTAGTTCCGGTTTGCCCGGCATCCCATGGAATGTTGAAATCAATGGTACCGGAACACAGGTCAACCTGAATGATCCGAGGGCAATTAGGAACGACATCACCATCAACGGTGGCATACTTGCATTACTCTATTCTGCCAATAGTCCTGTGTTTTCTATCGGTGGCAACTGGACAAGGACGGGTGCCGCTTCCCAATTTTTCAACCCCAATGGGAAGCAGGTCAGTTTCGCTAAATCAACTGCCGGTAATCAAACGATTACTGCCTCCTCAGGAATCACTTCAGAATCTTTTTATGACATGGATGTGAATCATACCGGCGGAGGTAACCTGGTTGTTGGTTGCGACCTTCAGATAAGCAATAACCTGAATTTAAGTTCCGGAAAAATGGTGATGAACACAGGCAAAATATTAACCATCGGTGCGCCCGGTGCAAACGGCACCATCACCGGATTTGGCCCTACCAGGTACATCATCACTTGGGATGGAACAACTGCAAGTAACATCATTCAATATTCCAATACGAATACCACCTATCATTTCCCACTTGGCGACAATACCAATTACACCCCGATGTTTTTACAGATTACTTCGGGTGCTACTGCCGGAAGTTTAGTTACAGGTGCCATGATTCCAAATGCTCATCCTCAACTCGGCACAGCTTCTAATTACATCAAAAGATATTGGTCGATGGAGCAATCAGGACTACTGCCCGGTTTCACTTATAACACCGAGTATATTTATGTTGATGCTGATGTAGTAGGAAGCGAGTCGCTTGTCTTTCCGTTTAAGTATACTCCCGGCGCGGGTGTAGGTACAGGATGGATTGGTGCCGGTGGCTCAAGCGCCAGTTTCACCATGGGAACAGGAAGCATCAATCCTGCCACCAATACGCTCCACTGGGATGGTGTTTACAGTTTCTCCGACCTCACCGGTAGCGGTGGAGGCACACCATTGCCTGTAAGCCTCGTAGATTTTGAGGTATATAAAACAGGCAAGGCCGTGAAAATTCAGTGGGCTACTCTCAGCGAAACCAACAATGATTATTTCACCGTTGAGAGAAGCATGGACTTATCCCAAGTTGAAACAATTGCCACCATAAAAGGTGCGGGTAATCACAATGGTCGCCTGGCGTATGAGGTGTTTGATGAAAATCCCTTGTCAGGGACCAACTATTACAGGTTGAAACAAACAGATTTTGATGGAAAAACCGAGTATACTCAATGGAAAGCAATCTCGTTTGAAACGGATCATGCCCCTGCAGTTAAAGTGTATCCCAATCCTTCATCTGACGGACAAGTATTTATTTCAGCAGGTGGATTCAGTGATCAGACAAGCCTGTATTTCACCATCACCGACATCGCCGGAAAACTTCATGCGGAAGGACAACTGATTGCAGGTGAAAAAGCGGTATCCACTCCTCTGAGCATCCAACAATTATCGCCCGGCATGTATGTGGTTCAAGTGAGGGGTGAAAACACCCTTATCCGCGAGCAACTCATCGTGAAATAAAATCTTGATAACGCTCTTTAAAGCCCTGCATCTGTGGGGCTTTTTTTATTCCGGGAAAGGCAAGATTGAAGGGGATTTATAAATTCAAATGCCCCTGTATGCAGGGCTTTTTTGAGGTGTATTCGTAAATGGAAGAAGCTCCAAAGTAAGTACAGTCAGATTACCCATTTTTTAGCGAGAGCGTCTGTCAGCTCCCTGAAACAATATTTTTTAAGTAAATAGTTTTATTTTTACTTAAATCAACACAAATCAACATGAAAGCACTTGCATTTACGAGTACCGCTTTATCGGCTTCACTCGTAGTCCTAGGAGGACTTTTTAAAATTCAACATTGGCCGGGAGCAAGCATCATGCTTGTTCTTGGTCTTGGCATGCTCGCACTCGTAGGTATTCCCGCATTGGCAGCTTATCTGTACAAATCTTCAAAATAAGCAGCTCATTTAGGGAGACAAGCAAAAAACAAAAGCCCCTTGTCGGGGCTTTTTTGTGGTACCTCCAGGAATCGAACCAGGGACACAAGGATTTTCAGTCCTTTGCTCTACCAACTGAGCTAAGGTACCATACCACCCGCTTTTTTAACGAGGGAGCGCAAATGTATGAATTATTCGTTTGTTCACAAATATCTCTCGGTATTCAAAAAAAAACCGGTTGAATACGCTGGATGCGCTTTTCCTTTTTCCAATCTTTTTCCGGTATTCCTTCGTTTCTCCTAAGCCTCATTTGCTTGTTTG
>JBKCNM010000079.1:0-5025 GCA_046297395.1 Bacteroidota bacterium
GGATTTGCTAAACTCAGAAAATGTGGCTTGGTTAATATTGGGATAGATAAACAAACTTGTGATGCTTGCTGCCAGATAGGTAATCAGTATTTCATATAGGGCGGGCTCTTTGCCGTGCAACAAATGAAACAAGCGTGGCAGTTGAATTTTGTGATATAAAAATGAGACTTTCATTGAAATACAACTTTTAATCCTTCAGAAATAAAATGTTTAGAACAAATCTATTCAAAAATTGAAAGACAAAGATGTTTGGGATTTATTAGATAAAATATTGAGGCTACTTATTCTTTTTATAGTACATTTCATAGCTTTTACATTTTAGGAAATTGATTGCTACTTAAAGGTTACACTCATCACCTTCTCTGAGAATTTTTCCTTTGGGCTAATGAAACAGTATTTTTATTTGTCACGGCTAACCAACTATTCACCATTGGAAAAGCTGATTGCATTCATCAAATCAGGAGTAATCACCCTCTCGCCATAAGTATTGATAAAACCCCAGTTCCCTTTTTTTCTCACAGCAGCAATGCCTTCACTGAAATCAACTACTTGATCATACTGCAAAGGAATTATAATGCTTCCGGATGTATTCACAAAACCGTATTTGCCTTTATTGGCCACTGGTGCAAGTCCTGAAGTAAAATCTCCGGCTTCGTCATAAATGCAAGCAATCATTTCCCGATTAAGAATATCTACATATCCGTATTTGTTATTCTTTTTTACTCTTGACAAACCTTCTTTAAAGAAACGAATATCCTCATAAATTAGTGGGATAAGAATTTTACCGAAAGTATTGATGATTCCTTTCCGATTGTTTTTAACAACAATCGCATGGCCATTTGAGAATTCGCTGCCTTCTTCATATTGAGGCCGGACAACAATTTCTCCACTTACAAGTTGGTATCCAACTTTGCCATGATCTACAAATCGTTCGGGAACGAGTTTGTTGCTATGTGCATAGTACAATAAAAACATAGGGTTAGGGTAAAAGGTTTTGTGAGTAAATAAGTTGTGCATGCTTCCGGGAGAAGAACTTAGGGTGTTGGGGTTCATTTTAAAATTCGGATGGATTTGATGTTACAAAATTATCGCGGGAAAAGCAGCTGAAAGAATACAAAATCGGGCTACCCTTATATGGAATTACTTATCTGATAACTAAGTTCATAGAGCTGATTTTAAAAAATCCATATCGGTTTTGTTCTCTCCTAAAAAAAAAATCATTCAAGAAATTTGCATGTTGCCCGGAAAGTTGAATCCGTCATCGCCATGCTTAACGAACCAGGGTTATATTACCCGAGCGTTCAAACTTCTGTCCATCCAGCTGCTCCACATACAACCTGTACACATAGGTTCCGGTGCTTGCCTCTGAACCCTTGTGCGTACCATCCCAACATCCATTGAAATCGTTGGTAAGATAAATCAAGTCTCCCCAGCGGTTGTAGATGCCAAATGTCATCTCTTTGATACAATTGCTGTACACACATAATTTTTCATTCTCGGGATTGCCCATGCCATTGGGTGAAAAAATATCAGGCACAAACAATTCATTACAAATAATCTCTACCACGATGGTAACAGATCGCGAGTAGGCGCATCCGTTGGTGTCTTTTCCTGTTACAAAATAAGTGGTGTTCTTCAGAGGCTTGGCAATGGGCGTGGAGCAATTGATGCAACTCAATCCCGTTGCGGGTGTCCAATTGTAATCTACTCCATTCTGCGCACTAAGGTTCACAGAATCTCCATATTGAATGAGTGTATCGGATGCGGTAACCAAGACATTCACAGGCGGGATAGCAGCTACATTTACCTGTGCTTGTGCACTGCATCCGTTTTGATCGGTGGCGGTTACTGTATAACTGCCTTCGGCCAATGATGTATTAAAAATTCCTGTAGCCCCGTTTGACCAAGTATAGGCGTAATTGCCTGAACCGCCTGTGGCATTGACTGTAGCTGTTCCGTTGGGAAAATTACATGAAGAAGCTTGAGAAGACACCGATAGGTTGATTGGCAAATTTCCCGGTAGTATAAAAGAAAGAGTGGTATCTAAATTACATGAACTTATTACCCTAACAGAGTAATTTCCGGGACAGAGGCCTGTGATGGTACTTATAGCAGAATCGATATTAGATTCGATAACTCCGTTGCTCCATTGGA
This sequence comes from Bacteroidota bacterium, assembly GCA_046297395.1. Taxonomy (GTDB): domain Bacteria; phylum Bacteroidota; class Bacteroidia; order UBA4408; family UBA4408; genus JBEICQ01. Next base: position 2,155 of record JBKCNM010000079.1, read on the forward strand.
AGGTATAAGGACCATTGGAACATGTTAATGAAACCTCCAATACTCCATCACATGCACCACATGAAACAGGATTCACCTGAGTTGGGAGTAAAGAGACCTGTATAGGTGAAAACTTAAGAATAAAGCAATCCTCACCGGCCTCGAAGGTTGGATCAAAATATGCCCCACCGCCAGGATCGAGTATAGGATAAGTTCCGATATTTGATATGAATGCCCATTCGCCTGCAACCACTAGATTGTCCTTTTCATCCAGCGCGATGATTGATCGTGGATTAGATCCTTCTCCGCCATAGTAGGTAGACCACAGTTTTTGCCCTGAAGGGGTAAACACAACTAGGAAACCATCATATTCATTGTTAAAACCACTGTAAATGCTATCGTTAAAACCTTGACAGGAGCTCTGGTAAGAAACGGTTCCAATGTCAGAGGAAGAAGTAATAAAAGACAAATAAACATTGTTACAATGATCTATCACAAGATTATTATTAATGCCATCTGCAACATCTATACCGGAGCCACCATGAAAAGTAGCCCATAACCTGCTGCCAAGAGGATCGAATTTAATTAAGAAAATGTCCTGGATTCCACCATAAACCGGCTGATTGAATGCTCCTGCTAAATTTTGAATTGGAAAATCAACGGATGAAGTAGAGCCTGCCAAATACAAATTACCCATTGCATCGGTGGCAATAGCATCAGCAATATCAGTCCCACTCCCTCCGTAATAAGTTGTCCAAAGAAGGTTGCCTGCCACATTAAATTTGAAAATAAAAACATCCCCGTTACCGCCATATACTGATTGTATAAAAGCGGAGCCCGGATTCAAAACTGAAAGATTATTAGAGGTGGTAATACCGGCTGCATAGAGATTATTATTGTTATCGATATGAAGCAACATGCGTGCTACATTGCCACCCACACCCAATGCAGTTGACCAAATCAAATTTCCGGCAGGATTTAGTTTAACAATAAAAGCGGCAGTATCGCCCTGAATGGGCTGATTGAAGGCCCCGGGTAAATTTTGAAGAGGAAAATTTACTGATGTTGTGATACCTGTAAAAAAGATATTACCGAAGGCATCAATGGCGACATTGTCTGCCCACTCATCACTACTTCCTCCGAAAAAAGTAGACCAAAGTAAAGTACCGTTATTCGAAAATTTTGTAATGAATGCATCCATGTTGCCGCCACCATACGCTGCCTGATTATAAGCCCCGGGCAGATTCTGTAATGGCAAACTAAGATTTGTACCCCAACCGACCATGTATAAATTACCTGTCGCATCTACAGCAACAGCATTGATCCTACCATAGGAAACATCAAAGAAATAGGTCGACCACAGCAAAATACCCGTAGCAGAAAACTTTGCAACAAAGGAACATGGATCCGAAGAAAAAGACAGAAAATAGCTTCCTGGATAATTCTGAACAGGAAAGTTGGTGGTTCCAGATAAATATCCTGCAATAAAGATATTGCCGATGGAATCAGTTGTAATTGCACATGGTCCCTCAAATCCATTACCGGCAAAAAAAGTTCCCCAAACCAGCTGAGGGTCGATGATTAAAGTTGATTTTCTATTGTAATCACCAAGAGTAAAGCAAAGAAGTGATTGGTGCTTGGAAAGAACTCTGAGTTTATATTCACTTTTGACCTCTGTTGAAGTTTCCCAATCATAGCTGTATGGTTTGTTTTCAGTGAGCGAATCGAGCCTGGTCCGGACACTGACGCTACCATCCTTATTTACTTTTAATGGTTTATCACCCTCGTATAATAATTGAATCTGAGAAGGATCAGCGCCAGGATGAACAATAAAATCGTATTTCATTCCACATTTGCGACTGTCGTATAATACCCAGTCAATTCCGGGATAAACCTCCCTGATGATGACTTTACTGAATTGATGAACATCATAAATAGCCGATTGTGATTGATTGCCAAGAAAATTAAAGTGCTCAAAGCTCTCGCCTTCCTTCGAAATATTTTCTTCTTTGATTTGAGCACCTTGAAGGGTAATATTGACCCAAGCCATTTGGGTTTCCACCTTTTCAGGTTCTAACCTAGCCGATTTTCCTTTATTAGAAATATGCAATCTATCCTCCTCAGTCTCTTCCTTCTTATTTTCGACAAACAAGTATGTTAGTCCGGATTTGGTAACAAAAATGTTCATACCAGAGGATTCAGCCTTAAATAACACCGAGGTTGCGCTGCGCCCCTTTACATCCTTCATTTGACCCTTATTCTCGATAAACCTAACGGGTTGTGAATTCATTAAGCTATTTACTTTTTGCTCAAGTTGGTCATTATTTTCAGAGGTAGGGTTGATATAAAATTCATTAGGCAGGCTTGAACATAATAAATTAGAATTTTCAATTGAGACATCATCATGCTTACTTAAGGATAAAACCGCATGAGCATTAAAAACCATGAAGCTAAGCAACAACATCGCAACTTTACTTCTTTGGCCTAGTAAACACTCAAGTAAATTGTTGTTACTAGGCAATAAAAGGATTGGTTTTACATTCATCTTTTTGGTTTTATTTTGTTAAGGTTATATTTCCGGTTCGTTCAATCTTTTGTCCATCCAGCTGCTCCACATACAACCTGTACACATAGGTTCCGGTAATTGCTTCTGAACCCTTGTGCGTACCATCCCAACATGCATTGACATCATTGGTGAGAAAAATCAATTCTCCCCAGCGGTTGTAGATGCCAAAGGTCATCTCTTTGATACAATTGCTGTACACACATAGTTTTTCATTCTCGGGATTGCCCATGCCATTGGGTGAAAAAATATCGGGTACAAACAATTCATTACAAATAATCTCTACCACGATGGTAACAGAACGCGAGTAGGCACATCCGTTGGTGTCT
>JBKCNM010000080.1:0-15116 GCA_046297395.1 Bacteroidota bacterium
GCACTATGCCTGTTTCGTGGCTGTTAAGGATTCTTACGCGACTGCCGATGCTGATTTTTTTCATGATTCTCTCAATTCTTTTCTCTTTTGTATTTCGGGCTTTCTCTTCCGCTTCCCGGGCTATTTTTCTGTGTTTTTCTGCGGTGAGACGGGCAACAAATTTCTGGATGATTTCTTTTTTGTTTTTCGTTTCATTCCAGTCTTCCGAAAGTTCTGAAAATTTCCGTCCCATTTCCAGTAGTTTTTCGTTTTCTGCCTGTTTTTCTTTTTCGATTGCTGACTTCTTGGTTATTTTTTGCAAGAGTTGATTGTATCTCTCCTTTTCTTTTTCCGCTTCCTTTTTCGCAATTTCCATCTTTTCAATTTTTTCTTGCAGGGGATTTTTATTTTTCTGCAGCTCGCCCAGCAGGCTGTTGAGTTTGAGTTTGCTCTTGGCTACTTTCTTTTTGGCCCTGTTAAGAACTGCTTCTGGTATGCCTGCTTTTTCTGCTACTTCAAAAGTGAATGAGCTTCCCGGGTAGCCGGTGGCAAGTGTATAAAGCGGACTGAGTTGTTCCGTGTTAAACAACATGGCTGCATTGACCATACCCGGTGCAGCGTTGGCCATGATTTTGAGATTGCTGTAATGCGTGGTTACGATGCCCAAGGATTTTTTTGCGGCAAGTGCTTCGAGCAAGGCTTCTGCAATTGCGCCTCCCAGTTCTGGATCTGTTCCTGCACCCAGTTCGTCTATCAGAAAAAAGGTGCGGGCATTGGCAGTCTTGAGGAAGTGTTTCATTTTCTGCAAACGCGAGCTATAGGTAGAGAGGCCCTCATCAATAGACTGACTGTCTCCTATATCTGTAAGCAAGTGACGAAAAATGCCTGTCACAGATTCTTTTTTGCAGGGAATCAGTAAACCGCTTTGTACCATGAGGATGCACAGTCCGGCAGATTTTAGGGCGATTGATTTGCCTCCGGCATTGGGGCCGCTAATAAGCATGATGCGCTGCGCAGGATTGAGGTGCATGCTTAATGGCACTGCATTTTTTCCTTCGGCTTTGCATGCAAGAAACAAAAGTGGATGCACGCAGTTTTGCAAAGAAAGTTCAGCATGCGCGGAAAGCTGCGGCATATGCGCATCAATCTGCAGGCAGAGTTTTGCTTTGGCCCGCACAAAATCCATGTGGTTGAGCATGATGAGCGATGGCTCAAGAAGCGACACATGAGGACGAAGCAAGTCTGCTGTATGTCGCAAAATGCGATACACCTCTTTTTTTTCGTCTTGTTCCAGTGAGGCAATGCGGTGGTTTAGTTCCATGCTTGCCTGCGGTTCAATAAAAACAGTGCGACCTGTTTCACTGCTGCCATGTACCATTCCTTTAACATCTTGCTTATGACCTGAAGGCACAGCAAGCACGCGTCTTCCGTTGTAAAAGGTTTCTTGTTGCTCACGAAGCCATCCAAGCTGGCTGAGCTCCACAATATATGCCCTGAAAAGTTTTTCGCTTTCTCTTTTGAAGCGGCTGATAGAAGCACGGATTTTTTGCAGTTCCACACTTGCATCGTTGCGCATATTTCCGGTTTCATCAAGAATTTTGTCGATGATATTGGCAGGACTGTTATCCGTTTTCAGGTGAAGAAAATGACGGTACAGGAAAGGAAACTGTTCACGGTATTGTTTAAAGAAATGAATGGTTTTTACTGCTACCACATGCATTCTTCGGAGTGAATGCAATTGTGCTTCCTGCAGCACCGAGCCTGGCAATTGCAGCAACTTAATTTCGCCGGGACAATCAGTAAAATCTTCGTCGGGAATGAAAAGGCCGTTTCTTAAACTTTCGGTGTATTCATGCAATTCCTGCAACATCACCTCTATCTGTTCACGGTTAAACAGGGGACGCATTTTGTCTGCCATGGCCTCTGCACTTGGTGTTCGGCATTGGTCTTTAACCATTTGCACAATGCGGTTAAACTCGAGGTCTTCTAGGGTTTGCTTATCCATGGATGGTTTGGTGGCAATGATTCAAACAAGGCATATGCTGAAACAGGATTCAGGTGATGTTGTTCAGGGGAGGCAGCTCAGGATATTGGGTTTCAAGAATCGTGTCAGGGGCATTTCGATGGGCCCTTGCGTTGCCTGCTTGTTTTGATACGGTATGTGCGCTTAATAAATCTTCCGGGCAGGGTTTTGCTAGCGCACTCACTTCCTCAGGAGGAATCTTACTGTTTATCCAGCTTTCTTCTTCCTGTTTATCAGAGAGGATCAAAGGCATCCGTTTGCGTGTATTGTGAATGTTTGACATCATTGCATTGGCAGGGGTGGTAACGATGGAGAAACTTTTTGTTTCTTCGCCTGTGACAACATCTGTCCAAACAGAGGTGAGGCAAGCCAAGGAAAGCAAATCATTGTTTTTGGCATGAACAAAATAGGGGTACTTCTGACCTGCCCATTCCCTCCATTCAAAAAATCCGCTTATTCCTAAAACGCCTCTTTGTTTTTTTGCCGCATCTCTGAAAGAAGGTTTTGAAAACATGGTTTCGCCTACCGCATTCAGGGTATGCTTGCTCAGGCTTGCAGCAGCAGCAGCGTCTTTTGTCCAAGTGGGGATGAGACCCCATCTGTAAAAGGCAATGCCCTTATCGGTAACCAGTGGGAGCAGGGGATGAGAAAAGCCTGAAAGGAAATAAGAAACAGGCCAGGCCTGCTCTGATAAAGGTGTTTTGCCTTGCAACAAATGGGCGTATCTTTTTTCATAAATGGCGGCCTTATGCGCCAAAAATGCCAAGCTGTAACACATGGCTTAAAGGTAGAAATGATTTGATACAAGTTCGCATGAAATGAGCACCTAATTAGATGTATATTTGTGAGGTATACACAACTATGTCAACAGGTTTTTTCAAGATTCCACAAGCCGTAAATGAACCGGTAAAATCCTATGGTCCGGGAAGCAGCGACCGCAAAGCATTGCAAACCACACTTGCTTCCATGAAGCAGGAATCTGCCGATATTCCAATGTATATCGGTGGCAAGGAAGTGCGAACAGGTAACCTGTCTGAGATTCGTCCACCACATGAACTCAGTCATCTTCTGGGGCATTACCACAAAGGAAACAAGGAACATGTGTCCCAAGCCATTGAAGCAGCCCTCGCAGCCAAAAGCAATTGGGAGAATATACCTTGGGAACACCGCAGTGCCATCTTTTTAAAAGCCGCGGATTTGCTTGCCGGTCCTTACCGTATGCGCATCAATGCAGCCACCATGCTGGGTCAGTCAAAAAATGCTTACCAGGCAGAGATTGATGCCGCTTGTGAGATGATTGATTTTTTGCGTTTCAATGTGCAGTATGCAACTGAAATTTATGCCCAACAACCCATCTCTTCTCCGGGAGTATGGAACCGTTTGGAACAAAGGCCACTGGAAGGATTTGTGTTTGCACTTACTCCGTTTAATTTCACTGCCATTGCCGGCAACCTGCCTACATCGGCAGCCATGATGGGCAACACAGTGGTGTGGAAACCGGCCAATACCCAAATATACTCTGCGCATGTCATCATGCAGGTGCTCAGGGAAGCCGGCCTGCCTGATGGGGTCATCAACCTGGTGTATGTATCCGGCCCTGAGGCGGGTGAAGTCATATTTTCTCATCCTGATTTTGCAGGTATTCATTTTACCGGATCAACAGAAATTTTTCAGGGAATCTGGAAAACCATCGGAAACAATATTCACCTGTACAAATCCTATCCACGCATTGTGGGAGAAACAGGAGGGAAAGATTTTATCCTTGCTCATCCCAGTGCACATGTGGATGCATTGGTCACCGGAATTACCCGCGCCGCATTTGAGTTTCAGGGACAAAAGTGTTCGGCTTGTTCAAGGGCTTATATTCCGGAAAGTATCTGGCCTGAAGTAAAACAAAAACTGATACGCGATGTACAGTCATTCAGCATGGGAAGAACAGATGATTTTGAGAACTTCATCAATGCGGTGATTGACGAGAAAGCATTCAATAAGATTACTTCCTTTATCGAAGCAGCGAAAGGTCATAAAGAGGTGGAGATTATTGCCGGAGGAACCCATGACAAAACAAAAGGGTATTTTATTTCTCCTACCATTCTTGTAACAACAAACCCGCAGTATGCAACCATGTGTACAGAATTGTTTGGTCCTGTGCTCACCATTTATGTATACAAAGACAATGCCTTTGAAGAGACGCTGACCCTGGTAGATCAAACAGGTCCTTATGCTCTTACGGGAGCCATTTTTTCTACCGACAGGTATGCCATCAACACTGCATCCCAGAAGTTGCGTCATGCAGCAGGTAACTTTTACATCAACGACAAGTGTACGGGTGCCGTGGTAGGACAACAACCTTTTGGCGGAAGCCGCGCATCGGGAACCAACGACAAGGCAGGTTCCATGATTAATTTGTTGCGTTGGGTTTCTCCGCGCACCATCAAAGAAGTATTTGCTCCTCCCACAGATTACAGATATCCATTTTTAGAAAAATGAAAATACATTCACTCCTCCCAAAAACCCTGTTTGCTGTTGCAAGGGTTGTTCTTGTTTTTATTACCGGTCATGTTTTCGCTGAATCCCAAAACAGCCATGCCCATGGACGCACCTGTGGCACCGTGGAGTACACCCAATTGCTGGAGCAACAGAATCCACTCAACCGCATGGGAAGGATGAATGCAGAAAAGCTGATTAGCCGGAAACTGGCAGAGTCAAAAGAGGCCACACTTGCCACAGAACTGATTACTATTCCTGTTGTGGTGCATGTGGTTTACAACGATGCAAGTGAAAATATTTCGGATGAAGATATCCATTCGCAGATTGCGGTATTGAACCGTGATTTCCGTAAGCTGAATCCTGATATCTCTCAGGTGCCGGGAGTATTTCAGCCTTTTGTTGCCGATATCGGTATAGAATTTTGTTTGAGCACACTCGATCCTCAGGGCAATCCCAGCAACGGGATTACCCGCACCTCAACAAGTCATGGCCCTTTTTACCTTGAGAACGATGTAAAATACACAGCCCAGGGTGGACAGGATGTGTGGGATCCCGATCGCTTTTTAAACATTTGGGTATGCGGACTCTCCGGCGGTTTGCTCGGGTATGCCCAGCCTCCGGGCATGCCGTCGGCCACGGATGGCGTGGTGATTGATGCCGATTATTTTGGAGATCTTTCTTCACTTGCTCCTTTCGATAAAGGAAGAACATGTACCCATGAACTCGGGCATTATTTTAACCTCCGTCATATCTGGGGAGATGAGCCTCTTTGTTCATTGGATGATGGGGTAGAGGATACGCCGCAACAAAAAGGCTCCAATTCGGGATGTCCTTCTTTTCCTCTTATATCCGGCAATGGTGCTGCCTGCAGTGGCACAAGCCCGGGAGCCATGTACATGAATTACATGGACTACACAGACGATGCCTGCATGTTTATGTTTACCTACGGACAGAAATCATTGATGCGTGCAGCATTGGATGGTCCGCGTGCATCGCTCAAAACCGCTGCCAACTGCAACGGGCCTCAAGGCTGCGACACCCTTACCAACCTGGTACCGGGCGATAGTCTTGTGATGCTTGGAATTACGCCAACAGACAGCACTTGGGGCTATGTGGCCGGACATAACTCCTATGGAGATATTGGGAAAGCAGAATTGTTTAGTAACATCAATGCAGGAACCAAAAGGCTAAAAGGGTTTTTGGTTGATTTTAGTAGAATGAGCAATTCAAACGGAAACTTTCAGGTAAAGGTGTATCAATCATCAAACGGATTGCCGGGGAATACGCTGCGTAGCCTGAACGCTACTTATTCTCAGGAATATGCAAATGTCATGAACAACGAACTGAGTTATTTTGATTTTCCTGTTCCACTTGTAACACCTGCTGCTTTTTTTGGAGCCATAGAATTTACCTACGCTGCCGGTGATACGCTGGCCATATCTACCACCACCAACCAGCCGGGAGGAGTGAACAGCGGATTTGAGAAAATTTCATCCGGCACCTGGCAATCATACAGCACACCCAATCCACAAGGGTGGGGAATGAATCTGAAACATTTTATGTGGGCAGTGTTTTGCGATGTTTCTACCGGGGAAATTACCCTTAACAGGAGTCTTCCGGAGGCAAGCATGTTTCCGAATCCCTGTTCTGATTTGGCTTATGTAAATGTTCCCGAAAACATGCCGGGTGCAAAGATTAGCGTGTTCGACATGTTTGGCAGAGAAGTATTGACCGAGCAGATGATGCCGGGCATCAGGACACTCGATGTTTCTTCACTTGTTCAGGGATACTATGTTTTGCAAATGACAGGTACAGGGCAAACCCTGCACAAAACATTTTTGGTGAACAGGTAAAGCATGCATAAATTCAGTGTAGCTTTTATTCTCTTTTTATTTGTGTGTGCATTTGCTCATGCAGCTATTTTTTTTCCCTCACTTGCATCAGGTTTTCGTTCCCTGAATGAATACGATTACTTCCGTGCCAGAAAAATATTTATGCATTACCGGCACAGCAAGCCCTATCCCAGTGAATTAGGGCTGGCAGATATCTATTCGAGGTTTGATAATCCTTTTTCTAAAACAGATTCTGCCTTTGCCTGCTATACAAGATTACACAAGCTTCACGATTTGCTCGATGCATCCGAAAAAGACAAATTGTATAAAAAGTTTGCGCTATCAGATACCGTATATCAACGGATTATTCACCGCATTGATTCCATCGGATTTTCTATTGCACAGAAGCAAAACACCATTGCGGCGTATCAGCATTTTATCTTCTTCTTTAAAGAAGCTTCTCAGCAAAAAGAGGCTTACAGAAACATCGAAAAAATATCTTTTAATGATGCCTGTTTAGAGGATTCTCCCATAGCATATCTGGGTTTTATTCAGAAGTTTAAGGATGCTCCTGAAAAGAACAAGGCCCAACAAAGGCTCGACGCTGCGCTCTTTAAGGAATGTTTGCAGAGCAAGGATCTTCAACAGCTTGCTGAGTTCCCAAAAAAGTATCCTGAAAGCACCTTTGTACCTGCTGCACAGGATTCATTGTATGCCATCGTCGTGGGTACACCCACCGAAAAAAGTCTTTTGACATTCATCAGAAATTATCCTGAGAACAAAAATGTCAATCAGGCATGGTATGAATTGTATCAGCTGGGCAATGACAACTCTCCGGGTTTTTATAAAAAGTTTATCCAGAAATATCCCGATTATCCATTTATTAAAAATGTGGCAAAAGAACTCTTGCTTGCAGAGAAAACTTTTTTGCCTGTGCAAGTCAATGGCAAATGGGGGTTTGTGGATGAAACGGGCAGCCTGATGATTCCCGCCCGATTTGAATCTGTGGATGTTTTCAGTGAATCACTTTGTGCCGTGCAGGAGCATAATAAGTTTGGTTATGTAAACAAGTCCGGCCTTGTTAGCATACCTGCCGTATACGATGATGCCGAGCAATTCCGACAGGGTTTGGCACTCGTGAAAAAAAATGAAACATACTTTTTTATCAACCGTCAAGGAAAATCTATTCCCGGTGAATGGGAGGATGCATCAGATTTTTCAGAAGCACTCGCAGCCGTAAAAAAGCAAGGCAAATATGGATATATCGACGCTTCAGGTCAGCTTATCATTCCACTGAAATTTAAAAATGCAGGTGATTTTACCAACGGACTTGCCCTTGTTGAAACGGATAGCGGAACCGGAGTGATCAACCGAAAAGGAGAATATGTTATCATGCCCGCTTACGAGTGGTTGGATGATTTTAGACATGCCGGCGCACGCTTCATGCAGAATGAATCTTACGGATTGATTTCTGCTTCAGGGGAAGTGCTCATACCTGCCCAGTTCGACATGCTTGAGTTTATTAACGACAGTATAATGATTGCCGCCAAAGGCGAAAAATGCGGCATCGTTTTCTGCCGCAAAAACCAAACGGCACAACTCATGTATGATTTCAACGGAAGCGTTCCGTTACATTCCGGCGCCGGTATATTTTTTCAATTGAAAAATAAGTCCGGACTGGTCTCACAAGAAGGAAAAATCATCATTCCTTTTGAATATAGCGGACTTAAACCTGTTGGGGATGGGTTGCTGGCTTTCCGAAAAAAACTCAAGTGGGGACTGATGGATTCAACAAGAAAAGTGTTGATTAAACCTTCTCTCGATGGCATAGGAAAAGGAAACGCAGGACTGTTTGCTGCTTGTCAGAAAAAATTATGGGGACTGATGAACAAGGAAGGAAAGTGGGTGGTGCCTGCCATGTATCATTCACTTGAGCTAAGTGATTTTGGATGGATAGTGACAAAGAAAAACCAAAAAGGAATGCTGGCTTTTGATGGTTCAACTTTACTGGAAACCGAGTACCAGGAAATTACTTCTTTTGATGAGCAGATTCTTAAGTTGATTCGAAACAACCTACAGTCTTATTACCTGCTTAAAAAGAGACAAATTATTTTCTTAACAGAAGGACAATAGAGTATGAGAAGACATCATGAGGAATCCATCGGAAAAGTACTCTCCCGTTTAACCAAAGAAAACGGATGGGATGACAAACTCATCGAAGCACGCATTCTCTCTTCCTGGCATGAATTGTTTGGTCCGCACATTTCAAAACATACACTTTCTGTGCGCATCAAAGATGGCTTGCTGGTGGTTTCAGTGAGTGTAGCAGCCATGCGACAGGAACTCTGGTATGCCAGAGAACAGATGCGTACCCGCATCAACGAACACCTGGGATTCGAGTATGTACAATCTCTGGAAATTCGCTGATGATGCGCAGGTGTTTTTTGGTGCTGCTTCTGTTTGTAGGAGTTGCTTCTTGTGTGGCTCATGATGTGGATGTTCAATTCATCCGCCTGCATCTGTTTAACGAAAGAGGGAATCCCCAGATCCGCGCAAGAATCTCTCTGGTATACAAGGAAACGGGTTTGCATCCCGCTTTGGATTTTTCTGATTCCCTGCAAGTAGATTCTGCCAAATTGGATGGACAGTTGGTATCACTTATTGCCTTACCCAATCAACTTCATCTGCCACCTGCCGGATTGCCAGGAAACAGACATCTTACAATATGGTATCACGGCAAGATTGATACACCCGGCTCGCGCTATGCAAAAGCCATCAAGGGACCTGCAGACACCATTACCTATACCCTTTCGCAACCATATGGCTCAATGTACTGGTGGCCTTGCCACATGCAGCTCACAGACAGAATAGACAGTGCTGAACTTTTTTTGAGTACCCTTCCTTCGGCTGTTATGGTGGGAAACGGAGTGCTTGTATCCGCATACGACTCCGCAGGATTCCGCACTTATCATTATCGTACAAAACATGCTTTTGCCTACTACCTCTTGTTTTTTTCCTGCGCCCGTTACCGCTTGCTGAGTGATACATTGTATGGCAAGGATTACAGTTTGCCATATGAAAATCATGTGCTTACCTCCCTGGATGATTACATCTTTCGCACCACAACCGGGCAGGTAACACAGATGCTCGCCTGTTTTGATTCTCTCTTCGGAAGGTATCCATTTACCGATGAACTGTATGGGCATGTGGTGGCTCCTGTGGGTGGGGGAATGGAGCATCAAACAAGATCAATGGTAGGAGGTTATTTTTTTGAAATCATTGCGCATGAACTTGCACACCAGTGGTTCGGTAACCTGGTAACCTGTAAATCATGGAAGGATCTTTGGCTCAATGAAGGATTTGCCACCTATCTTACAGGACTTGTGTATGAATATACATCGCCGGAGGTGTATTGGCCTATGTACCTGAAAAGTCGCATTGATGAAAGCTGGAAGGTTCCGGAACCGCTCATTGCTGCAGATACGCTGCAAACAACAAGCTTGTTTGACGAGCGGATCAGGTATAACCGTGCAGCCATGGTATTGCATCAATTGAGATGGCTCATGGGAGATACCGGTTTTTTTGCTGCAATGAGGAATTACCTCCAACTGTTTAGAGAAAAAGGCATGGCATCTACCGATGATTTTGTTAGCGCAATAACACCTTACTGCAATTTTGATGTAGAAGCATTTGAATCCTATTACATCAGCGGGGGAAACAATCCGCAATACAGCATTTTTTACAGAAAAGCAGGTGAAGGGAAAAAACTCCTGCTGTGGCTGAATAAAAAAGAAAGCAGCAGGTATTTGATGCCTTTGCCTCTCGATGTGTACAGCGGCAACAAGCACCATGCTTATCGCTGGGAGATTGATGCAGATACATTTGGACTTTCCCTTCCCCAGGCCATTGATTCTTTTTTTATCAATGCAAGTGGCAGGGCCTTTTTGCACCCAAGCGCAGTAAAACTAAATGAAGATGTGAAAGAAGAAACCTTTTCTCTTCAGGCATATGTTCTTGCAAATAACCGTTTGCGCACTGTATGCTACGCAGAGAATGATGCCGAAGTAATCCTCTCCTTGTATTCAGTAAACGGAACCTGCATGGCCCGCCGCCATGTTTTTTTACATGCCGGAGTGGAACAAACCTATCTCTGGGAGGAAAGCAATATCAGGGGTATTGTGCTGGTGGAAATGGCCGAAGGCAAACGCCGGAAAGTGGCTGTTTCTGTCTTGCCTCGTTGAATGACAGGCGATATTTGTAAACGAAATGCAGGGCTTATGTATGGCCGTTTTTTCTGTTTTTATTATCCATTTCACCCCCTGATAAAATAGACATATTACTTATTTTTTTAAGCTTGCTTTGCAAGACTTCTATTCCTGTGTATTCATCGCTTCTAAAGAAGTTTTTACAAGATATACCGCCTGCTTTTTTATGTGATTTATTGTTTATATTAGCACCTTCTGATTAATCAATTATCCATCGATAAGATATCTTCCATACAATGAAAAAAACACATTTATTCCCGCTCGTTCTTGTGTATTTTCTTTTGGGCATCATGCCTCAGGTGCTTGCACAAAATGCGTTGGTCATTAACACCAACCTGCCTTCAGCAGACACCCTTCGGTTTTCTCAGATACGCAGTATCAAATACCAGCCGGGACTCATGCTTGTAAATAAAACCGGAGGTGAGGAGCTGATCTATCCCACCAACCGGATTCTCGAGTGTTTGTTTGTGCAATTGTGCGACACGCCAACGCAGGTGAGCATCAGCGGACCCAATACCATCTGCACCGGCAGCAGCACAGTGTTTACCGCAAGCAGCGGCAACGCCAATGCCAATACCACTTACTCATGGAGCGGCCCCGGATTAACTTCATCATCCGCCTCTACAGGAAATATTTCTGCGGCGGGAACTTATACCTGTATCATCAGCAATGGCCCCGGATGTACTGCCTCTGTGTCTCGTCAGCTTACCCTGCTTCCAACAGTAAATCCTTTTGTATCAATTTCAGCCAGTCCGGGCACTGCAGTATGTGAAGGAGCCCTCGTTACTTTTTCAATAGACTCCATCAGCAACGGAGGATTGAATCCTGCGTTTCAATGGCGCATCAACGGTACGAATGTCCTGGGTGAGACTGCCGATCATTTCAGTTTTCAGTATGCAGGAACAGGCAACACGGTTTCATTGGTGATGAGCTCTTCAGAAAATTGTCCGCTTGCGCCAAGCTTAAACAGCAACGCCCTTCAGGTAACGGTTAACCCATCTGTTTTTGGTTTGTCGGTATCAGCCAACAATACGGTGCTTAGTCCGCCATGGATAGTAGATTTCAGCAACAATACACCCAATCCCCAGAACTATGTTTTTACCTGGAATTTTGGTGATGGTTTGCAATATATCGGTGCCGATCCGCCACCGCATCAATACCTCGTTCAGGGCACTTATTCTCCCTCCCTGTCTGCCATTCAAACGAGCACAGGATGTGCAGATTCTCTTTTTCTGCAACAGTATATCCAATGTAATTCGGGTTCATCCAATTTTTGCAATTACACTGCCAATATCAGTCCCGGCAGCCTTGTTCAGGGATGTGCAAACGGAAGTGTGATGTTGCAGGCAGAAAGCACAGCGCCCAATCCCCTGTATCAATGGTTCCTCAACGGGTTTCCTCTTGGCGGTGCCACCGATGATACCCTGTATGCCACCCAGCCCGGTGTGTACCAGTTGAGCGTGTTTTCATCAGACGGCTGTTTGCTCAACAGTGCGGGCACAACAGTTACGCTGAATCTGCCGGCTATTCCGGCTCCGCTGATTTCGCTCAGCGGCGCACTGGCAGTTTGCGATACGGTTTCACAAATCACCTGCACGGTTTTGGGCAATTACAGCAATTACCAATGGAGTGAAGGAAGCACCGGTCCGGTCATGCTTACAAACCAGGGCGGTATTTACCAGGTGATGGTAACTGATGCCCAGGGCTGCACCGCTTTGTCCGATCCCATGGTGCTGAATGCCTCCAATGTAGAAGCACCACAGATTTGTTTATCAACAGTGGATTACATCAACAATGCATTTGTAAACACCATCATCTGGGAAAAACCTCTCTCTACTGTGATTGATTCATTTTTGGTTTACAAAGAAACAGTCCCCGGAGTCTTTCAAAAGATAGGCGCCAGGGCCTATGAAGATTCGAGTATTTATCAGGACTACACCACCAATCCAAACCTGGTGAGTGAACGATACAGGCTGGCGGTGCGCGAGAACTGCGGCAGCATCAGTCTTCCCGGTTATGTGCATGAAACCATGCACCTTCAGGTGATGCCGGGTACCAACAACGATAAATTTTTAAGCTGGAATCCTTTGCTTGGGATAAATGTTGATTACTACATCATTGAATCCGGTCCTACATACAACCAGCTCACCCCCCTGGATTCTGTGCCTTCCACACAAAATACTTACCTGGATACAAATCCTGTCTTTGGGCTGAATGCAAAGTACCTTGTATCTGTTCGACTGAGCAGCCCCTGCACCCCCGGAAAATCAATGATGCAGGGAAGGGTTCGATCCACTTCAAACGGAGGTACCAACAATTCTATTCTGCAACCCGACCCATCCAATTTTGTGCCGGCTCACTCACAGGCAAAAACCGACATCCGGGCCCTTGCGGTGCCTAACCCAAGTGATGGGAGATTCCGGCTCCTGCAGGACGGGCAGAACCTGCTTCCTCAGGGAACGCTCGTGCAGGTATGGGATGTATCCGGAAGAAAGGTGTACACGGGATTTGTGCAGGAAGATGGCGGCCTCTCTCTGCAGCATTTGCAGCCGGGTTATTACCACCTCGGGTACAGCGTGCCCGGTGCCGATCCTTCAATTATTCGCATCGGAATTGTTCAACACAGTAGATAATTTTATCATCAGCATCAAATGAAAATGCAACAAGCAAGTATGAATACCTCAATAAAAGAAGTTTTCTCCCGGCTATATTCCGGTGCGCAAAGCAAGTTATGGACATTACTCGCGGTGTTTCTTTTTACGCTGCACGCACCCTTGCATGCCCAGATAAAAAACATCAACAAAACAAATGACACCATCAGCATTCCCACGCAGGAGATAGACAGCGTTTGGTTTGACACCAACTCGGGTGAGATGAAAGTGAGAAAACAGGATGGAACCATACAAGGACATGTTTTTTCTGAAGTGAATAGTTTCACTTTCAGCGCCAATATTTATCCATCCAATGGGGTGTATTGCAACAATCTTCCCACGGTGCCTGTAGAGGTTACCAATGCCACCACCGGTCGTGTGTGGATGGACCGCAACTTGGGTGCTTCAAGGGTGGCACTGAGCTCCACAGATGCTCTTGCCTACGGCGATTTGTACCAATGGGGCAGAAGGGCCGACGGACACCAGTGCAGGAACTCCCCCACAACAGCTGATTTGAGCAGCAATGCACAAACCACAAACGGTGATTTTATCCTCACCAATTTTCCCGCCACAGATTGGTTGGCTGTTCCCGACAACAATCTCTGGCAAGGCTTTTCGGGTGTAAATAATCCCTGCCCTGCCGGATTCAGGCTGCCCACTGCCAACGAGCTGCAGGACGAGCGAAACAGTTGGACGAGCAACAACATTGCCGGTGCATTTTCCAATAACCTGAAATGGACCTTGTCCGGATTCAGGGATTTCGACGGGAGTTTGCAAGAGGTGAATGCGAGTGCTTATTACTGGAGCGGCAACATAGATTTCCTGGATGCCAAATGCCTGAAGATTACTTCCGGCACCGCTGCAGTATTGGCGGGAATCAGATCATTGGGAATGGCTGTGCGTTGCATCAAAGACAATACCTATGGCAACAATGCCATCTATTGCAATGCCCTGCCCACCCAGGTGGTGGAGGTAACCACCCCTACCGGAAAAACATGGATGGACCGCAACCTTGGAGCAAGCCAAGTGGCAGCCTCTGCCAATGATGTAAACGCCTATGGTGATTTATACCAATGGGGCAGAAGGGCAGATGGTCATCAATGCAGAAATTCTTCCACCACTTCTGCGCTAAGCTCCTCCGCACAACCCGCGCATGGCGATTTTATCGTGAACAACAATTCCCCCTGGAATTGGCAAAGCAACATCAATGACAATTTATGGCAGGGTGTAGAAGCCATCAATAATCCTTGTCCCGCAGGATACAGATTGCCAAGCGCAGCAGAATTTGAAGCCGAGCGCTTGTATTGGAGCAGCCAGGATGCTTCCGGCGCTTTTGCCTCGCCCCTCAAACTCGCGCTTCCCGGCTATCGTTCAGGAAGTACAGGTCAGTTAATTGATGTAGGTAACCTTGCTTACTATTGGACAAACACTGTGAATCTTAGTGCTGCACAGGCTTTGACTATAGGAATTGCAAGTGCCTCCACCGGTGCCAATCTCCGCACCTACGGTCTTTCTGTGCGTTGCATCAAACAGGTGAGTTACCCTCAGGGAAGTGTTGCTTGTATGCAGGTACCTACCCTTGTGGTTGATGTTACCAATCCGCAAACAGGAAAAACCTGGATGGACAGAAACCTCGGGGCTTCGCGTGCTGCGCAAAACAGCAGCGACAACCTGGCTTATGGTGATTTGTACCAGTGGGGAAGAAGGGCCGATGGACATCAGTGCAGGTACTCACCAAACAGTGGAGACATAAGCACCACCGCTCAGCCGGTGCAGGGTGATTTTATTGTTTCCGGTAACACGCCATTCGATTGGTTGAGCAATGCCAACAATGATTTATGGTTGGGTGCGAATGCAAGCAATAACCCCTGCCCCT
>JBKCNM010000081.1:0-2298 GCA_046297395.1 Bacteroidota bacterium
CATTAGGGACAATCAGGGTTGAGCTTCCCTGACTAAACCATACCTGAGTAGAAGTGCCTTGTCCGAAATGAGTATTCTGTCCGCTGATATTTACACTCAGGCTCGAGCCCTGGGTGCCGCTGTTTGGACTTACCTGAAGCAAGACAGGAGGGTTGCTGTTTGGGGTGATGGTGAATGCATTGTTGAGGATGGTTGTTCCGTCAATGTAGGTGTCAATCCATAGATTGTACTGTCCGGGAGGTGTGTTGTTTGGAATGATGAATTGTGCGGTAAGTTGGTTGTTGTTGATTGGGGTGAGCTGGTTCGCATCCAAAGTGATTCCTTGCCTGTAGAGGGAGACCGAGGTGTACAAAAAATTCTGGATAAAACTTCCTCCCTGGGTGCTGATGTTGAGATTAACTACCTGAGAAGAGGATGCTGTATTGGGTGAAACGCCTGTGATTTGAAAAGGAACAAGCGGCGGATTCAGGGTGAAAGCATTGTTCAACTCAATATACCCTCCGGAAGGATCCCAGGTGATGATGTTGTAAACACCGGTGCTGTTTTGAACGGTGAATGTAAAAGTACATAACATCTGATTGTCATTTACTACCTGGATGTTGTCTGGAAAAATCTGTTCGAAACTGGAAGGAGCTTCCAACCAGAGATTGGGAGGAAAGCTTCCCTGAGAAAAAGTACAATTGTTGCCGGTTACGGAAAGTGTGATTGTTTCGCTGATGTTAGAAGTGGTTGGTGAAACACCGGTGAGCACCTGTGCAAAAGAAGAGAATGTAAGGCAGAGTAGTAAGAAAAAGCAAGGGATGATTGTTTTCATGAGGGTTTGTACTTATTTATAAATCGTTTGTACCAATCAAAGGAAAGCATTTTATCTTGTGCACCCAAAGAAAAATAAGCATCCTCAATGACTTGAAGCAGAAAAGATGTGTGGTTTTGTTTGCTTTTAAAATAGATGCTTTTATACCATGCATCAACATTGTGAATGGCCAAAATTTGGTTTTGGATGGGCAAACCGGGGGCTGAATCGGCAAGGAGCAAGAGATTCTTTTTTATCACTGCTTGCAAGATGGTATTGAAAAGTGGATTGAGGGTATCCGGTTTTAACGATTCGAATGCTTGCAGTGACTGAAGAAACATGTTTGCATTAAAATAGGAAGCCACCAGGTTGTAGCGCGCTTCTTCAAATCCGGGGGAGAGCCGCAAGGCATTGCTATAAAGCGAAATTGCTTCGGAATGATTTCCTTTCACCTCATAGCAGGTAGCCAGGTTGTTGAGCACATGCACATGGTTTGGATTGAGGACATAAGCCTCAGAAAAATCCTGAAAAGCGCTGTCAGTATTGCCCAGGTTGAACCATGCCGATCCGCTATACCAGAGCAAGGGTGTACAGGTGGGATCAATCCGGTATAAAAAATTTTCTGCCTTGGAGATTTGCTCAATCACTTGGGTCCAGTTTTGTTCAGCCCTGAATTTATATGCTTTGGAGAGATGATACTCACCACGGATGCGATAATAGGAAACGAAAAAGAGTATGGTGGAGAGCACAAGAAGAAAAATTCCGAGCGCTTTTGCGCGCAAAAAAGAAGTTTGATTCACATGTTGCCGGCGAATCATGGGTATGGCCAGTGCAGCAGCCATAGCTGCTTTGTGCTCCATTCTTTCATAGGGAAAAGCAAAAAAGGAGAGGATGAAAAATGAAATACAGGCGTGTATGCAAATCACATATTCAATGGAACTTGTTTTTAAATAATTTTTAATCGACACAAAAAGGGGCAGTATAAAAGCTGCCGCATAGAGCATTAATCCGGGGATTCCGTTTTCGCAGAGTATCCATAGAAAATCATTGTGCGGGCGTTGGTGAAAGGTGAGGTTGTTTTGTGTTTCGAGTCCGCTGTATCCATATCGGAGCACCTCGGTTTTCCAGCTTCCGGTGCCATTGCCAAGAAGTAAATTTTCGGAGGAAAGTTGCCATGTTTTTTTCCAGAGTGAAATTCGCTCTCCTCCTGATCCATAATTAAAACCAAGCATGGAACGAAGTTGTTTGAAGAGTGTTTCGAAAGAATCAGTAAATCCATACACAAGTATGCCGGTGAGTAATGCTGCCAGAAAAAGCAGGATGGTTTGAAGGGGAAATTTTTGCGGATGCGGTTGATTGCGTGCACCGAAAAAAAAGATCAACAAGAAAGCAAAACCGGAAGATACTATGGTTGCCAACAAAACCGAAGGGGTGAGCAACATGTTAATCAGGAGCAAGGAATAAAAGACGCCGGCATATGCCAATTTTTTTTGAAAGCCTTTTTC
>JBKCNM010000082.1:0-31528 GCA_046297395.1 Bacteroidota bacterium
AAAAACTCTCCTCGGAAGTAAAAACCTGGAACATTACCCTCGACAAGGAAGAAATTGCTTTTTACGCTGCCCAAAAAATTCTCTTTCTCCTGGAAAGCCTTCGAACCCATTTGTTCGAAACAAAGTATATCGCATCCATTAATCGGGCCCTGGCGGTACTCGACAAACTGGAAATTGCCCCCGACACCTGGAAATCGCAAAATGCATTTTTTTACATTGCACCCAAAATTATCGAGAGCCTGGAAACAGCCGATCTGGTGTCCTCCAAAAAAGAGGAATACCGTCGACAACTCAAACAATTGGCCGGTTACCTAAAAGTGAGTATCTGAAAAAACATGAAAATAAAAAATCTCCTCCTCGCCATCCTGGCCTTCAATGGCCTTGGCTTGCAAGCACAGACTGCCATGAAAAAAATGCCTGAAAGCACTTTGGTCACACAGCCTCAGTGGGCAAAAAATGCAGTGATTTATGAAGTCAATGTCAGACAATTTTCACCCGAAGGAACATTTAAGGAAGTAACCAAAGCCCTGCCCCGCTTAAAAAAATTAGGTGTTGATATTCTTTGGCTAATGCCCATTCATCCAATTGGAGAGGAAGGCCGCAAAGGTAGTCTGGGTTCTTATTATGCCGTGAAAGATTATGATGCAGTGAATCCGGAATTTGGTAGCATGGATGACTTTTTGGTCTTGGTGAAAAATGTGCACGCCAATGGAATGAAAATCATCATTGATTGGGTAGCAAATCATACCTCGCCCGACAACAAATGGGTAAAAGAGCATCCCGAATATTACCTGAAAGACAAGCAGGGAAAATTTATTCCGCCGGTGCCTGACTGGACCGATGTGATTGACCTCGATTACAACAATGCCCAGATGCGTGCTGCCATGCAGGGCTCCATGATTCTCTGGCTGAAGCGTGCAGATATAGATGGGTTTCGCTGCGATGTGGCAGAGATGGTTCCCATGGATTTCTGGACCAATACCCGAAAAATCCTAAACAATGTAAAGCCCGATGTATTTATGCTTGCCGAAGGCGAGAAACCCGAACTGCATGATGCATTCAACATGACTTATTCTTGGAAAGTATATCATGCCCTGAAGGGCTTGTGCCGCAAAGAAGAAGGAAAAGACATGAACCATTTGTGCCGTGTGATTGATGCAGAAAGAACTGATTATCCTCAGGATGGACTGCGTATGTTTTTTACCAGCAACCATGATGAAAACTCCTGGAATGCCACCGAGTTTGAAGCCTTCGGAAAAAATGCCAAAGCAGCTGCCGTACTTGCTTTTACCCTTCCCGGCATGCCCTTGATCTACAATGGACAGGAAGCGCCTTACGATCACAGATTGAAATTTTTTGACCGCGATCCTATTGAGTGGAACAAATACATGTATGCAGATTTCTATGAAAGTTTGGCAAAACTCCACAAACAAAATCCTGCAATCAATCAATGGAACAACAAAGGAAGTTTGGAATGGCTCATCAAGGGGAGTGACAAAAATGTGATGGCATTTGTGCGCACGGATGGAAAAAATAAAGTTCTGGTGGTACTTAATTTATCCGATGAAAAGCAAGAGGCAGAGATTAAACTACCGTCTTTCGCTGGATTCAAGGAATGGTTTACCGGCACTCTCTTGCAAAACGGCAATTTGAGCCTTCCTCCAAACAGCTGGAGGGTATATGTGCTGAACCAATAGGGGCAAGAAATTGTGAAACAAAGATTTAGACAAAACCATAAAAAGTAAAAAACAGATTGGAAACTTTAAGACTCTATTTCGACAATTTCTTAAAACTGGATGACTTTGAATGGGCAGACTTTGAAAAATGTATAGTAAAGAAACAAATCGTAAAAAACGAGCAGATTCTTAAGCAAGGAGAATACTGCAATTTTATCGCATTTATCCATGAAGGGAGTTTTAGATTCTATTATGACAAAGATGGTGAAGAAAAAATCACTGCCTTTAATTTTAAAGGCAACTTTGTTACTAACTATAGGAGCTTTTTAAGCGGACAGCCTTCAGACCATTATATACAAGCTTTGCAAGATTCACTTATTTACATAATTAATCTGCAAGATTTACAATCCTTATACGATAAGCATAAAAACATTGAACGACTTGGCAGATTGATTGCTGAAAATTTATATCTCACAGTCGCTAATCGCCTTGACTCGTTTATGTTCCAAACTCCCGCAGAAAGATATAAGGAGTTAACAGAAAGGAATTCAAGATTGCTTCAAGAAATACCCCAATATATGATTGCTTCATATCTCGGTGTAAAACCAGAGACATTAAGTCGTATTAGAACACGCAAATAAACTTGCTTCTGAAATCATTTATTGACTTTGGTCAACAACTTTAGGTGTTTGGAAGTTCTTCTTTTGCACTAGAATTTAACATCAAAAATCTAGACAATGGAAAGAGTATTTTTAACGATTGCTTTGATAGCAATTACAGCCTTATCGGCTTTTTCTCAAGAAAACAACAAGCCTTCAAGAAAATGGGGGGCAGAAGTAAATTTACTTTGGCCGATTTATCCCGGAAACATTTACAAAGGACAAGTAACCTACGAAACTTGGAGGAAAGATGATTTGGCCGGAGATGTTTTTGTTGGATTAACCATTAGACCATTTGAATTTAGGGAAGCAGAAGGCGATTTTGCAAACTATGCACTGACATTTGGATACAGGCAATTTGTTTGGAAAGGACTTCATATAGAACTTTACAACGCTTTTGGTCCGGGTTTTAATCGAAATAATGCAGTTGATGGAAAAGACTATTCGAGCTGGGATTATGAAGTTGGGATATTAGCCGGATATCGTTGGGAGTTTATTAAAAAAGAGAAAAGAGAAAAGATGAAGTTCAGCCCTTATTTAAGCACTCAACACGGAACTTATTATGTGGCTTCAAAAAGTAATCCGCATCCAATCATAGGTTCAACGGAAGAAAGACCCATATATGTTGGTACATTAAACTTAGGAATCAGATTTTAAACATTTACTTGATTAAATCGATAAATACCAAAGACCCACTACAGTTTAATTCGGAGTCCATGTAGCTGTATGACGCTTTTTGATTTCTATTCATGACGCTATTTCTGATGTATGGTAGTGCTAAATTTCCACCAGAACACAGCGACGCATGAACGATTTATTAAATAATGCATGTTCCTGTAACAAAATAAGCCTTTTCTTTGTCTCCCCTAAAACATGATGCACAAATTATTTCTCGCTTGCTTTTTTCTGTTGGTTTGTCTAGGTAAGGTTGAAGCAAGATTCACAATCAGCGGCACAATCAAAGACAAAGCCAGCGGTGAAGCCTTGATCGGCTCAGTCGCTCAGATCAAAGAAACCGGCCAGGCAGTAGCCACCAATGTATTCGGCTTTTATTCCCTCACCATGCAGCCCGGGAATTATACCCTCAGCTTTACCTATCTGGGATACGAAACAATTGTGCAATCCATTCAACTCGATCGCGACATCGTATTGAACATCGAGATGAAAGAGCTTGCCAATGAATTGAAAACCGTAGAGGTGAAAGCAGA
This sequence comes from Bacteroidota bacterium, assembly GCA_046297395.1. Taxonomy (GTDB): domain Bacteria; phylum Bacteroidota; class Bacteroidia; order UBA4408; family UBA4408; genus JBEICQ01. Next base: position 3,544 of record JBKCNM010000082.1, read on the forward strand.
GAAGAGCAGCGACAATGTAAAAAAAATGGAGATGAGTGTGGCCAAACTCGACATCCGCACCATCCAGAAAATACCTGCGTTTTTAGGAGAAGTAGACATTGTTCGGGCGGTTCAGTTGTTACCCGGCGTAACCACTGTAGGCGAAGGTGCCACAGGTTTTAATGTGCGCGGAGGGAACATTGACCAAAACCTGATTTTACTTGACGATGCTCCTGTATTTAACTCCGCGCATGTGTTCGGATTTTTCTCTGTTTTTAATCCGGATGCAGTCAGGGATGTGAAACTGATCAAAGGAGGAATTCCTGCACAATATGGCGGACGCTTGTCCTCTGTGCTGGATGTGCGCATGAAGGAAGGCAACAGCAAATCATTCCGTGTAAACTCAGGCCTTGGTATTTTGTTCAGCCGATTGAGCATCGAAGGCCCTATCAAAAAAGACAAAGCCTCCTTTATCATCGCAGGCAGGCGAAGCTACTTCGACCAATTCTTTCGTTTTGCACCCGATCAGGCTGTAAGAGGCTCCATTGCTTATTTCTACGATTTAACTGCCAAAACAAATCTCATCATGAACGATAACAACCGGATTTTTCTCTCTGCTTATTCAGGCAGAGATAAGTTCGGATTCGGTGGCGTAAATGGCTTCGGTTGGAACAACGGAAACAACACAGTTACCCTCAGGTACAACAAGGTTTTTTCGCGTAAACTTTTCAGCAATGTATCGGCCATCTACAGCAACTACGATTACCAGATAGGCGTTGGTGACAACACCGACGGATTCAATTGGAAGGCAAGTATTACCAACTACAGTCTCAAACCCGAATGCACCTGGTACATCAACGAAAAAAACCAGCTCACTTTTGGAGGAAGCAGTACTTATTATCGCTTTGATCCGGGTATCCTGGTATTCTATAGTGCCGGAGAAAGAAGAGAAAATGGCAGTGAAAATAAATTCTCACTCGAAAATGCCTTATATGCAGGCAATGAACAAACCCTGAACAGCAAATGGACACTGCAATATGGCATCCGATTTTCTCATTTTGCTTATCTAGGTCCGGGAACTGCTTACTATTTCCGCGACACAGTGAGCAGCTTTACAGTACCTTCTACAGGGAGTAAATATTTCCGCACCAATGAAATCATTCAGCAATACAGGAATTTCGAACCCAGGTTCTCCGTTAAATATGAGGTGAATGAGTTTTCATCCATCAAGGCCAGTTACAATCGCATGGCACAATACCTCCATCTTATTTCCAACACCACCGCATCCACTCCTTTTGATGTATGGCTGCCTTCTACCAACAATATCAAACCTCAGTTGGCCAACCAGGTTGCACTCGGTTATTTCAGAAATTTTGGAACCGACGAGATGTTTGAGTGCTCGGTGGAGGGATACTACAAAACCATTCCTTACATCGTTGAATATGTAAACGGAGCCAATTTGTTTTTGAATCGCCTTGTAGAAGGAGAACTGCTTGCCGGCAAAGGAAGGGCTTGGGGCTTAGAGGGATTTTTTAGAAAAAACAGTGGCAAGCTCACAGGATTTATCAGCTATACTTTAGGTAAAGCTGAAACAAAAGCAGGTAATATCAACAATGGTGATTGGTTTCCAAACCGATTTGACAGAAGGCACAACCTCAACACAAGCCTAAGTTACGACATCTTCCCAAGGGTTACATTTTCCGCCAATTTCTTATATGCCACAGGCACGCCGGCTACTTTCCCTACCAACCGCATGGAATTGCAAGGATTCGCTATTCCTCTGAATGTTGACAATTTCAGAAACAATGCCCGCATCCCTGATTATCACCGCGTGGATTTGTCATGCATCATCAAACTGAAACCCCTTTACAAAAACCGATACAATCATAACCTGGTGGTTTCTGTTTACAATGTATATGGAAGAAAAAATGCTTTTAGCATTTACTTTAGAGGCAACCCCGAAAATCCCCAAAATACCGAAGCCGTGCGATTTGCAGTTTTGGGTATTCCGGTACCTGGCATTACTGACAATTTAAACTTCTAACATGAAAAGACTACAAATCATCCTGCTGTTCATGTTTGCCATCGCGCTCCAATCCTGCGAAGATGTGGTGCAGGTAGAAATAGCGGGCAGCCGCCCCACGCTCTGTGTTGATGCTTTCATCACAAACGATACCCTTCCTCAAAAAATCAAACTCACGCTAACCGCACCCTATCTCGGCAATACCGCTGCAAATGCTGCAACCGGAGCAAAAATAACCATGACAGATATTGCTGAACGGGTGTTTGAATTCACCGATCCAGACAATGATGGGGTTTACATCTGCAATCAACCTGTGCGTACCTCCGATCCAAGAACCTGGTTTCCTATAGGGGTTCCGGGTAATTTTTACAGGTTAGAAATCAATTATGCAAATGAAACCTATGAATCTTTTGCCAAGATGGACAGTGTGCCTCCCATCGACAGCCTTGGCTATGAGTTTGAAGAACAGGATATACGCGGAAACGATACCATCAAATCAGGTTATGAACTGACAATGGTTGCCAGAGATATTCCGGGACAGAACAATGCTTATTGGTTTAAATCCTATAGAAATGGTGTTTTGTTCAACAAACCCAACGACCTCAATCTTGCACTCAACGCAGCCTACTCAGAGGGTTCTGATGGCGTGCAGTTTATTGCACCCATCATTTTCAACCTGAGCCCTGAGAGATTTCAGCCCGGTGAAGTGGCAACAGTAGAAATACATTCAATAGGAGTACCTACCTATGTTTTTCTCAACATTGCGCAAAATCAAATGACCAACGGTGGACTTTTTGCATCACCTGTGGTGAACTGTCCAACCAATATCATCAATAAAGACCCCAAAAGCAAGGCACAGGTGGTGGGCTGGTTTTGCGCAGCATCCATTTACCGGAAATCAGTGAAAATCAAAAATTGATTCACTATTTTTAAATGATAACTTTGCGGGACCTTTTGAATATACCTTGTTTTGAATATCAAAAACTATATACAGTACCTGCTTCAGCGTTTGCTGGGATTTGAGGGGTATCTGTTTTGGTTTGCAAGGTTTAAGGTTGCAACCCTGAAATGGGACAAGAAAGAGAACCATATATTTCTACTCAAGCAAATTACGCTTCCTGAGGGCTCTGCCATCTTGGATGTGGGGGCGAATCTGGGTATTCTCACAGTGCATTTTGCGCGCATGTTTCCAAACCATCCCATTGTTGCTTTTGAGCCTGTTACAGAAAACTACCTCATCCTCTGCCGGATGGTAAAATTTTACAACCTCAAAAATGTAAGCACATATAACATCGGCCTCAGCGACATGAACGGAGAACTCACTATGCTCATGCCTCTTGAAGGCGGCACGCGTAAACAAGGACTCAGTCATGTTGTAACCGAGCGAACACCGGCTGCAACCAAAGGAAAAGTATATCACATCGCTGCATTCAGGTTGGATGACTGGTGGCAATCGAACCGACCAAAAAACAGCATGGGACTGTTGAAAATGGATGTAGAAAACCACGAATCAAAAGTATTGTTGGGCAGTACGGATTGTATCCGCCAATTCAGACCTTTTGTGTTGGCAGAATTATGGGACAATGAAAACAGGGTTAATGCCTCTGCATTTTTTGATGAAATTGGCGGATACACCTGCAAAGCGAGCATCAACAAGCGCTTGGTGCCAATGGACATAAAAAATCCTTCCTGCCAGAACTTTTTTTTCATACCATGATTGGCATAGGAGATACCTTGGTGAGCGATGATGTTTTTGAAAAACATTTTGTCTGCAACCTACATGCTTGCAAGGGATCTTGTTGTGTGCAGGGCGATTCCGGTGCTCCTCTGCTACCGGGGGAGTCAGCCATGCTGCAAAAACACTTCGAGGAATATTCCTCGTTAATGACGGAGGAAGGAAGAATAGAAATTTCCCGTCAGGGTTTTTCGGTAACCGATGAAGACCAAGAAGAGGTGACCCCACTGATTGGTGAAAAAGGAGCCTGTGCTTATGTTTATTATGAGCATGGCATTGCGGGTTGCAGCATCGAAAAAGCTGCTTTACAAGGCCTTACAAAAGCCCAAAAGCCTTTAAGCTGCCATTTGTACCCCATCAGAATAGCCAAATTAGGGGAAGTAACTGCACTCAATTATCATCGTTGGGAAGTTTGTTCACCTGCCACTGTGCTTGGCAAACAACAAGGGATTCCTGTTTTCAGATTCCTGAAAAATGCCCTTACCAGGCACTTCGGAGATGAGTATTACCGGGAGATGGAAAACATCTATGAAAACTATTTCCAAAAAAAAAACAATATTTGATGAATATCTTTTGGCAATTTCAATATTTATCTATATTTGCACACTGAATTATCGTAAAGAGCAATGAAAAGGACATTCCAGCCTTCCCAAAGAAAGCGTAGAAATAAACACGGTTTTCGCGAGAGAATGGCCACAGCAAATGGTCGTAGGGTTCTCGCAGCGCGCCGCAGACGCGGGCGTAAAAAGCTTACTGTAAGTGATGTTAAACTTCACAAGCGGTAAGATTAATTTTAGTTTTCATAGGTTTAGGGTTAGCCGGCGTGTTCATTCACGCCGGTTTTTTTGTTGCTATTCCCTGGCATGGCGCACCCCTCTGAAGCTTGCGCTAATCATTAACGATAAATCAATTCTAAATACCGCTTACCCCTTGATGAAGATTACATTGTCGGTATAGTTTGCAGGAATCATGTCCGTATGTTTCATGCTACGGGGATATCCTTTGGGCAGATAAGCCTTGAAACCCATGGAGATGATAAACTGAAACAAATCATCCTTGGTAATACCCGCATGTAAACAATTGTCATCTATTTCCATCACCAGCACCATTCGTTTGCTTTGTGCAATGATTTTTCTGGCGCCATGCAGGCATTTGTATTCATGCCCCTCCACATCTATCTTCATTAAGTCTATCTCTTTGATTCCATGTGTATCGCAGTACTCATCGAGTGTTGTTAGTTTGATTTTCTCCTGCTCTTCGCTCCCCACATGTTTGTTTATTGAGGCCGTTGTGAGACTCGGGGTGAAGAGGGTCGCTTCTTCATTCACATCAGACAAACCCATTTTTTCTAAAAGGATGTTATCGGCTCGGTTGAGCTTGATATTCTCTTCCAAAAACCTGATGGCTCTTGGATTGGGTTCAAAGGCAATGACCTTGCCATCACCCAGATACTTGCTCATGGGCAGCGCGTATGCACCAACATTGGCACCAACATCCACGAAAGTATCCCCTTTACGGGCAAGCCCGATTAATTTTAGAAGGGTATTTTTTTCATACAATCCCTTGAGGTAGATCTGTCGCATCACATGTTCGCGGGGATCAATCAAAAACTGCAAGCCCATTGGGTTGGTGTAGTAAAAAGTACCCCGAGGAATTTGAACCATTCCTTCGATGTAATGCTTGCCGTAATCAATCGGGAAGTTTCTGAGGTAAGATAATATCAGTGTGTTTTTCATATTGAGTCTTTGGATGAGTTAAACAAGGAGTCTATCCTTTTTGGTTACCCCGCCGTTTACACGGTAAAATGTGACATGCTTTGTTAATGCTGTTCTCAATCGGAACATTCATTATTTGGGCTGCGAATGTACAAAAGCCCCTCCAGATTATGCCCACTCCTCAATAGCCGATGAGCAGGAGATTGGCAAAAAACGGAATAAAAAAAAACCGCCCCCGTTTTTGCGGAGGCGGTTAAACCATTTTATCCTTTCATTTTTATGCTTTTATTTTTTGAACAACAGCACTGAAAGCTTCCGGGTGGTTGGTGGCAAGGTCTGCCAACACTTTGCGGTTGAGATCGATGTTGTGTTTATGGAGTTTCCCCATCAATTCGGAGTAGGACATCCCGTGCTGTCTGGCAGCGGCATTGATACGGATAATCCAAAGCGAACGGAAATTACGCTTTTTGGTTTTCCTGTCCCTGTAGGCGTAGGTTAAGCCTTTTTCAAGAATGTTTTTGGCGATGGTGTACACATTTTTGCGTGCACCCCAATATCCTTTTGTTTGGTTAAGGATTTTTTTTCTGCGAGCCCTGGAGGCTACATGGTTGACTGAGCGTGGCATGTTTTTTTACAGTTTTTTGGGTCTAGCGTCTTGGATGAAGACTTGTTGGGCTATGACACCGGGTGAATAACTTGTTTAAACCAATCGGTTGAATTACTTACCTAACAGCAACATACGCTTCACATTGCCCATGTCGGCAGGGTGAACCAATGTAGCGTGGGTTAGGCTGCGCTTTTGCTTGGTTGTTTTTTTGGTGAGGATGTGGCTTTTGAAGGCGTGCTTCCTCTTGATTTTACCTGTTCCGGTCAAAGAAAAGCGCTTCTTTGCACTGGAGTTGGTTTTCATTTTAGGCATGGCTCTGTGGCTCTATAGTGGATAAATGGTTTACTTTTTTTTGGGGGCAAGTAAGATTTGCATCTTCTTTCCTTCCATTAGCGGCATTTGTTCAACCTTTCCGTGGTCGGCCAAATCCTGGGCAAATTTAAGCAAAAGGATTTCACCTTTCTCTTTAAAAAGAATGGATCGGCCTTTAAAAAATACATAGGCTTTCACCTTTGAGCCTTCCTCTAAAAACTTGATGGCATGGTTTTTCTTGAAGTTGAAGTCGTGGTCGTCGGTATTGGGACCAAACCTGATCTCTTTCACCACCACTTTGGAGGCCTTGGCTTTGATCTCTTTTTGCTTTTTTTTCTGGTCGTAGAGAAACTTCTTGTAATCAACGACCCTTGCCACTGGAGGATCGGCACCGGGCGAAATGAGCACCAAGTCCAGACCGGCTTCGGCAGCAAGTCGTCGGGCTTCATCAATACCATAAACGGCATTGTTGTACTCTTCTCCTACCACGCGTACCCTAGGCTCGGTGATGAATTCATTGATTTTGTGGAGTGCCTCCTTCTTTTGAGGCATCCGTGAGCGGAATGGTGGTTTTATAGCGTCTGTATTTGGTTGTTAGTCGTTTGATTCAAAAACAGGCATGATGCGGTTGATTTCCGAGGCCAGCATGTCTGCAAAGCCCTGCACCGAAAAACTCCCCAAGTCGCCGTGCCCGTGCCTGCGCACCGACACTGTTTGCTGCTCCATTTCCTTCTCTCCTACCACCAACATAAACGGAACTTTTTGTAACTCGGTTTCCCGTATCTTTTTGCCAATCTTTTCGTTACGGTCGTCAACGAAGCCGCGAATATCTAAACTTTTCAGGGAATCTGCAACCTTCTGGGCATATTCCACATATTTCTCAGAAATCGGAAGAATGGCATATTGATCAGGGGTGAGCCACAACGGAAATTTTCCGGAGCAGTGTTCAATCAGCACGGCCACAAAACGCTCCAAAGAGCCAAAGGGTGCTCTGTGAATCATGACAGGGCGGTGCTTGGAATTATCAGCCCCGGTGTACTCCAGTTCAAAGCGCTCGGGCAGGTTGTAATCCACCTGTATGGTGCCCAATTGCCATTTTCTTCCCAAGGCATCTTTTACCATAAAATCAAGTTTGGGACCGTAAAATGCAGCTTCCCCATATTCGATGGTTCGGTTGAGGCCTTTTTCTTCAGCCGCTTCTATAATGGCCTGTTCAGCGAGCGCCCAGTTCTCTTCAGAACCAATGTATTTGCTTCGATTCACCTTGTCGCGCAAGGACACCTGCGCAACAAACTCAGTAAAATCAAGGGCTTTAAACACATATTGCACCAGGTTAATCACTTTAATAAACTCTTCCTTTACCTGGTCGGGCCTGCAAAAGAGGTGGGCATCATCCTGTGTAAATCCCCTCACCCTGGTAAGGCCGTGCAATTCCCCGGTTTGTTCGTACCTGTAAACAGTTCCAAACTCTGCCAGGCGAAGTGGCAAGTCTTTGTATGAACGCGGACGGCTTTTGTATATCTCGCAGTGATGCGGGCAGTTCATGGGTTTGAGGTAAAACTCCTCCCCTTCTGCCGGTGTGCGAATAGGCTGAAATGAGTCTGCTCCGTATTTCTCGTAATGACCAGAAGTTACATACAGCGCTTTCGAAGCTATGTGCGGGGTAATCACCTGTACATAACCCAAAGAAGCTTGGGCCTTGGTTAAAAAACTCACCAATCGCTCGCGAAGGGCAGTGCCTTTGGGCAACCAAAGGGGCAAGCCAGCACCCACCTTCTCGGAGAAGGTAAACAACTCCAGCTCTTTGCCTATTTTTCTATGGTCTCTTTTCTTAGCCTCTTCAAGCAAAACAAGGTGCGCATCCAGGTCTTTTTGTTTGGTAAAAGTGATGCCGTAAATGCGGGTAAGCATCTTGTTTTTTTCATTTCCCCGCCAATACGCACCGGCTACATTGAGCAACTTTACAGCCTTGATATATGAAGTATCAGGGATGTGCGGACCGCGGCAGAGATCCACGAAGTTTCCCTGTTCATAAAAAGTGATTTCGCCATCATTCAGGCCTTCAATCAACTCCAGTTTATAAGGATCATTCTTTTCTTTAAAGTATGCAATCGCATCTGCTTTGGAAACTTCCTTGCGGGTATAGCTTGATTTTTTTGCCGCCAGCTCAGTCATCTTGGCCTCGATGGCAGGAAGGTCATCAAGAGTGATGTGGTGATTCCCGGAATCAATATCGTAATAGAATCCTGCATCAATGGCCGGTCCGATGCCAAATTGTGTGCCGGGGTACAATGCTTCAATGGCTTCTGCCATCAGGTGTGCTGATGAATGCCAGAGGGTTTGCATGCCTTGCGCATCTGAGGAAGTGAGCAATTGCAGGGTACAATCAGATTGAATAGGACGATTGGCGTCCCAAACCTCCTCGTTTATTTTTGCTGCAAGCACATTTCTTGCCAGACCCTCGCTGATGCTGCGTGCTATTTGTAGCGCTGAGGTTCCTGATTCATACGACCTCTTGGCGCCATCGGGAAAAGTAACCTGAATCATGAAATACCAATCAGGAATGTTGCAGGCTTTGGGTGCGGAATGCAAAACGCAAAGCGTAGAAGATGGCAAGGGAATACATGACATCACCGGCCAGCTGATTGCCTAAAAACGGGAGGGCTGCATAATAACAACCAAGCAGACCTTCGGTGGTCATGGGATAGAGCCCGGCTGAAAGCCAGGTTCCAAAATTGGACACAATCCAAAACAACATACCAGCACCAAATCCGGAGAATAACCAGTGAGAAGGTTTTGTTGGCTTCATATAGGTGGCTGCCAAAACCACCAGCATTACCGGAGCGTAGACAAACAAAATACCGGGACTCAGAAAATACTCATTGAAAGGAATGTTGCTATTGAGCAACTGCCATGAAGCCAGGTCACCTGCCAGCATGAGGAGGAATCCGGCAAGGATTGCAAGAAACCTTCGCTCGAGCAATACACCCGTGGCAAATGAAATAGCCATGATGGGGGTGAAATTGTAGGGATGTGGCAACAATCTGCCTGCCAGCGTGAGGAGCAGTGCAGAGAATAAAAATACTAGGGATTGGCGTGATGTCATGTGCTTGGCTCGAATGAAAGTGTGCAAAAATACAAAGGCACGGGGATATTGCAAGTTTTACAAGTTTAAATGTTTTACCTCCTGTTTGTATGGCCGGAAATAGTTTGCGCTTACCCCTGTCCATCGCATGAAGATAGCCGAAGGAGAATATTTCAGCTGATGAAAAAGTTTTGTTTAAGCATGCAGGGAGGTACAATCTTAGACAAATGACTTGCCTGTCCGATTGAGAAAAAAATTCCTGTCTAAAAAAAGAAAATCAGAGAGACATGGGAACTTCCATGAGCAAAATCTCAGAGGAGTCAGACAGTGCCTCCATAGAGAGTGAAGAAATGTCCCATATGCCCATTCCATCTCGTTTGTCGAGAGCTTGGCCATGGAAGGAAAAGCTCCCTTTGAGCACAAATGCATACACCCCGTTCTTTGCATCTTTGATCTGATATTCAAGAGATTTTCCTTTGTCAAAACTGCCCAGGTGAAACCAGGCGTTCTGATGAATCCAAACGCCTTCATCTTCTGCACTGGGTGAAAGTATCTGCTGCAAGCGGTTGTGTTTGTCTTCGGCTTTTAATGAAATCTGATCGTACCGAGGAGGCACATTTCTTTTGTTGGGAATGACCCATATCTGCAGAAATTTTACCTGCTTATCGGCGTTTTTATTGTACTCGCTGTGTGTGATGCCGGTGCCGGCGCTCATCACCTGAATGTCTCCTTTTTTAATCACCGCTACATTGCCCATGCTGTCTTTGTGTTCGAGGTCGCCTTCGAGCGGAATGCTGATGATTTCCATGTTGTCGTGAGGGTGCACACCAAAACCCATCCCTGCCTGCACCGTATCGTCGTTAAGTACCCTGAGAACACCAAAATGCATTCTCTCGGGGTTATAATAATTGGCAAAACTAAATGTGTGATGAGATTTGAGCCAGCCATGGTTGGCAAGTCCCCTGCTGTCTGCCTTGTGCAAAATCATGTTCTCCATATTTTTTGATTGTGTGTTGCTGATGTGATTAAAGCCGATGATTTCCAGTTCTCTTAATTCATCGTTGCTGTTTTGGGACAACCCAGCAATGGCCCCTGAAGAGGAGAAGATAAAGGATCCCAAAAAGCCTTTTTTGATAAATTCTTTTCTATTCATAAAGGTAATACAAATGGAATGTTCTCCTGTATTAACAGTCTTTACATTAAAAAGTTCAGCAGAATTCTCCCTCCAAAGAAGACACAATTCGCTCTACAAGAAAGTCAATGCTGATTTATATGTGTTGGTTTGAAAGTTGCGTTTATCAATGGTTGGTTGTTGGTATATGAAGCGCTGAGTGTGGGCAAAAGATGGACTGAAAGAGTAAAGTGTAAGGAAAGAAATGATATCAACAAGCACCGCAAACCTTCCAAAAAATTATCAGGGATTGGCAAGCCTGTATCTTGCTTCATCTAGTGCAAACCAATGAAGCAAAATGCCTTTTTCTTGAAATTCCTGCGCCAAAACAAATCCAAGTTTTGTAAGGACGCTTTCTGAGCGGTGATTTCCGCAAATGTTTAGAGCACCAATCTCTGAGGCTCGGAGTTTTTCAAAACCATACCTGATCACTGCTCCGGCTGCCTCGCTGGCATATCCGTTTCCCCAGTATTTTCGTTTAAAACGATAAGCCAGTTCAAAAAAATCGGACCTGCCATTCATCGTTTCTTTATGCCATTGTAGTCCGCACCAGCCAAGACATGCTCCGCTTAGTTTATCAATCACTGCCCATCCACCTATGCCGTAAGCTGCATATTGTTTTCGAATCTTGTCTATCGCTTCTTTCTCTTCCTGCAAAGAGGTCATTGGTTTGCTTTCCATGTAGCGATGGACTTCAGGATCGGCATCCATTTCATACATGTCTGCCGCATCTTCAGGAAGAATTTCACGCAAGAAAAGTCTTGGAGTGATGGCATGAATCTGAATAGGTTGAGAAACAAATTGATGATCTATTATTTTCTCAAAAGCCTTTCTCGGGCTGCCGCTGAAATACACTTGTCCGCAATAGGCATAGCCACCTTTTTCCAGCACAGAGAGCATGGCAAGGTTATCATAATTGGTATCAACTTTTACACTTCCTATTTTTAAACGAGCAGCAAGCTCTTCAATCTGTCTGAAAAGAACTTTTATCCAGCCTTTTCCCAAAAATTCTTCTGCTACTGCAACGCGATGAACCACCAGAAAATGAGAGTTGCTTAGCCAGTTTCCTTCAATATGATCATAGGCAGGTTCGTCGTTGATGAGGATGGCACAATAGGCAAGAATCTGCCCGTTTAATGTGAGTAAATAACCGATGCCTCTTTCAATGTCGGAGGCGACGGTATCTTTGTTGGGGTATCCGTTTTGCCATTGATTGCTTCCATCATCCCTGCGTCTTTGAATGGCCTTTTGTAGGATTTGCCATACAATTGCCTGATCTGCCGGCCGGGCCTTTGTTAGCAGGGTATTGATATGATCTGACATGAAGATTTTGTGTCTGTCGGACAAAAGAACAAATTATAAAAAAGAATTCGCCAAAATTGAAAAACCAGTAGTGTATTTTATCACTGCACCTTGCGGGGGTTCTCCCCCGCAGCTCGTTAGCGATTGGAGCGGTTACTTTTTTGCAAGTCAAAAAAGTGTGAGCGTAAAGCGCGCCGCGGCAGGATTTAACTGCCGCGGAACGACCAAAAAAAAGACTTAAAAAAAGTATCCTTTGCCTTTACCAAATCAGCACCCTATCGGCAGGATCGAGATACATGGCATCGCCCTTTTTGATGGAAAACGCTTCGTAGAAAGGATTGAAATGCATGAGTGGACCGTTTACCCTGAATTTTGGCGGTGAATGAGGATCCGTGCGTACCTGCATGCGCGACATCTCAGGTTTTGTGACGAGTCGCCACACCTGTGCAAAGCCCAGAAAAAAACGCTGGTCGGGAGTAAACCCATCTATCTTATCCATGCTTTTACCCTGTTCTGTCAACTTAAATGCATCATAGGAAATAAACAGTCCACCGAGATCGGCAATGTTTTCGCCAAGAGTGAGTTTTCCATTGACATGCAATGAATCGAGTACAGTAAAATGGCTGTATTGCGCAACAAGTTTTGCGGAAGCATCGCTAAATTTTTTGGCATCGTCATCTGTCCACCAGTTGTTGAGGTTGCCGGCGGCATCATATTGTTTGCCCTGATCGTCGAATCCGTGTGTCATTTCATGACCGATAACCATGCCGATGGCTCCATAATTGATGGCATCGTCGGCATCGGGATGAAAGTAGGGGAATTGCAGGATGCCTGCAGGAAAAACAATTTCATTGAAACTGGGATTGTAATAAGCATTGATGGTGGGTGGTGTCATTTGCCATTCTGTTTTATCGACCGGCTTGTTGAGTTTGGCCATCTGTTCAAGTTGTCTGTGCCTCCATACTGAAACCAGGTTTTGAAAATAGTTGTCTCTGCTTATTTGCACATCGTCATAATTTTTCCATTTGTCGGGATAACCAATTTTTTTTATGATGGCATCTAGTTTGGCAAGGCCTTTGGCCCGGGTTTCTGCGCTCATCCAGGAGAGATTCTGCATCCTTTTGCGAAAGGCTGTTTGCAGGTTGTTAACAAGCTTATCCATGCGATTGCGAGCCTCCGGGGTAAAGTACTTTTCTACATACACTTTCCCAAACAATTCGCCCAAGGATTGATCGGTTTCAGAAACCATTATCTTCCATCGTGCACGCTGTGCTTGAGCGCCTGTGAACAATTTGTTGAACTCAAAATCGGCATCTCTGAAAGGTTTGGATAAATATTCGGCATGATCATTCAGGTAATCAAAAGACACCTTGGCTTTCCAATCGGTGAGGGGCTCGGATTGAAGCAGTTTGCTGAGTCCTTTGTAATACATAGGTTGAGATACATTGACGCTGTCTGTTACAAAACCCATCTTTTCAAACAGACTTTTCCAATCGATGGAAGGACTTACTTTCTGCAATTGGCCGAGCGACATCTTGTTGTAATTTTTTATGGGGTCGCGCAGCTCTTCGGGAGAAAGATGATAAGCCGCTATTTTCGTTTCAAGGGCAAGTACGGTTTTTGCTTTGGCAGCAGCGGAAGCTTCACTATCCCCGCGAAGCATGAACAATTTTTTTGCGTGCTCAACAAACTTATCTCTGATGTTGTTGGTGGACTCATCCTTACCGGTGTAATAGCCTGTTTCGGGAAGAGACAAGCCGGTTTGCACCATCACCCTGATGTTGAGGTTGCTGTTTTTGTCATCGGGTACAACACCATTGCCAATTAAATCTCCGAATCCTTCTTTGCTGTCGGTTGCCAAAAAATTGAGAAGTGCCTTGTAATCTGGAGCCTCTTCAATGGCTTTGAGTTTACCTGCCAAAGGAGTGTAGCCCGCTTTATCGATGGCGACAGTATCCATGCCACTGGCATAAAAATCGCCTACTTTTTGTGCATCGCTGCCTTTTACCTGACCGGCGTTTTTTGACATTTCTTCCAGCAGGCTTTTCTGCTTTTCAAGCGTTTCAGTATAGAGTGTATAAAAACTTCCCCACGCAGGGAGGTCATCCGGAATCACAGCAGTTTTGAGCCAATGCCCGTTTGCATAAGTGTAAAAATCTTTACCGGGCGATGTTTTCCCATCCATGTTGATGGTATCGAAAAAGGTTTGTGCAGGTTCAGTTTTTTTTTCGGAGCAAGCCATCCCGGTCAAACAGATGACAGAGGCAAGAATTCCGATGTTGAAGTAGTGTTTTGTTTGTTTCATGTGTAAAAACTGAAGGCGTATAATCGTGTTTTTTTTCAGCGTGAAGATATATACTTATATACATTTACACCAATCGAGTATCCATACTGCTTTCCATCGGCATTTTTATAGATTCTTATCTTGTTGCAGGCCCTGCCCAAATCAATGGGATTCCAGCTGATACCGCCATCTGTGGTTTCGTATCCGCTGTTCACGGTTCCCACAAATCCATGCTTATCATCTAAAAATCCTATGCCAAATTCTCTTGCATTGACATCATTTACCAAGTGATGCTCAGTCCATGTTTTGCCACCATCAGTGGTTTTTACGATTCGTTGTTGTTTCACCGTTGTATCGGGATGATAGGATTGAATGGTGACATATCCTGTTTCGCGACTCGGGAAGGAAGCCTTCCAGGTGCACTCAAAAGGGCGTTTGGATTGATACACCTGATTCCATGTTTTTCCTCCGTCGGAAGTTGACAGGATAAGGGCATTCGATTCTTCCATGTTCTCCGAGGAGGCGCTGCAGGCAATGCCGTTTTCTTTGTTGAACATTTTTATATCGAAGAGCATTTTTCCGCTTGTTACAGGCCAGGATTCCCAGGTTTCTCCATTGTCGTGCGACACCATCATGTTGGCCGGTGAACCTACTCGCCCAACAGCGTAAAGGTGATATCTAAAAGCAATAGTTCCATGATTGATGTATTGTTCCTTCACCATATCGATGGCACAGAGCCCTTTTACATAGGGACCTTTGTAGGACACCGGGGTCCATGTTTTCCCTCCATCTCCGGTAGCATACAGGGGAATGCTATCGCTCACATTCGGGAAATAGTCTGTACCTACCGTGCCGGCAAAACCGCGGAGGCTATCAATAAAAGCAATGCAACGGAAGAAGGTACCCTTTTTTTCAAGTTGTTTTTCCCAGCTGATGCCCCCATCGCGTGTGCGATAAATACTGCCATAACCATTTACATACCATCCCCTGTTTTCGTCGATGAAACATATATCATCCTGCTTCCCGGGATAGTTATCTGTATTAAGTTTGCGCCATTCTGCATGGGATGTTGGAGAGGTATTAGCGGAAGCGCACAAGGAATTGCTCCATCGGATGACAGCATCTGATACTTCAGGGTTAAATTCCTTGTATAATTGTTTGATTTTTCCTGAGGAGAATTTGTCAAATGCTTCCTGCATATTTCCTGAGGCAGCCATGTAGTGATCGGTTTTCGGAAAAGATTGCAGGGTAGCAGATCCCGGGTGCGCAGCATTTACCGTATTTACAATATTCTGGTGATCATACAGGGAAAAAGCCTGAAAATCGGATTCGCCAAACAAGACGAGGACTTTGGCTTTTATTTTTTGCCAGTTCTCGAGAATGGGATAATCCTGAATTTGTCTCCAGTATTCCGCATTTCGAGTATAGATACGGGTGTCGCCGTCATACTCCCACTGTTGTTTGAGCAAGCGCAGCAGTGCTGTATCTGTCGCCAATTGAGATAATTTTTCTTTGCGCACATAAAATCGATAAGCGGCCTCGTAACCTTCTTTTGTTGAGGCTTCTGCCTGCAAGGTGCTCATTCCTCCCAATTTGTTTTGCAAACGGGTCATCTGGAGAATGTATTCGAACCATGATGTAGAGATTGTGCCATACACGATCACCCCTGCCACAGGGTTTGCAGCGGCTACTGCGGGTGCCACAATCCCTCCCATGGAATGCCCGAAGAGAATAATTTTATTGGTATCTACATAAGGAAGCGATTTGAGTTTGCGGAGACCGGCAGCAAAATTTTCCACTTCATCATGCAGGTCGCAGGTCTCACAGGGTGGCGTATTGTGGCTGTCGCCTAATCCACTTTTTTCGATGCGCATGGACAGGTAACCGTTGTCGGAAAATGCCTTTACGATTCTTTTGTAAGGACTTTCCGGGTCGAGGTTGTCTATGCTCCTGCAGGTGTACCCGGGCACAAAAAGCATCGCCGGCAATTTCCCGTTGGATTTGGGTTTGTTGATGATTACCCTTAGGGTTCCGTTTTTGTAAGGTGCTTCTTCATAGATGACCTCACTTTTGTCGTCAGTTTCAAAAGGCCTTGCTTGTGTTTTGCCTTTCAGCCTGATCTCTTTGTTTCCTCTCTTCACGCGCATCACGATGGTTTGTTTGTCGGTAAAACCGGCAAACTGATTGAGAAAGGCTTGCAGACCATGAATGGATATCTCATTGCATGCCAGGATGAGGTCATCCATTTGCAGGCCCAAGGCAGCAGCTGTTCCCCCATTCACCTCGCTCACGCGCAAGGCTTTGTCAGACATTTCTTTGGATGTTTCAAGACGGCATCCCAGCCATGGTTTGCGCTCAAGGGCGAAAGTTACCGATGCCGTAAAAAAAAATAGGCACAGGAAAAAAAAGGTGTGTGTTCTCATGTTCATGCAAAGAAAAAAGACTACTTACAAAGCGACTTGTAAAATATTGCCTTTTTTATGTTGGGCCGGTGTGCTGTGGTATTCATTCTTGAAAGCTCTGTGAAAAGCGGGCACATCATAAAACCGGAACTTGTGTGCAGTTTGCTCAATACCAAAACCTTTTTCAAGATCTTCCTTGGCCCTCATGAGTCTTTGTTTATTTATAAATCGATAGGGAGAATCACCAAAAGCCTGGGTGAATCTTCTGATAAAATTGTATTTAGACATACAGGCCTGTTTGCTCAGTTCATCGAGAGAAAGGTCCTTGCAGAGGTTATCGAGCATATACTCTCTTATCATCAGCAGGGAACAAAGAACGGATTTACCGGAATGGCTCTTTTTAAAGGATAGTCCTTTGTAATTGGTTAAAACATTTTCCTGGTCCTTCACAAAAGCATGGGCAAGCGCATAAAAATGTTCCTGCATTAAAAGAGGATTGTTGGCCATGGGAAGGATGCTATGCTGATGAAAAACAGCGAGTTTTTGACCAAGTGCAGATCGTCCGAGTTTATGTGTTCGCACAGGAAAAAGGTCGGAGAAAATAAATTGGAAAAGTTCACTTTCGGAGGGCATGTTTATGTCCAGTACTTCTTTGATAAGGCTTGCGGAGAGGTCGATGCAAATGCCCACAGAGGGTTCCTTGGAACGGATATTTACATGACAGGGATGCAAGTCATTCAATAATAGAAAATCATTGGGTTGGAGTACATGGGAAAGGTTCCAGGTATGGTATTTTTCTTTTCCGGTGAGCACCCATTTAATGGCGATTCCATTCAGGGGTAAATCATCATCTTTAATGGTAAACGATGAAATACGCAGTGCATTTTTATGGGCATCGTTGTAGAGGGTTTTGTTCATGAATTGCTCTTGTCAAAGATAGACAAGAATCATCTGTTTTCATCCTATATGCCAGCGTATTTGTACCCACTAAAAAGAATTATCCGATGAGTAGAGGACGATGGAGAATGGTGATGCGTTTTTTATTTTTTGTTCCTTCCTTGAAGAGAATTTCCTCGAGGCGTCTGCTGGCAGCAACCTCCGATCTTAGAATATTGATTGTTTTTTGCAATTCGTTTTCCTCTGATTCAAGGCCTTTCCATGAAATCATAAAATCGAAATGTTGTCCCATCCTGAAAAGGCGTGCAGGCAATGGAAACAGCTGGCGGTTTCCGATAAGCAAACCATACCTCAGAAAGGGATGCACCATTTTGTGGGTTTGTGCCTTGTGGTTGCAGATGAGTGCATCTTGTGTACTGATGCTGCCCAATTTGATATCAATGACCACCCTTGGAATCCAGAAGTTTTCGTCTCTCATCTCGAGCAAAAGGATGTCTGATTCATGCATGACTTCATTCCTGAGGGCCGGTTCAACATTTGATGAGTAGCCCAGGACTTCATTGGCGAAAGTGAGACGCTTGCCTTCGGCAATTTGAATATTTCTGAAATGAGGACGCATGTTTGATTGCAGCGTCTGCAATACACCTCCCACCCATTCTTTTTCCGTCATACCTTGGTTTGACTTAATTGTCTGTGGACTTTCCAACATGAATACACTTATTAATGATTTGATTATCTGTAGTGATACGAATAATATACAAGCCTTCCTCCCAAGCGGAAACATCAATGGCTTGCATGGTAGATAGCGAGGTTTGGTTTGTCATTGCCATGCCCAACATATTATAGATACGGCAGGTGGGATTGTTTACAAGGGGTCCTTTCACTACAAAATTTCGGGAGGCAGGATTGGGATAAGCGATAAACGCCTCTGAGGAAACAAGTTCATGGATGAAAGAAGGTGCAGAAATTTCTCTGACAGGCTTGGAAGTCCAGGGACAGAAACTTTGCACCGTGTTCAACCAGTAGGCCGTGTCGGTATCAAGATCGGTGAAGGGACAACCATCACAGAGTTCGATGGCAAACTCCACAAGTTGCCACTGGTTGGGAACAAAATGCCAGCGAAACGGATGACTTGCATTGAAGTTAAACCCACCATTGCCTGCAGCGATGGGGCCAAGGATAAATTTACGCTGCTGCAAGGGCCTGTCGAGGTTGGCAAGCACCGAATCGATGAGGGACGGGTTGGAAGTGCATGCCACAAAAGAGGTATCCTGCCAGTTGTTGTGCCCGCATGCCACAACAAATTCAAAATAACGCATGGGTTGGGCCAAAAGCGAAGCGTAGAAGAAAAGGCAACTGGCGAGAAGCAAAGAGCGTGTAATGGTTTTCATCTGGTTTATTTTTTGAGGCAATCCGGGTTATGACTGTATGTACCAAAAATAAAAAAAAACCAATCAGTACCGTGTTAAAAATGGGAAAGAAAAATGATTTGAACCTCCGTCGAAATAAGGCTCTATCGAGAACAATTCGAATTTGGTGTGAACAATTACTTGTTTGGTGTGTCTATATCTTTTATTGGTCATGTCAGATAATATCCTCTCTGTTTCGGGATTGTGCAAAACTTATGGAAACTTCCGTGCTGTAGATCATTTGGATGTATCGGTTCCGGAAGGACAGATATTTGGTTTCCTCGGACCCAACGGTGCAGGCAAAAGCACTACCATCAGAATGATGTTGGGATTGATTCATCCCGATGCAGGAAGCATCCGTTATTTTGGAAAAGATTTTTTCTCACATCGCAGGGAATCACTCAGGAAAACGGGCGCCATCGTGGAACGACCGGATTTTTACCTGAACTTGAGTGGCGAACGAAACCTGAAGATTCTTGGAGAGATGCAGGACGCTGATATTTCCGATGCACACAGTGCAGAGGTGCTGCGTTTTACAGGTTTGGGTGAGCGCGGAAAAAGTGCTGTAAAGACTTACTCACAGGGCATGAAACAACGCTTGGGCATAGCACAGGCATTGCTGCATGATCCTACCTTGATTATTCTTGACGAGCCCACAAACGGGCTTGATCCCCGGGGAATGAGAGAGATCAGGGAGCTGGTGGTGAAGCTAAACAAAGAAAGGGGGATGACAGTAATTTTCTCCTCGCATCTGCTTCATGAAGTAGAGATGATATGCCACTCGGTTGTGCTGATCAACAAAGGGAAGAAAGTTGCAGAAGGCAAGGTGGAAGATATTTTAAGGAAGCACAACCCACTGATGAGAATTGAAGTGGAAGATCCGGCTGTCTTTTTGAATAAAATGAAAGGTAGTTCTTATGCCGCAGCTCTCGCTTCATCTGATTCCTACAACCTGCTAATCAAACTCGAGAAAAAAGAATTACCGGCATTTCACCGATGGCTTTGTGCGGAGCAGATTGGTTTACTCAGCTTATCGCCTGCGGGAACACTAGAAGACTTTTTTATTGCCAATACCTGATGTACTCACTCGTAAAAATTGAATTGCTAAAAATGTTTGCCAGGGGCAGAACCTACATTGCCCTGGGGGCCATTCTGTGCATTGTGTTTGCCATCCTGCTGGCGCTCTACATCGACGGAGAGAATTTTTTTCAGTTTCAGACGCAAAACCTGCGAGACAGTTTTTTGTTTGAAGGCCACCTGCTCAACGGATACCTGGCTTCCTATATCATCCTCACCGCCCTGCTTGTGCATATCCCTTTTTTGATTGCCCTTGTGGCAGGCGAGATGGTGGCAGGCGAGAGTGCTGCCGGCACGCTCAGACTGATCCTGATCAGGCAGGCCTCACGGACAGAGGTACTCTCTGCCAAATTCATTGCCCTCATGCTTTACTCAGTGCTTATGGTTCTGTTGCTGGCGGCCAGTACAATGATTCTTGGGGTGCTGCTATTTGGCAAAGGAGATTTGTTTGTGGTCAGGGACACCATCTGTGTGTTTAACAGTGAGGATACTCCCTGGCGATTGCTGAGTGCATTTGCATTTGCCATACCCGGAATGGGCGTGGTGGCAGCCATTGCCTTTATGTTCTCGGTGTTCAGCGACAACTCCATCACCCCAGTGATATTAACCATGGTGATTATCATTGCCTTTATGATTTTGTCTGCCATCAACCTGAGTTTGTTTAAAGCGGTAAAGCCATTGTTCTTCACCACTTATATGAACAACTGGCGTTTGTTCTTCGACGAGGTGCCCAACACCGGTAAACTGCTTACTTCTCTTGGGGTCCTGGTCTTACATATATTCATCTGTTTTGGCATCAGCCTATGGAAATTTCGCTCAAAAGATATTCTCTCCTGATTATTCTCTGCTTGCATTTTGCCCTACAGGCAGCCGGCATAGAAAATCCCTCACCCATGCTCGATAGTTTAAAAACCAAATTATCGATGGTGAAAGATTATAGTGCAGATGTAAAAATTTCACTCAATGTAAGTTTCATCCGAATTCCGGTAAGAACTGCGAAGGTGTTTTACAAAAAACCCGACAAGGTGAGAATCAAGAGTCCTGCCTTTGTGATGTTACCCAAAAAAGGCATCAACTTTAAGATGCAGGAATTGTTGGAGAAGCCGCACACAGCAGTATGGATTAAGCGTGAAAAGAAAAGAGGGATTTGGTGTGAAGTGGTAAAAATTATTCCGCTCGAAGATCATCCCGAAGTGATTGTTGCCACTGCATGGATAGACAGGTTGCAAAACCGCCTGGTTGCATTGGATGCCAACACGAGGGAAAACGGCAATTTCATGGTTCATTTTTCCTATGCGGCCCGGCCCGATGCCTACGATTTACCCGCCATGCTCGAATTTACCTTCGATGTAAACAAAATGTCGCTTCCTATGGGCATCACCGGTGAGTTCGACAGCGAGGCAAGAAAACCCGGGGGAAAAGGCCCGGAGAAAGCCACACTCACCCTCAAGTATTCCCAATATGTAGTGAACCAGGGAATCAGTGATGCTGTTTTTAGGGAGTAAGGCGTATTTTTAAAAAAGACCTCTGGTTTTCAACAGGATTCGGTTGAAAGATTAATCATTTTCCGAATGCTTATATCTTATCTTTGTACAAACGAATTAATACCCTATGAATGCACCCAACAATGATTCACATGATAAAAAAATAAACAGGGGCTTGATTCATCGATTTGATGAAATGCTGAGGAATAACGAGCAATACTTTTTTGATGTACACGATTTTGAAGAGATTATCGACACCTACATGGAGGAGAAAAATCCCAACAAAGCAGAGCAGGCCGGTTTGATTGCAGTTTCCCAGCATCCCAACGCTGTTTCTCTTCAGATTAAATTATCACAGGTTTTTGCCCACAACAATGAGCTTAGTAAAGCGCAGCAGTTAATCGCCCGTGCATCGAGCACCGAACCTCATAATCCGGAGGTATTTATTACCCAGGGTGGCTTGTATGCCATGATGGGAGAATCGGAGAAAGCCATTGAGGCATACCTGAAAGCCCTTGAACTTGCCGAAAACAAGGATGAAGTGTATATGTTTATTGCCTTTGAATATGAAGGCCGCGAGGATTATGAGCAGGCTGCAGAATTTTTACGCAAGGCAATAAATGAAAATCACGAAAATGAATTTGCATTTTTTGAGTTGACCCATTGCTATCATGTAACCGGTAAGTTTGATGATGGCATCCTATTCTTTAATCAGTTCTTAGATGCTCACCCCTACTCCCCTACCGGCTGGTACAACCTTGGCATGTGCTATTTTCGAAAAGGAGATTTTGACGAGGCCCTGCATGCTTTCGACCTGGCGCTCGCCATTGACGAGGGATTTCTGGGTGCCATGTATTCCAAAGCCCAGTGCTATACTGAGATGAGCATGTTTTCTGAAGCTCTTGAAATTTATTCCCAGCTGGGCGAAAGCGAAAATAAAGACGCCACCTTTTTCTTTCTGGTGGGTGATTGTTACGAGAAAATGGAATTGTTTGAAACAGCGCTCAGGCACTACAATGAATCCATTGAATTGGATGAAGGAATGATAGAATCATGGGTGGGTAAAGCCGCCTGTCACCAATATCTGCAACAACATGAAGATGCACTGGAGGCAGCCATCGAAGCTACCGACATTGACCACAACCATGCCGAAGCCTGGCTGATTGCTGCAGAATGCTATGCTGCATTGGGCGATATCAAGGCTGCAGAGCGCGCCTATCGCTCCTCTCTTTCCAACGATGCTGAAGATGTAGAAACCTGGCTTTCTTATGCTGAAACTTTCTTCTCCCAAGAAAAGATTGCCAAGTCTATTGAAATACTCAGAGAGGCTGTCCCGGCAAGCTTGGGTCACCATACCATCAAAACCCGACTTGCTGCTTATCTCTATCTCTCGGGAAAAAACAACGAGGCAGGCGAATACCTGTTTGAAGCCATGAGCGATAACCTGGCTTCTGCAAGTGAACTGTTTGAATATGCCAATCAATTGCAATACCATGCCGATGTGCTCTCGGTAATTGCTCATTTTAAAACGGCCTGAGATGAATTTTTTACTCAATGACATTCCCTCCAGGCCTGAAAAGCCGAGGGAAAAAGGGCTTACTATGATGATGGACAAAGGCTTGGGACTGAACGAAGCTGCAAACTTTATCGAGTCGTCTGCACACCTTACCGACTTGGTGAAACTGGGATTTGGAACCTCCTATGTAACACCCAACCTGAAAGAAAAAATTCAACTATACAAGAAGGCCGGGCTCAAGGATTATCTGGGAGGGACGCTTTTTGAAGCTTTCGTGGTGCGTCGTCAGTTTGACGATTACCGCAAGTTGCTTGATACATACGGACTGGAAATGGCTGAAGTATCGGATGGATCCATCACCATGCCTCATGATGAAAAATGCAAGTACATACAGACGCTTGCTTCACAGGTATGTGTGGTGAGTGAAGTGGGCTCCAAAGAAGAAGGTCTTATTATCTACCCTGCCAAGTGGATTTCGATGATGAAAAAAGAATTACAGGCCGGTAGCTGGAAGGTGATTGCCGAAGCTCGTGAAAGCGGGACTGTTGGCATCTATCACCGCGACGGAAAAACGCATACTCTGCTTGTAGATAAAATCAAAGGAAAAGTGCCACAAGAAAACATCATCTGGGAAGCACCTCAGAAATCTCAGCAAGTGTGGTTTATTCGGAACATGGGCAGCAATGTGAACCTGGGAAATATCGCACCCAATGATGTAATTTCCCTCGAAACACTGCGACTGGGTTTGCGTGGAGATACCTTTTTTGAATTTCTACCCAAACAACCAAAAAAGGAAAAGAAAAAGTAAATCCGCTGCATTCATCAGGCCTTCGCTTGTTGAGCAAATTATTAAGGAATAAGTTTTGTCATAAAAGTTTCCATTGGCATTCTGCCTCGAAGGTTCAGCTCAAAAAAAGCGGTTCAACTTCTGCTTCAGTTAAAGTTCATTTTATCCCATGAGTTTCCGGCCCAAGGCAATGCCCGGCTGCTCTACCACCTTGTATATCAACCAGGCCAGAGAGTACACCAGAATCATTGACATGCCCAAGCCTCCCGCTTTACCAATCCATGAACCGGGCATGATACCTGTGAACCATGGAAGAATTTGTTGCAGCATGGGAAGATGGATAAGGTAAATGCTGTAGCTGATGCTACCCGTAAATGACAAGAAAACAGATGCGGATTTATACTTTCCTGATGGAAGATGGATTAGCCATTCAAAAAAGGCCATGCAGGCAAGAGTGGCAGGTATCTGCATAAAAAATGCAGAGAAAAAATAGCAGCGACTCAAAGCAAACAAAAGGTAGAACAAAAAAGCAAGTGTGAAGGGATACTTAAAAATTTTCTCTCCCTTGTGATAAGCGGCAGCCATCCAAGCGCCACCGGCCCATACAAAAGCATAACAAAATACATTGGCGGAATAGGCCATCGAACGAAAAGAGGAGTAACATAAAACAAGCATCATAAGTACATACGGAATAACAAGCATGATCCATATTTTTTGGCCTCCGGAATGTTTAAAAAACATGATGTACAAGGGATAGAGCAGGTATAGATGCACTTCGAGCGCAATGCTCCAATAACTCAGGTTGATAGAAAAAATGGTGTTGTCGTTCAGGTTGTGCAAAAAAAATAAATGATACAACAAATCCTTAAATCCTGATGCATGACCCTGTGGGGTAAGAAAAAAACACACAAGCACACATAGGAGATAGGCAGGATAGATGCGGAAGAAGCGTCTGCCAAAAAAGGCTGGTACTGAAAAATTTTCCCGGTTACGGAGATAAATCAGATGAATTAAAAAACCACTGATGAGTAAAAAAAGATTCACTCCCATCCATCCTTGGCCGAGTGGATTTAAAAAAAGTACAAGAAATTTTGTATTACCAAGATCCAAAAAACCTTGATTAGGGAAGTGTACAATGTCGAATCCCGAAAAAAGAATTTGAAAAGCGTGAAAGAAAAACACCAAGAGGATGGCCACGCCCCTGGCTACATCGGCCTGATGGATATGTGTTTTATGAACCACTTATGCAAAGTACAAAAACTTTACACGGCCGGCAAAGAAAGTCAGACCAAGATAAAATGGAACATCTCAGGGTAGGTATGCTGTTTCCTCAGCAGGGAGAATCTACAGGAACAGGCATCAGGAGCGGGCGCCCTCTGCTTCAGTCTCTGCGGATCGTTGTCTTGCCAGGTCGAGCGCAAAATTGATAAACACCTTGCTCGCCGGAGTAAACACAAATCTTTCCTCCCCTGTTTTGGTGGCGATGTTGCGCTTGATTAAACCATTGCGAATAAGTTTACGCCTGCTTTCAGCATCCTTGAGCTGGTTGTTTGCTTTGATCAGTTCTTTATAAGTAGAATTTTCAAAGTACTCATCAATCTTATCCATTTCAAATTCGGCATACTGAAGTTCATCCATGAAATTTTTTCCATCTCTATCAAGTTCATAACAGAGAATGGCGAAAAAAATACTGATGTCGCGGCTCAGGTTTTCGGTGGTATCTGTTGATACCAAGTAGGCATACTCCTGGCTATATTTGAGTTCATAGCGAAAAGAAACCTTGAAAAAACTCGTGTAAAAGGATTCGTTTGCCTTTAACTCATCAAAATATTTGTCGCCGGCGAGGATAAATTTACCCCCCATGAGTGCCTCAACGATCTGTGTATGGTATTTCGGATACTCCATGTGTATTGATTTTGATTTTTGGAACTTTTAGTGTGAAATCAGTGGTGGAAACTTTTCCGGGTTTTGCTCCTGCTTCTATATCGAGGTGCAAATCATCTTCGAACAAAAGACCTGTAAGAGAGAAAAACTTATCGGTCTCAACAAGCTGGTATTCGGAGCTGAGGGAATCAGCACACCAATGAAAGAAATCTTCAACAGGCAATTCCTGCTGTAGCTTGCTTTTGTATTTGTCGCGGTCGAAAATCCATTTCTCCGCCGGTGCCTGTGGTTCATCAACAAAAACAGGCGCAGCATTGAGGTATTGCTCAAAAAACTCCTGGGTGTTCAGGTAGATATTAGACGAATAGGGGTACCCGCGTTCTGCCTTCAAAATTTCCGGAGTATCCACCTTGTATGGATTTTTAAGAAACTCAATCCAACCCGTGAGAATGGTGGATTCGGTTTTTATTCTTTCAATCAGAGGCAGCAGTTCGTTGGTGAGGATCTTGCTTTGTTTGAGCAGGTCATCATTTACCTGAACAAGCTGGTTGTAAAGTTTCTCAAAGCGTCCGCGGATGCTTTCGTCAGTATAAAGCAATCGTTTCTGATTTACATACTCCGAAATCTCATACAACTTATTGGCCACTGAATCATATTCATTTACATTGAGAATCTGATTGAGTGGAACAATGTAGTATTCTATCCAAAAGCTTGCCTTGTGCACTTTCTCGCGATAGTCGATTTTTGCCACATTCGACTTCAGCTCCCTGGTCTCTGAGAGCAACTTGATGGTGTTTTTTTCAACCAGCTCAACAAACTCTTTAATCTGTAGTGAAAGATCGGTGATGCGGTTTTGCAAAATGGTTTTTTCATCCAGCCCATGGCTTTCACGAATTTTACGGAACAGGGCTGAAATCGAATAATGATATTTCTGAATGGTTTCTGGCAAAAGAGGTTTAAATTCATTCAGCAGAAACTCCATGAGACTGTAAAACACCGAGTGAATTTCATAATCCTCATTCAACTCTCGAAGCACGCGGTACTCCAGCAACTGCGGAAGAATATCATGTCCGTGTTTTTTTCCTGTGAGTTGCATCAGTTCACGACTGATGTATCCTTTGTCGCGCTGAAGCGCAAACAAATCGAACAGGAGGTCGTGGTAATTCCACAAAAAATACAGGACCGTTTTGGGTTCAGCGTAGTTCATGGCAATCAAGCTTTGGAGGCTGTTGTTTCTTTTTCCTTGCCGGTCTTGGTCGGACTGCTGTACATCACATTCACCTGTTCATTGAGGTTGATTTTGCCTTTGCCCGGATAGATGAAGTAGTACTTGTTGAAGCCCGGTACGGGATCGGGTGCCGCAAAAATCGGAATGAAGTGATGCTCCTTGCAGAACTTCACAAGCTCCGGACGGTTCTGCTTGTCGATGGTGGCCACCTCATCAATAAACAAGGTCACCCTGTTGTCGTGGTCGTGCACTGCCAAACGATTGATCACGCTCATGATAATAACCAAGCGAATCATTCGGTCTGTTCCGTCGCTTTCAACCTGTGCAGCCAGGTCAACCACTTTTTCAGTGCCGCGAATGGTGATTCTCAATTCAAGATCAAATAGCTCGTCGAAACTTACTTTTCTTCCGCTGTCGAGATACTGGTTGAGAATCTGCAGGCTGTCACCCTGGTCAAAGTTGAGCATCATCTGTCCGTTGATTTCCTTGATGGATGAAATTCTCTTGAGTTCACCAAGGATTTTCTTGTTGTCGAGCAAATCAACTTTTAATGATTCAATATCAGAGATGCGGGTTCTGGATAAACCGGCATTAAATTGCTGATGAATAAATTCCCTAAACTCCTCGTATCGTTTAATGAGTGTAAATGCAGGATTGGCAAACTGCGTACTGATTGAGTTCAGCAATCCTTCAATGGATTTTTCTTTGTCGGACAAACAGGCAAGCTCATCTTCCACAAAGCGGATAAACTGATGTTCATCGGCGAGATTGCTGCGCAATTTGTTTCTCAAAAATTCAAAAGCTTTGTCTTTAGATGCCTTCAAACTTCCCCTGTCGTTGAGTTGCATCTTTATTTTGTTGTAAAGCAACTCCAGGTCGTCATCTGTTTTGTGTGGAATGGTCTCCACTTCCAACACATCAACTTCCTCTTTCATATTGCGCAATTGCTGGAGGCGGTTCTGCAGTTTGTGCATTTCCTCACCAAGTTCCTGCAATTGAATTTCAAATTTGGAAATCTGCCTTGTCAGGTTCTTGAGTTGTTTGAGCAAATCATCTTTTTCGGCATGCAGCAACACCTGCACTTTCTC
>JBKCNM010000083.1:0-6788 GCA_046297395.1 Bacteroidota bacterium
ACATATAATTTACCACTCAAAACAGTGTTACGGTTATAGGTAGTTCCGTTTGCACTATGTGTGTATAAAGGGTCTGATGATGCGTGGCAACAAATAGCTGGATCAATGGTAATTATTACATTGTCGGTAATAGTGCCACAACCACCTAATAAATACCAAGTAAATGTGTAAGATTGTGCTGCGTTTGTTGCAAGAGGTAAGCCAAATACTTGCGTTGTCGGGCTGTTTGGGTTTGAAAATGTAATACCCGATGCTGTTGTTGTCCAATACCCCCCTGTCCCTCCTTGAGAAACAGCACCAAGCGTTACATCCTGCGGATTGCAATAACTCATGTCGGGCCCAGCATCAGTTGAGGTGATGCTAGGGTCGGCAACATTGATATAGATTGTGTCTGTAAATGTTGATTGACTGGAAGTTACACAACTTGAATTAGTAACCTCCCACATAAAGGCATATTGACCAGGGGTTGTTAGGGCTGATGCAGTGGCGTAATTGTTTGAAATGTTTGAAATATAATCTGTTATACTAGGATCTGGAAATATTGAAAGAGGCCATCCCACTAAACTCCACTGTCCGGTTCCTACTACTGGAATATTGGCAGCTAACAACACAGAAGAAGCTCCACAAGCCAAATACACAGGGCTGCCTGCACTTGCGCCATCGGCAGGCATTTGTACTTGAATGTCAATGAAAGCATCGTTACTGTGGCTACATCCTCCTGCACTTGTTATTTTCACTCTATAAACGCCTGGTAATGTTAAGCCACTTAAAATATTACCTGTTAAGGTAGGTGGTGTAGGAGTTCCTGTGCCAGTAAAACCAACATAAGTAAGCATGTTGCTTATTCCAATGTTTGGGAAATTGGTGTTGTTTGAATAGTATGTGTTATTCAGTAAGTTAATAACTCTAAAGGGAAGTGTTACTGAATTTTGCCCGCAAGGGAGTTGCATTTGTACTACATAAGGACTTATTGTAATTGGTGGTATTGCAGAATTTGTTGTATTATTCCAGGGTCGTGGTGCAGGGTCTTTGTCTGCCCTTGCGATAAAATTTCTATGTAAAAAGCAATTTCCCGCGGCATTATAAATATAATATGACAAATGATAATCTACATTGGTATTAGGAAATTGAAGTGTTATTGTGGGGGTGCCATTGGAACCTGGTGCTGTAGAACCTTGAGTGCCGCTGCCGGGCACAACCGACACTCCCGAAGGTAAATCCCAATAGATATATTCGTTTGGATATGTTGGGGTTGTGCCTGTAAAAGTATAGGTGTTTGTTCCATTGCAAAAGGTAATATTATTTATAGGTTGGGGTACTGTGATTGGTGAACTAGATAAAAATGTGATGGTAACATCATCAGAACCAGAGCCACAAGGACCAACAACAGTGTACCTAAATGTATAACTACCTGTTTGATAATTGTTGGGACTAATATAACCGGCTGTTACAGTTGTATAAAGATTCCATTGATTTGTAATTGATGGCGGATTTACTAAAACTGGATTTCCACCTGTTAGAGGGACATAAGTATTTGGCACATACTCCCAATAATAATAATTTGAAGGTGGAGTTCCACCACTTGAAGGATTCCAATATACACTACCATAACCGGGGCTTGAAACATTTTGAGCATTTCCAATTGCAAAAGTTGCGGCATGGCTACAAGCACTTCTGTCTGCACCTGCCCAAACGCTGCTCGATTGGTTTGAAAAACTAATGTAAGTATTGTCGGAAGAAGAACAGCCCGTAAGCAAATTTCTTACTCGCCAAGTAAAATAACCACCATAAGCATTGGAAGCTGCATAAAGAGTTGCATTAGGATTGTGTATTTCCAAAGGGTCAATAAAGTAGTTGTTGGATGGCAATTCCCAGGTTCCTTCTTCTCCAACACCTGCGGGGTCAGCTGCCAGTTGTTGTTGATAAGCATATCCATTGAAATTGGTTGTGGTGCAACTAGACAAATTGGGTCCGGCGTTGGCAGTGGGTGTAGGAAAAATTCTTACATATGCCGTATCGAAAATTTCCTCACAAGTTGTTGTTTTGCCTGAAAACATAAAAATGTAAAGTCCAGGCTGAGAAGGAATAGCTAGTTTTGATTGATTGGATGAACTTACTGTTTGACCATTTGGCCAAGAAACAACTGCACTTGAAAGTGCTGCGCCTGCTTGTAAGGTAAGATTCGTGCAACTAGCTGAAATTACGTCCCATCGTGCACTTAATAACGAAACTGAAGGGTTCCAAAGACCACTAAGATTAATGGGATCACCTAAACAAAAGTATCGTTGAGGAAAATTAAAATTTAAACTTTGTGCATAGTTAAGGTCGACATTGCTTGCGATATTTACAACATGTGCTGTTACTGTTTGCGAACAGTTTGAAACTGGTGGGCAAATGGGTGTTTGAGCAGATGCCTTATTTGTGTAACCTACGAAAAACAAAAAAAGGCTAGGGAGAAATGTAGCAATTCTCCAGTTGTGGAATTGATTTTGGGTTTTCATATGTGAAAGGGTTAAGTAGCATTTTAATAATTACTGTAAATGTATAAATATTATTTAAATACCAAGCCTTGTTAATAATTACATGTAAGCAATTGATTAAATGGCAAATAGTGTAGCAATATTTATTCTTTAAAAGGCCAGGTGTTAATATAACACACCTTCTTTTCTTGATACCTAAGCGAAAAAATCTGAATATTTTTTCTTCCTTATGTGAAACGATTTGCCAATTACCCCACGGCCCATACACCATAAAAGAACCGGATGCAAAGATCTTGTAGTAGCATTGCGAATCCTCTTGTGCAAACAAAAAAAACAAATCAAAAAACCGAAGCCCACATTCCTCCCCCTTGTGGGAGGGGAGATGTCTTACCTATTTTCATATCCATCAAAAGGATTTCTTAGCTGCAAAATGGATTACTAAATAACCCTGAAGAAAAAATTGCAACGCCCCCCGAAATTCCCACCAGCAAAGGAAGACAAAGACTTTAAGAAAAGTGGAAGTCTTGGACACTTTTTAGCCTTTGTCTTCTGGTCAGCGCAGCTGATTGCCTCGGGCAATTTCTTGACTTTTTTGATTACTTTTTTAATCAAGGCGACCGATTTATACACTTTTTTGTCCCAGCATACATCAAAAATAACCCACCCCCGACATTCCCGCCGGCAACGAAAGATGATGAAAAAAAACCATCATAACAGGTTCATTTATCATTCATCATCTCGTTTCTATTGGGATATATGATTTTAAACATATAGTAAGCATTCAAGACTTTATTTAGCAAGACATAAATCTCTTTTTCAATGTCTTGTTTGTCGCCTCGCTACTGCCGTTCGGTGCTCCATGCCTCCGGCCTGATGCTGAAAAGCACTTTTGTCTGCTTCCATACCTCTTCAAAAAAGGCAGACTTGCGGTAGGCTTCCAAATACTTTTCATCCTCCCATTCAGAGTGGGTAAAAAAAAGACAAGGATCATTTTTGTCGCGCAACAACGAGAGGCTCCTGCAGCCGGGCATCGCAGCAATATGCGCCTTGCTCTGTTCAAATACTTCCAGAAAACGAATTACATTTTCAGGACGAAAGCCCATCTTTACAATGCGTACAATCATTATGTGAATTGAATGATAAATGAGTCGTTCTTGCGGATACCAAGCATCTCTTCAGCCGAGCCGTCCTTCACGCAGAGTTCAAGGTACCCGAGAGAATTAAACAAGGCAATTTCCCTGCCACGGGTTTGCTGCGAAAAGGATTTCAGGATTTCCGAGAACACGGTTTTTTTGTGGATGACAGAGGCTTTTCGCCCTGCTGCCGCAAGCAGAAACTGTTCGCGATGCAAGTCACTGATGGCATTCCCGAAATAATCGATGTGGGTAATTACGCCCCTTATGCTGTCTTTGTCGGAGAAGCCGGAGAGAAAACTTCGGGTTACATACTTCTCTGTTGGTGTGCCCGGCAATTCCCGAAGACCGGAAGCAATCATACCCGCAATCAGTCCCGGCAAAATATGCAGGGCAATAAAAGTATTTCCATAGTCCTCTTTTGCTATGGGAAGTGCGTGCAACTGATCTGGCAAATCATCAAAGATGAGCGACAGTGCACCATTGTCGAAGCTGATAAAGTAATGCTCTCTGTATTTGGCAATCAGCAATCTGATGTTTTCGTTTGCTGTAGGCGCATAACTGTTTGCACCCTCGCTCTCTCCATTGCCAATGAGCAAAAGATGAAGACTTCCCGGCGGGAAAAAACGGTATGCCTCGTTCAATACATGGGCACCGGTAAAAACATCAAAAGGCTTGATCTGGTTGCTGATGTCTATCCATTGAAAGTCCTGCGTCCTACACAAGAGTCCTCCTTTGAGCGCAGCCACATAATGATCGGTGGCGCCAAGATCGCTGGTGAGTGTAATGATGGGCAGGTTCATGCTGCAAAAGTAAAATCTTCTTATATTGGTATCCTTAATTACTCCGATTATTTTGGCAGAGGTATCTTTTGAACTCACTGACATCAGTCCGGCTGATTTTTTTGGTCCTTCCGATGTCAATCTTCGTCTCCTTGAGTCGCACTTTCCCAAGTTGAAGTTGCATGCACGCGGACAGTTTTTAAAAGCAGCCGGCGATGATCAATTGTTGGCACGCTTTGAAGGCAAGTTCCGTCAGCTGCTCGATTTTTATCACCGCTACAACCGGATGCAGCCTGCTGATGCAGAAAAAATCCTGATTGAAAACAGCAACGAAGTGCCGGAAAATGTGCTCGGACAAACTGAACTGATTCTTTTTGGTACCAGTGGTAATGCCATTCGCGCCAGAACGCCCAACCAGTTGAAACTGGTTAAGATGGTGGCCACACACGACATGGTGTTTGCCCTTGGACCTGCCGGCACAGGCAAGACCTATACAGCAGTTGCACTTGCCGTTAGGGCACTTAAGAACAAGGAAGTGAAGCGCATTGTGCTTACCCGACCTGCAGTGGAAGCAGGGGAGAACCTGGGCTTTCTTCCCGGCGATTTCAAAGAAAAACTCGACCCCTATCTCCAGCCTCTGTATGATGCCTTGCGCGACATGATTCCGGGCGAGAAACTCAACAGCTCTCTCGAAAACGGAACCATTCAGATTGCTCCGCTTGCATTTATGCGCGGCCGCACGCTCGACCATGCCTTTGTCATTCTCGATGAAGCCCAGAATGCCACCCGTGCCCAAATGAAAATGTTTCTTACCCGCATGGGAAACTCCGCAAGGTTTGTTATTACCGGCGACATCACCCAGATCGATCTCCCTCACCGCCAGCCATCGGGCTTGGTGGATGCAAAAAAACTATTGTGGGGCATCAAGGGCATTGGCTTTGTAGAGCTCGACGCAGCCGATGTGGTTCGCCACAGGCTCGTGCGTGAAATCATTCTCCGATATGAGGCCATGCAAAATTCCGATAAGGGAAGCAATACTGATTCCCCTGCAAACAACTCCGCATAATTTGTTTACCTTTGACACCTCATCAACATCATGACTGCATCTGTTTTACTCGGTTTTCTTGGCGGTTTAGGCGGCGGAGAAATTCTTCTGATAGCCCTTGTTCTTCTGCTTATGTTCGGCGGTAAAAAAATCCCCGAACTCATGCGTGGCTTGGGAAAAGGCATCAAGGAATTCAAAGATGCCTCCAACGGCAAGGAAGAACGCCTGCCCCCCAACTCAAAAGAATAAGCCGCTCCCCGGATCAAACTCCGTTTTGAGGAGCTTGCCTGCGCTTATTACTTTCCCTTCCTGTTCTGGGTCACTAAACAGTACCGGCGGGAGTTTTTCTTTTTCCCTTAATCGCCCGTAAAAAATTTCTTTTTTCTCGTGTGTGGTTTCCACCAGATTGAATATCCCTGTTTCATTTTTATTCAGGAGGTGAAACATGGCCTTCACAGCCGTTTTCCCCTCTATCAGGTTGGTGAATGTTCCTGCTCCGCCTGCCTGATTGTCTATGAAAAAATGGGCGGGATGTCTGCCTTCACCATAGAGTCCTCCAAGCCTCAGAATGAGCACAGGCTGCGCAAGTGATTGGATTTTTTTTTCGGCAAGCAGCAAGGGGTCATCCTCCTTTACCGGCGTTTGCGCATGACATATTCCACCCCGGCTGTACACTGAAATGCTGGACCAAAAGACCACTTTCGTATCAAGGGGACGGTGGCGTAAAGAGAAGCAAAGCTGATGAATGACGCCGGGAAAGGCGATTCTGTTTCTCCCCGGTGAAATACACACAAACAAGTGCTCACAGGTATTGAAAACCGTTGGCAATTCATCTTCCGGCAAGGCGTACTTATAAACCTGTATGCGTTCGTCCCACAAAGCATTTCCGGAACGGGTGCTCACACAGCAGGCCTTTTCCTGCAAGAGCAATTCTGCGGCAATAAGCCTTCCCAGCCAACCACAACCGATGATTCCGTGCATGCCCATTTCAGGCCGGCAAAGATAGCGGAAATACAAAGGAGGGCAGGGAACCCCAAAAGCAAAACGGATTACAACAAACCCTGGTCAACCAGGTAGATGATGCTTTCTATTTCTTCATCATCGCCGCCGGGATTGTATTCCTGCTTGAGCGAATTGTCGAAAATAAGGCATACCGATTGCCAGAACACGGCGGAGAAGGTGCCCCTCAACTCTTTCACTACCTGATAGGCCGTGAGCCCTGTTTCGCGGTCGATGAGTTTGAGCAGAATACGGCCTTGAGAATAAGTCATGTTCTCAATGTCTTTGGTAAACTCTTTTTTGATTTCCTTCTCCACGCCTCTAATTAATTTTTTTTGCTCAGGGGGTG
>JBKCNM010000084.1:0-36912 GCA_046297395.1 Bacteroidota bacterium
CAAAGTAGACCCCCGTGTAATTTCAAAGTAGACCCCCGTGTAATTTCAAAGTAGACCCCCGTGTAATTTCAAAGTAGACCCCTGTGTAATTTCAAAGTAGACCCCTGTGTAATTTCAAAGTAGACCCCTGTGTAATTTCAAAATTATAATTACCTTTGGGCTTGTAAATAGTGGGTTATGGGTGCAAAAAGAAGACTCAAAAAGCAAATGGATATTTATCTGAAAAAATATCCTGTATTGGCCCTTACCGGCCCCCGGCAATCTGGTAAGACTACATTTTTGCGGAAGCAGTTTCCCGGATACACTTATGTTAATCTCGAAGATAGTGCCCTTCGTAACTATGCCATCCATGATCCCAAAGGATTTCTTTTGGCATACAATCGTTTTGTCATTTTTGATGAGGTGCAGCGTGTTCCCCAATTGTTTTCTGATTTGCAGGCAAGGGTAGACGAAGATGGTATTATGGGTCAATACATTTTATCGGGCTCTCAGAATTTTCAATTGATGAGTAGCATCACCCAAAGCCTTGCGGGAAGAGTCGCTTTGTTTAAACTCCTGCCCTTTGATATACAGGAAATGAAGCAAGCCGGCTGGTTAGACCCTGACTATGCAGTAAACCTGCAAAAAGGATTCTATCCGGGTCTTTATAACCGCAACATTGCGCCAAAATTCTTCTATTCAAACTACCTTCAAACTTATGTGGAAAGAGACCTTACCGAATTGATTCAGGTAAAAGACTTAAAGCAATTCCGGAATTTTATCAGCCTCTGTGCAGCCAGGGTTGGTCAGTTGCTTAACCTTAATTCCCTGGCCAATGAATGTGGTATTTCTCAGCCTACGGCCAAATCGTGGATTTCTGTGCTTGAAACAAGTTACATCATATACCTTTTGCAGCCTTACCATGCCAATCTAAACAAACGCATCACCAAAAGTGCCAAGCTATATTTTTATGATACCGGTTTGTTGTGTTACCTTTTAAAAATTAACGATGCAGCATCTCTAAAAACAAACAGGCAAAAAGGAAATCTATTTGAAAACTTTGTAATCAACGAGTACATCAAACAAAATTATCACCAAAACCTTCTGTTGGACTTTTGGTTTTGGCGGGATGCTGTTGGTCATGAGATTGATTTTATCTGGCAAGATTCTGAAAAACTAAATCTGGTAGAAATTAAAGCTTCGGAAACCATCATGTCCGAGATGTTCAGGGGATTGACTTATTTTGAAAATCTGTTGCCGGCAAAGATCAACAGCAAGACGCTTGTCCACACAGGTTCGTTTAATCAAAACCGTTCGGCAGGCAAGGTGCAGAGCTGGAAAAACATCCTAAAAAACACCTGAGGCAGAAGTTTTGAGATATGAGTACTGCGTTAGCGACTGAAGCGGTTACTTTTTGCTGCGGCAAAAAGTTTGAGCGTAAGGCGCGACCCGCAGGGGAACGCCCTTATCCATGTACAACCCAATCAGTAAAAGAAAAGTGCACAAATACTATTCCTACGGCTTCTTTGCTTAGTCCTGGTTTGTTACCATGTTTTTAGGCAATTCGGTGTGCTCGTAAGCACTCAACCTGTCAACATGCACCAATGTACCATTTTGTTTTTCATTTGGGTGAAACATGGGCACAAACCTTGCACCAAATACCAATTCCTCCCATGTGTATGAACTTCGCGTGACCACGGTATTGGAAAATGCCTCGTCGAAGCCCTGCAAGAACACCAAAAACTCTGCCTTGCCGGCTTCAAAATCCTCTGCACTCAATCCCATGAGCGGACTCCCCTCACGGATTGCGTGGACGAGTGTCCAGCTTCCGGACAACACATTGATTTTCGCAATCTCGAGTGGCAGGCTGTAAAACTTGTTTTTAACCACTCCCTGTTCTTCAACCCGTATAGCTAGTGTGAGGCCAACTTCAGCATTCATGATGACATTTTTGGTGTGGGTAACCAACCTGCACATCCAGGCTGCCCCGTCCTGATAGGGCGCAATCAGTGCGGAATTGCTGAATCTAATAAAGGCTTTGGGGCGGGAGAAACGGCCGTAGAGCAAACCCGTGAGCAGGGCAAAACTCATGAGTCCGGCCAGTGCTTCGAGAGAGGCCACGAGGCTTGCCGCAAAACCGATGGGATTGATTCTGCCGTACCCCACCGTGGTGAAAGTTTGGGCACTAAAGAAAAACGCTTCTTCGAATTTCTCTCCAGCAGTGGTGGCTACCAAGCCACCCAGATGATCAAGACCGATAAGCAGGTAGAGGCCGGCAAAAAGAAGGTTTACACCCACAAAAAAAAGCACGATAAAAACAATGAACTGCAGGTTGGTAAGAGAGAGAAGCGAATGGTAGAGGTGCATCTTTTCCCAAAAAGGCAATCCCGAGTAGGAAAGATTTGCACTACCATCTTTGTTGAAAAACCTGCCGCCACTCAGTGAACCATTGGCACTCAGTCCGGTTTGCGTGTTTTCTTTTCCTCTGAATGAATTTTTTCTGCCTAACATGCGGGATGTAAAAGTAGGTTTTTAGGAGGCTTACGGCAAAAGACCTTTGGGCCTAAAATATTTGCGCCGGGGCGTATTTCGGTTTACCTTTGCCGACTGATTCAAAAGAAATTTATGAGACAAATTCAATTCAGAGAAGCCCTCAGGGAAGCCCTGAGTGAAGAAATGAGACGCGACGACAAGGTGTTCCTCATGGGTGAGGAGGTTGCTGAATACAATGGTGCCTACAAGGTGAGCCAGGGCATGCTTGAGGAATTTGGTCCTCAGAGGGTCATTGATACGCCGATTGCAGAATTGGGATTTGCAGGAATTGGTGTAGGCGCAGCCATGAATGGATTGCGTCCGGTGATTGAGTTCATGACATTTAATTTCTCTCTCGTAGCCATAGACCAGGTAATTAACTCTGCTGCCAAGATGATGAGCATGAGTGGCGGACAGTTTCATGTGCCCATTGTGTTCCGTGGCCCCACAGCTTCTGCAGGGATGCTAAGTTCGCAACACTCACAGGCTTTTGAAAACTGGTATGCCAACTGTCCGGGTCTCAAGGTGGTTGTACCATCCAATCCATTTGATGCAAAAGGTTTGCTCAAATCTGCTATTCGCGACAATGATCCGGTGATTTTTATGGAATCTGAGCAGATGTATGGCGATAAAGGAGAAGTGCCGGAGGAGGAATATCTTCTTCCATTGGGTAAAGCTGTTGTAAAGCGTAATGGTTCTCATGTGACCCTGGTTTCTTTCGGAAAAATTATCAAGCAGGCCTATGCGGCTGCCGAGGAATTGGCCAAAGACGGAATTGAAGCAGAGATCATTGACCTGATGTCGGTGCGGCCCATAGACTACGATACCATCATTGAAAGTGTGAAGAAAACCAATCGACTGGTAGTGGTGGAAGAGGCCTGGCCATTGGCTTCCATTGCCGGCGAGATTGCCTTTAAAGTGCAAAAAGAAGCTTTTGATTATCTGGATGCGC
The DNA here is from genome assembly GCA_046297395.1 of Bacteroidota bacterium. Taxonomy (GTDB): domain Bacteria; phylum Bacteroidota; class Bacteroidia; order UBA4408; family UBA4408; genus JBEICQ01. Next base: position 3,464 of record JBKCNM010000084.1, read on the forward strand.
CGGTTTTGCGTGTAACTGCTGCCGATGTGCCCCTGCCTTATGCACCAACACTGATTGAGGCTTCATTGCCCAATCCAGAGCGTATCATCAAAGCTGTGAAACAAACCCTTTATGTAGCCTGATTATGACATTTTTATTCTACCCCCTGCTGATGTTATGGAGCATCCTTCCTCAGGAAGGAGATTCTATTATCCGCAAAGATTTGCACCTTGCCACCATCAAAACCTCAGCTGTTTGCGACATGTGCAAAAGAACGATTGAAAGGGCAATGGCGTATGAGAAAGGGGTAGAAAAAAGCGAACTCACAGTGAGTAAAGGCGTGCTAAGCGTTTGGTACAACCCCGAAAAAACAGACCTCACACGAATTAAAAAAGCCGTGAGCATGGTGGGTTATGATGCTGATGAGGTGCCGGCCAATCCGCGTGCTTATCAAAAGCTGAACGAGTGTTGTAAAAAAGACAAGGGCATACACTGATTCCATGGCTCTTATTTTGCCGGTGAAAGGCATACTCCCTGTATTCGGTAACCATTGTTACCTGGCACCTAATGCCACCGTTGTTGGGGATGTGGTCTTCGGGGACGATTGTAGCATTTGGTTTCAGGCCGTGGTGCGGGGCGATGTGAACATTATCAGGATTGGCAACAAGGTAAACATACAGGATGGTGCGGTAATCCATTGTACCTACCAAAAAACCGAAACGCATATTGGTGATGCTGTCTCCATAGGTCATCGTGCCATTGTACACGGGTGTTTATTGCATCCCCGGGTGCTTGTTGGAATGGGTGCTATAGTAATGGACAGGTGCGAGGTAGGCAGTGATTCCATCATCGCCGCTGGGGCTGTTTTATTAGAGGGCACCAAAGTGGAACCGGGTTCTGTTTACGCGGGTGTTCCGGCCCGCAAGGTAAAGGACATAAGCCGGGAATTGCAGGAAGGTGAGATTCATAGAATCGCCAACAACTACCTGATGTATTCCTCGTGGTTTAAGGAGTCTGAAAGTATAGACAAGTAATTTTTAGGTTTGGCCCTTAAATTTTTGCATCCTTGTAAAATGTTTTTACATTTGCAGCCCCCAAAAAGGGTATAAAAACCAAGCAATTCAATTAAAAAACTGATAATCAAGTGGATACTCTAAGTTACAAGACCATTTCTTCAAACAGGGAAACCGTGAACAAGGAATGGGTTCTGATTGATGCACAAGACCAGGTGTTGGGCAGGCTGAGTGCCAAGGTTGCGAGTATGATTCGTGGCAAGCACAAAACCAATTTTTCCCCACATGTGGATTGTGGTGACAACATCATTATCATCAATGCCGAGAAGGTAAAGCTCACGGGAAACAAAGTGAGTGTGAAGGAATATATCCACCACACCGGATACCCCGGAGGTCAGCGTTTTGCCACGCCCAAAGAATTGTTGCAAAAAGATCCTGCCAGGATCATTAAAATTGCAGTAAAAGGGATGTTGCCAAAAAATCGTTTGGGCAGGACGCTCCACGGAAATCTGTTTGGTTAGTCCGGTACCAACCATCCGCATGAGGCACAACAACCCAAGAAATTAGACATTAACAGCCTGTAATATCTCACTATTCACATGGAAATCATCAACGCCTCAGGCAGAAGAAAAACCGCAGTAGCCCGCATTTTTATGCAAAAAGGCAGTGGCAGCATCACGGTAAATAACAAAAACTACACGGAGTATTTCCCTACCGGAACGCTGCAATATGTGGTTAATCAGGCCTTGGAACTCACCCAATCATCCGGTACCTACGACATCAAAGCCAATATTGATGGTGGTGGTTTTAAAGGACAGGCAGAAGCGCTTCGTCTTGCCATCTCCAAGGCGCTCGTAAAAATTTCTGCCGATAACCGCCCGCTATTAAAGCCCGCAGGATTGCTTACCCGTGATCCCCGTATGGTTGAGCGTAAAAAATCGGGACAAAAGAAAGCCCGTAAACGCTTCCAGTTCAGCAAACGATAATCCAACATTCATCAAATATCCTTCATGTCAAAAACCACCTACGACGCACTGCTTGAAGCCGGCGTACATTTTGGTCACCTTAAGCGCAAATGGGATCCCAACAGGGCTCCATACATTTTTATGGAAAAAAATGGGATTCACATCATCGATTTGAACAAAACGCTTGTAAAGCTTGATGAAGCGGCTGATGCCCTCAAGCAGATTGCCAAATCAGGAAAGAAAATCCTTTTTGTTGCCACCAAGAAGCAAGCAAAAGACATTGTTGCCGAAGCCGTAAAAAACATCAACATGCCTGATGTAACCGAGCGTTGGCCCGGTGGCATGCAAACCAATTTTGCAACCATCCGCAAAGCGGTGAAAAAGATGAGTTCGATCGACAAAATGGCCACTGACGGTACTTTTGATGTAATCAATAAAAAAGAAAAATTATTCATTACCCGCGAGCGTGAGAAGTTACAGCGTACCCTCGGTTCTATTTCCGATCTGGTTCGTTTACCGGCTGCTCTGTTTATCGTGGACATTACCAAAGAACATATTGCCGTTGCAGAAGCCAAGCGTCTGGGTATTCCTACCTTTGCAATCGTGGATACCAATTCCAACCCCAACATGGTTGATTTTGCCATTCCTGCCAACGACGATTCCACCAAATCTATTTCGCTTATCATGCAGGTGATTTGCCAGGCCGTTCAGGAAGGCTTGTCGGAGCGTAAGGTTGAAAAAGATAAGGACGAAGAAGCACGCGAAGAATCAGATGCACAAGCAGCTGTTGTCGATGGCAATGCCGCTGATGCTGAACGCAAGAACTCTCGCAGACCAAGAAGGCAATAAAACAAATCGCTCCTACACGGAACCAACAATATGTCCAAAGTCCTGAGCGATTTTGGACTTTTTTTTAAATACAAAACATATCAAAACCATACCATGACAGAAGTTACCATCACAGCAGCTGAAGTAAACAAACTCCGCACCATGACCGGTGCAGGGATGATGGATTGCAAAAAAGCCCTCACAGAAAGCGGAGGTGATTTTGAAAAAGCCATCGACTATCTCCGGAAGAAAGGACAGAAAGTAGCCGCCAACCGCGGCGACCGCGATGCCAAAGAAGGCCAGGTTATTGCGGCAGTATCCGCCGATAAAACAAGAGGTGCCATTATTTGCCTCAATTGTGAAACCGATTTCGTTGCGATCAATGCCGACTTTGCTTCGTTTGCAAAAGCCATTCTTGACAAGGCTGTGGCAAACGCCCCTGTAAGTTCCGATGCACTTCTCGCTATGGATATTGAAGGTGTAAAAATCTCCGATAAAATCCTGGACTATGTTGGTAAGATTGGAGAGAAAATTGAACTCTCCCGCTATGAGCAATTGAGTGCAGCGCATGTGGTAGCTTATATTCACCCGGGCAATAAACTTTCTACGATAGTAGGCTTTAACAAGGCCAATATCAGCGAACAGGTAGCCAAGGATGTGGCCATGCAAGTGGCTGCCATGGCACCCGTTGCCGTTGACAAAGGAGATGTTGACAATGCCATGCTTGAGCGTGAAAAAGAGATTGCAAGAGAACAAGCCCGTGCAGAAGGAAAACCGGAAGCCATGCTCGATAAAATAGCTGAAGGAAAAGTGCAGAAATTCTACAAAGAAAGCACACTCCTCAACCAGGAGTTTATCAAAGACAACAAACTGACAGTTGGACAATATCTGAAAAACCAGGACAAGGATCTTACCGTGACCGGATTTTACAGAATTACGCTTGCCTGATTAACGGCCTTTGGAATTCCATAGTGAATTCTGTTGTAACTACCAATTACACAAATGAGAGAACCGGGATTTCCCCGGTTCTTTTTTTTTCATCGCATAACACAATTGAATTCGCAATTGACTTTAGGCATATCAGTAAGCGGTAGTATATGCTCGAAAAGAAAAATAAATAGCGATGAAAAATGACTTTAATGCATACACCATGCTCCTTTGCAGGTTAGCAGAACAAATTATAACCCCATCATTTATTAGAAGAACGACAGTTACTTGCTCAAGCTTTTACAGAAAATTTATGGCTTGATGCATATACATTTCGCTTCGCTTGAGCTTTTGAAAGCAAGTAATTTTTATTCCTTGGCTATCCAAACTATGAGTTACTTCAAGTGATTACTCATCAATAAATCAAGTACTATATGGAACATCATGCGATGCTGAAAAGTGAAACAACAAGAAATAGACAGATAAAATTTTTTTAATTATCAAACTTCAAAAAAAAATAAAAATATTTTCGCAAAAAAAAATATCATCTGCTATGCTAAACATTAAAATAATCTTCTCTTTTATGCTGCTGAGCATCATTTTCTTTGCCTGTCACAATACTGTGAAAGAAGAATCCTCCATACCTGTATCCGATTCTGCCAATCATGAAACAGAATCAGTTGTTACCAACAAAGATTCCCTGATTGGTACAATTGATGCCAATCGAGAAAAGATTGAGGCATTAACCGTTAAAGCAATTGAGTTAAGTACAAAAGGCATGCGTGAGAAAATAAAACAAAAATGGAGCAAAATGCATTTCTATGTACAAGATGGAATGATCGTAAAAATTAAAACTTATCCCTATGAAAATATTTCTACGCGCACAGAAGAATTCTATGCGAATGCAGATGGGCTACAAATGGCCGTCATTGAGGATCATGGTGAGGGACCAAAGGGTGAGGCAAAAGAAAAGTTGGATAAAATATACTATTTTGACAAAGGTGTTTGTATAGGAGAGCAAAAAAACAATGAGGAGAACGAATACAACATCAAACACAGTGACTCAGAAGAGCTTTTTGCAGAGTATAATGAATACCTGGAAATCTTCAGGAATTATGAAACGAAAAAAAAATAAGTGAGTCCTCTTTTATTTATTTGAGGTTGGTATCATCCCACTTTTGATTATTCATACAAGTTCAGAGAAGCTTTTTTATCTGTACACAAAAGAGTACCCTATATATTTTGGGTGGTCACTTATAAGCAGCGCTAACAAGCAAATACTTTTATATTTGTGCATGCGATACTTGCGGAAAATCGGGTATCTATTACAACAGTTTGAATAAATATGAAAGCGAAAAAAATATTCATCTATAGTGCCGGTGTTTCTGAGATAGCGCTTCACGGTTGATCATTGAATGCAAGACTCCTCAACGAATAACTTCATGAAAGTGCCGCATCCTATTAAACAACATCAAATATCCGGGGCTATACCTTATCTATTCACCAGAAAAAAAACTTAAAATAAAACAACAACTGATACAGCCATTTCACTTAATAAAACCCTAACCTACAATTCAATCAATTATCTAATCATACTCTACATCATGAAACTCAAACAACTTATTACTCTCCTTTCATTCATCAGCATGGTTTCGATTGTCAAGGCCCAGACCATGTACGATGGTTCCGGAAGACTCAGAGGGCGGGTTGATGGAGAAAGAATTTATGATTCAGGTGGACGCCTGATTGGAAGAAATGATACACCAAGAATCTATGACGGTTCGGGCAGGATACTGGGGAGGCTGGATGGAGAAAGATTGTATGATGGTTCAGGGAGAATGATCGGAAGAATTGACGGAGAGCGATTATATGACGGTTCAGGACGATTGATGGGCCGTTTGGACGGAGACCGTTTGTATGATGGTTCCGGTCGTTTGATTGGCCGTGGCTCAGGCATGAGAAGAATGCAGATGATTATTTATTTCTACTTCTTTTTGTAAGCCTTGTGCTTGCTTGGTATTACCTAAAACAAAGTCCAGTTTTTTCTGTTCCAACAGGCATTCAGTGATTTCATCAACCAGGGTCAATTACCTTTATTTAACCCATGTCCAAACCAAATTAAAGGTATTTTTGTTAATCGTCAATCATGATCGGAATCAGGTTTAGTGCCTACACAAAGAAAAAAAACCAATCTCCTTTTGAGCAGCTCTTTGGCCTTTTCAAAGAATTGCTGGTGCATACCTCGGGAGATGTAAATGAAGCACTCTCATGGCTTACTGAGCTAGACAGGCAGTATCATCTAACCACACCTGAATACGGCATGGGAGATTTTATTGAAGATCTGAAGCGGATGGGCTACTTAAATGAAGACAAAACGGAAGGTACACTCTCCATTACTTCAAAGACAGAACAGATGTTGCGAAAAGACAGTCTTGAACAGATTTTCGGAAAACTAAAAAAAACAGGCCGGGGAGATCATCGCACCAATTTTGCAGGGCCAGGTGAAGAACCCAACGGAGATTTTCGTTCCTTTCAGTATGGTGACTCTATGGCTCAGATATCGATGCAGGACTCTCTGAGAAATGCAAATATCCGTCATGGATCAGAAGAATTTATCATTACCGAAGATGACTTGGTGGTGCAGGACAGGGAATACAAAACCCAAACATCCACGGTGCTGATGATAGATATTTCTCATTCGATGATTCTCTATGGAGAAGACCGCATTACACCAGCCAAAAAAGTTGCCATGGCGCTTGCTGAGCTCATCACCACTAAATATCCGAAAGACACCCTTGACATCCTTGTTTTCGGAAACGAAGCATGGCAGATAGAAATTAAGGATTTGCCCTATTTGCAGGTCGGTCCTTATCACACCAATACCGTGGCAGGTTTAGAGTTGGCCATGGATATCCTGAGACGCAGAAAAAATGCCAACCGACAAATTTTTATGATTACCGATGGCAAGCCCACATGCATTAAAGAGGGAAAAGAATATTACCAGAACAGTTTTGGTTTAGACAGAAAGATAGTCAACAAAACCCTGACCCTTGCCACACAATGCAGGAAGCTGCGCATACCCATTACCACCTTCATGATTGCGCGTGATCCTTACCTGCAATCATTCGTTGAAGAATTTACCAATGCAAACAAAGGCAAAGCATTTTATTCGGACCTCAAGGGTCTGGGCAATTTTGTCTTTAAAGATTACCAGAACAATAAACAAAAACGCATAAGATGAATACACCGGGCATACATACCCTTGGAGAACTTAAGAAGGCAGGATACAAGTACCGGTCAATCAAGGATGAATTGCGGGAGAACCTGATCAGTGCACTCGAAAGCGGCAAAACCGTTTTTGAAGGTATCTGGGGATACGAGCATACGGTGATTCCGGACCTGGAAAGAGCCATCCTCTCAAGACACAATATCAATCTTCTGGGATTGCGCGGTCAGGCAAAAACCAAACTGGCGAGACAAATGATATATCTGCTGGACGAGTACATTCCGGTGGTAGAGGGTTCTGAAATCAATGATGATCCATTCTTTCCTGTATCGGCTTATGCAAAAAATCTGATTGCAGAAAAAGGCGATGATACGCCTGTGACATGGCTTCATCAATCGCAGCGATATGCCGAGAAACTTGCCACGCCAGATGTGTCGGTATCCGATTTAATTGGTGATTCAGACCCCATCAAAGCGGCTAACCTCAAACTGCCTTATTCGGATGAAAGAACCATTCATTTTGGCTTGATTCCAAGAGCCAATCGCTGCATTTTTGTGATTAATGAATTACCGGATTTGCAGGCCAGGATTCAGGTTGCCCTGTTTAATATTTTGCAGGAAGGAGATATTCAGATTCGGGGATTTAACCTCCGCATGCCTCTGGATATTCAGTTTATTTTTACTGCCAATCCGGAGGACTATACCAACAGGGGATCCATTGTAACACCTCTAAAAGACCGCATCGGTAGTCAGATTATCACCCATTATCCGCCGGACATTAGCATCTCAGAAAAAATCACCAAACAGGAAGCTAAAATTTCCGATGACACTTCCCGAAGAGTTTATGTGAATGCATATGCTTCCAGGTTATTGGAAAAAATTGCCATATGTGCCCGCGACAATGAATATGTTGATGGCAAGAGTGGTGTTTCTGCGCGGCTTAGTATCACTGCTTATGAAAATCTTGTGAGTGCTGCCGAAAGGAGAGCGATTATTAACCGCGAGAAAAAAGTAGCTGTAAGGGTCATCGATTTCTTTGGTGTACTCACAGCCATCACCGGCAAGGTGGAACTTGTGTATGAAGGAGAACAGGAAGGCTCTTCGCTGGTGGCACAACACCTTCTCGGAAAAGCCATACAAAGCGAGTTTGCAGAATATTTTCCATTGCCTGACAAATTGAGAAAAAAATCAGATATCAGTCCCTTTGAAACCATCCTTGAATGGTTCTCCAAAGGTGGTAGTATCGATCTCATGTTGGACATGAAAGAAGAGGAATATACCCGGGTGATACAATCTGTTCCGGGACTGATTGAATGTGTAAAAAAACACACCGGAGAAAAATCTCTCAGGGAGCTGCTCTTTTTGGCAGAGCTTGTGCTGCATAGTTTGGCAGAATATTCAAAACTTACAAAATCCAAACTCATTGACGGATTTTCCTTCAAGGATACTTTCAATGCCGTTTTTGATTTAAACAACTTAGGAGACAAAAACCAATAGATATGATTACAAACCATGAAATTGACTACCGCATTTTCGGTGAAGAAATGCAGGCGGTAGAAATTGAACTTGATCCGCAGGAAACTGTGATTGCCGAACCGGGAAGCTTTATGATGATGGATGACGGCATTCGTATGGAGACCATCTTTGGAGATGGAAGCCAGGCGCAAAGTGGATTTATGAGCAAACTTTTCAGTGCAGGCAAGCGCCTGCTTGTGGGCGAAAATCTGTTCATGACCGCCTACACGAATGATGTTCAGGGAAAGAAAAAAGTTTATTTCGCAGCGCCTTATAGCGGAAAAATTATTCCGATGAACCTTTCCCAACTCAACGGGAAAATCATTGCACAAAAAGATTCTTTTTTATGTGCAGCCAAAGGTGTGAGTGTAGGCATTGAATTCCAAAAGAAGTTAGGCGCAGGACTTTTTGGAGGTGAAGGTTTTATCATGCAAAAACTCGAGGGCGACGGAATGGCATTTGTGCATAGTGGAGGGAATATCATCGAAAGAAATTTGAATTACGGAGAACTCATTAAAATAGATACAGGTTGTATTGTTGCTTTTACCTCCGGCATCAACTATGATATTCAGTTTGTGGGTGGTATCAAAAACACTTTTTTCGGTGGTGAAGGAATATTTTACGCCACTCTTACAGGACCCGGTAAAGTTTGGATTCAGTCGCTTCCTATTTCCCGACTTGCAAGCAGGATTCTCTCCTATGGCGCACCGGGCGGACGCAGGGAGGAAGGAGGTATACTCGGTGGCTTGGGTAATATATTCGACGGCGACGGTATCTGATTGAGGCGCATTTACCCGGCTACATTTTTCTCAGCCAGTGCCCATTGTTGCAACATCATGAGCAACCACAAACGGTTGTAAAGATGCTCTTCTCCATTCTCAAAGCGTCGAATCAAAATATTTACTTGGATGGGATTGAGTAAACCTGTTTTAAGGAGGCTTGAATCCGAAAGTAAATCATGCATGTAGTTACGCAATCCGCCACGCAGCCATTTGCTCAATGGAATGCCAAATCCCCATTTGGGGCGATTAAACAGCTCTTGTGGAATGTGCTGATAGAGTAATTTTTTAAGAAGATATTTTGATTCTCCATTCCTGTATTTGAGTGCTGAAGAAAGATTGAGAGAAAATTCCACTATCCGGTAGTCAAGCAATGGAACCCTTGTTTCCAGGGAATGACGCATGCTTGCCCTGTCTACCTTTACCAAGAGATCATCCTTGAGGTAATATTTCATATCAAACAAGGCCTGCTGCTCTGCTGCAGATAAGTTGCGCTGCAAGGGACGCAGGAGCTCATCAATAGAAAACTCCCTGAACATGTCAGGTTGAAGAATGGACTTTAGCTCTCTTCTGGGAAAGAGATAATTTTCCTGTGAGAAGATATGACTCTTGAGTACTGAGGGAGATACCCTCAGAAGCAAATCGGCAATTCTTTTATAACGAGAAGAACCCAATGAGAAGAGAGAGGAAAGCACTCCCTTGAAAAGAAAAAATGTAGGATCGTTCAGACGCGTTGCCCATTGATAGGAGCCATATCCCATGAATAATTCATCGCCCCCATCGCCTGAAAGGGTCATGGTAACATGTTGTCTGGCAAGTTTTGAAACAAAAAGCGTTGGGATGGCAGAAGAGTCCCCATAGGGTTCATCATAAATAGCTGTTAGGTTCGGCACCAAATCCATTCCTTCTTTTTCGGTTACTTCAAAGGCATGATGCTTAGTTCCCAGATGCTGCGAAACTGCGAGTGCATAGGCTGCTTCATTTCGTGGAGACTCAGGAAAGGAGATGGAAAATGTTTTAATAGGTTCGGGAGAGATCGCGGAGGCCACAGCGGTAACCAGGCTTGAATCAATTCCACCGCTGAGAAAGGTGCCAAAAGGAACATCGCTGATCATCCGGTATTGAACAGAGCTGTAGAGCAAATCACGGAGCTGGGCAAGCGCTTCATCTTCTTTATAAATCAACTCCTTTTTGAGAATATTTTCAGGTGACCAAAAATGATAATACGCTGTTTTGTGGTCATCAATCTCAGCCCAGGTGCCTGTAGGAAATTTTTCCACCTCCCGGTAAACCGACCAGGGATGAGGAATATATCCCAAATGCAGGAAAGCATTTAGGGCAGCCGGATGATGGCTCAGTTCAAGCTTGTTGCGCAATGCCGTGATGCTTTTTAATTCTGAAGCAAACAATGTCACGCCATTTCTTTGGTATAAATACAATGGCTTGATACCCATCCTGTCGCGAAAAAGAAAAAGTTTGTCTTCTTTCAAATCATAGATGGCTATGGCAAACATGCCATTGGTCTTTTTGATAAAGGAGGGTCCCCAGTGCGCAAATGCCTCGAGTAATACTTCGGTATCACTTTGGGTGCGAAACAAAAAACCGGGTTTTTCTTTTTGAAGTGCCGTGGCAATTTCAAGGTAGTTGTACACTTCTCCGTTATACACCATTACAAATCTTCCGCAGGCAGAATACATCGGCTGGTTGGCATGCGATGAAAGATCAATGATGCTGAGACGACGATGTCCAAGTCCAACGCCATTTTGCATGAACAATCCGTCAGCATCAGGCCCCCGGTGTGCGAGTCGGTCGGTCATTTGCCGAAGATGAGATTCATCCAGCAAACCGTTTTTTGAAATCAATCCTGCAATTCCACACATAATTAAAACACACTGATGATGCCAAAATGAATTTTGGCTGCCCTCAAAAGTAAGGGATTATTTAATTGCCGTCCAACTGCGTAGGTGAGATTAAAGACGCCGGCTTTGGTTTCGAAATTAATGCCTGTACCAAAACTGTAGGGTCGGTCGAACAAACGGACATTGCGGCTTAGATTCTGCAGATATCCGTGTGTATAGAAAAGAAAAAGGTTGCTGTTTTTTCCGCTCAGGTATCGCAATTCAGTGTTGGCATAGCCATAGGTACTTGCAAAGATGGACTCGTCATCAAATCCTCTGAAAGATTGGAAACCACCTAAGCGGAAGAGTTCATTAAAAAAAAGATTTTCCTGAGTCATATAAGCACCGCGCATAGAAAAAAGAAAAGTCAACCGCTTTTGTATAGGTACATACCATTCGGAAGAAAAGGTGATGTTGTTTTGAATATTCTTTAAGCGAAGATTTTCATAAAGCATTTCGGGGATTGCAGGGTTCTTCCTGAGTTCCCGGAATCCTATCGATACCATTCCCTGGCTTCGGAATCCTTTTCTGGGATTAAATCGGTAATCGGTATGGTCAATGTTCCAGCCGGCACCGTATGAAATCACATTTACATCGGCATTTTCAGGGAGTGTGCTGAGGGACGCTGTTGCTGCTAAGGATAACATGCGTACACTTTTTACATGATAAAAAAACTTGACGCTGTTTCCACCGGAAAAAAGATACTGTAAGCCCAGGTTGTTTTTTACTTCAAGAAAAGCCGTATCACGCTTGAATAGAGAAAAGGAATAGTCGGCACCAAATGGGGTACCAAGAATGTAGGGGTATTGCCCATTGAATTTTAGATCTTGTGTCAAGGCTTGTAATTTTCTCCATTCCAGTTCCAGTCCCTCTCCCCTGCCCAAAGCATTTTGAAGCTTGATGTGAAGCTGTCCGGTAAACAATACCTTACCTGTGCGGTTATCAGGTAAAAATCCCAGGATTCCATCAAACTGATTCGCCTTTTTAGGTTCAAGAAAAAGCTTTAGGCGAGTGTATTTGGGTGTGAAGAAAACCTGAGGAGGAGCAGACTGCAGAAGAAATGGCAAGCCCGACAAACGCCCCGGAAGCTGCTTTACCTTTCTTTCATTATAGATGCTTCCCGGTTTTATTCCAATAAATTTATACACAAAAGTGGGATGAATTTTTGCCTTGCCCTGAATAACAATGCTGTCGATGCATATTCTTCTGTTGTGTTCAATCATCAGACTGCCTGCTATTTCCGAACCATTTGTCTGAATATCGCGAAGGGAGATGCTGCAAAAAGGATATGCATTGTTTTCCCAGTATCGCAAAATCTCATTTTCAAGTTTAAAAAAGGATTCGGGTGATAAACTTTTTGAAAATGAAGGATAAAAAGAGGGTACAGGAATTTCCTTGCTTTGCACAAGCGATTTGATTTTTACTTGCCGGAAAGCGTCACTCACAAAAACCTCTGCGTAATAGGTGGAATCTTTTTGTTCGAAAATGGTATCTGCAACAGATGATACAAATCCTGCGCGATGGAGTGAGAGTATTTTTTTGTCAACTTCTTTTTTGAAACCGGGAAAGTTCTTTTGCACCGAGGATTCAGTGCTATCGGGACGATTTGCAAAACGATAAACGATGCTTGCCTTGTGTTGTGCCTTTGAAAGACCGTAACTTAAAAAAAACAATATAAGTGAAAGCAGCAGCGTTTTTTTCACTTCATAGATTTGTAAACTTCCCAGGTTCTATCTACAACCTGATTGATGTGGAATTTGCTGACATACTCATTTCCTGCTTCAATCATTCTTTTTCTCAACTCTTTGTCTTCCAATGCCCGGTCTATTTGGTGTGCCATTTCCTCGGTATCAAAAGGAGAAACATAAATAGTGCCCGGACCTCCTGCTTCCTTGAAGCATGAACCGGTAGAGGTAATCACAGGAATTCCGGAATATAGGGCTTCTATCACGGGAATCCCGAAACCTTCAAAGATGGATGGATAAACAAACAAACTTGCACCCTGATAAATCATCGGCAATACATCCGTATGCACATGATCGGGGAATAAGATTCTGTCGTAAATCTTTTCGCGACTGATTAATTTGAGCAATTCATCAAAATGCTTCTTCTTTTGACCAATAACAACCAGCGGAATTTTGCTTTTACACAGAGTAAGAGCCTTAATGAGGGTAGAGATGTTTTTACGCGGCTCTATAGTTCCCACAAAAAGGATGTATTCCTGCGGAAGACCAAGTTTGATTTTTACCTCTTCAATTTCTTTTGTATCGTGTTTCTTGTAGAAAATCGGATTACAGCTTTGGTAAACCACTTCAATTTCGGAGATATTTTTCTTGTAGTACTCGGATATATCCTGCCTTGTTTGTTCGGATACAGCGATGATTTTATCAGCGCGCTTGCAGGCATAGGAAACCTTTCGTTTGTAAATACCAATATCAGGTCCGGAATAGAACTCAGGATGTCTGAGAAAAATTATATCATGAATACTAACCAGGGCTTTTGTTTTGGTGTAGAACGGAAGCCAGGGAATTTCATTGCTTAAACCATGATAGAGGTCAATCTTGTATTTTCCAAAAGATTTTGGAATGCCAAAGGTTCTCCAAAGGGATTTTGAAAAAGGCAGTTTTCCATAGCCCTCAGGTGCAAGAACTTTTACATTTTCATGGAAGACCATCTCCATATGAAAGCGCACTTTCTCTGCAATGGGCGTGTACAGAAAATAGTTGTTCTCTGGCAAACGGTTTACCATTCCCAGCATCAGGGTACGGGCATAATTCCCTAATCCGGTATTATTCAGATAGGCTCTTTTGGCATCGAATGCTATGTTCATTAGGTAGGTTTAGTCAACAAAATAGGAAGCTTTAATTGTAATTCTTGCTGTTTTTTCTTTTGAGGAAGTATTAAAGGTTCCACCCCAAGACAAGTCTTCTCCAGAGTTTCGGGCAGTGATCTGAAAAATACCCATGTCTGCGCTTCTCAATTTACCAAGAGAGGCGCCTGCATTTTCAGCCATTCTCTCTGCCCTTAATCTTGCATTGGCGGCGGCTTCTGCGAGCATTTGTAATTTCAACTCATCCAGTTTGATGTAATAATACTCAGGAGGATTGGAGTAAAATTCAATGTCCTTGTTAAGGATTTCGGTTACCTCTCGTGCAATTTTCTCAATCACCGCAACTCTTTTGGAACTGATTTCAACTTTTTGTGACAGTGTATAACCTGTAAATACATCTTTCCTTGAGCCATCCGGATTATATACCGAATTGTAATCCCTATTGATGGATACTGAAGAGAACAGCATTTCTTTTGCCGTAATGCCTTTTTGCTCCAGGTAATCTTTGATAAGTGCCTGGTCGCTGATAAGCACCTTGTAAGCTTCTTTGAGGTCGCTGGCTTTTGCAGAAAAACTGCCCGACCAAACAATCAGATCGGACGAAAAATCACGGGAAGAAAGACCTGTAACCGTTATGGTTTCTCCCTGCTTGTGCGTGCGTTTCCAGGTGACCGAAAAAATCCAGCTTGCCAGAAGTATGGAGATTGGTAAAAAAAGAAACCTAAGGGTGTTTTTATTCATCTTGCTTATACGGGTATTTCAAATTCTCTGAGTACTTGGTTGAGTGATGTTTTTAAATCAGTGCCTGCATTTCTCTTCCCGATGATCAGTGCGCAAGGTACCTGGTAAGTACCGGCAGGAAATTGTTTAGGGATACTTCCCGGAATCACAACGCTTTGTTCAGGAATCACTCCTTTGAACTCCACCGGTGAGCTACCGGTTACATCAATGATTTTGGTACTTGCCGTAAGCACAACGCCTGCCCCAAGCACAGCTCCTTTCTTTACATGCACTCCCTCCACAACAATGCATCTTGAACCGATGAAACAAGCATCCTCTATAATAACCGGAGAAGCCTGTAAGGGTTCGAGAACACCTCCGATGCCAACGCCGCCGCTGAGATGCACATTTTTCCCTATCTGTGCACATGAACCAACTGTTGCCCATGTGTCAACCATGGTATTTTCATCCACATAGGCACCAATATTTACATAGGAGGGCATCATGATGACACCCGAACCCAAAAAAGAACCATACCTGGCAATGGCATGCGGTACTACCCTCACACCCAAACCGGCATACCCCTTTTTCAGTTTCATTTTGTCGTGAAACTCAAAAATTCCCAATTCACTTGTTTCCATCTTTCGGGTTGGGAAATACATAACCACTGCTTTTTTCACCCACTCATTTACACTCCATCCATCAGCGCCCGGATTGGCTACGCGCAACTCTCCTTTGTCAAGTTTTTCTATCACCTCTTCTATGGCTGACACAGTGTCCGCATTATTTAGCAGGCTTCGGTCATTCCATGCATTTTCAATCTTCTGTTGCAGCATGATGCAAATATAGCTTTTGGTCAACCTTTTTGGCATAATTTATGTATTTTTGTGGATAATAAAACTCATGAAAAAAATTATCACATCAGCACTTCTTTTCAGCAGCCTGCTGGTTCTTGCCCAAGGACCACCGCCTCCTCCGGGCATTGAGAGCCGCCCGTTTCCATATACTGACGACTTTGAAAGCTATCCGATTAACGGCAATGTTAGCACCGGCGGCTGGTCGGCATCATCCGGAGTAATGTTATTTAGTGCCTATACCGGTCATGGTGCAGGAACACCTCCTTCCAAAGGACTTACCAAGGAATTTTTTAACTCATCCACTACTGCTGGGTTCTGTACGCCCAAAGTTTTGAATATTGGCAATAATGCCGAACTCAGATTTCAATACAGGATGGCAGAATATCTGGGTGCCACGGCGCTTAATGCTGCCAACCTGCCTTCAGATTTCTCTATGGTGATTTCAGCTTCCACAGATTCCGGTGCCAACTATATGCCGCTGGCCACCATTAATGCAGCAAATAACCAATCTACACTCAGTTTTGGCACATTTATCTATAGTCTGTCTGCTTATGCAAACCAGGATTTGATGATCAAGATCGTGATAAATCGTGGCTCCTCGGGTGATTTCTTTGTTGACATAGACAATTTCAGTATCGACATCACCAGTGCTATTCCAACAAGCAATGTTTCTGAAAATCCTGTTTTTATGCTAAATGGAAGAAATATAATTATTCAAAACATACCTTCCTCTTTCGACAATACGCGTATCACGCTTTATGACATCACAGGCTCTGTCGTTGACTATCAAACGCAAATTCCAGGTACAACCACGGTTTTGCAGGCACCTTCCGCAGGTGTTTATTTTGTTTCCTTCCGGAATGCCCAAAAGCAAACCGCAAGAAAAGTCATCATTCAGTAGCAATTTCATTTCATTTAATCACAAGCCTGGCTAACTTAGCCGGGCTTTTTTGTATGAAACAAATCTTAATACTCGGTGCAGGCCGCTCCTCCTGTTTTTTGATTGATTACCTGATGGATCAGGGCTTGACAGGAAATTATCGCGTGCATGTTGCCGACCTTTCAGAATCCCTCGCTGCAGAGCGTATCCACAATCATCCCAACGGAACAGCAAAAGCACTTCATACAGAGAATAAAGAAGCAAGGCAAAGCATGATTGCACAAGCCGACCTCGTTATCTCCATGCTACCTGCGCATATGCATCCGCTGGCTGCAGCTGATTGTCTTGCGCTGGGTAAACACTTTTTTACTGCTTCGTATGTTTCCCCATTTATGCAGGAGATTGCCTCCGAAGTTGAAAAAAAAGGACTGCTCTTCATGAATGAGGCCGGACTCGATCCGGGACTAGACCATATGAGTGCCATGCAGGTTATCCATCATCTTCAATCTGAAGGCGCAGACATCGAATCGTTCGAGTCATACTGTGGTGGACTGGTTGCACCTGAATCAAATGACAATCCTTGGGGATATAAGTTTTCATGGAATCCCAGGAATGTGATTCTCGCAGGACAAGGAACAGCAAGATATCTTGAAGATGGCATCATGCGATTCAAACCCTATCATCGCTTATTTGCAGAGGCCGTTCAGATAGAGATTCCGGGTACCGGGAAGTTTGATGCCTATCCCAACCGAGATTCTGTAGGATACCGAGAGACCTACGGATTGCAAAACATCAAAACCATGATTCGCGGCACACTGCGCGCAGAAAATTTCTGCAAGGCATGGAACTTATTTGTCGCACTCGGTCTCACTGATGACAGCTTTCGCATCAACTGCTCGGAAATGACCTATGCCGATGTCCTGAACAGTTTTTTGCCGGGTAAAGGTGTACTTCGGGAGAGGCTATTTTCTTTTGCGGGAAAAGAGCTGGCGGAAGCAGCAGAGATGGTTTGGTGGACAGGCATCGGAGAGGAAGTACGCATTGGATTGGAGTCCGCAAGTCCTGCAGCCATCCTTGAAAAACTACTGACCGAAAAATGGAAACTTCAAAATCATGACAAAGACATGATTGTGATGCAACATATTTTCAGGTACCAATTGAATGGAAAAAAACACCTGCTTACTTCTTCACTTATCAACAAAGGGATTGATACCCACTACACAGCCATGGCGCGCACGGTTGGTCTGCCCCTAGCCATGCTTACAGATTCATTTATGAGAGGTGAAATCACCGGAAGCGGCGTGCAGATTCCTATACAGCCTAAAATCTATCTTCCAATTCTAAAAAAATTGGCAAGTGCCGGCATCCGTTTTGATGAACATGTAACCCTCCTTCCCTGACATGAAAAATATTTTCGTTGTTTTCTTCTTTGCTTGTTGCTCAACGATTCTGCTGAGTGGATGTTTTAGGAAAACATACACGCCTGAAGAGTATGCTGCCAATGCAAAAAAACTGAATCAATTTCTTGATTCTTTGTTTGACGATGTGGTTGACCATCACCCCAATTATCAAACCGTACTTGGAATTAAAAAAGATGCAGGCAAATGGACACCGTGTAACGATGCTTTTCAATTGAAAGAGATTGATGCCGTTAAAAGAAACCTCATGGCCCTGCAATCCCGGTTTCATCTGAATGAATTGGAGGGTCAGGCCAGGATCAGCTACCTCATGTTTGTGCAGGAGTCCAAAGAAAAAATGGAGTCCTTTGCTTTCCGCTATCATAACTATCCACTCAACCAGATGGAAGGTTACCATACTTCCATGCCCTCGCTGCTAATGAATATGCAGCCTCTTGAAAATCTTCGCGATGCCAACAATTATATTTCCAGGCTAAAAGGGTTCTCGTCCTTCTTTGAGGATTTGCTTGTTCAGTTGCGCATAAGGGAAGAAAAAGGCATCATCCCCCCACTCTTTGTTTTTCCTAAAGTAAAAAGTGATTGTGAAAACCTGCTTACTGGTTTTCCTTTTACGGCGGGAGAGACAGCTTCTCCGCTTTATGAAAATTTCCGCGACAAATTAAACGCATGCGACAGCATTCCCGACGAGATGAAAAAATCGCTTTTGGCAGATGCGAAAAAAGCACTCATTGATTCAGTACAACCTGCATATAAAAACCTGCTTGCCTATTGGGATTCCCTGGGTAAAAAAGCGGATACCACTGATGGCTGCTGGAAGTGGCCCATGGGAAATGAATACTATCACATGGCCTTGCGGCATACCACCACACTGAACCTAAGTCCTGATAGTATTCACCAAACAGGTCTTTCGGAAGTGGCGCGCATTCATAGAGAAATGGAAGAGATAAAAAAGAAAGTGGGATTTAAAGGGAGTCTCAGGGAATTTTTTGATGCCATGAGAAATAATCAAACCTTCTATTATCCGAATACAGAGGAAGGAAAAAAATCCTATCTCCATGATACACATGTGCTGATTGATGCCATCACAAATAAACTCGACGCCTTGTTTGTAACCAAGCCAAAGGCAAAACTCGTTGTAAAACCCGTGGAAGAATTCAGGGAAAAATCTGCAGGTGGCGCCTTTTATGAGGAACCCGCTCCGGATGGTTCCAGACCGGGCAGGTATTACATCAACCTTTATACCCTCTCCGACCAACCCAAGTACCAGATGGAGGCACTTGCCTACCATGAAGCTATCCCGGGGCATCACATGCAGATTGCAATCGCTCAGGAACTGAAAGATCTTCCCAAATTCAGGAAGCTTGGCGGAAACACTGCTTATGTTGAAGGATGGGCATTGTATGCCGAGCTGGTGCCAAAAGAAATTGGTTTCTATACCGATCCGTACAGCGATTTCGGGCGCTTGTCCATGGAAGTATTCCGAGCCTCCAGACTGGTGATAGATACAGGAATTCATTTTAAAAAATGGACCAAAAAACAAGCCCTTGCATACATGCTGAACAATACACCGAATCCTGTAGGAGACAGCGAAAAAGAAATTGAAAGATATATCGTTTGGCCTTCGCAGGCTACAGGATACAAGATTGGTATGCTGAGCATATTATCCCTGAGAGAAAAATGCAAAAAAGAACTTGGCAACAAATTCAACATCAGAGAATTTCACGACATGGTACTCAAGAATGGATCTGTTCCTCTAGAACTGCTGAACAAAATTGCAGATGAATACATCAGCAGCAAAAAGGCCGATGCATGAAGCCTCTGATTTTTCTCTGGGGTATGCCGGGCAGTGGAAAAAGCACACTGGGTAAAAAACTGGCAAAAAAAATTGCTTATGATTTTTGCGACCTCGATGATATGATAGAGAAAGAAAGTGGAGAAACCATTGCAACAATTTTTGCAAGAGAGGGAGAATCGTATTTCCGTAGCCTAGAAAAAAAACAGCTTGAAAAACTGTTGGATAAAAAAAGTTTAATCGTTGCTTGTGGTGGAGGAACACCCATGCATCACAACATGGACCGCCAGATGCTTGATGCAGGTACGGTCATTTATCTGTCGGCAGATGCTAGCATGCTTTGCGCCAGACTCAAGAATTCAAAGCAGCTAAGACCATTGCTGGAAAACACGCAGCAAGGTGAAAGCCTGCTGGAAAAAGTAGAAAAATTGTTTGCGCAGAGAAAAGCCATCTATGAACAAGCACATCTGCATTTTGATGTGAATGATTCAGTGCAAAGGGTTTCAGATTTAGTAACTTTGCTGCAAAAAAATGCTCATGACAACGCATAGCGTAGATACACAATGGGATGGCAAAACCGGTTTTCATTCAACCGTTGACGGACATATTATTCGTACAAACAGCGATGCAAATGCCGGACCCAGTCCAAAAAAATTATTGTTGGCCGGGCTGGCAGGATGCACCGGTTTGGATGTTGTTTCCATTCTAGAAAAAATGCACATCAGTATACATTCCTTGCAGATACATGCCGATGCTGTATTAAATGAAGATCATCCCAGGGTATATACCGGAATATCGCTTACCTACCGAATTGGCGGAAAAGAATCTGACAAAGAAAAGTATGAGAAAGCCATCCGCCTGAGCGTTGACAAATACTGCGGAGTGATGGCCATGCTATCAAAAACAGCCAACATCAGTTACACATTAGAAGTCATTTAAAAAACCAATATCTTTCATAAAACAAATGGGCAACATCCTTCCTGATATCAATCCCACAAAATCAAACGCTTGGCAAAAACTATCTCAAAAAGTTTCTGCTGCAAAAGCAATGCATCTGCCAGAAGTATTTAGAAAAGATCCGAATCGTGCGCAAAATATGTCGCTAAGCTTTGGAGATTTCTATCTCGACTATTCAAAAAATCTATTGGATGCTGAAACTTTTGCATATCTCTTGGAACTTGCAGATGAGTGTGAGCTGGGAAAAGCCAGGGAACAGCTTTTTGGAGCCATGCCCATCAATGAAACGGAAAACAGAGCGGTATTGCATATGGCGCTCAGAGCCGGTAGCAAAAGTTCCTTTTCGGTAAACGGAAACCCTGTGGAAAAGGAAGTGAGTGCTGTGCTTGAGCGGATGAAAACATTCAGTGAAGAAATCATCTCAGGCAAAAGAACAGGCTATACAGGAAAGCAATTCACAGATGTAGTGAATATTGGCATAGGAGGCTCGGATTTGGGTCCGCTGATGGTCTGTAGGGCACTGAGCGCATACAATGACACCGGGATAAGGGTACATTTTGTATCTAATGTAGACCAGTCTCACCTGATAGAAACCTTGATGCGTCTTGATCCGGAAACCACCTTGTTTATTGTAGCAAGCAAAACATTTACAACGCTTGAAACACTTGCCAATGCAAGGGCAGCAAGGACCTGGCTCACTGAAGAGCTATGCACCACTTATTGTGTTTCAAAACATTTTGTGGCATTGAGCACCAATCTCAAAGAGGTACAGAAGTTTGGAATCACTGAGGAGCATACCTTTGGCTTCTGGGACTGGGTGGGAGGCAGATACTCACTGTGGAGTTCCATCGGCCTGAGCATTTCACTTAGCATTGGTTTCCATCGTTTTGAGGAAATGCTTGCCGGTGCCAAAGCAATGGACGAT
Source organism: Bacteroidota bacterium (assembly GCA_046297395.1). Lineage (GTDB taxonomy): Bacteria > Bacteroidota > Bacteroidia > UBA4408 > UBA4408 > JBEICQ01. The sequence continues at coordinate 24,972 of JBKCNM010000084.1, forward strand.
CATTTTTTACATGCTCCATTTTCAGATAACATGCCTGTGATCCTTGCGCTACTTGGAATTTGGTACAATAATTTTTTGGGAGCAAATACCCATGCGGTTTTGCCTTATGACCAATATCTCGACAGGCTGCCTGCTTATCTGCAGCAAGCAGATATGGAAAGTAATGGAAAATGCACCGACCGCAGCGGCAAGCCGGTTACTTACAAAACGGGTCCGGTGATCTGGGGAGAGCCCGGTACCAATGGACAGCACGCTTTTTTTCAGCTCATTCATCAGGGAACCCAAATGATTCCCTGTGATTTTATTGCATTTGCAAAACCTGTCCACAAAAATGATTCTCAGCATCATTTGCTCATGGCTAACTACTTTGCGCAAAGTGAAGCACTTATGCGGGGAAAATCGGCTGAGGAGGTAAAAAAAGAACTACAGGAATTGTCATTGGATGAGGCAACAATAAAGGCATTGCTACCTTATAAAACCTTTGAAGGAAATAAACCGAGTAATTCACTTTTGATAGAGAAGCTCACGCCGGGAAGTCTGGGTAAATTAATCGCGCTTTATGAGCACAAAATATTCGTTCAGGGAATTATCTGGAATATTTATAGTTTTGACCAATGGGGCGTAGAACTTGGAAAGCAACTTGCCAATAAGATTATTCCTGAACTCCTTGGAGAGATTGATGAGCATGCCCACGATTCATCAACGCTTTCACTGATGCACACCTACAAAAAATACCTCCATCAAATTTCTGTCAATAGCAATTAAGCAAACGCACTCAAAATAAAAATCACTTCGATTAAGCACATGTCCTCAAAAAAAAGCTCGTCAATCACGCAAACCCTGGGATTTAAGTTATTTCTTGGACTCATTACCTTTGGTTTGTATTTTCTCCTCAGGCCTTCCACCACAAAAAAATCCCTTGTGAGGGAATGGAGCGAGGCCATCGTATTTGCAGTTATTGCAGCCACCATCATTCGCACCTTTTTTCTTGAAGCCTTTACCATTCCAACTTCTTCCATGGAGAAAACCCTGCTCATCGGGGATTTTCTTTTTGTAAGCAAGGTTTCCTATGGGGCGCGCATTCCAATGACCCCGCTGGCAGTGCCTTTTGTGCACCACACCATGCCTTTTACGGATAGTGTAAAATCCTATACCACCGCGGTTCAATTACCTTACATGAGACTTCCGGGTTTGGGTAAGGTAAAAAACAACGACATGGTGGTTTTCAATTATCCGATGGAAGATTTTCGCCCGGTAGATAAACAGGAAAACTATATTAAGCGCTGTGTTGCGATACCGGGTGATTTGCTGCAAGTGAAAGACGCCGTTTTGTATATCAATAACAAGGCAGGATTTGTTCCTCAAAACATGCAGTTGCGCTACTATGTAAAAACAGATGGCAGTCCGCTCGACCCGGAAGCCCTGCAGAAATTAGGCATCACGGATGTGAGTTTTGATCCGGACAATTTTGCAGGCGATTACCAGATGCTTACCACCTTTGAAAACGCGGAGAAACTGGCGGCATTTGGGAATGTACAAAAAGTGATTCCGATGGTGGAACCATCTAAAAACCTGAGAATAGATCCCATGATGTTTCCGCAGTCACAGATGTACGGGTTTAATGTAGATAATTTTGGACCGGTAAAAGTTCCGTCCAAAGGCAGCAGTGTAGAACTCAACCTGAAAACCTTACCCATCTATAAGCGCATCATCAGCGTATATGAAAAAAACAAACTGGAGGTAAAGGACTCTCTCATCTTTATTAATGGCGTCCGCGCAAAATCATACACCTTTAAAATGGACTATTACTTTATGATGGGAGACAACAGGCACAATTCCCTCGACTCAAGGTTTTGGGGATTTGTACCGGATGATCATATCGTAGGAAAAGCCGTGTTTATCTGGTTAAGCCTCGACAATACCACGGGCAATATTTTCAAGAAAATACGCTGGAAAAGACTGTTCACAAGCATTGGTGAAAATGGCCCTGACACCAAATTTTTGTGGTTGGTCGTGATTGGGATTGCAGCTTTTTATGGCTACAACTGGTATAAGAATAAAAAGAAACCTGTTTCCGGTAAAAAGTAAAGCTTGTCGGTCAATTCCTTTTCTCCGGCTGTTTGTCCTCCCCTCGCCTATTTTTCGGCAGTAAGAGAGCAACAGGTATGGCGTTATCATCCGCAAGCACCTTTTATTCGCCAAACCTGGCGCAACCGCTACCTGGTTCCTATGTTGGAAAAAGATGTTTTGCTCACTGTGCCGGTGATAAAATGTGCAGAGGGAACTCCCTTTCATGAAGTAAAAATATCCTATGCCGAGGACTGGGTTCGGGTGCATTTGGGAACCTTGCGTACCGCATACGGGAAAGCTCCTTTTTTCATTCATTATTACGAAGTTTTTGCCGCGGAGCTGCAAAAGAAGCATGGTTATCTACTCGACCTCTGCTTGCCCCTGATGGAGTGGTATGCCTCCCAACTTGGGCTACACATAGAGTGTTCGGATGCACCTACTGTTGATGAGAAAAATTATGAGAGACTATCCTCTCAAGGATTTACCTATACCCAGGTGTTTGAACCTTTACGGGGTCATTGTCAGAATCCTTGCATACTGGATTTGCTGATGAATTGCGGAAAATATGGGCTAATTTGAAAAGTATATTTTATTGTTATCGGAACCAGTTTACTCGCCTTCCATTCTATACCTAATGAAACCGAAACCGGATTTTAATTCCTAGCCTGTCTCGGTAATATCTTGGTATTCATCTTTAATTGAACAAATAGTATTAGCATAATAAAAACTTGAAAAAAAATGTATCTCTCCATTCGATAAATGGTGTCGAAATAATGAGCGAAACTTCCTTCAAAATGGAGTCTATTGTATGGTTGTTATCGGGTGACTTTTAAAATATTCAAGAATTTAATACAAAATACATACTTAGAATAAAAATATCGGTAAAAAATGTGACCTACTTTTTGCTTGAATGATTAAAGGATATATTCATCAAAGTAAAAACAACCTTACCAATACACATAATTGACTATTTATAAAACCGAAGCGCAATAATTGCTATTTTAGCCTGCAATTACACATACCATGTGCGGAATATTTGGAATAATTGCAAGCAACAACAGCAAACTTGAAAAAGATGATTTTCAGTCTCTGGTCAACTCATTATTTGTCTTGTCTGAAGCCCGCGGAAAAGAATCCTCAGGAATTGCCATAAGAAACACTTTCACTTCGGAAATTAATGTCCTGAAACATTCTGTACCCGCTTCAGAATTGATTCAATCAAGTGAATACGCAAGATTCATGTTTGAGGCAACGAAGGGTTTGTTTAAAGACGAAGCCCTTACAAATGACATAGCTTTAATTGCCCATGCACGGTTAGTTACCAATGGGTCAAAGGAGAACAACAACAACAATCAACCTGTTATCAAATCAAATTTTGTTGCAGTACACAATGGAATTATCACAAATGTAAATCAATTGTGGAATATCCACAACGAGTTGAACAGGGAATATGAAGTAGATACAGAAGTTTTTCTGGCCATGCTTCAGGATAAAATAAATAAAAATGAATACTTCGATTCTGTTGTCCAATCTGTTTTTGATGAAATTGAAGGCACTGTTACGACTTGCGTGTTAAACAGCACCAATGACGAAGTCCTGTTATTAACTAATAACGCATCACTCTATTTTACCTATTCAAAAACTCATGAAGTGTTTGTTTTTGCCAGTGAGGAATTCATTTTAAATAGTGCACTCAATGAAACCGGCCTCAAAGCCAAATACAACTTCGAGAATGTTGAGTGGTCACAACCTAATTCAGCCATGGTCATTTACTCTAAAACATTCTGGATTCAACATTTTAATATAAAAGAAAAAACACAAAAGATTGCCAAACAAGCCGCAATTCATTCGTATTCAATCATCAACAAAAGCCCTGACGATAAAATTGATTTGAGCAAATCACAAGCCAACAGTTCAAGTGACAAGTACTACAGAATTGAAAAACTATTACAATTTAATTTATCAGCTGTCTCAAAATTAAAACGCTGTTCCAAATGTTTGCTGCCAGAAAGTTTTCCTTTTATAAAATATGATGCCAGCGGCGAATGCAACTATTGTAATAGATATATTGTTAAAAAGCAGGGCGCTAGAGAAAATGAGTTCAAAGAATTGATGAAATCTTATCGTAGCACAAACGGAAAACCCGATTGCATTATTCCATTCAGCGGTGGACGCGACAGTAGCTATGGATTGCATTACATAGTAAAGGAATTAGGCCTACATCCCATTACCTATACCTATGACTGGGGTATGGTGACGGATTTGGCAAGAAGAAATATCGCAAGGGTATGTGGAAAACTGGGTATTGAAAACATTATTGTATCTGCGGACATCCATATGAAGCGAAGCAACATTAAAAAAAATGTAGAAGCATGGTTAAAAAAGCCTCAATTAGGAATGATTCCTATATTTATGGCAGGCGACAAGCAGTTCTTTTATTATGTAAATCAAATCAAAAAACAAACCGGCATCAAGCTTGATATTTGGAGTACAAACATTCTGGAAAACACAGATTTTAAAGTAGGATTTTGCGGAATCTCACCAAACTTCGACAAAACCCGGCCCGATTATCTTCCTTTATCCAGTAAGATAGGACTGGCATGGTATTATGGGAAAAACTTTATTACCAATCCTGCATACATCAATTCATCTCTAACAGATACCATTGCATCTTTTTATTCCTATTACGCTGAACCAAGAACACATTTTTATCAGCTGTTTGACTGGATAAAATGGGATGAAAATAAAATAGAACAAACCTTGTTTAACGAATACAACTGGGAGCTTTCTCCTGATACTACGACCTCTTGGAGAATTGGAGATGGGACAGCAGCATTTTATAATTACATTTATTATACTGTAGCAGGATTTAGTGAATTTGATACTTTCAGAAGCAATCAAATCCGTGAGGGACTCATTACTAGAGAACAGGGTCTTGCCTTTCTGGAAAAAGAAAACAGACCCAGATTCGAGTCTCTGATGTGGTATTTTGATACCATCGGAGTAGACTTCGAAAAAGCGATAAAAACGGTGAATAGTATACCTAAACTTTACAACATGTAAAATGGTTTACAAAAACACAACCGTAAAAGTTTCAGTTCTTTTTTGTGTGTCTCACATTCTTTTAATTTCGAAAAGATGACACTCGGAATAGTGGTATCGGTTTTTAATGAAGAAGCCAATATAGAAATGTTCTATAATGAGGTCACTTCCTTGCCTGAACTCAGCAGTACGATATTTAAACTGTATTTCGTAAATGACGGCAGCACCGACAACACACTGTTTAGATTAAAATCCATTGCTGCAAAAGATCCTCGCATCGTTATCATCAGTTTCAGCAGGAATTTCGGACACGAAGCTGCCATGCTTGCAGGAATAGATCATACGATGGAGGATGCAGTGATTTGTATTGATGGTGACCTGCAACATCCGGTAAAAAAAATACCTGAGATGCTTGCAGCATTTGCCCGCGGAGCAGAAATTATAAAGATGCAAAGAACCTCCAGAGAGGACGGTGGCATGCTAAAAAAAATAAGCTCACATTTTTTCTATAAAGTTCTTAACTGGCTTTCTCCGGTGAAATTCAGTAACAATGCCACCGACTTTTTTCTTGTTTCATCCCGAGTGGTAAAAGTACTCCGCACCGAATACCGTGAGCGCACCAGATTTTTGAGAGGTTTTCTTGAAATTATGGGTTTTAAAATGGAATTGCTCACATTTGAAGCCCGCTCCCGAGAAGCCGGAAACAGCAAATATTCGCTCAGTAAATTGGTATTGCTTTCTCTCAGCGCACTGGTTTCATTTTCCAGCAAGCCATTGATGTTGGGTCTTTTCTTTGGTGTTTTCTCCATCTTCTTTTCAGCCGGAATCATTCTTTACAGTATTTACAACTTTTTTTTCAGCACCGTGCCAAGTGGGTATAGCACCATCGTGGTATTGATGAGTTTTTTGTTTTGTATCGTGTTTTTTATTCTGGGAATTATCTGCTTGTATCTTGCCTACCTGATTGAAGAAACACGCAAGCGCCCCATTTATCTGATAGATGAGATAGTTAAAACATGAGCATAGATGTTTTAACCGAAAAATGGAAAGCCTATAACACAACCTTCCTTTGCTGTTTGGTGGTGCTGTGGCAACTTGGCTTCTACATTTTTTCAGATAGCATACCCAAAGATTATCCCAGGCGAGATGCTACAGGACTCGCTCATTATTACGCAAAGAAGTTCTTTTTTTTCTACTACCACTTAGGATATTTCCCCATTGTTTCAGAAAAAGAGCCTCAGGAGTTTTCAAAAAAAGAAGCCATACGCATACTGGAGGAAGGCGGACCTAACCTTCTGATGGAATACTATCACTGGTCAAGATTAGGCGACAGCGGAAGAATTTTTATGTATTTGCCCGATGCCTGGCTCTTCAATAAAATCAAGGAACCGGAAGTAAATACCTTTAATGGCTTATTTTTTACAGTATCCTTGCTAGTCGTCCTCATAAGTTTGATTCGTGTAAAACAAAAAACTCTTGCAATAACCTATGTCGTATTGGTCGGCTCAAGCCCTTTCTGGCTCTATGAAGTGTATGCAAACCAAAATCTTTTTTCACTTATTATCATCAATTTTAACTTCTTGCTGGGATTATTTTCCAGCCTGATTTTCCGGAAGGAGGACTCCTCTATTTTGTATAAACTCGCATTGGCAGGAATCTTGGTTGCCTTTTTTGCCGGAATGCGTTCGGAAGTAAAATCGATGCTGCTTGGCTGTACCTTGGTTATTGTAGTATATCCCCATGCAGGTATCATCAAAAAAGGTCTTTATTTATGCACCCTACTTTTTTCATTCTACCTCGTAGGAAAAGGGATTGACAATTATTTTGAGAGAAAATTTAATGAAGCCTATTTACTGGTGCAAAAGAAAGGAGGCATCCCTTACACGGGAAAAAGAATTACCACTCACAAATTCTGGCATCCCGTTTTTGTTTTTCTGGGTGACTTTGATACCAAGTACGGTTACGGTCCCAGGGTGAATGATACCGTAGCATATAGATATGCGATTCCGATTCTAAAGAACAAATATGGGATTGATGTAAAATACAGCGGGAAACTCTTCTTAGATGAGTATTATGACAGCACCCGCAAGTATTATAAAAAGTTTGATGAGATTGAAGCCTATGAAACCATCTGTAAGGACAAAGTCTTGAACGATATCAAAAATGACCCTGTTTGGTATGTAGGTATTCTTTCTAAAAGATTTTGGAACAACATCATCATACTTTCCCCTGTGGCCCTTTCTGTTGCGGGACTTTATCTGGTGCTGCCTTTTTCCGGTTTGCTTATACTCTTGTTGCTTATTTTTCTAGCATATAAGAAACAATATTCCTATCTCTTGCTTTTGGCATTTTCCTTGCCGGTTTCTCTTGCGTCATTTCTCATTTATTCCAAGGACAACATCACCTTTAACCATGTGTACCATTTGCTGGGAATTGGCATTATGGTTGCTTTAGCCAATATCTATTTTAGCAAGAAAATTAAATCTGAAGATTGATACACCAATGAGCAACTTTGGATGTGATTAGTTAGCATGCGGCCTAATTCTGTAAACATTCACTTTCCAAAGACCCAGCTCTGTTTGTGTTAAGGAGTCTTGTTCTGTCCGTAAATAAATTTTTGATTTAAAAAATGCCTTATCGGTATCAGCTTCGTCAGGCTCGCTAACAATAAAAGTAGGATGAAAAGTTTTTAAAATATCTTTCCCTTGGGTATAGACCGCCCACGAAGGATAACAAGCACCTTTGTTTAGCCAGGTAACAGAGGGTGCCCATGTACCAATAACCACATCAGTTGGACTTGATATTTTCGACATATAGGCAATAAGCTCGCGTTGATGAAAGGTACGGCTTGTCCAAGTCTCATACAGTGACTTGACATTGGTAAAAAGTAGCATAATGGTAGGCAGAGTCAAAGCGAAAATTGCCGCACGAATTTTACCTCGTAAAACCTCAACCCAAACTAGAGACACAAACAAACCCATTGCGGTGTAGGTGCTTATCATGTAGCGAATGGGCAAGTAACTCAAACACAACTTATGAGATTCCAATACCATCCAAAGCAGCAAAACTGGCAGCAAAATTCTATGTGAGTGATTCACAAGGTTTTTCAACATGAGAGAGAGAAAAACGATTAATGAAATTAAAAAAGAAATAGAAAACCAACCATACGCAGGATCAAGAAAATAGGTATCCAGATTTCTCAATAGAAGTTCAGTAGTAATTTCCTCTAAAGAAAATCCTGCAGAAGAACTACTGCCTGTAAGTCTCCATATTTCCTTAAAGGGCAGGTACCAGAGGAGAAACATCAATACTCCACTTCCTAGAAGCAGAACGCCGGAAAAAGCAAACTTACGCAAGGATGCGCGTGAGAAATCCCTCAACCAGAAAATGCCTTCGCATATAAAAGGCAATGGAAGTAAGTATATGTACTGAATTTTATACAGTACAGCTGCCAGTAGGAAAAAATAAAAAAACAGAATAGCCTTTATTGGAGAATCTGCATACAAGCGATAACGAAACATAAGGCCGCAGACAATTAAAAGGCAAACATAAATTTCGGCCAAACAAAGTACACTGTATTGATGCACGGGATGAAGCCACATCAAAAGCCATATAAAAATACTTCCAAGGATCTGAGACTCTTTTCTCCTAAATGCGATTAAAAGTAAAAAAACAACTGTGAGCGAAGTAACAAGTCTTGCTTTAACAAGGCTTATTCCCAGGGCTGCAAAAAAAGGCAGCAAGTAAAGAGAATAAAGGGGTGTTACAATTCCATAAGGTGTTTTAATAAATGACTGCCGATTGCGGAATTCATCTGCTCCCAGGTGAATGAAATTTCTCACAGGAGCCGTATAAAGGCCTTCATCAGTCCATGCACCGCGGCTTCCGCAGGCAATTGTTTTATCTGCATCCGACTCCAAAAAAGGCAATTGAGTAAAAAAAAACAGCAGCAAGGTTGCATAAAAGAACCAGGATTTCATTGGAAAATTACTTCCTGTGGAAATGGCGAAAGACATGATTTCAAATGTAGGTAATTATAACAAAAACAATCCATTGGAGAATCTCACAAATGCCGAGAGAGTGAAAATTAAATTACATTTGTCATAAAGGTATTAAGTAAGAAAAAAATCTTGCTTTTATCCTTCATTTTAAAGCAACATTATGTTTGTATCTCTGGTTTTATATGTTCTCCTTGGAATGTGCATGTACTTTGTATTTCCAATAGCTGTAGCAGGCGCAATTCAGAGATGGGACAAAAACAGCATACTGGAGCCGGGTATTACAGATATCCTCGGATATGTGCTTGCTCCCTTCCTAACTACCCTGATTTTGTATTACCTGTTTCTTTTGTTTCCTCATCATTCAGATGCTTTCTATGTTTCTTCCATAGTATTTTTCTTTCTCGGTATTTTTCTACTTCACCTGACCTATGCAAAAAGCATAATGGGCAGATGGCTTCTGGTATTTTCAATTCACAAACCAAATCCATCGGAAGCCAACGATACTCTCTCTATTACCTATGCGGGGCGAAATGTGAGCGTAAGCATTTCCAAAAGTTTGCTGTTTGTCGCCCTATTGCTCATTGTTTTTAGTAGCATGTATGTAGCAAAATCACCCCTGACAGGACATGACACCCTAGAATATGCCATTCTGGGGAAATCCATGGGAGTAGACAAGGTCATTCATTACCAACAGCATCCATACAATCCATCAACAGGTTTTTATTATGTAGGACTTCACGGACACTCTTACAACCTGATGAGAACCTGGGAATTTTTATGGGGCAATCTATTTGGAAAGCCTGATTCCGACCGCTATTTCAGGTTGCTTTCCGCTTATTACTACTTGTTGATGTTTTTATTGGGCTGGAAGTTATTGTCACAAAAAGGAATCCGATCTCTTATCATCTGGTTTCTTCTGACTTATCTTCCTGTCGGTTTCTTTGCCTTTATCACGAATCCGCATGTGGATGCCTACAGGGTTTGTTTGATAAGCATTTCACTTTTATTATTATATCATGCCATAGATACATCAAACAAATTCATTTTTTTTCTATTCTGTATTTATAGCGGTTCTCAGGCATTTATTCATTCGCTCGGAGTCTTTATCGCAAGTATCTGCTTTCTGGCTTTTCTAATTTTCCATAGAGAAAGCCTACTTATGAAAATAAAAAGTACCCTCATTTTTGTTTTGCTATTTCTACTAATGGGAAATATCCATTACCTACTGGATGTTTTTTGGGGAACAGGTTGGATTTTTAAAGAAATAAAATTCTATTAATGAAATTCCTTCGCAGCCATCCCTTTCTGTCTTTCGTTCTATTTGTGTTGGCTATTGATAGCATCCTGCTGTATTTACAAACAACCAAGAGCTTTTCCTCAGGTGATGTAAATATGGTTTACCGGCGCATCGACACACCCGCAAGATTTATTTTGAACGGTTTTTTGGGGGCTCTTTTAAATTTTAAGTTCTCCGGCATACTCACCTGGCTGGTCATTCCGGCAAGCATTTACTTGGGTTTCAAAAAAAAATATTTCAACACTCCCGCCAAAAAAGCCATGGTGTTCGTATTCATTCTTTCTACCCTATTGATCGGTGCAAAAGGTTATTTTAATTTTAGATATCAGCTTACCTTATATCCTTTCGCTTGCTTTTTTCTTGTGATTGCACTCGGTATTTTCATGAAAGATATTTTCACAGGAAAAGAGCAGAGAAAGATATTTCTCTTCATTGTTTTTTTACTGGCGATAAATAATGGGATGTTTTTTCTGCTCACTCAACAAGCAGATAATCCTGTAATAAGAAAAAAAGAAAATGGCTTCATCGAAAATCTCATGAGCAAAAGATATGCCTATGTACGCGCCGTTGCAAAAGACTCGAAATTGAGGAAAGACCACAACAACATCGTTAAAAACTCGATAAATTTTCTGAATTACATCGATACCGTCGGAAAAAAGCAAATCATCCGATTGCCCATTTTATCTATGGTGAAACCAGGTAGCCGCATGCTCATCAACAACCTACCCATTATCTATTATCAGTCAAAAATATTTGGTATTTATTATTGGTGTGGCGATGATTTGTTCTACACATCCCACGGGCCTGAAAACCTGTTTAAAAATCGCTCTATTGATGAAGCGCATGCATTCATTTACGACAGCCTGAGATGTAGCTATGTTTTTTCTACGCCATCATATAATAGGTACAGTACCTCCTTTGAAAAATGGCTTTTGCAGCATGCCAAACCCATAGCCATCGACAACAACGAATATATCCTTTATGAGATTCAGGCAGAAAAAGGCAATTACCCCATTGATACCTTACTTGCCAGAAAAAAAGCTGTCAAAAATATTATCTACACAGAATACCTGATCAACGACTCTTTACATCTGATTCGCATCAAATAAATGACACCCAAGCCCTACCTCAGCAGTTTTACTTTTTGGATGATGATTCTGCTCGCACTGCTCATCTCCTGGCAATTGATTCCCCTGATGGATGTGTTGCTGGGAACGCTCATTCTGTATGTGCTGTTGAAACCTGCCTATTTATTCTTTACCGGCAAACTTCATGTAAAGGGATGGCTGGCTTCCCTTGTTCTTATTCTTGTAACACTCGCTTTGGTATTGATTCCCGCTTATTACACCGTGTTGGTGTTTTATCAAAAGTTGTCGATTTACATGAGCCAAGATGAAATAAATAAAATCACTGCTTCCCTGGATGCCATCAGCGAAAAATATCTCCGCTTTACCATCTTCACCCCCGAAAACATCAAAAGCCTGGAAATCCATATCGCCGGTCTTTTCACCAATATTGTATCCATGTCATT
>JBKCNM010000085.1:0-2718 GCA_046297395.1 Bacteroidota bacterium
GCTCCGCATGACAGTTTTGTGGTGGCACAAACATTCGTTCTTCGTATGAACATTTGTGGTAAAAATCGCCAACTTCTTGTAGCTGCAAAACGTCAGGCTGTGAAAAAACCCTTGGTTTCTTTTGTTTTGAGCAGCTCAACCATTTTTAAGACTGATTTTTGCTTTTTGTTTGCGTTTTAAGAAAGGCTTTTTTCCGGCAGCTTTTGTAGGAAAATTTCAAAGTGCGCTCCAATGTATATCACTCGAATCAATGTTGATGAAAGTAAACGCTTTCTCCTATTTATCATCCATTATAAACTGCAGATTGTAAATGGTTTTTTCACGGTCTGTCGTTATGCCACATGCCTTTTTTTCGATAATTAAAAGTCGTTGCTCAAATCGCGAAGTTTTTATACATTTGAGTAAATCTTGAGTCAATGCCTAAAATCTTTGAATACCTTGGTATTCTTATCTTTTTATATTCAAATGAACATGAACCAATTCATGTCCACGCAAAATATAATGGCTTTTAAAGTAAGGCTGAGTTCTACATTGTTGAAGGAAAAATCGTTGAGATCAAAATCAAACCTGTTAAAGGTTTAAATCCTTTGGCAGGAAGTAAGTTAAAGGACTTTGAAGAGTTCCATGAAAAGTTTTCAGAGAAAATAGTCGAAAAATGGATTGATTATTTTGTCTATCATAAAAATATTGAGTTTGAAAAAATCACAAAACGCATAAAATGAAAATAGTAGAAGAATATAATAGAGAATATTCTGATTTGATAGAGATCAAATCTGCTGTCTATATTGGTGATTATGCAATTCGAATCATTTTCAATGACGGTGTTAATAGGCTAGTTGATTTTAAATCATTTCTTGAAACTTCATATCATCCTTCGATTCGAAAATACTTGGTTGAGAAAAAGTTCAAAGAATTTGAAATAATCGATGGCAATTTGAATTGGAACGATTATGATTTGATATTCCCAATTTATGATCTATACCAAGGAAAAGTTTAGAAAAAAGATTGAACTTATGAATTTAAGCCATTAAACAGAAAATGGCACAAAGCAAAACAGCGTGTAAGCAATATTGCCTCGCCGTAGGCGCAACACAGGGCTATGATCGCCTGCACGCAAACCGTTATAGCCAATGCTGAATAAGAGTACAATAACAAAATAAGAAGTAAATTTTCGTATATTTGGACATGGCTCAGGAGACTAAATACCATATTGGAGTTGAAGTAGACAGATTAACCAACAGTGTCCAGAATACCATTTCAGGAGACAGCTTTCCAACAGATGTCCATCCAATATCCAAGGCTGATTTGAATAACATTAATAAGAAAAATAAATGGCTCTTTAATTGGAATCAAGAATTTAAAATGACAGATAGAAATGTTTTTAAACTGACTATACGAAATAACCCAGACATTATTCAAGGTTTAATAAGCATAAGCGATTATAGGGATCATTATTATTTACACTTAATTGAAAGCGCTCCATTCAATCTAGGGCGACAGAAACTTTATGAAGGAGTACCTGGCAACTTATTTGCTTTTACATGCAAGATCTCTTGGGATAAAGGTTATCAAGGATTTATTTCCTTTACATCAAAGTCAAGGTTAGTGGAACATTATGAAAGGAACCTTGGAGCGACACATATTGGCGGAAATAAAATGGTGATATTTCCAAAAGATGCTCTTAAGCTCATTAAAAAATATTTTCCAACCTAAAACGAAGTTATATGGGACACATTAAAGAACCAAGCGGTATTGACTTTTTCGTTGATCCGACACCTTTAACAATAGAGGATAGACAAAAAATCAGCGAATTAATTGCTTATTACAAATTAACCGGAAAAAAAATGCCAAATGTAAAGAAGGCATCAAAAAGGCTGGTTCCTCAGAAAAAAAAGATAAAGCTGGCATAAGTTCATGCTGACTATTATCAACACTAAAAAAACACTGGCTATAACACACGGTTTGCTGCAAGCGGGGGCTGATGCGCCAATCTAGAAATATGGTCTTCAATGAAAAATCTTCTAATCTAAAAATTCTATCTTTGGATTCCCCGCCTGGCGCAAACCGTGGGAACGTCAGGCTGTGAAAACAAACCTGGCTTTCTTTTATTCTGAGCAACTCAACCATTTTTAAGCCTGATTTTTGCTTTTTGTTTGCGTTTTAAGAAAGGCTTTTTTCAGGCAGCCTTTTCTAGGAAAATTTCAAAGTGTGCTCCAATGTTATGCAATTGCATCAATCTTGATGAAAGTAGACGGATTCTCTTGTAGTCCGGCTTCCAACTTTTCATTTTTTCAAGTAAATGAATCTCTAATAAATTTGAACTACAAATAAACATGCAGGGTGATCGGCCTCAATAACCTCCTCGAGACAATAAAACTCAAGTTGGTTTCTGTTATAGGCCTGTATGTATTCTATCATAATTGAAGTCCAAAATGATGCTTGATAAAAAAGAAAAATGTTTATTTTTATCAACTGTTATAAACTGAGAACTTTGTATGGTTTTTTCACAGTCTGCCGTTATACACAATAAAAAAACAGACAGCTAGTGTTGATTCGAAAACTGGACAAAATGTAAATAATATTTCAAAATCGAGAAGCATGCACCTTACGCAAATACTCTTAGTGGTGTTTTTTAATTTACTCTTTGTGCAAACTAATGCCCAACTTGTAATAAATGAAGGAAGCCATAAAAATTACCCCACCCTTTTGGATGAAGAC
>JBKCNM010000086.1:0-36960 GCA_046297395.1 Bacteroidota bacterium
AAAATTGAAACTGTTCCACTTCAGGGGAGATTGCCAAAAATTCAACTGCGTTTCGTGCGTCAATTCAAGGTGTCCTTTCTCGGCCACATCAGCGCTGGGAATGCCAACTACCAGAGATTGGCAGAAGGACCGCATAAAACAAGAACATAAGAGGATGGTAAGTAGGAAATACTTTTTCAAATTGCTTGCAATTAACAGCCCAAATGTATGGCATGAATGATAGCACATTCTTTCAATGATGCAGTTTTAAATAATTTTAGTAATGCTAAATAATTGATTCGAGCAAACTTATAAATGGTCTGCAAATACCCTTTTTTGAAAAATCAACATCACGGCCACACCCACGCTGATACAGGCGTCTGCAATATTAAAGACCGGCTGAAAAAATTCAAAATAGGATCCTCCTAGCCAAGGTATCCATTGGGGATATTGGCCACTAAACAAAGGAAAGTAAAACATGTCAACCACCCTGCCAAACATAAAGGGTGCATACCCTCCGCCTTCGGGCAAAAATGTGGCAAGAGAAATATTGCTCTCAGAAAACACCAAACCGTAAAAGCAAGAATCAATCAGATTGCCTGCAGCTCCGGCAAAAACCAGTGAAAGGGTGTAAATCAAAACTTTGTCGGCCTTCTTCTTTATTTGTTTGTAGAGATAATATCCAAGGCCTGCAATGGCTATGGCCCTGAAAATACTGAGAAACAACTTTCCGGATTTGCCGGCCAGTTGCATACCAAAAGCCATTCCGTTGTTCTCGGTAAAGTGGAGATAAAACCAATTGCCGGCAACTGAAACTTGTTCACCCAGATAGAAATGTGTTTTGATATATATTTTTAATGCCTGATCCAGTGTCAGCATCAACACGATAAGGAATACCGGCGCAGTGAAGTTGGATTTAGGCATAAAGAAGGGGTATGGTTTGCATACCCCGGTTATATTTACTGATATAAACCATTAATGGTTTTGCATTTTTTTGGCGTCGATGCTCAGAGTGGCATGGGGCACAACTCGCAAACGGTCCTTTGGAATCATCTGGCCTGTGCCACGGCAGATGCCGTAGGTTTTATTTTCTATACGCACCAAAGCCGCTTCAAGATTTTGAATAAACTTTTGCTGACGCATGGCCAACTGTGTGGTTTCTTCTTTGCTCAACACTTCTGAACCATCCTCCAACAACTTAAATGTTGGCGAAGTATCGTCAGTTCCGTTATTGTCTTTGTGTGACAATGCATCCTTGAGCAATTCAAAATCATTGCGTGCCTCATCAAGTTTTTTGTTAATCAAATCGCGGAATTCAGCCAATTCCTGATCAGTGAATTTTGTCCTTTCCAGCCTTGGCACATCGGTTGATGAAACAGCAGGAGCTGAAGTAGGTTTGTTTCCCGGGAAATTATAAGTTATTTTTTTTGCAGATTCAATTTCTTTTCTGATCTGCTCGGGATCTCTGTTTAGTAAATAATCCTCGCTTCCCCCTTTTCTCCTTCTTGATACAGTCTCTGTTTTTTCCTTTTTGGGTGCTGCTTCTGTTTTTTCTTTTTTGTTTACGGCTTCGGCATTGTCTTTCTTTACTGGAATAGGAGCAGCAGCCTGGGTTTTTGCTTTGGGGGCAGGTGCAGGTTTGGTTTCAGCGGTGGAGGGAGGTTCGGTTGGTTTGGGTTTAGAAACCACAGGAGGCGTTGCCTTTACTGTAGTTTTCGAAACGGCTGTAGCGACTTCTTTTGCTTTGGCCACAGGTTTTGCTGTGGATTTTACAGTTTTGGTTGCTACCGTTGCTTTCTGTGTTACCTGCGTTTTTTTATCCTTATTGCCGGTATTTGATTTGCTGGTAGCAGGTGCTTTAGATCCTGTTTTTGGAGCTTTTGCCGAAGAAGCCGCGGGGACTTTTGATTTGCTTACCACTTTTCCTTTGGCCTTTGTGTTGGCACTTGATTTGGTGTTGGCCTTTGAACTTGCCTTGGGTTTGGCGGAAGTTTTAATGCTTTTGGCAACCGGCTTAAAAATCTTTTTTACAGCTTTGGCAACTGTTTTAACTGCTTTCTTCACAGGGTTCTTTTTCACTGAGTTTTTACTTGCTGCCTTTGGAGCTGCTTTCTTGATGACAGGTTTGCTGGTTTTTTTGGAGGCAGCAGCTTGAACCTTATTGTTTTTTGGCTTGCTTGGTTTGCTTGTCTTGCGACTTGTTGCTTGTGCAGTTTTTTTTGCAACAGGTTTGGCAGTCTTCTTGGCGGAGGATTTAACCATTTTACCTGTAGCGGGTTTACTTGCTTTTTTGGCAACTACCTTGGATTTTTTGGTTGTCACAGACTTGCTTTTCTGTTTTTGAACAGGCTTTGCTTTTTTTGCTGTGATTACTTTCTTGGCTTTTGGTGTTTTCTTGTTTGCCATGGTGTGTTTATTTTTCAATTGACACTTTGGTATGAACACCTTCCTCCAGAACGAGTTCAACCATTTGATTATCAGGTATATTATTTGAAAATTCCAGCGAATCTGCTAAAATTTCGGCGCAAATATAGGTTTTATTGTCAATTATTGCAGGACTGATTCGCTCATCCTCCAGAATTTTAAGCTTGATACGATCCGTAATTTCATAGCCTTTCTCTTTGCGAAGATTTTGAAGCCGGTTTACCAACTCTCTGGCAAGTCCTTCATTTTTTAGGCTTTCTGTTAGCTGAACATCGAGGGCTACAGTGTATGGACCTTGATTGGCAACCTTCCAACCCGGAATATCCACAGGGATAATCTCCACATCTTCAGCCAATAGTACAACTTCCTTGTCCTGACAGGTAAAAGTGTAATGACCGGAAGATTCAATTGATTGAATCACCCTGGCTTGTTCTGCAGCGGCATGGTCCTGAATTCCTTTCATCAAAGCCCCGAACTTCTTTCCTAGGCTTTTGAAGTTGAGTTTAAGGTTTTTTGTGATTTGCACCTCATTTTCCGTTACAAACTCAATCGCCTTTACATTTACCTCGGCCTTTACCAAATCTTCTACCTTATTCAGGTTTTCCATGGCTTCCTTGTTCAACACCGGAATCCTCAATCTGGCAAGGGGCTGGCGAACCTTGATATTCTCTTTCTTTCGGATACTAAGTACCATGCTTGAAATTTGTCTGGCAGTTTCCATCCTTTCTTCGAGAGAAAGGTCTATCCATTCATTTTTTGGTTCAGGAAAATAGGCAAGATGAACCGACGCTGCAGGATTTCTTCTGCTTACTTTGTTCAGATCACCAAACAATTTATCTGCATAAAAGGGAGCAATAGGGCTCATTAGGATGGCAAGGGTTTCCAGACAAGTGTACAGTGTTTGATAGGCAGAAATTTTATCACTGCTGTATTCACCTTTCCAGAAACGCCTGCGGCATAGTCTCACATACCAATTGCTCAGCAATTCATCTATAAAAGACTGTATGGTACGGGCAGCCCGCGTAGGTTCATAATCCGTAAAAGCTGCATCACATTGTTTACAAACGGTTTGCAATGAACTCAGAATCCATCTGTCTATTTCGGGTCTTTCCTCAATGGGTATCTCGGGTTCAGCAAATGTGAATTTGTCAATGTTGGCATACATCGCAAAAAATTGATAGGTATTATGAAGTGTCGCAAACAATGATCGTTGCACTTCAACGATGCCTTCTTCATCAAACTTAAGATTGTCCCAAGGTTGAGCATTGGCAATCATGTACCACCTTGTGGCATCCGGCCCATAAGCATCGATGGTTTTAAAGGGATCAACAGCATTGCCCAATCGTTTGCTCATTTTATTTCCATTTTTGTCAAGTACCAGACCATTGGAAACCACCGCCTTGAATGCCACCGAGTCAAATACCAGTGTGGAGATTGCATGCAGTGTGAAAAACCAGCCCCGGGTTTGGTCCACTCCTTCGGCAATAAAGTCGGCAGGAAATCGCCGACGATGATCTATTGCCTCCGAATTTTCAAAAGGGTAATGAAGCTGAGCAAAAGGCATGGCGCCGCTGTCAAACCAAACATCAATCAAATCGCTTTCACGGAACATTTTTTTTCCGGTGTCGGAACACAGGACAATATTGTCTACAAAAGGACGATGAAGATTGTGCACATCATCGGCTGTTTCAATGCCTGCCGCTTTTGCTTTCGCTATTTCTGCTTTCAGTTCTTCCACGGAGCCAATGCATTTTTCCTCGCTGCCGTCGTCGCTTCTCCATACAGGAAGAGGAATTCCCCAATATCTCGAACGACTCAGGTTCCAGTCTACTAGGTTTTCCAGCCAATTGCCAAAACGACCTGTTCCTGGTGACTCGGGCTTCCATTTGATGGTTTTGTTCAGGGCAATCATTCGTTCTCTTGCCGCTGTGGTGCGCACAAACCAAGAGTCGAGAGGATAATACAACACTGGTTTGTCAGTTCTCCAGCAATGCGGATAAGCATGCTCGTAGGTTTCTTTCTTGAATAACAGGCCATCCAGTTCGAGTTTGAGCACGATCTGCTCATCCACCGATAGGTATTCACCAGTGCGGTTTACAATGCGGGCAATTAAATCATGAAGTGCAGAACCTGAAAGTGCCTTGTGTTTTTCAATCGCTGCTGATTTTTCGACCTCACTGAGGTATTCCTGTGTTACATATTCGCCGGCAAACATGCCCATCTCTGCGCGATACCTGCCTTGCAAGTCAACAAGCGGTACCAATTTTTCATAGCCACTTGCTGTCTCATCTTTTACCAGCATGGCCGGAACGCCTGCTTGTTTGGCTGCCCGCATATCATCGGCTCCGAAAGTGGGTGCAATATGCACAATACCTGTACCATCTGTAGTGGTTACAAAATCACCCTCTATCACCCTGAAAGGTGCACCAACATTTTCAGCGTTGATAAATGGCTGTGCAAAAGGTAACAATTGTTGGTAGGTAATCCCCGTGAGTTGTTTGCCCTCATATAAACCCAGAATTTCCCAATGTGCGATTTTTCCCTTGCGGATGATCTCCTTTTTGTGAGTGCTGATCATATCCGCATCGAAGAAATCAGTGCCCTTAAGTTCAGATTCAATTGCACTTTTCCGCATACCGGTGCTCGGCGCCTTGTCAGTATCCGACAGCTCAAAATAACCTGAGAAGCAGTTTTTTGCAAGCAACACACAGACCACGGCTAAATTGAATGGATTGACTGTTTTTACAAGCAAGTACTCAATATCTTTTCCAACAGCCAGGGCAGTGTTGGACGACAATGTCCAGGGGGTTGTTGTCCATGCCAGAAAATAAACCTTTTTCTCTCCCCACAACACATTTGTTTTGTTGTTGGGTTGTGCCTCAAACATCGCCACTGCAGAACGGTCTTTTACCTGTTTGTAACAACCGGGCTGGTTGAGTTCATGAGAGGAGAGTCCGGTTCCCGCCTTGGGTGAATAGGGCTGGATGGTGTATCCTTTGTAGAGATAATTTTTTTGATGAAGATTTTTCAGCAGCCACCATACAGATTCAATATAATCGGTGTCGCAGGTAACATAAGGATGATCCATGTCAACCCAATATCCCATTTGTTTGGTGAGTTTATTCCAAACATCGGTGTATTTCATTACATCTTTTCTACAGGCTTCGTTGTATGCTTCAATGGAGATGGTTTTTCCGATATCTTCCTTGGTAATTCCCAGGGCTTTTTCCACACCCAGCTCTACCGGCAGACCATGTGTATCCCATCCGGCTTTGCGATGTACCTGCTTTCCCTTTAGTGTTTGGTAGCGACAAAAAATATCTTTGATGGTTCTTGCCATCACATGATGTATCCCGGGAAGTCCGTTGGCAGAAGGAGGGCCCTCATAGAAAACAAAGGAAGGCTTGCCTTCTCTCTCGGAAATACTCTTTTCAAAAATCTGATTCTTTTCCCAGCCCTCTGCTACTTCGCTGGCAATTTCGTTTAACTTGAGTTGCTTGTATTCTTTGTAAGTGCCCATACGGGTGTTGATAAAAAATGAGTGTGCAAAAGTACACAAAAAAGAGCCCGGCCTTGTGGCTTAAAATGGCTGGATTGTTGGATGATTTTTAGAAAAAAAACCTTGTTATGCCAGCACAAAAGAATGCTGAATAATGTTTAGGTTTGTTGCATGTCCGACATAGAAATAGCGCGCTCTGTGCCTATGAAGCCCTTACAGGAGATTGTTTCCGACTTGGGCATTGCAGCAG
Organism: Bacteroidota bacterium; assembly: GCA_046297395.1. Classification (GTDB taxonomy): domain Bacteria; phylum Bacteroidota; class Bacteroidia; order UBA4408; family UBA4408; genus JBEICQ01. The sequence goes on from JBKCNM010000086.1 coordinate 6,153, forward strand.
ATGTCCCCGAATATTACGGTAAGTTCAAAGCCAAACTTCCTTTGCATCTCATCTTGCCTGAGGAAAAAAGAAAAGGCAAACTGGTATTGGTCACAGCCATTACGCCAACTCCTGCGGGCGAGGGAAAAACCACGGTTTCTGTTGGTCTCACGGATGGCCTCAACCACATTGGAAAAAAAGCCATTGCTGTACTTAGGGAACCTTCTCTTGGTCCGGTATTTGGCATCAAGGGTGGAGCCGCCGGAGGAGGATACTCACAAGTGGTTCCCATGGAGGATATCAACCTGCATTTTACCGGTGATTTTCATGCAGTAGCGGCAGCCAATAACCTGCTGTCTGCTGTTATCGATAACATTATTCAACAGCCTTCTCATCCTCATCAGCCCGATCCAAAGCAGATTCTATGGAAACGATGCATGGATATGAATGACAGAAGCCTGCGCGAGATTGTTGTTGGGATGGGAGGGAAAGCCAACGGAACCATGCGCACCGATGGATTCAACATTACCGCAGCCAGTGAGATCATGGCCATTCTTTGCCTTTCAAGTTCTTTTGATGAACTGAAACACAAGCTCGGGGAAATTCTGGTTGGCTATACAGTATCTGGAACACCGGTTTTTGCGCGTGACCTCAAAGTAGCTGACGCCATGGCCATTCTCTTAAAAGAAGCCATCAAGCCCAATCTCGTGCAAACACTTGGCGGCAATCCTGCTTTGGTTCACGGTGGCCCTTTTGCCAATATTGCACAAGGAACCAATACGATTACAGCCACTTCCATGGGACTTTCGCTTGCTGATTATGCCGTTACAGAAGCAGGGTTCGGAGCAGATCTGGGGGCTGAAAAATTCATGAACATCAAATGTATTTATGGAAAAATCAAACCGGATGCAGTGGTGCTTGTGGCAACGATTCGTGCCCTTCGCCATCATGGAGGATCACCCGCAAAGGAATACGGGAAACCCTCACCGGAAAGGGTGAAAGAAGGCACGGCCAACCTCTTGCGACACATCGAAAATCTGCAGTTATTTGGCATGCAGCCAATTGTTGCCATCAATTATTTTCTGGGTGATACAGAAGAAGAAATTGAAATCGTGAAACAAGCTTGCAGTAATATGGGCATAGATGCGGTACTCAGCAAAGGATGGGCCGAAGGCGGAAAAGGATGTGCCCGGCTTGCATCTGCAGTAGTTGATGCCATTGAGCGAAAAACATCACAGTTTGTTCCTCTTTATAATCATACGCTGGGCATTAAAGAAAAGATAGAACTACTCTGTAAAAAAATTTATAGGGCTCAAGATGTACACTATACTTCAAAGGCCGAGTCGGATATCCGAAACTTGATGCGTTTGGGCAAGGAGCACCTGCCTGTGTGTATGGCTAAAACGCAGAAATCGTTTTCTGATAATGAGAAAAAAATCAATGCTCCCACCGGATTTATCATCACTGTTCGTGAAGTGGAACTCGCACTCGGTGCAGGTTTTGTTATACCCATTCTGGGAAATATGATGCGCATGCCCGGTCTCCCTCCGGTACCTGCCTCTGAAGGCATGAGCATAGATAGCCATGGACAGATAAGCGGCCTTAGTTAGGAAACTGCAAGCTTATCAACTCCTCGATTAAACTTGTTGATTCTGATTATTTAACAGGAACCCATTCAGTATTTTTATTGGTGTTTAATCATTTTGGATTTCTATCCTAGGGTGATTTTGATGTTATATTATGATGAAATAATGAAACCATGATTTTTTTTAATTTATTTTCGAAAAAAAAACCCAATGAAAAAAATTCTCATCTTTTTGTTTCTATTTGCCGGATTTCATGATTCCTTTTCACAATCTTCAGTAGCATTGAATGCCCCCATCGGCGGAGAAAACTATACTGCCGGCTCAACACAGTTTATCATTTATACCACTACAAATATCAGTCAGCTGGCTATACGGTTTAGTCCTAACAATGGTCTTACCTGGAGCACGGTGGCCATCCAGAATGTGAGCGATGGACCGGGATTCTATTCCTGGAGCGTGCCGATGATCAGCACAAGCAATACCTGTTTGATCAAAACTGTAGACCTACAGGATACCCTGGTGACGGATGTCAGTAGCAATTTTACCATCACAGGTCCTGTGCTCACTTGTGTTGGCCCTTCTTCAGGGACAACCCTTACAGGCGGTGGCACAGGAATCATCTCATGGAGTTCCCAAAATCTTTCCGGAAGTGCAGCAGTTAAAATTGAGCTCAATACCGGAGATACAAGTTGGTCAACTATTGTGGCCTCCACACCCAACGATGATTCCCTTTCATGGGCTGTTCCTTTGATTAACTCAACCAATTGCCGAATAAGAATTTCTCTTGTTGGCTCGCCGCAAATCTTCTGCACCACCAGCGTATTTTCCATTCAGCAGCCTGCTTCCTATACAATCACGGTTCCCAACGGGGGTGAGTTTTACCAAGCCGGAAATTCAATGCTCATCCAGTGGATTTCAGGAAACAATCTTTTTCCTGTTTTCCTTGAATATTCAACGGATGGCGGACTTACCTACAGCAATTTGGTTTCTAATATTACGAACACCAATTCATACCTGTGGACGATTCCTCCTCAAATTAATTCAGTAGCATGCAGAATCCGCATTTTTGATCCCAACGGTTATATGGATGAAAGCGATGCCAATTTTACCATCAGTCCCGTTTTTCCTTCCTGTATTTTGGATTATTCTCCCACCAATGCAGCGGTAAATGTGCCAACAACTACAACACTAGGTTTTTTTTCTAATGAAACAGGCATTATTGGCTACAATATCTACTTTGGAACTTCACCCAATCCACCTTTGGTAGCAGCCAACTACAATACTAATTCCTACAACCCGGGAGCATTGTCACCGGGTACCACTTATTACTGGAAAATCCTTCCCATCAATTCAATTGGAACAGCTGCAGGATGCGACACATGGAGTTTCACCACATCCGGCAATGCCAATAGTTATCTCATGAGTGATACCATCACGGTTACAAACTGTTCCGGTAATTTTTTCGACAGTGGTGGACCCAATGCCAACTACCAACCGGGCGAATCTTTTTCCAAGAATTTTTTTCCTTCCGTTGCCGGACAAGCAGTTCAAATGAATTTTTCACAGTTCAGTCTCACGCTGGGATCCGGTTCACTCACGCTTTTTGATGGAACATCAACCAACGCTCCAATCATCGGCGTATTCACAGGTAGCCTTGCTCCGGGTACCATCACCGCCGGCAATCCCTCCGGTGCCATCAAGGCAGTTTTTTCCAGTGGCTCCGGACAGTCTGCCGGCTGGGCAGCGCAAATTGCATGTGTGGCCCAAAACGACGCAATTTTTCTGTTAAGTCCTGATGGTGGGAATGCACTTACGGCAGGAACAACTTATAACATTGAATGGACCTATCAGAATGTCTATGCAATAAACATATCCTATTCCATTGATGGAGGGGTAAATTACACACCTATTGTAAGTAATTATAGTGTGCAAAACGGCGTCAACTCTTATGCCTGGAATGTGCCTTTCACGCTCTCCTCCAACTGCAAAGTAAAAATTGAAAATGCTGCGGATCCCTCAGTTTTTGATGTTTCAAGTTCCGCTTTTTTCATCGTATCCGGTTCATCCACCATCGCATTGTTGTTTCCTAATGGCGGACAAACAGTGAGCGCAGGAGGCAACCTGGAAATTATTTACGAGCAAAGTGGGACCTCAGTGGTAAACATCAGTTATTCGACCAATGGTGGATTGAGCTATACACCCATCATCAATAACCAGATATTTATTGGTGCTCAGGCAAACTATATCTGGACTGTTCCCAACACTCCCTCTAACCAATGTCTCATCAAAGTACAAAACGCTCTCGATACGAATGTTTTTGATGTTTCTGATGCTTACTTCACAATCACAGGTACGAACCAGTCTGTTTTACTGAATGCGCCAAACGGAGGCGAAAATTACCAGGTGGGCACAGGTATATACATCAACTGGATTCAAAACAGTGTATTTCCCGTAGACATTTTTTACAGTTATGACGGAGGCTTCAACTACGATCTCATTGTGAGCAATTATAATAGCGCTTCCACCACAGGTTCATTTTATTGGATAGTGCCCAATACGCCGGCATTCTCCTGCCTCATGAAAATTCAGAGCAGCAACAATGCCGCCATCTTTGATCTTTCTGATGCAGCTTTTACCATCAGCACAGCACCCTCCACAATGGCTGTTAATTATCCAAATGGAGGGGAAACACTGAATGCCGGTTCCTCCGTAACGCTCCAATGGGGTCAATCGAGTCAGGGTCAGGTTCAATTGAGCTACTCCATTAACGGGGGGGCTTCTTATTTACCCATTGTGGCTTCCTATTCAGCCACCGCAGGCAGCAACTTTTATCAATGGACAGTTCCCACAACACCTTCAAACAATTGCAAATTCAAGGTGCAAAGCCTGATGGATACAAGTGTAAACGACGCAAGCAATGGACTGTTTTCCATCGTCACTGCTTCACCAAGTATCAACCTGCAGTATCCAGATGGCGGACAATCTTTTGTGCCCGGGCAAAATGTTGAAATTCTATGGCAATCATCAAACATCAACAACCTTAAGCTCTATTATTCCACAGATGCCGGAAATACATGGTCTCTCATTGCATCCAATGTAAATGCCAACGATGGTTTTTATATCTGGACAGTTCCCAATGTTTCTTCCACACAATGCAGGGTAAAAGTAACTGACGGTAACAATGCACAAACCTTTGATGCCAGCAGTTTTAATTTTACCATACAGCAATCACAACCATCTCTTACACTCCTCTATCCCAATGGAGGGGAAGGGCTGGCAACGGGAAGCACGGTATATATCAGTTGGAGTGCATCCAATGTGGCCAATATAAAAATTGAATATTCAAACAACGGAGGGACTTCTTGGAATTTGATTACAAATTCAATTCCAGCAGCAAATAATTACTATGCATGGACAGTTCCCAATACTCCATCAGCCAACTGCAAGATACGAATCAGTGATGCCGGCAACAATGCAGTCTCAGACCAAAGCAATGGAACCTTTGTAATCAGCAGTCCTTCCATTACCCTGAACACTCCAAACGGAGGCGAATCATATGTGGGAGGGAATTATGCCAACATCACATGGAATGCATCTGCCACCTCATCCTTGGCAAGTCTCTATTTCTCTCAAAATGCCGGTATCACCTGGAATCAGATTGCCGATGTGAATTCATCACAAGGAATAAATACCTATCAATGGCTCATTCCTAATATCAGTTCCAGCCAATGTCGCATCAAGGTTGCTGATTATTACAACAGCTCCGTTCAGGATTTCAGCAATGCCAATTTTAACATCCAGGAAGCACCTCCAAGCATCAGCCTCAACTACCCGAATGGGGGAGAGGTTTTTGTTGCAGGGAGCCAAGCCTATATCAGTTGGTATAGTCTTTCCATTAACTCCCTGAAAATTGAGTTTTCTGCCAATGGCGGAACCTCCTGGAACCTCCTGGAATCTTCCTTTCCTGCTGCCCAGGGGTATTATCTGTGGAATGTACCTAATCTTCCTTCCCTTAACTGCAAGGTGAGAGTAAGCAGTGCAGGAAATGCAAATGTTTCTGATGTAAGCAATGCATCCTTTAGTATTGTTCTTCCTTCTATCACCCTTACTGCTCCCAATGGAGGAGAAAGTATTTCAGGTTTTGGCAATACACAAATCACATGGACTGCCTCTCAACTTCCCGGTTCTTATGTGGACCTGGAGTATACCATTAACAACGGATTGAGCTGGACATATATCGTCTCCGGCATATACAATGGCGGTTCTTACTCCTGGCAAGTACCCAATACTCCCTCTTCCCAATGTCGAGTGAGGGTTTCCTGTTACGGATTTAACAATATTCAGGACATCAGCAACAATGTGTTTACGATTACAGCAGCAGCCTCTTCCATCATGGTAATTTCACCCAATGGCGGTGAAGTTTTTGGTGCAGGATCCTCTGAATACATACAATGGGATAGCCAAAATATCTCAGCGGTTACCATTGATTATTCCACAGATGGTGGAAACAATTTTACACAGGTTGCCACGAATGTTCCTAATTACGGATACTATCTGTGGACAATTCCCTCAACAGTATCAACGCAATGCAAAATCAAGGTATCCGATGCATCCAACCTCTCTACTTCTGATGTAAGCAATGATCTATTCTCCATTTTGAATCCGGGCATCAGCTTAGTTGATCCGAATGGCGGGGAGATTTATACAGGAAACAGCACTGCTACGGCAAGCTATGTTGCCTCAGGTATTTCTAATTACTTGAACCTTGAATTGTCAACAGACTCAATGAGTTCATGGAGTGCTCTGGCCACCGGTATGTATAATATGGGTGCTGCTGAATGGCAGGTTCCCAATCTTTCTTCCAATCGCTGTTTCCTCAGAATCAGTGATTTTTTCAACGCCAATATTTCAGACACCAGCAATGCAAGATTTTCCATCATTCCTGCCTCTCCCTCAATTACCTTGTATGCTCCAAACGGAGGTGAGACTTTTGCTTCCGGTCAGGAAACAAGTATTTTCTGGAGCGCAACATCCATCGCACAAATAAAGATTGAATTTTCTTCGGATGGCGGAACAAGCTATACAACCATAGCATCTGCGGTTGATGCAACAATGGGCTTCTATTCATGGAATGTGCCGGGTACACCCTCCTCAAATTGTAGGATTCGCATCAGCGATGCAGCTAATAACTCCCTTTCAGATGCAAGCCTGAATACTTTTTCAATTGTGGCGCCATTCATTGAAGTGCTTTATCCCAACGGAGGAGAAGAATTTATTTCCGGACAGGGTTATTACCTGCAATGGAGTTCCATTGGCATTGACAATGTGAAAATTGAATTCTCTCTGAATGCAGGCAGCACATGGACGATGATAGAGAATTCAATAAGTAATACAGGATACTATTACTGGATCGTTCCTCAAATCAGTTCAAATCTCTGCAGGATAAGAGTTACCAAAGCAGGCGCACTTATACCATCTGACGCCAGCAATGCAGATTTCAGTATTTCTATTCCATCGCCTCAAATCTTTGTATTTGAACCGCAGCAAGGTCAGGAATACTATACAGGCTCCTCTATATACATTTCCTGGTTTGCCACTTCTGTTAATGCCGTAAACATCGACTTGTCGATTAACGGCGGTTCCACTTGGTCAAACCTTGTATCCAATGTGCCCGCCAACAATGGATATATCTTCACGAGTCTGCCGTCCACTCAAACTGAAAACGCACTTGTACGGGTGAGAAGTGAAAGCGATTCTCTTGTTGTGGGGTTCAGTGATATCTTCAGCATAGTAACGCCCACGCCTGCCATCAATCTTATTCAGCCTAATGGTGGTCAGGTGCTTCAATCCGGATCCTTGTATCCCATTGTATGGAGTGCAGCTAATTTGGATTGCTTCCGGTTGAGCTTTTCTTCCGACAATGGAAACACATGGAATCTGATAGCTGATAACCTCATTCAGGATATCTATTACTGGGGAGTTCCTCCGGTAGTTTCTTCAAGCTGCCTGATAAAAGTTGAAAGTTGTTTCGGACAATTCTCCGCTATCAGTGCATCTGTATTCAGCATTGGTCCGCCTGTTGCGAACAACAATACCCTTGCCATTGATTCTCTGCTTCAGCATGTAATTTGCAAAGGAGACTCGCTGCACATCTATTATACAGCATCCGGTAATTACGCTGCGAATAATTATTTTATCGTAGAAATCTCAGACGGAAGCGGAAGTTTTTCCAATCCGCTTGTCATTGGTTCTGCTTTGAGCCAGGACTTGAATGGGCTGCTGAGTGTTCAGGTTCCTTTTACACTTTCCAATGGTAGCAACTACAGGGTCAGAATCCGTTCAACGGAATTGCCTTCTGTTTCTTCTCCAAACAACCAAAGCATTGTTATCAGGGGAGCAGAAGCGGACTTTTTTATCACAAATCCTGCAGAGGTATATTACCTCCCGCAAAATGGTGTTGTCAATTTTAGTGCATCCAGCAGCACAGGTGGAATCGATACATGGTTCTGGGAATTCGGGGATGGAAGCACAGGTTTTGGGCAGGAAGTTACTCATGTCTACAACGACATTGTGTATTTTACAGTAAGTCTCACCGTGCAGGATTCATCCGGTTGTTCCTTTACCCGAACTTATCCCAACATGGTGCATACGGAATATTATCTGAATAATGATGTTGTTTTTGATGCGGATTCCGCTAGCATTACTTCTGTATCCTTTGTTGATGCATTCAAGGGATGCTATACCTTAAGTAATGGTAAGTGCTATGTAACCTCTGATGGCGGAAATTCATGGAGTGAATCCCAAACCGGTCTTTCAGCCCAAACCTCGCTGATGGGAGCATCCCTCAATCAAGGAGCATGGTTTGTTACAGGTGCCAATGGCACAATGCTTCGCTCCAACAACCAGGGAACGACCTGGGAAACACAGCTTTTGGGCACAAACGAAACCATTCTTGCTTCTGATTTTACTACTCCAACAAATGGCCTCGCTGTTGGTACAAATGGAACTATGCTCAAATACAATGGCAGCAACTGGACGAATGTCAATGCAGACAATTCACTTGGGTCTTCGCATATGCGGGCTGTTGCCTTTGCCGACACCAATACAGCTGTGGCAGTGGGCGATAACGGTACCATTAACAGATTGTTCAATGGCAACTGGCAAACTATTGTAAATACCGATACCAATACATATACCTCTGTTTCATTCTCAGATTCAGTGACTGGCTTTATCACAACTTCCGACGGCCGCATGCTGCGCACAAGCAACGCAGGCGAGACCTGGAATGTAGCCATGCCTCCGGCGGGTGCCATGCTTAGGTGTGTGAGTGCAGAAGATGGATTTGTATGTGCGGTAGGAGACCACGGACTTGCATTTGTTTCCGAGGATAACGGGAATACCTTTGCCCGTTATGGCGTGGGTTCTACAGAAACACTCTATGGTGTAAAAGCGAGAAGACGGAGGGGCTACATCGGTGGCAATGGAGGAACAGGCAGAGCATTTGGCGCTTTGCCGGATACCTCCGGAGGCACATCTATCAGAGAAATTGGAATGCATCAGACTTCTGTGATGACCTTGCAACCCAATCCTGCCAGAGAGGTGATTACCCTCTCGGGTGAGTGCCTTGCCAACGAAACCTACACCATAGAAATTGTTGATGCCCGAGGAGGTGCCTTGATTGAACAGTCTTTTCAACAGTCAGCTACAAAGTACAAGGTGATGCTGGATATCAGCAAACTATCCGCAGGGATCTATTTTGTGAGGTTAATAGGCAAAGAGGTAACTATCACCAAACGATTATCAGTGGTTAAATAAGCCAATCATTTAAAACATGCAAAAGACCGCCTGTAATGGGCGGTCTTTTGTTTTATGGGTAGATTAGCCCGGTTTTAGGACTATTAACAACTTTGGGTGTAAAAAAAATGGTGATAACCCGCTTTGTTCTGTTCGATAGACATATATTTGGCATGTACAGCAAAACTTGTCCATGTGCTCTGTCGTAAAAACTGACAAGAAACGCATGGCATCAATTTTGAAATAACTTAACCATCGATACACATGGAAGCAAAATTTTCTCAAAGACTCAAAGATGTAATCACCTTCAGTCGCGAAGAAGCACTTCGTCTGGGTCATGATTACCTGGGTCCCGAACATCTGCTGCTTGGCATCATCCGTGAAGGTGAAGGCATGGCAGTTCAAATCCTTACCAGTCTTGGCCTAGATCTCATGGAGTTGAGACGCAACCTGGAGAGCATGGTAAAAACCAACTTCAGCAAGCCGGTAAGCAACCTGGGGCAATTGCCACTGATTAAACAAACAGAAAGAGCACTTAAAATCACTTATCTTGAAGCAAGACTCTTTAAGTCCGAATGGATAGAAACTGAACATTTGCTCTTGTCTATTCTTAAAGTGGATGACAATGTGGCAGCAACTGTGCTCAATCGTTACAATGTTAACTATGATATTGTGAAACGAGAATTGGATTTGCTCTTGGCAAACCCGAACCGACAAAATCCGGATATCAAAAATGAAATGCCCGGAAATGCCGGAGAGGAAGACGGGGAGGATGAAAGCAGCACATTTGGTTCGGCCAAAAAACCTGTGGATCCCAAATCCAAAACACCCGTACTCGATAATTTTGGTCGGGATCTAACCCGCCAAGCTGAGGATGGTAAGTTGGATCCGATTGTAGGTCGTGAAAAAGAAATTGAAAGGGTGTCCCAAATTTTGTCCAGACGCAAAAAAAACAACCCTATTTTGATTGGTGAACCCGGTGTGGGTAAATCTGCCATTGCAGAAGGGCTTGCTTTGCGAATTGTACAGAAAAAAGTTTCCCGTGTGCTTTTTGGCAAAAGAGTCGTTACGCTCGACCTGGCCTCCTTGGTGGCAGGAACCAAATACCGCGGACAATTTGAAGAGCGAATGAAAGCAGTGATGAATGAACTGGAAAAATCTCCCGATGTCATTCTTTTTATCGATGAAATTCATACCATCATTGGTGCAGGTGGAGCATCCGGTTCGCTCGACGCAAGCAATATGTTCAAGCCGGCCCTCGCAAGAGGAGAAATCCAGTGCATCGGCGCCACCACACTTGATGAATACAGACAGTATATCGAAAAGGACGGAGCGCTTGAAAGACGCTTTCAAAAAGTGCTGATTGAACCGGCCACAGAAGAAGAAACAATTCAGATTCTGAACAACATCAAACCCAAGTACGAAGATCACCACAATGTAACATTTACCGATGAAGCATTAAAGGCATGTGTTACACTCACCCAGCGATATATCAGCGATAGACATCTGCCCGATAAGGCCATTGATGCCCTCGACGAAGTGGGTGCCCGCGTGCACATCACCAATATCAAAGTGCCTCAAAACATTACTGATATTGAGAAAAAAATTGAAGACATCAAGGAAGAAAAAAACCGTGTTGTCCGATCCCAGAAATATGAAGAAGCAGCCAAGCTCCGCGACACCGAAAGACAATTGCAGGAACAATTGGAGGCAGCCAAAAAAGTATGGGAAGAAGAAACACGAAACAATCGTGAAATTGTAAATGAAGATCATGTGGCAGAAGTAGTGGCAATGATGACCGGTATTCCCGTGCAAAGAATTGCCGCCAATGAAGGAGAGAAACTGCTGAAGATGTATGAATTGCTCGAAGGCAAAGTGATTGGGCAAAATGAAGCAATCAAAAAGATTGTAAAAGCCATTCAGAGAAATCGTGCAGGACTAAAAGATCCCAATAAACCCATAGGTTCTTTTATTTTCCTGGGACCTACCGGTGTGGGGAAAACGCAGCTTGCCAAGATTCTTAGTAAATATTTGTTCGACAGTGAAGATGCACTCATTCGAATTGACATGAGTGAATACATGGAAAAGTTTGCCGTATCCCGCCTTATCGGAGCCCCTCCCGGATATGTTGGATACGAGGAAGGCGGACAGTTAACCGAAAAAGTGCGTCGCAAACCCTATTCAGTGGTGCTCCTCGATGAAATTGAAAAAGCCCATCCGGATGTATTCAATCTCTTGCTGCAATTACTCGATGACGGACAGCTCACTGATAGTCTCGGAAGAAAGGTGGATTTTAAAAATACCATCGTCATCATGACCTCAAATATCGGTTCAAGACAATTGAAAGACTTTGGCCAGGGCGTTGGATTCTCCACCAGTGCAAGAGCAGCCTCTGCCGATGCGCATGCAAAAAGCGTGGTGGAAAGTGCCCTTAAAAAGGCTTTTGCACCCGAGTTCCTCAACCGGATTGATGACATCATCATGTTTAATCCCCTTACAAAAGAGGATATCCACAAAATCATTGACATCGAATTGGCGAACCTATTTAAGCGGGTTGAAAACCTCGGATTCAAAATCAAACTCACCAATAAGGCAAAAGACTTTGTTGCCGATAAGGGTTATGATCCCAATTTTGGTGCAAGACCGCTGAAACGAGCCAGTCAGAAGTATCTGGAAGATCCACTTGCAGAAGAAATCATTAAAAGCAAATTGTCTGAAGGCGATGTGGTGGAAGTTGATTTCGATGAATCAGCACAGCAAGTAACCGTGAATACGGTGAAGGCAAAAAAGAAAAAAACAAAGGAAGAGTAAAAGAAGAGAAAGACCGGAAACGGTCTTTGTTTTTGCCACTAAACCATGAAAGGAATCCTTTCGGTGCTTTTGCTTTTAGGCAGCAATATATTTATGACGCTCGCCTGGTACGGACATCTTCGTTTTGGTGAGATGGATGGGAAAAAAAGTCCCGGACTCATCCTGATAATCCTGAGCTCCTGGGGCATTGCCTTGTTTGAATACATGTTGCAGGTACCGGCCAACAGGCTTGGCTTCAAAGCCTTTGGAGGTCCCTTTAATCTCTGGCAACTAAAGGTAATTCAAGAAGCGATTACACTAATTGTTTTCTTGTGTTTTACTTTGTTGGTATTTAAAAACGAGACCTTCAGATGGAATCATGCGATTGGCCTCATCTTTCTTTTTCTGGCTGTGTTTTTTATTTTTAAGAAAACACAGTAATCAATCCCTTAAGCATAAAGTGATAGGCCTTAATTAGTTGATTCAATCTGAGGATTGTTCCTCAAACTTCTTGCTTTTTTTGCAGGCTGCTAAATGTATACATCATCTCCAACGCAATTTCTCTGCATCTTTCATCATATTTGGTTTCCTTTTGGCCGGTATTATCCCATTTTTTTGGATCTTCATATGTAAGCGGAATCCTGACATCTGCCCCCGGAATGAAAGGACAGTTTTCATCAGCATCAGCACAGGTTAAGATGGCCGCAAATTGCTCGCTGGGATTACCCGGATGATCGTAAGTTTTAGAAAAACATACGATGGGTTCCGCCTGATCATCGTAAACCACAAGAATCTCGGGATTTTTTGAATCACTGTGCTTCTTTATCTCAAATCCTGCGCGTTCAAGTGCATCAAGTGTATTTGGGTGACAGGAGGTTTCTTCTGTTCCTCCTGAATAGGTGCTGATGCCTTTCAATCCATAGTAGACAGCAGCAGTTTTGGCCCATATCTGTCCGAAATGACTTCTCCGGGAATTGTGTGTGCATATAAAAACCAGTGATACAACATGCTTTTCAATCAATTTCAGATGGAGATAATCAATGAGTTTTTGCAACAATTGTTTTCGGTTTTCCGGAATTTCCTGAAAATGATTTTCCAGTCCGGCCATGTATATTTTCAATCTTTCATTCATGATTTTTTTGGATGCAAAAATTGGTGAAGAAATGCACCTATCAATGCTCCCAGCACAGGTGCAGTAAGATAAATCCAAAGACATTTTATTTGTCCCGAAACCAAGGCAGGTGCAAGCGAACGGGCAGGGTTCATGGAGGCGCCTGAAACAGGTCCGGCAAACAATGCTTCAAGTGCTACAACACTTCCAATGGCAATCGCAGCAGTGATGCCTTTTTCTTTTTCTCCGGTGGAAACATTGAAGATAACCAATACCAGAATAGCCGTTAAAATACATTCGAGGACAAAGGATTGCATTTGAGATCCGGCGGGTAGGGTAGCGCCAAGTAAGATGTTTTCAGGAAAGAGCATTCGCAAGCTTACACTCGCTAATAGTGCACCCAAAATCTGAGAAACAAGATAGGGCAAAATCAAGCCCATTGGAAATTTTTTAAAAAAAGCAAAGGCTAAGGTAACTGCCGGATTGAGGTGTGAACCGGAAATGTCGCCTAAGGCAAAAATCATGACGGATACCACCAGCCCAAATGTGATGGAAACACCCGGATGCGTAATCATTCCCTTCGTGATTTCATTGACAATGATTGCTCCCGTGCCGCAAAATACCAGCACAAATGTTCCCGTAAATTCCGATAGGTACTTCCTGAGGTGGAGAATTTTATCTTTTTGTTTCATCAGATTTTCATCAGTAAGATTTCGTTAGCAGCAAGTTGGATTCTTGCATTGGGCTTTATCAAGAAAATTAGAAAAACTCTTTGAAGCAAACGCCCAGTTTTCTGCATGCACACAATAACAGGTATTGGATCCGCTGATTTTTCCCTTGACCAGGCCGGCTGCTTTAAGAGCCTTCAGATGCTGAGAAACGGTGCTCTGAGAGAGCGGTATTGCCAAAACAATATCTCCGCAAACACAGGTGTTTTTTTTAAGCAGCAATTTTATAATGGCAATTCTGGAAGGGTGGGAGAGGGCTTTTGCAATCTTAGCCAAACGAACATCTGTTGGCTTAAAAGCATATGTTTTTGATTCTCCCATAGTGTAGCGCCACAAAAAACAGGATTGATTGTTATCGTAATATTACGATAGTTTTAATTCAAGCATAAAAAAAGCCGCACTCCGGGTGCGGCTTGAGGCAGTGTTTATGAAATTTAAATTTGAATTACTTGGTGAGCTGAATGTTTATACAAGACTTTGTTCCATCGAATGTGGCATTCCCACTCCAAATGATATCGCTATTCTGGTCAACTACTTTATAAGGTACTGTTTTTGTTTTGGCCAGTCCTAAATCCATGGTTTTTCTTACCACATTCGCCGCGCCACAGGAAGGTGACCCTGTATCATAAAAATTTTCAGCACTTGAGCCTATGAGCTGATTGTCTACATAATAAGCTAATGATGTTACCTCAACAGTATCGAGCCAATCTGATGCAGATTTTCCATACCAAAACTGAACTGTACCGGTGTATGTGCAGGTGCCATTGTCTGAATCTGCTTTTTCATCGTAATTGGTCGCAAAGCTGTCGGTGCAACCTTCTTTTTTACAGGCGTTGAGTGTAGTAAGCATCAATACAGATGCAAGACTTGCATAGATGATTTTTTTCATGTGTTTTTGTTTTTTTTGTGATTAATTGATTTGATTGTTATGGTTTTTATTTCAGTAGAATAGCATCACATTTAGCCATGTTATTATCGATGATCATTCCATTGGCTGTAGGAAATTTCTCTTTGGTTTTTCTCACAAGCTTATCAAAAAGCAGCCTGGGTTTATCATCCCATATAAGTGCTATTTTATAAGTACCTAAATATTGGTATTCAGTTAAAGGTTTGGATCTGTAGAATACAAACATGCCTTCAACCTGTTCAACCTCGGCAGTGCTTTTTTTGATTTCTCCGGTGTTTTGAGCAAAGCCAAACGGGGATACAAATACCAGTAAATAGAAAATTAAGTTTTTCATAAACCGGAGGCAAATGTAAATTATACTTTACAAAAAGACAAGTATGCTTTACATATATTTTAAAAAAAAGGGGTTTTAATCATCCGCTTCAAGCTGAAAGAGTGCTTCTACTTTGGTTTTGAGAATGGCTGCCAGTTTGAGTGCCAACAGGGTAGAAGGCACATAGCGCCCGGATTCAATCGAATGGATGGTTTGTCGGGAAACCCCTGATTTTTCGGCAAGTTCCTGTTGGGTAAGACTTTGATTGGCCCTTGCGGTTTTCAGGGTATTTTTCATCAGCGTTGTTTGTTTTTTACAAAAAACACCACATGAAAAGCAATAATCATGCTGAGCAGCAATCCGAAAACACCTACTTCCTCGAATCCGGGAAAATGAAGAGATACCAAAAGCGCATTGATGATTCCCCATTTAAATGCCCATTCATAGGATTTGAGTCGAATCAGGTTGGTGAGTTCGTCCTCTGTTTTAAGGCGACTGCTCAGTGTTAAAAACAGACCAAACAGTAATCCTGATTTAATAACCGGATAAAAAATGTCAGGCGTTTTTAATAGTTGAGTATTTACTGTAAGACCTCCGGCAAGAAGACAAAAACCGGTAATCATCCATCCGCTTATGTAAAACGGATAGGAAAATAAGTTTGAGGCAAGAGAATGTTTTTCCATTTTTTTGGGTTGTTTAATTTAATCCAAAGGTAAACCTTTGAAAGGATTTTTGAATCCGGATGAGTAGATTCAGGTTGCATCAAAATTGGGGAAGACGAAATAAAATCGCCCCGGCAGCTTTTTATTCATACCTTTGCGGCCATATAACAATAAATGAATGAATTCGATGCTTTAGGTTTATCCGAAAACCTCTTAAAAGCCATTAAGGAACTGGGATTTGAAAATCCCACACCCATCCAACAAAAATCAATACCCCTGTTGCTTTCCACCGATACCGATCTGGTAGGCCTTGCGCAAACCGGCACGGGTAAAACTGCGGCATTCGGTTTGCCGATGTGCCACAAAACTGATTTCTCTCGCAATGCTGTTCAAGGTCTGATTATTTGTCCAACCAGAGAACTCTGCCTGCAAATTGCCTCAGATCTTGCCAAATTTCTTGCCTACACACCCGGAGCCCGCGTGGTTTCCATTTATGGTGGAGCAAGTATTGAAAACCAAACCCGTGAAATCCAGAGAGGCGCACACATCATTGTGGCCACACCGGGTAGGATGGTAGACATGATCAACCGTGGACGCGTGCGTCTGTCGGAAGTGAAATATGTAGTGCTCGATGAAGCAGATGAAATGTTGAACATGGGCTTCAAAGAAGACCTTGACATCATCCTTGGTCAAACACCTGAAGAAAAAAACACCTGGTTGTTCTCAGCAACCATGCCTCCGGAAGTGGCTCGCATTGCGCGCAACTACATGGAAAAGCCTGCTGAGGTAACAGTAGGAAAACAAAATGCAGGAGCCGATAACATAGAGCACCATTATTATGTGGTTCAGTCTCGTGATCGCTATGCCTGCTTGAAAAGAATCGTGGATTATTATCCTTCCATTTTTGGAATCGTGTTTTGCCGTACCCGCAGTGAAACACAGGAGATTGCCGACAAGTTGATGCGCGATGGGTACAACGCAGATGCTCTTCACGGAGATTTGTCTCAGTCTCAGCGCGACCATGTAATGAAAAGATACCGCAGTCGTTCTTTGCAAATGCTGGTTGCCACTGATGTAGCAGCAAGAGGCATTGATGTGAATGATGTAACGCATGTAATAAATTACAATCTTCAGGATGATAAAGAAAACAACAACCACACAAGCGGTCGTACCGCAAGGGCAGGAAAATCCGGAATGTCTATTATTATTCTCAACATCAGAGAAGCCTCACGCATCAGAGAAATAGAGCGCATTATCAATAAAAAATTCACCAAAAAGAATGTGCCAACAGGTCCGGAAATCTGCGAAAAGCAGTTGTTCCACCTGGTAAAAAAGATACATGATACAGAGGTGAGTGATGAAGAAATCTCTGATTTTCTTCCTCCCATCAATGAAATGCTCAAGGACCTCAGCCGCGAAGAACTCATCAAACGGATGGTAGCCACCGACTTTAATCGTTTTCTGGATTACTATCGTGATGCCCACGACCTCAATGTAGAATCCCGAGAGAAAGGTGTTCGTGAGCGTCGTGAGTTCGACAAGCGAGAAGGATCCCCAAGAGAAAATGGAAGAAGAGAAGAACTCAATGGAAGATTCTTTATTAATCTAGGTGAGATGGATGGCCTGAGCAAGTCCGGCCTCAGAGATTTGATTGCAGATAACGGTGGTATCAGCGCAAAAGATGTAGGACGAATAGATCTTAAAAACACTTTCTCCTTCTTTGATGTTGACCCTTCTCTTGCCAAAATAGTTTACAAGAATTTTTATAAAAAAGAATTCAATGGTCGTTTTATCAAGGTTCAGGCTGCTGAAAGCGGCGGAGGCGGCGGTCGAAGCGGAGGCTATTCAGCCAAGCCGGAGAGGAGAAACTCCCGCAGAGAACGATTTGGTAGATAAGAGTTAGTTATTGAGTCAAGGAATCCCTCGTGATTCCTTGATGAAAATAATGTCTTGTAAATTCCTCAGAGCGCTGCATCAAAGGCTGCAGCACACAATCCTCCGCTACAAATGACACATGTTTCCTGAATGACTCATAAAGCTGAGTGAGGAGAGGCGAGGTTTGTTGGTTCTTTCTAAAATCCCATGCCTGTGCAGCATTCATCAGCTCAATTCCCAAAACGGAATAGGTGTTTTTCATGATTTGTAAACATTTGATGCCTGCGTTGGCTCCCATGCTTACATGGTCTTCTTGTCCATTGCTGGAAACAATTGAATCAACAGAAGAGGGTGTACAATATTGTTTATTGATGCTTACAAGCGAAGCAGCGGTGTACTGGGGAATCATGAATCCTGAATGCAAGCCCGCTCCCGGTGTTAAAAAGGCTGGAAGGTCTCTTTGTCCTGAGATGAGCAGGTAGGTTCTTCTTTCGCTGATGTTGGCCAACTCCGCTGTGGCAATGCACATAAAATCGAGGATATAGGCCAGGGCTTGTCCATGAAAATTTCCGCCGGAGAGAATTTTCTCTTCCATCGGAAAAACCAGTGGATTGTCAGTTGCCGAATTGATTTCTGTTTCAGTGACGGATAGGGCATGCAGATAAGTATCATACCCTGCACCATGCACTTGAGGAATACACCGGAATGAATATGGATCCTGAACCTGTGTTTTGGGCATTTGTGCAAAGGCACTTCCCTCTAAGAAATGCCTCATGAGGGCAGCTGATAGTTTTTGTCCTTTGTGCGGTCTTGCCTGATGAATAAGCGGGTGATAAGGATCGGGGCGGCAGGAAAAAGCATCAAAAGAGAGGGCGGCAATTTGATGTGCCGCTTCAAAAATATTTTCAAAATCGAGGAGAATCTGGCAAGCCATGGCACTCATAAACTGTGTGCCATTGAGCAAGGCCAGTCCCTCTTTGGATTGGAGTGTAAGTGGCTCCCAGCCCATTTGCTGCAGCACCACAGCGGCAGGCAATTTTCTTCCTCTATGATATACTTCACCCAAGCCAATGAGAGGAAGGCAAAGATGGGCAAGGGGAGCTAAGTCGCCCGAAGCACCAAGCGATCCATGGGCATAGATAACCGGAAAGATATCATGGTTGTAAAAATCAATCAATCTCTGCACTGTACGCGAATCCACACCTGAATTGCCCACACAGAGTCCCTGGATTTTGAGCAAAAGCATGAGTTTTACAATTTCTTCTTTCATCTCGGATCCGGAACCGCAGGCATGTGAACGCATCAGATTTTCCTGTAAGCGCCCGGTGTCAGAGGCCTGAATAAGCTGGTTACAGAGCGAGCCAAATCCTGTATTTACACCATATACGGGTTCATCATTCCTGAGCGTATTCAGGTAATTTCTACAGTGATCTATGCGTCGCCTCACATCGGCATGCAAGGATAGAACTGCCTTTTCTGCAAGACATTTCCTGATTTCTGAAAGTGTGAGAAACGAATTTCCCGGGTAAAAGTGCATCATGGTTGGAAAAATGCGCTAAGTTGATCACTGAGTTGTTGAATGGACAAGGTATGTTGTTCTCCTGATTGCATGTTCTTGAGGCTGTAGTTGCTTTGTTGAAGTTCATTCTCGCCTACCACAACTACCCAATGGGCACCCAGTTGATTGGCATAATCAAACTGCTTACGAAGTTTGCTTATATCCGGATAAACCAAACAGGGGATTCCCTTGCTCCTCAGCTGTTCCGCAGCATGCATGCATACTTTCTGTTCTTCGTTGCCGGTGTGCAGAAAACAAACAGGAGCCCGTTGAATTGAATCGGGGAAGAGGTTTTTACTCTGCATAACATCATAAATCCTGTCTGCACCAAATGAGAAGCCAAACCCCGACATGCCGGGAAACCCAAACATACCGGTGAGGTCGTCATATCTGCCACCGCCTCCAATGCTTGGAGAAAAGCTACCATCGGCCACCTGCACTTCCAGGATGGTTCCGGTATAGTAGGTGAGACCTCTTGCCAGACTTAAATCGGTTTTGAGCGTACTCTCTCCGCTAAGAGATAGGTTCAACAGATATCGGAAATCCTGAAGCCAAGGTTCCTCCTCAAGTTCCATCAATGCGGCAAGTTCCCCGAGCGTATTTTGTGACAAGGCTATTTCAATCCGTTTGAGCTGCGCATCGTTAAAGCCTTTCTCAATAAAAGTTTGTTTTACATCAGCCCAGGCCACTTTGTCAAGCTTATCGAGCATCAGTGTGAGGTCTTTGAAACGATTGGTACAGTTGGCATATGCTGCCAGCTTTTCAAGCAGTTTTCTGTTGTTCAGGCGAATCACAACAGGTATCCCCAGAATATGAAATACCCGACTGATTAACTGAATAACTTCTGCCTCATTGAGGATGGAGCGGCTTCCTATGATGTCGATATCACATTGGTAAAACTCCCTGTATCTGCCTTTTTGTGGACGGTCGGCTCTCCATACAGGTTGCATTTGATAGCGTCTGAAAGGAAAAGAAAGGGTAGAACGGTTCATGCTCACATACCTTGCGAATGGCACAGTGAGGTCGTATCTCAGGGCCTTTTCACAAATGAAGGGCAAGGCGCTTGAATATTCCATGGGCTCATTTGGATTGAGTTTATCAAAGAAATTCCCGCTATTCAGGATGTGAAACATCAACTGGTCGCCCTCTTCACCATATTTCCCGGTGAGGGTGGCAAGGTTCTCCATGGCCGGCGTTTCCAGTGCCTGAAAGCCGTACAAACCAAATTGTTGCCTGAGTACATCGAAAAGGTATTGTCTCTGAGCGGCTTCCTTGGGTCCAAAGTCCCTCGTTCCTTTTGCCAGTGTTGGTTTAATCATGCAATGTATAGAATGGATGTCAAAAGTAATCCTAATCCACTTTGGGCATGACTTTCTTTAAATAAAATTTGGTTTTGAAGACCTGCTGTCTATTTTTGTGCAAACCACAAATATGAAAAGCCTTGCATTGACTTTGTTCATATTCTCATTATTTGCAGGATATAGGGCAAATGCACAAATTTTAAAATCGGTAGACAAGCAGGGCAAATTGTCCTTTTTCTCCTCAACACCTGTGGAGGATATCGATGCTCACAGTGAATCCGCCACTTCCATTATCAATACGGTAACAGATTCTGTTATCGTTAAGGTCAGAATCACCACCTTTCAGTTTAAGAATGCACTGATGCAGGAGCACTTCAATGAAAATTACATGGAATCGGAAAAATATCCCTATGCTGTTTTCCGTGGTAAGATTAATGAACATGCGGTTTTGAGTTCCGAAGGAACCTCTAAAGTCAGTGCCAACGGAATACTTACCCTGCATGGCGTGGAAAAAAACACCAAAATGGAGGGTAGCATTACCAAAAAGGGAGATGAGATAAGCCTTCAATCATCCTTTAAGGTTAAACTCAATGACCATAAAATTGAAGTCCCCAAGCTGGTGATGACCAAAATCGCAGAAGAAATAGCATGTAAGGCCGAAATTACCTACCTTCCATACAAGAAAAAATAAAAAAAATTGGTTTCAACATTTGTTTTGATATTTTTGCTCACCAAAACTGAAGGATTTCTCCCAAGTCATAAGTTTATCAATGGCATATATGCTGGATATTTTTGAATTCTATAACCAGATGGAGCGCAACAAGATTATGTTGTCCTTTAAGGGCGACATCACATCTGAGTTGCTTACATCCATTCTCCAAATTATGGAGAACAAGCTGGAAAACATTCAGGAGGAACCCAAAATAAAGAAGAAGGTTTACAATGTTCTTGTTGAATTTTTAAAGAATCTTTACCATCACCTGGATGCCAAACCCAGTTCCGAGGAATCGGAAACATCAAAACGCACCGCGATTTTCATGATTGGAAAAACCGGAAGCGAATACACAATCATCACAGGGAATTACATGTTTAGCAGACATGTTGAGAACCTGAAAAACAAACTGGACAAAATCAACGGGATGTCCAAGGAAGAGTTGAAAGAATACTACAAGGAAATCCTTAACAATGATGAATTCTCTTCAAAAGGAGGAGGAGGACTTGGCATGATTGACATTGCAAGGAAATCAGGGCAAAAACTCAACTATCAATTTGTTCCGATTGATTCGGAATACACTTTTTTCTGTTTAAACATCAAAATCGCATAATAGCAAAATGGAAACACTCACCATCGAAGGTACAGCCAAAACACCGACAATTAAATTTGACTCTGCCGCAGGCGTAATTGAAATCAAAGGCCGTTCCATACCGGAAAATTCCATAGAATTTTACAAGCCACTCATCGACTGGCTGGACAAATATTCTTTCAAGCCTCAAGGAAATACCGTGGTAAATATCCAGTTGGAGTATTTTAATACCAGTTCCTCAAAATGTATCCTGGATGTGTTTAAGAAGCTTGAGGCCATCAACAAAAGTGGCAACAGCAAAGTAATCATCAACTGGCATTATGAGGAAGATGACGAAGACATGAGCGAAGCCGGAGAGGATTATCAGGCCATCATCAACATCCCATTCAACATGGTAATGATTGAAGGATGATCAACTTCCTGAAAATGTTAGCCGGCTCAATGCCGGCTTTTTTTTTGGCTTACATGCATGTATCCACATAAGTTATAAAGCAACCGGGCTGATACATTGGCATCCCACTCTCCGTTACCTGTTTCGTTGATGTCGAACCCAATGATTTCACGACCGGATTTTACAAGGCTTTTAACTACAAATAAGGCTTCCTCAAATTCAAATCCTCCCGGCACAGGTGTTCCCGTATTGGGACAATACTTGCGGTCCAATGCATCAATATCAAAGCTGATGTAAACTTGCTTGGGCAAATCTGCAAGCATTTTTGAGGTAATCTTTTCAAAAGATTCTCCCGCATACATGCTTCGCCTTATTTCTCGGTCGGTGTGAATAATGACTCCTTTCTTGTGTGCATACTCCCATTCCTCAGAACAGAGGTCGCGGATGCCGGCTTGAACAATTTTCTTGATCCCCTTCACCTTTTCAAGTACATTGTAGAAAATACTTGCATGCGACCAAGTAAATTCTTCATAAGCTTTTCTCAGGTCGCAATGGGCATCAAAATGCAGAATACCCATGCCGGGATACTTTTCCGCATAGGCCCTGATAATTCCGAAGGGTGTGCTGTGGTCTCCTCCCAACCCTATCAGGCTTTTGCCGGAGGCCAATACTTCCAAACTTGTATGAAACACTTCCTCATGAAAAAGTTCACAGGCTGTGTTGATTTTGTCGAGCAGCCTCTTATGATCTTTGGCGTTAAGCATGGTGCTTCCCATTTGATGGTCAATCACGGCAACCGCTTTTTTTCTCAATTCGGCTGACTGCTTTTTCCATTTTTTATTGAGGGGCAGCATCCCGATTCCACTTTTCCATAAATCAGGAAATTCAGGTGAAAACAAATCCACTTGCAGGGAGGCTTCCCTTATGGCCATTGGCGACAAGGCTGTGCCTGCACCATAGGAAACGGTTACCTCCCAGGGCAAAGGAAGAACCAAAAAATCTGATTCTTCATTTGTGAATGGCAAGCCGTATAAATTGCCTGAGGCATCTCCCGGATCATTCGGATTAAATGCCTTTATCTTATCTTTTTTTGTCATCAGACAGGGATGTATGATTGCCTGAAATGCAGGCGATGATTTTGCCTTTTGCTTTTCTTTCCAGCGCAGTATTGGCCTGAACCACTACATCCTCATCCGGATTAAAGACACACAAGTTTGCAGGTGCACCTTCTTCGATGGCCGATAGTGATAGGCCAAGGATACCTGCCGGACCGGATGTAAACAGATCAATGATTTGCGCCAATGGCATGTGGTCTTTAAGCGCAGTATAAGCCATGGAAAAAGTATCTCTGAGGGTGTTTGCACCGGATTCTGCAAGTTGCCATTCAACTTGTTTGTTTTCGGGCATCACGGGCGTATGCATGCTGCAGATGGCCCTGATGCTACCTCTTGCTGCTGCCTGAACCAATCCATGTCTGTTCTTTGAGGTAAACAAAGGAGGAAAAACTTTGCACTCAGGGTGACTGAGGTTGATGTCATCTTCGTCAAAAAATAGCGCCATGGCCGGCACATCACATGTGCTTTTGATGCTATTTGCATTTTCCAGCATGTCAATTGAACGAAGGAGAGAGAGTCCCGAAAAATGCGCTTGACGATTTTCGTAATCAAGCAGTTCAAGAAGTGCGGCAAGTGGTGCTGTTTCTGAATAGGTGGGGATTCCTTTGATTCCCTTTGAGAGGGAGAGGGGCGTATCGTAAAGGAGATGGGAAGCGGACATAGATTCCTCGGAGCAACCAAGGAACATCACTGCGCCAAAATCAGAGGTATACCTCATGGCAATGCTTAACAAAGTTAGTTGATCAGCGCCTTTGTAGCGGTGGCAAAATCCTGCTG
The DNA here is from genome assembly GCA_046297395.1 of Bacteroidota bacterium. Classification (GTDB taxonomy): domain Bacteria; phylum Bacteroidota; class Bacteroidia; order UBA4408; family UBA4408; genus JBEICQ01. The sequence continues at coordinate 30,344 of JBKCNM010000086.1, forward strand.
CTCCAGCCTGATGAAGTTCAAACCATTCATTGAGGATTTTACCGCCCTGATCATGGCTTAACGCTGCCAGGATATCCCAAGTCACACCATGCTTTTCGGAGTTGGCTTTTAGATAATGTATTTGTTGCGGGAGGTTGTGATGAAACTGGGCTGTTCCCCAGAGACAAATCCTGGTAAATCCACCGCGAAGAGCTTCGGAGGCAAGTGTCTCAGGGGTGCATAGGTTATCGGTTCCCGGTGCAGTGTAATGTGTGCGTAAATCAATGAATGCATTGCTCACACAGAGATTGGAAGAACTTATTACGATATCTGCTTCACCGGGCAGATCAATGCCTATTTTCCTGATGATGCCATCTTCGATGTAGATATCCCTTATGTTGGATTTTTCATGAGATACAGCATCAATGATTCTCGCTTTTTGCAAGAGGATTCTTGGCATTGCTGGTTTTGGCTTGCGTGTAAAAGTAGGAGAAATATGTGAGAATGAGCATTTCTGCAAACACAAATAAAACCCCTGCCATCAAAAACCATTTTTCCAATGGCTTGCCTATGGAGGCCGAGGCAACATATGCCTTCACTTCTTTCTCATTGCCTTCTAACACAGACATGCGGAGGTATTTATTTTCCTGAATGGCATTTTCCAGTCCAGAGACAGAATTTGTTTTTAGAATAGACTCCATAGAATGATGGTTGAAGGAAACAACCGCAAGGGTATCTTTTTCATCCACTATCCAATAATTCCCGGGCTCGTATGGTTGCTGATGAAAGGTAAGCTGCGTATTTCCTGCCGCAGATTGTATGGAGGGCAAATATTCTTTTTTGTTTCCGATATGCACCAGTTTGATTTTCTTGTCACCACTAAATTCCATCCCACGAAGAACGATGCGATTTTCTGACAGCAGCGGATAATACAAGGGTTGCACCGGAAGAGAAGACAATACCAATTTGTATAATGCTGCAAGAAAGAGTGCATGCTCCTGCAAATTGCCATAGGTCTTGCCCAGGGGTTGAAACACCTGACAAAGTCTACCTTTGCCACTGCTGGTGAGGCTGATCAGGGCATGCTTTCCGGGCATGCCTAAAAGATTGATTCCGTTATTGCCCGGTCGGGAGAGACTCCTGTAGATGCCTTTCACAAGAGGCAGATCCAGTTGGGGTGAGCGTGTTTGTTTTTCAAAAACATCGGAGAAAAGGGGATGAGAAAAAGCCACATCAATTGCCTTTTGGGTGGTGGTATCCCATGAGCCGAAAAGCAGTCCCTGCAGGCTTTCAGACAAGAGGTTCCAACTTGAGGGATCGGCTGCTGCAGGAGGAATAAGGATGCATGTTTTTCCGGCTTTCACCTGGGTCTCCAATGCTGCACTTAGTCCGCTGCTTATTTGGTTTACTTGGTAGAGGAGAATGCAATCGTAAGCGGACAAATCCCTGTAGTTAAGCATGCCAGCCTCCGACTCATGATAATCTGCATAGTCATCATCTTCGAACAAATGCCTGAGGGGCAAGGAAGGTTCCCCTTTGAAAACCTGAAGCACTTTTATTTTACCGGGATTGGCATAAGAAAAATAAAACACATCATCAAATGAAACAGGTGCATCCTGCACCTTGATTTCACCAAGCTGAAACTTCCTTTTGTCGCCGGAGAAATGATAGTCGTAAAGCACGCGCTTTCCTTTTTCAGGTTGTAGATCTGCCATGGCGCGTTGTTGTCCGTTGACGAATAATTTGGTGGGCACGGAGAGGTAGGATTCCCCACTCACCTGAAGTCCGGCAAGCAAGTGTTGCCCAGTGTTGTCAGCCTTTGGGGGTGCTACCCAGAACACAGTATCAATGCATACATTATTTTGTTCATTCGACTCCATTCTCACCAGGCTGTATTCAACGGTAGTATCAAGCGGCAATTGCCTCATTGGAAACTGCGAGGCCTGAAAGTCAGAAAGGATGTAAGCATATTTTCTTCCGTTTATACCGGCAAACAAACTTTGTTGTTTGCGGGTGATCTGGGAAAAGGATTTGGATTGGGTCTCGGATTTCACAGCTGCCAGCAAATCCAGGAACTCATCTCTGGTCACAAAACGCTGATGTTTTCCTTCAAAACCATTGGTGAGTAACTGAAAATGATCTGAGGCACCAAAGCCCATGGCAATACTTTTTGCATGATTCCTGGCTTCATCGAGCAGGGTACCCATGCTCCCGGGAAGATTCATGCTCGGAGAATTGTCTACAAAAATGCTGATGTACTTTTCCCCGTTGCGCCCGGATTGTTTTTGCATAGGAAGGTAAGGCCCTGCAAAAGCCAAAACCAGGCAGATCAATGCCAGGCAGCGCATAAGCAGCACCAACCATTCTCTTACCTTTTTTACAGAACGCGTTTCTTGCTGAATTTCTTTCAGAAAAAAAAGGGAAGGAAAGTAAATGGTTTTGTATCTCCTGAGATTAAACAGGTGTATCAGCAGGGGCAGCAAGGCCAACAAACTGAACCACAAAACGCCGGGATAAAGAAATTGCATGCAGCAAAAATAGCTCAGGCCAGGCTATTGAGCCCGGCTTTAAGAATTTGTAACTCATTCCAGGTAAAATCCATCAATTCCTTTACATACTGATCGCTAAAATCGAAGCGGATGCCTGCTATTTCGTAAATCTCTTTGATGCCTACGGTGTTTCCTGCAGCCAGTGCAGCCTTATACTGGGCAATGGCTTTTTCGGGTTGGGTTTTATAGTTCCTCCAAACGGCAATTGCACCCAGTTGCGCCATCCCATATTCAATGTAATAAAAGGGCACTTCATAAATATGCAATTGCTTTTGCCAAAGATTGGCACGGTATTCCTCCAAACCGCTGTAATCAACCAACGCAGGAGAATAGCGTGCATGCAAAGCAGTCCATTTATTGCTGCGGCCGGCTGCATCAGTCTGTTCTGTATAAAGCATATGCTGAAAGCAATCAATCGCTGCTACCCAGGGCAGCGTTTCAATTACTTTTTCAAGTTGGTCGCATTTGGCCCTGAGCAAGGCCCGGGCATCCTTGTAAAACACATGCCAATGTTCCATGGAAATCAGTTCCATGGCCATGGATGCCAGCTCTGCCACTTCGCTTGGTGTACTTTTAAATGCTGATACCTTGAGGTGGTTACTCAGGAAATTATGGATGGCATGACCTCCTTCGTGCACCATTGTTACCAGGTCTTTCTGGGAACCCACGGCATTCATAAAAATAAACGGGATTCCACTTTCCATCATCGGATAATTAAATCCTCCGGGTGCTTTCCCGATCCTGGACTCAAGGTCAAGAAATCCAAATTCCTGCATGGTATGTAGGCAATCAGAGAAGAATGGATCGATGGCGTGAAAGGTTCCAAGGGTTTTTTCAACCAATTCTTTGCTCACCTCAAAAGGCCTGAGCGGGATGCTGCCATATACATCCACCTCTGTATCGAAAGCCCGGTATGTATCATAACCGAGCATACTTTTTCGGGAAGCCGCTATTTCATTTAAATAGGGAACGGCATGTTTCCTGATAGAATCATGAAAAGCATAGCAATCTTCAACTGAGTAATCAAACCTGCAAAGCTCTGCATGCATGTAGTCTCTAAAATTTTTAAATCCTGCGTTCCCTGCCAGCTGCTGGCGTTTCTCAATAAGTTGATCCAGCAAATTATCCAGTGCGTTTTTAACCGATAGTCTGGCTGCACAGATCTTCTGAAACACTTCTTTGCGCAGGTCTCGATTTTCTTCCTCCAGGAGCTTTGATGCTTGCTGAAGGGTTAGTTCTTTGCCGTCCTGTGTGATGGTAAGCGAGCCGGTGATTTTACCGTATTCCTGCTGAAGGCTGCTGAGTTCGGTTTGCAAGGGAATATTTTCTTCCCTAAAAAGCTGTGTGCTCCTTTTCATGTTTCTGAACATGATTTGATACCCAGGCTCAGTTAATTGGTCGGTGTACTTACAAGCAAGGGTCTTCCTATTTAGCGAATCACTTACAGGGGCCAGAAAGGGCTCTATCTCCCTGATAAAATAATCGAATTCTTCGGCATATTTCCGATGGGTTGTATCGCAGTTCATCCTGATGTACCTCCAAGCCAATTCCTCAGATACAGCACTATCCAGCTCACTGCGCATGGCCAAAAAGGAAACCAGTGAATCAGCATCATTCAGTGGCATTTCGTTCAATTTTTTATAGTAGGGTTCGAGTGTTTGCCAGTCTGTGATGGTAAAGGATGCCGGTAAAAAAGCACGCTTCATTTTTTGCGAAGGCAATATGGATGGAGAGGGGTTCATGATGCAAGTATAGCGGATAGGCCCAAATTATTTGAACCTACAGGCTGCAAGTTATGCACAGGCCTGAATGATTTTTAAATAATTTATCTAACTATGCATGCCACAAGTATGCTGTTTTTTTTGAAAAATATCCCATTACACCGGGTGCATGCCCGAAACCCCAACACGCTTGTATTTCACAAGTTATTCATCCTCATTTTTCTATCTTTATGGACTTCTGTTTCAGGACAGGAGTTCAAAAAGGTTTCTTGTAAAGCCTCCGATATTCTCGAAGCGCGTGCCAATCTTCCAAAGAGATACATCATTTATCAGATCAGTTATCCTCGTCTCGACACGCTACTTGGTATGCATCTTCCTGTTTCAAATGAGCCACTTGAAATCAATTTACCGCTTGGTTTCAATGCCTTCGAAATATTTGTATGTCAACCCTCAGCGGTCATGTCTCCCGCACTGCAGAAAAAATATCCGGGTATCAGGAGCTGGGCCGGAAAGGGCAAAACAAAGAAAACAGCAGATGCAAGGATTGACCGAAACGAGAAAGGCTTCGCAGCAATGATTAGTCATGCTGGCACAACCTGGATGATGAAACCGGTGAAACTTAAAAGGAAAGGTAGTTTTGTGTTGCTGTATGCAAAACATGACGCTCCACGAAAAAAGGGTTCACCCTATAGCAAGGACGAGGTTGTTAGATGATTTTTTTCCAAATTATCAAAACAATTACCTTTGGAACACCAACCAAAAACAAACATGAACAAATACCTTATTGCTGCATTGCTGATGTTTTCGGCAGCCGGGGAGAGTATGGCAAAGAATCCCTGGTCCTTGCAAACACAGCCTGATAAATCTGTTTCGGGCATCCGTTACATCAAACCCCAAAGGGCTCTTTATTATTCATTGGATCCAACTGTTCTTGAGTCTCAACTCAGGCAAGCCCCTACTGAAGAGGATTACCGTCATGGAGAACAATCGTATACCATCGAGTTGCCTGTTCCGGAGGGAGGGTTTGAGAAATTTAAAATTGCTTCATCACCCGTGATGGAGGCAGGATTAATGAATAAATACCCCGGAATCACTACTTACATCGCTCAGGGAATTGATCGTCCATCCTTGCATGGTCGGCTTGATTTTACCTACAAAGGATTCCATGCCATGCTCATTGGAAAGGAAGGAACTATTTTTATAGATCCCCTCACGCTTGATACCAAAACAGCTTATCAGGTTTATTATAAGCATGATTATATCAATACCGATAAAACCTTTATTTGCGGAAACACCGAAGAGCAATTCATACCCGAGAAATCCCTTGCATCAGGACTCTCATCCATAGGAGAAACCTTGCGCACCTATCGGCTGGCACTTGCCACCACTTTCGAATACTCTTCTTTTTCTGGCGGCACTGTTTCTTCTGTTCTCTCTGCAATGGTTACCTCCATCAACCGTGTTACAGGAGTGTATGAATCGGAACTTGCAGTACGATTGGTTTTAATTGCCAATACCGATACCCTGATTTTTTTAACCAGCTCAGATCCATATACCAATAACAATGGTGCTACCATGTTAAACCAGAACCAGACGACTGTGAATGCGCGGATTGGATCTGCAAATTATGATATCGGACATGTGTTCAGTACCGGCGGAGGCGGCATTGCACAGTACGCATGCGTGTGCAGCAACAGCAGCAAAGCCAGGGGTGTTACCGGGTCAGGCTCGCCTGTTGGAGATCCCTATGATATTGATTATGTGGCTCACGAGATGGGACATCAGTTTAGTGGAAGCCACACATTCAACAGTACCATTGGTTCCTGCGGAGGAGGCAACAGAAGTGCAAACACCGCATGGGAGCCGGGCAGTGGAGTAACGATTATGGCTTATGCTGGTATTTGCGGATCAGATGATGTGGCATCCAACTCAATCGCCTATTTCCATACCGGAAGCTTTGATGAGATGAACAATTTTATCACCAATGGGAATGGCAACAATTGTGCTTCCCAGACTGCCACCGGGAACACAGCTCCTGTTATTGCTCCATTCCCTACTTCCTATGCGGCTCCTTATCTATGCGGACTTATCCTAAACGGAACGGCAACTGATGCAAACAACGATGTACTTTCCTACAGTTGGGAGCAGGTAGATGTTGGACCTGCCGGAGCCTGGAATGCGCCCACCGGAAATGCTCCTTTATTCCGTTCATATCCACCTGTTGACAATGGCACGAGGTATTGTCCCAGAATTGGAACTGTGATGAACACTACTTCTCCCATCTGATAATGGAAACCCAACGCTGCCCGTACACTTAAATTCAAGTTAACTGCCCGCGACAACAGGGCAGGAGGTGCCGGGGTAGTAA
>JBKCNM010000087.1:0-2585 GCA_046297395.1 Bacteroidota bacterium
TGAAGTTTCAATATGCAATTTACTGGGTCAAGTTTTAATAAGCATCCCTAACCAAAACACGATTGATATTTCTAATTTGCCGAATGGTATTTACATCGCACTAATTAAGCAAGGCCATCATACATTCTCGAAAAAATTCATCAAAGAATAATCGCAAGAAGCAAACCGCCGAAAGGTTAAGTTTGACATTGCAGATTTTTATATCCATTTAGTATGGTCTTTTTAGGCCTCTTGCTTAAAACGAAAAGACAGAATACCATGCCTGTATAAAAACATCGCTCTTTGCGTTAGCGATTGAAGCGGTTACTTTTTTGCCGGCAAAAAAGTTTGAGCGAAAAGCGCGACCCGGCCATGCCGGGGAACGCCCTCATTCTTATTTGACTGCATTTGGTTTTTGTCTGAAAAATTTTTTTAGAAAAATGGTCCATAAAAAAAACGCCGCAATCCATTACGGATATACGGCGCATATGTAGATGGTTGATGGTTTTATTATTTCTTCAGGTCGAATTCCAGGTTTAACTTGATGTCAACTTCATTGGATACTACCGCTCCACCTGCTTCTGTTAGTTTATTCCATGTGAGTTTATAATCCTGACGCTTGATGGTGCTGCTGGCTTTAAACCCTGCTTTTGTGTTGCCCCAAGGATCCTTTGTTTGTCCGTAATAGTTTACTTTAAAACTTACCGGTTTGGTGACATCACGAATGGTCAGGTTGCCCTCAAGTACATATTGCTTGTCGCCTGTTTTTTTGAAAGAGGTACTCTTAAATGTCATTTTAGGGAAGTTGGCTGCATTGAAGAAGTCATCGCCCTTTAAATGCTCATCACGGCTGTTGTTATCGGTGTTGATGGAGTTTACATCTACACTGAACTGGATGTCCGCATCGGTAAAATCTTCTTTGGAGGCATTGATGCTGCCATCATATACCTTGAAGTAACCTTCTACTTCAGCCACCATGAGGTGTGTTACGCTAAATTTTACATTGGAGTGGGAGGCGTCTACCTTCCAGTTGGCAGCTTGTGCTGCACCGGCAACCCATAGGGCGCCAAACAGGATGAGTATTTTTTTCATAAGGCTATTTTGATGCAAATATAGCATTCTCTGAATCAAACAATGTTTAAACATTAAAAAGTTTTCGATTTTTAAAATTCCTTTTTACGAGTATCCTATGGGTATCATACATTTGTGTCATGCCGGAATTTAATCCCAAAGAAATCAGCCCAGCGCGCTTGCAGCAAATCTTAACAGCCTGTGTCGCGCCCAGGCCCATTGCTTTTGTATCTACCCTCAATGCAGAGGGAATACACAACCTGAGTCCATTCAGTTTTTTTAATGTCTTCAGCAACAATCCACCGGTACTTGTTTTTTCTCCTTCAAGAAGGGTACGCGACAATACAACAAAGCATACCTATCACAATTTGTTGCAAAGGCCGGAAGCCTGCATCAGCATGGTTAGTATGGAAATGGTGCAACAGGCTTCGTTGTCGAGCACCGAATATCCTGAGGGTATGGATGAGTTTGTAAAAGCAGGTTTTAATAAATTACCCTCATCCTTGATTGCTCCTTGCGGTGTGGCAGAATCACCCGTGCAGATGGAATGCAAGGTAAAATCCATGCTTGAGTTGGGAACAGGTGGGGGAGCAGGTATTTTGGTGATTTGTGAAGTGATGCTCATTCGCGTCAATGAGCGGGTGATGGAGGAAGGGAAAATTATTCAGGATAAGCTCAGGCTGGTGTCTCGCCTGGGAGAAAATTTTTACGGCAAAGCTTTTGGCGATGCTCTTTTTGAAGTGGAGAAGCCTCTGAGTACCCTGGGCATTGGCGTTGACAGGCTGCCTGCACCAATCCGATTAAGCAAAGTGCTAACCGGCAATCACCTTGGACAACTCGGAAATGTGGAATCTTTGCCCGACAAGGAGGCCGTGCTCGCTTTTAAAAATGAATTGCCGCATGAATGGTTTGATGGGCAAGACGACATGACCGTCTTCGTGCATGCCACCGCAGCCAAATACCTCGACATGCAACTGGTGGGCAATGCCTGGAAAACCCTGCTGGCTTATCATGGGGTGTAAAATTGTTGATAAATACAGACACGGGACAGCCTTGTGTTTTGTATCTTCGTGTAAAATATCATATCATGTTTACCATCACAGGAGTCCTTAAAACCAAAGGACAAGAACAGCGCATCAGCGACAAATTTTCTAAGCGTGAATTTGTCATCATTGAATCTTCCAACGGACAGTATCCACAAACGCTTTTGTTTCAGTTAGTAAATGATAAGTGTTCGCAGATTGAACCTTACCGCGAAGGAGATCTGATTAAGGTGTATTTTAATTTGCGCGGAAGGGAATGGCAAAAATCACCTGACAGCGAAGTAAAAGTATTCAACACCCTGGACGCATGGAAAATTGAGGCGGGTGTTGCAGCGCCTGCCATGTCGAATCAGCAGGGGTATGCCGCTCCACAGCAGCCTGCCTATGCAGCACCGCAACAATCACCATTCCCATCTTCCGGTCAAACCCCTCCGAGCATTACTGAATCTTATGTGCAGGGTTCAGCAGAAGATGATTTACCTTTTTAAGTAA
>JBKCNM010000088.1:0-3538 GCA_046297395.1 Bacteroidota bacterium
CAAATCCCATCAGTATAAACCTGCCAACCGGGGCAAGCACATGCGTCCTTCGCTGGTCAGCCGATATAGTCAATAATCCAAACGGAACTTATCGGATTGACGATGTAAATGTTTTGGCAAGTACCAGTGCTTCTACCTTTACAAAAAAATTATCTGATGCAGGAATCATTTCATTCAACAGCTTAGTAAACGACGGATATCTGCAAATAGAAACCGGAACAATCGTTCAAACGCTGAGGCTTTGTGATTTGTCAGGAAAATTCACCTCGGCATTCAATCTTCATCAGGGCAATCAGCGACTGGATGTTCAGCACCTGCCAAAAGGATTGTATTTTCTGGAATTGCCCGGTGCGGGTTGCATAGGCAAAATCATCATTCAATAAGTTTATTACACAGGTTTGTAAAAGAAAAAAGTCCCGGGGTTTCCGGGACTTTTCTTTTTCGGTTAAGCATGCTTATTTCTTGGCCGTCTCAGAAGCTGCAGTGGCAGCAGAGGCAGCCGCACGGGTCATACGAACAGCGCAAATAACCACATTGGGAGCATCAAGGAAGGTAACGCCATCCAATGACAGCTGACCAATCTTGATGGCCTGACCAATTTCAAGAGGCTCTACATTCACCTCTACAAAATCGGGAAGATGCTTAGGCAAAGCCCTGATTTTTAATTTACGCACATTGGTAATCAATTTACCACCCTGACGGGCTCCTGCAGAGGTACCAATGGTTCTAACAGGAATCTCAAGCACAACAGGCTTGTCCTCTACCAACTCAAGAAAGTCGATGTGGAGAAGTTTGTCGGTTACAGGATGCGTCTGAATCTCCTGCATAACAGCATGACGGGTTTGTCCGTCAACCTGAATTTCTACTTTGTACACATCGGGCGAATAAACCAGGTTGCGTACATTGTTGAAAGTAACGCTGAAAAAAAGCTGATCCTTGCCTCCGTAAAGTACACATGGGATCTCGTCTTTGTGACGAAGTTTTTTCGCATCTTTTTTCCCTACGCTCACACGGGGTGAGCCGCTCAATACAAATGCTTTCATTTTTTTTGCTGCCTCTCCGGGTTACCCGCCGAACCGTTTGAAGCGTTTTTTATGGTGAATAGTGTTGCGGGCATTTTCTTAAACAATAAACTTTGTGCTGATGGATTCGTGGTTGTGAACCATTTCAACTACATCGGCAAATAAATCAGCCACAGAGAGTACGGTAATTTTTGAAGTAAGTTCCTCATGGCCTTTTCGAAGTGGTATGGTGTCGGTTACCACCAGTTCGGAAATACTTGATTGCTCGATGTTGGCATAAGCATTTCCACTGAGTATGGGATGTGTGCATACAGCACGCACGGAGGATGCTCCTTTTTCCATCATCATATCAGCGGCTTTGCAAAGGGTGCCGGCAGTATCTACGATATCGTCGATGAGGACAATGTCTCTGCCTTCCACCTCACCAATTACGGTCATTGAACTGATTTCATTGGCTTTTTTCCTTTGCTTGTAGCAAATCACAATATCTGACTTAAGGTATTTGGCGTAGGCGTTTGCTCTTTTAGAGCCGCCCATATCTGGAGCAGCGATGGTAAGGTTGGGCAATGCCAGGTTTTCGATGTAAGGCAAAAAGATGGAAGATGCATAGAGGTGATCCACAGGCACATCAAAAAATCCCTGTATCTGATCTGCATGCAAATCCATGGTCATGATGCGGGTTACACCTGCAGAGCCCAAAAGATTGGCTACCAATTTTGCACCAATGGCCACACGGGGTTTGTCTTTTCTGTCTTGCCTCGCGAAACCGAAATAAGGAATCACTGCAATGATTTCTTTTGCTGAAGCCCTTTTGGCTGCATCAATCAAAAGCAGGAGTTCCATTAGGTTATCAGAGGGAGGAAAGGTGGATTGCACAATAAAGACATCACATCCGCGCACTGTCTCTTCAAATGAAGGCTGAAACTCCCCATCTGAAAACTGAGAAACCATTGCCTTACCGAGGGGCTTCCCGAAGCATTCAGCAATCTGGTGAGCCAGGTAATGTGAGGATCGTCCTGCAAAAATCTTTACTGTATGTGCCTTCATTCCCTGAAATTGGGGCAGCAAAAGTAAAAATTTTCACCAAAAAATGCTTAAAAATTGGTAGCGGTAGGGAAAAAAGGCAAGATGGCAGTGAAGTCCTGAAAGGATTGTGAATCGCTGACAAGGTGAAAGGTATCAGAGATCCAAGAAATTCATCAGTGAATCATAACGGTCCATCATCCCATCTTCTCCGGAATTTTCATGAAAAATGGCCTTGATGGTGTAGTTGTAGCGTTCAAAGGTTTGAATGATGCCGGTGAGGTTCATTCGATTCACCTTGATGGTTACTTCCAGTTTTTCTGATTCACTTGCAGAGGAAATATACAAGCTCAGGATTTTGGCATCATTGCTTTCCACGATGCGTGCAATCTCAGAAAGATAATAGTCGTAGTGATACATTTCCAGCACAATCAATCCTCCGTTATCCTTGATGGAGGCCATATTGGACAATTCGTCGAGCAACCTGGAGAGGGTGATGATGCCCAGGTATTTCTCATGGTTATCCAGCACAGGAATGATGCTGAGTTTAAGCATGGATGCCACCTTGAGCACATCGTAAAAGTGCTGATTGGCGGTTACATAAGGTTTGGCGAGAGACAGACTGTGATTGCCAATGGCTTGGGAAGGATCATTGAGGTCAAGGATGTCTGATTCTGAGATAAGACCCAAAAATTCTTCGTGGTTTACGATGGGTAAATGACTTACATGCAGCTCCTCCATCCATTGCAGGGCGCGGTTTCCGGTATCTGATGTTTTCAGTGGTGGAATTTCATCAGAAATCAAATCCTTTGCAACAAACAGATGTGGTGCCGACGGTGTGCTATTTTCCTCTTCGCTCATCTCTGTCATAATTAACGCAACGATAGGTAATTTGGTTCACATGGAGAAGGCAAGGTTAATATTTTATCGAAAAGTTGCTTTTGATGAGCATTGCCTTGTCAAGGATGTATTTTTGTGCCCATGATCAGACTGAGCGTAAACATCAATAAGGTGGCCACCTTGCGCAATGCGAGGGGCGGAAATGTTCCGGATGTAGTTAGGTTTGCCCTTGACTGCGAGCGGTTCGGTGCGCAGGGAATTACTGTTCATCCCCGGCCGGATGAGCGACATATCCGTTACCAGGATGTACGGGATTTAAAAAAAGTTGTACGAACAGAATTCAATGTTGAGGGGTATCCAACGGAATCATTTATGAAATTGGTCTGTGAAGTAAAGCCACATCAGGTTACGCTGGTTCCCGATCCCCCCGGTGTATTGACATCCAATGCGGGATGGGATACGAAGAAAGAGGCTTCCTTTTTAAAAAATATCATCAGCACCTTGCATGCAGAAGGCATTCGTTCTTCCCTTTTTGTAGGTGCCGATGAAGACATGGTGAGGGCGGGCGCGGCCCCACGCCCCCCGCCGCTTGTACTAGATAACCCACCAGAATCAAAATCCATTCCCCCAAAAACACCCCCATCACAACGCCC
>JBKCNM010000089.1:0-93924 GCA_046297395.1 Bacteroidota bacterium
TCATAATTGAATTCCAAAAGGATGCTTGATAAAAAAGAAAAACTCCTGTTTTTGTTATCACTAATAAACTGAAGAATATGAATGGTTTTTTTACGGTCTGGATTTTGCCCAATGCTTTTGTAACACACAACAAATAAAGACTCTCTTAAACTTAAACTTTAAATTTAATTCTATACATTTTTTGATTACATTTGATAAATGACTTTGCAGCTTGAAATATTAAGACAAGATTTGTTTGGACATTATAGAAATCTGCTTAAAATTGACATTGACAGTGCGTTCAATTTGATAAAACAGAAGACTCAAACGGTTGAAGATTTCAAATTTTACCTTGCAAACTCAGCTGTGCATTCTTCTAATATAGAAGGTAATACAGTAAGTTTTGACACTTATCTAAAAGCAAGTGAATTCAACCTGCACCTTAAAACAAAAGAAATAAAAGAAATTGAAGACCTTATATCGGCCTATCAATATGCCAGAGACAATGAGTTGACTCTTGAAAATATTCTAAAGGCTCACGAAATTTTAACAGGTGCTATTCTTATCAAAAAAGAAAGAGGAAAAATAAGAAAAGTAAAAGTTGGAGTAAGAAGTGACGGACGCTTAATTTATTTAGCGGTTGAACCTGAACATGTAAAACAAGAACTATTAAAACTATTCGCAGACATAAATACTTTGCTTAAGGTCCATCTTACGCCAACGGAAGTATTTTATTATGCCGCTTTAATTCATCTGGTTTTTGTAAACATCCATCCATTCGTTGACGGAAATGGAAGAGCAACACGACTAATTGAAAAGTGGTTTCTTTCCAGAAAACTTGGTAACAATTCTTGGTTTATTACCTCAGAAAAAAACTATTGGGACAACAGAAAAATGTATTACAAAAACCTTCATATAGGAGTTAATTATTACGAGGTAAAATATGAATTGAGTATTCCTTTCTTATTAATGTTGCCAAATTCTTTATTAGAAAAGTAATATTCTGTTTTTTAATAGTGCAATAGAATACAATCAAAAATCACTGGTGGAAAAAGCACTATACGCAACATCCAGCCGGGCAGATGAAAAAGCCCCAAATAAAAAGTCCCTCTTGTAAGGGGCTTTTTCATTCAACTTGGTGTTGGTGTAACCCTCCCGGGTGGTGCTTATCCAAAATGCAATTACATCCTTTCCGGTACATCAATACCCAACAAGGAAAAGACTTTTTTAATCACCAACCCTGCATAAGCAGATAAACAAAGTCGGAACATTTTTATGCGTTCGTCGATTTCACGCATCACCGGAAAATCATGGTAAAAGTGATTGTACTCTTTGGCTACTTCATACACATAATTCGCAAGAAGACCCGGGTTGTATTGGTGTGCAGCATCGTGTATCACTTCACTGTATTCTGTGAGCAGTACCAATACATTCTTTTCCGGTTCGCTTAACTTGATGTCACCCGAAATACCCGAAAATGAAAAATCAGCCTTGCGCAAAAGTGAACAAATGCGGGCGTGGGTGTACTGTACAAAGGGTCCGGTATTGCCTTGGAAATCGATACTTTCTTTGGGATCAAACAACATTTTTTTGCGCGGATCTACCTTCAGTAAATAATATTTGATGGCTCCCAAACCAATGGTTTCATAAAGTTTTGTGAATTCGGTTTCGCTCAGTCCCTCCGTCTTGCCCAGCTGGGTTGTTATTTCTTTTGCAGTATTCACCATTTCTTCCATCAGGTCATCGGCATCCACCACAGTTCCTTCCCGGCTTTTCATCTTGCCTTCCGGAAGTTCAACCATGCCGTAGGAAAGATGGTAAAGTTTATCTGCCCAGGAATAACCGAGCTTACCCAGCATTTTAAACAATACTTTAAAATGATAATCCTGCTCATTGCCCACCACATAAATCATCCTTGCAAATTGGTAATCGCGCTGTCTTTCCAAAGCCGTACCCAAATCTTGTGTAATATAAACTGAAGTACCATCACTGCGCTGCACGATTTTCTTGTCTAAGCCTTCTGCACTTAAATCCATCCACACCGACCCGTCATTTTCCTTGTAAAAAACCTGTTGTGCCAATCCATCCTGTACCACTTTTTTTCCCAACAGATAGGTTTGGGATTCATAATACAGCTTATCAAAATCCACGCCCATTCGCTTGTAGGTTTGGGCAAAGCCATCATATACCCAATTGTTCATGGTGCGCCAAAGGGATACTACTTCCTCCTCTCCTGCTTCCCATCGTCTGAGCAGTTCCTTGGCCTCAAGCATCACAGGCGCATGGGCTTCGGCCCATTCTTTTTCTTTTCCGCTCGCTACAAGTTCCTCTATTTCTGCCTTGTACATGGCATCAAATGCCACATAAAAATATCCTACAAGATGATCTCCCTTCATCTGCATAGATGCCGGTGTAGCTTGTTTGCCCTTGCGCATGTATGCCACCATGCTTTTGCAAATATGAATGCCACGGTCGTTGATCACACTCACTTTTTTTACATCAAACCCGGCTTCCTGCAGCAAAGCTGCCACCGACCAGCCAAGCAGGTTGTTCCGCAAGTGCCCCAGGTGCAGGGGTTTGTTGGTATTTGGTGATGAATATTCAACAAGAACAGTTTCACCCACAGGTGAAAAGGAGGCAAGATGTCCCTGTTTAAGAATATCTGACATGTGCTGTATGTAAACCGAATCATGTAATTCCAGGTTTAAAAAACCTTTCACCACATTAAAATCCATGATGCGTGCATCAGCTGCTTTAAGGTATTCACCCAACAAGGCAGCTGTTTTTTCAGGGGGCTGTCCGGATGCTTTCGCAAAGGGAAAAACAACCAGTGTTTTTTGTCCTTTAAACTCTTTGCGGGTTTTTTGAAGCAGAATATCATCCGGGGAAACGGCAATGGAAAACAACTCGGACATGGCCCGAGAGACAAGCTTGGAGAGAAATGAATCCGGCATGATGAATTAATAGGTAAGTTGACTAATGGCTTTCTGTAAAATTTCGAAGGTGTTTTCAGCCATCAGATTTTCTTTGTCAAGCGTGGGGTTTACCTCACATATTTCAAAACAGCATACTTTTTCATTTTGCAGGAGGCGCACAATGAGTGAGCCGGCTTCCTTTTCGGTGATGCCATTGCGAACCGGTGTTCCGGTGCCTTTGGAGATGGAAGAATCCATGCTATCCACATCAAATGATACATAGATGAGGTTGCAGTTAGAAAGATGTGACAGGGCATCGCGGGCAATTTTCTCCACCCCATTTTTGCGCACCTCATTGGTGGAAAACACCTTTACTTTATGCTTTTTCAGCAGAAAAGACTCTTCCGGTTCAACATCTCTCAGGCCAATGTAAACCAAATCACGATAGGCTATTTTGGGTGAAACACCTCCTACTTTTTTGAGTTTGTTCCACAAATCGAGGGTGTCTTTATCCGGCTTATTGATGCGGTTTGAGATATTATCTTCTGCGAGAGACACGCTCAGGGGCATGCCATGTACATTGCCGGTGGGCGTGGTGTAGGGCGAATGCAAGTCGGCATGGGCATCAATCCAAATCACCCCCAGACGCTGCTTGGGGAAAGCCGCCTTGATACCTGCAATGGTGCCACCCGCTGTAGAGTGATCGCCTGCTAGCACCACGGGGAAAATCTTTTTCTTTAGCGTATCGCTCACTTCAGCCGACAATTTTTCATAAATGGAAAGGATTCCCTTGATGCGCTTGGCATAAGAGATACCGGTTGATTCGAACAGGAGCCGGTTTTCATGTGGTATTTCCACAGAAGGTACCTGATGAAAGAGCAAGCTACCATAGTCGAGTGCTGCAATTTTTATGGCATCTACACCCAGACTTGCACCTCTTGTGCCGGCGCCAATCTCTGATTTAATCTCTATAAATTTGAGTTTCTTCATACTCATTTTTCATTTTGTTTTTAAAAGTAAGTCACTTACTTTGCATCGTTTTCACCAATCCGCGCTCATTAGTTTGAAAAAAGCAATGCAAAGCAAGTACATTGATCTAATCAATCAATCGTTTGATTTCCCTCAGGAGGAATTCAGGGTAAGTAATAATGAACTGTATTTCAACGATATACCACTTATGGATATCATTAAGCAATACGGTACACCTGTAAAAATTACCTACCTGCCCAAAATCAGCCAACAGATTCAAAAGGCCAAGCGTCTGTTTAATGTGGCTATTGCCAAAGCCGATTACAAGGGAAACTACACCTATTGTTACTGCACCAAAAGTTCGCACTTCCGGTTTGTGCTCGAAGAGGCTTTAAAGAACGATATTCACCTGGAGACTTCCTCAGCCTTTGATATTCCAATTATCAAGAGCCTGCATCAGGAAGGTTTGGTGAGCAAAGATACTTACATAATCTGTAACGGCTACAAACGCCCGCTTTACACCCAATATATTGCTGAGCTCATCAATGAGGGTTTTAAAAACTGTATTCCCATCCTCGATAATAAAAACGAACTTCAAACTTACCAGCGCGTAATCCGCGGAAAATTCTCCTTGGGGATACGCATTGCTGCCCAAGAAGAACCCGACAACGAGTTTTACACCTCCCGCTTAGGCATCAATTACAAAGACATCCGAAGCTTTTACATAGATCACATCAAGGGACACCCCAAGATGGAATTAAAAATGCTGCACTTTTTTATCAACACCGGCATTCGCGACACAGCCTATTACTGGAGTGAGCTAACCAAGTGCATCAATGTATATTGCCAGCTTAAAAAAATCTGTCCCACCCTCGATTCCCTCGATATAGGTGGAGGATTGCCCATTAAAACCTCACTGGCATTCAATTATGATTACGAATACATGATTGAACAAATTGTGCAACACATCAAAAATGTTTGTGCAGAAAACGATGCAGTTGAGCCACATATTTTTACTGAATTTGGCAGCTACACCGTGGGTGAGAGTGGAGCTGTGCTGTACTCGGTTGTTGACCAGAAGCACCAGAACGACAATGAAATCTGGAACATGATTGACAGCAGCTTCATCACCACCCTACCTGACACCTGGGGTATCAAACAAAAATTTGTGTTGCTGGCCGTAAACAACTGGAATCAGGATTACGAAAGGGTAAACCTTGGGGGACTCACCTGCGATGGAGAAGATTATTACAATACAGAAAGTGAGGACAACCAGATTTTTCTGCCCAAGCTGGTGAAAGGGGAAACCCAGTACCTCGGCTTTTTTCATACAGGCGCCTACCAGGAAAGCATTGGAGGATACGGAGGCATTCAGCATTGTTTGATTCCGGCACCCAAACATGTAATTATTGATAGGGATCGCGACGGCGAATACACCACCCGTTTGTTTGCCAAGGAGCAGAGCTACAAAAGCATGCTCAAGATATTAGGTTTTTAAATTCCATTATCTCCTGCGAATGCCATCACACAAGTGTTTGCTCACTTGGTTTTGTAGCATCACAGTTTCATTACATCAGGAAAACACTGTGTTATCGGATTGGATGATATCAGATGAGGGTAGGAAAAAGGCTGTACTTGCTCAGGCTGATTTTAAAGAGGTAGCCTGGTTTTTCTTCAAGGCTTTTGATAATAAACAGCGTATTGTTTCCCGGCTCTTTTAGTGGAAGCAAATCGGGCAGTTCAGCCGGGTTCTCAAGCACCTCTGCAGAAGCCCTGCGCATGCTTACCATGCGGTGATTCCCAGCCCTGAGCAGCCAGATTTCGCCGGCTGAAGCAGGATACACCAATACAAAATCATCATCATGAAAAAGCAATCGTCTTAAAAGCGCATTTGCCCTTCGGTTGTAGGTTTCGGCCGGTTCCTCTCCCGTACAGGCGCCCAAACAGGCATGCACCATTTTTCGGAAACATGCTTCACCGGGATCATTCACTCCACTGTAGGCTCCGCATAATGAATAGGTATTGATGTAGGTATCCATTTGCAGGGATGCTTTTTGGGCTGATGAATATCCTGCCAGAATGGTTTGTGATTCTTGAGGAATACGGGTGATATCAAATTTCAGGTAACCATCCTTGGTCATTTCAGAAACCATATAAGATCTGTTGGAAGGTTTTTTCCCTGACACATTAAATCTTGGCATCAAGCGGGCAATCTCCATACTTTCCATCACAAGTGCCATGGGTTCGCTGTGCAATACATGCGCATGCACATGCACAATCTGCCTTGACATTTCCCTTGCCTTTTTTGTATTGGCACCTGCAAAATGCGTTTTCACGCGTTGCCGGATATTTTTAGCCTTCCCCACATAAATCACTTCTCCCAAATCATTTTCCAGGTAATAAACACCACTCTCTTCCGGCAAATCACTCACAAACTGAGGCATGTCATCTTTGGCTTGCATGCTCATGGTTTTTTTGGAGAGTGCTGCTGAAGCTTGTTGAAAATCAGGGGCACGAAGCAACCTGTCAAACAGGATAGCAGTTGCTTCCGCATCACCCAGCGCACGGTGCCTGTCCATGATATGAATTCCCAGGCTTTGGCAGAGATTGCCAAGGCTATAGGAAGGCAATCCCGGTATTAGACGGCGGCTTAATTTAACGGTGCATATCAAATCACGGCGGTATTGGTAACCCAGTCGTGCAAATTCTTCCCTGATAAAGCCAAAGTCAAAATTAACATTGTGCGCAACAAAGATTTTGTCTTCGGTGAGCTTGACTATTTCTGCAGCTACCTCAAAAAACTTTGGTGCCTTTGCAACCATCCTATCGCTTATTCCGGTGAAGCTCTGGATATAAGGAGGGATGGGCATTTCCGGATTAATCAGGGTAGAGAATTTCCGGGTAATTTCCTTCCCGTCATGCACGATGATGGCTACCTCGGTAATTCTACCTGAGCGGGCATTGCCTCCGGTGGTTTCTATGTCGATGATGGCAAACAATTTTTCAGGACAGGGAAATGTTTTTATGAGCCCTCCAATCAGGGATAAATGTATATATTAGCCAACAACAAGTATACACAACATGTCGAACATCTGGGCAAAAAAATCCATCTCGCGTATCATGAGTGATTCTGACTCTGAAACGCACGGCCTCAAAAGAAATCTGGGAAGTTTCAATTTAATCATGCTTGGCATCGGTGCCATTATCGGCGCGGGATTGTTTGTGCGAACAGCCGCAGCTGCAGGTGCACATGCAGGTCCGGCGGTTACCATTTCATTTGCCATTGCAGCACTCGGCTGCGCATTTGCCGGACTTTGTTATGCGGAGTTTGCATCCATCATTCCGATTGCCGGCAGCGCATATACTTATGCCTACGCAACTGTAGGTGAGCTCGTAGCCTGGATCATCGGCTGGGCACTGGTGCTTGAATATGCACTGGGTGCAGCCACGGTATCAATTGCATGGAGTGAATACCTCAACAAGCTGCTGGGAGGCGCTATCCCCTATGAGCTCTGTCACTCGCCGTTTGAACAAGCCGGCGGGATGCATGGCATGGTAAACCTGCCTGCCTTATTCATCCTATTATTAATGACCGGACTTCTCATCCGAGGCACCAGTGAGTCGGCTTTTGTAAATGCCATCATCGTTTTTGTGAAGGTAGCCATCGTTTTGATTTTTATTGCCGTAGGTTGGGGCTTTATCAATCCTGCCAATCACGAACCTTATGTAATACCCGCCAACATGGAAGGTTATGAACCCTTTTGGAACCATGGTTGGCCCGGTGTACTCACCGGTGCTGCCATTGTGTTTTTTGCCTTCATTGGATTTGATGCAGTGAGCACCGCAGCCCAGGAGGCAAAGAATCCCCAAAGGGATATGCCAATTGGTATACTCGGTTCACTTGTGATTTGCACAATCCTTTACATTCTTTTCAGCCATGTGCTCACCGGTGTGGCAGACTTCAGGGAATTTAACGACAGCACCAAAGGAAAAGAAGCCTCCGTTGCCTATGCCATTTCCACCTACATGGAAGGGTATGGTTGGCTGGCTACTGCTGTTACCATCGCCATTCTCGCAGGCTTTTCCTCAGTTATACTGGTTATGCTCATGGGACAATCAAGGGTTTTCTACACCATGTCAAAAGACGGCTTGCTTCCAAACATGTTTTCACAATTGCATCCCACCTTTGCCACGCCTTACAAATCGAATCTGATTCTGTTTCTTTTTGTCGGTATTTTCGGAGGATTTATTCCGGGAAGTGTAGCAGGTGATCTTACCAGCATCGGTACATTGTTTGCCTTTGTGCTGGTGTGCCTTGGAGTAATTTTGCTGCGCAGGGCAGAACCAGATTTAAAACGCCCTTTTAAAACACCACTGGTTCCCCTGGTTCCCATTCTCGGCATGTTGGTTTGTGCTGCCATGATTTTTTCATTGCCTACAGGAACACAACTCAGTGCCCTATTCTGGATGGTCATTGGTATCATCATTTACTTTACCTACAGCGTAAAAAACAGCAAATTATCTGCCCGTTGAAATGCCCCATACAAGGCTGGACTTATTTAAAAACCCGGAATATAATCCCGGTGCCGCTTGGCCAAAAAGAATATTTTGGTTCTATGTAAACGCCTGTATCTTTAAAACCTCTCTCCTGCCCTCTTCTTCTTTTAAAACTTTTTTGCTTCGTGTTTTTGGAGCGCGAGTAGGAAAAGGTGTAGTGATTAAACCCTGTGTGAACATCAAATATCCATGGAAACTCCGTATAGGCGACCATTGCTGGATAGGCGAAGAAGTATGGATTGATAACCTGGATGAGGTTACCCTTCATAACCATGTATGTATTTCTCAGGGCGCGTTTTTACTTTGCGGAAACCACAACTATAAAAAAACCGGGTTTGATCTTGTAACGGCACCAATCACTCTCGAGAGCGGAGCATGGGCAGGTGCAAAAACAGTCATTTGTCCGGGCGTCATCATGCATACTGAGAGTGTGCTCACGGCAGGTTCTGTGGCTACAAAATCATTGGATGCATTCGGTATTTATGGAGGCAATCCGGCTGTAAAACTGCGAGACAGATTGATTGAAGAAGCATGAAGGTAAGTATCATTACGGTTACTTGGAACAGCGAAGAGACCTTGGAAGAAACCATTCTTTCGGTGATTTCTCAAACCTATCATGCTATTGAATTCATTGTGGTGGATGGTTTGTCAACCGACAATACAAAAGCCATCATCGAAAAGTACAAGGAACATATATCGGTATTTGTTTCCGAGAAAGACAAAGGCATTTATGATGCCATCAACAAAGGAATTGCTTTGGCCACAGGGGAAGTAATTGCCATCCTTCATTCAGATGATATGTACTTTGATGAACATGTGATTGGTGATGTTGTAGCCACGATGACAAAAACACAAACAGATGCCTGTTATGGCAATTTGGTGTATGTAGATCGCAGAAACCCCACAAAAGTCCTGAGGTTTTGGCGCTCGGGTGCGTACCGTAAAAATCTTTTCCTCAAGGGCTGGATGCCTCCTCATCCTGCCTTTTTCATCAAAAAATGGTGTTATGATCAATATGGGAAATATACGCTCGCACTCAAATCTTCCGGAGATTATGAGTTGATGTTGCGGATGCTGCACAAACATGGTGTATGTGTTTCATACATCAACAAGGTGCTTGTAAAAATGAGGGCCGGCGGCACCAGCAATGTTACACTCAAAAACAGAATCAGGGGCAACAAAGAAGATTACAAAGCCTGGGAAATGAATGGTCTGAAGCCCGGCATGTTTACCCTGATTCGGAAACCCCTGTCTAAACTCAAACAGTATCTGCTGCGTCCTTGATGAGCAAAAAAAAACCGGCAGAGAGATGCCGGAGATAGCCCTCACTGATCATGATTGAATCAGGATTTTTTCTTGGATGCTTTCTTTGCAGGCGCGGCTGCCGGTGCTGCAGCAGCTGCAGTGTTGGCTGTAATTTTTGTTTGCTTGCGTGCCCTGCGGCTCAAGCCAAAACTTCCGGCATTGATTTTGCCTTTTTTGGATTTGATGTCTCCTTTTCCCATGGTGAATTTCTTTGAGGCAAAAATAATCAAATACAGATTGTATTTATTTTTTTGAGAATCTTTTGTCAGTGAGGCTCTCCAAAAATTTTTTCAGCTGTTGTTTTTCAAGCGCTGTCAGTCCGAGCGCATGAACAAGGCTATCCCGGTTCTGGGAATGGGCAACAAACTGGTCGGGATTGTTATAATAATCAATCACTTCGTCTAGGTTTTTAAACATGCCATTGTGCATGTATGGGGCCGTTACTGCCACATTGCGCAGTCCGGGTATTTTAAATTTCCCCATGTCTTCCTTGTTTCGGGTAATGGCTGCCCTACCGGAATCATTCAGGTTTTTTCCATTGAAGAGGCCGATGTTCCTAAACTCATCATTGGTAAAGTCAACCCCCATGTGGCAATCAAAACATCCTGCCTTGCCGTTGAACAATTGACGACCCTCTTCAGCATCCGCTGACAATTCTGCCTTGCCTCGCCTGGATAAGTCATATACAGATTGACTTGTCTCGAGCGATCTTTCAAAGGCCGCAAGGCTGCTCAATACCGACATGGAATCCGGAGCATGTCCATATACCTTTTGAAAGGCATCAAGCCATTCTTTGGAGGCATTTAGTCGGCGGATCGCCTCTCCGAATGGAAGATTCATTTCGAGCGGATTTTGGATGGGACCGAGTGCCTGTTCTTCAAGACTTGAAGCACGACCATCGTGAAAAAAATACGGCCTGTCGGCCACATTCATTACAGAGGGTGTATTGCGGAGAGTCAGCTGGTTATTCATTCCCCTGCTAAAGGCCACTGAGTCTGCAAAAGCAAAGGCAGGCTTGTGACAGGAGGAGCAACTGATGGTTTGGTCGGAGGAGAGAATGGTTGAGTGAAAAAGTTTTTCACCCAGCTTTTTTACTTTTTCAGGATGAGGAGAAGGATTTCCTGCTGCTACACAGATAAGCAGAAAAAGGCAGGCAGGAATGAATCGTGTGTAGGTCAAATGAATCAATTCAGTTTAAAAGCGGCCACCAACAAAAATTGGGGGATTTCCACTTCAAACAAAGAATTGTCGTTCTTTTTCTCAAAAAGATAGGTTCCCCGCATCTTGCCTATGTCGGTAATGAGGTTGCAGGCAGATTCGTATGTGTAAGAATCACCCGGAGCAAGCACCGGTTGTTCACCGATGACCCCCGCTCCTTCCACCTCTGATTTATTGCCGGTAGAATCAAAAATATGCCAATGCCTGCGGAGGAGTTGGACATATGATTCGCTGCGGTTTTCGATTGTAACCCTGTAGGAAAACAGAAAATGGCTGTTTAAGGGTCTTGAGTACTCGGGGCGATAGAGGCTTTCTACGCTCACAGAGATACCATTGGTGATTAGGGTGGATATGGTCATAGGTCTATAATTAAGACAAGTTTAACAATCATTTGTTAAAACTGCAAGATTCCTCAAAAATTTATTTGTTTTTGTTGAAATGTCCGAAAACAAGTCCGGCCTTGTGCTTGCCCACCACTTTTTCAATTTCTGCCTCAGACGCCTCCCTGATTCTTTTGACTGAACTGAAATGAGCCAGCAATCTTTCTGCAGATGAATGACTGATGCCCTTGATTTGTGTGAGTTCTGTTTGGATGGTATTTTTTTCGCGACGCTTGCGGTGGTGGGTGATACCAAAGCGGTGTGCTTCATCTCTTATGTGTTGTAAAATGCGCAGGGTATCCCCTTTTTTATCCAGGTATAGCGGATAAGGATCTCCGGGATAATAAATCTCTTCTAATCTTTTGGCAATGCCAATGATTCCGGTTTTTCCCCTGAGACCCAGTTTTTCGAGACTGTTCAGGGCTGCACCCAGCTGTCCTTTTCCCCCATCTACCACAATCAGTTGAGGCAATTCCAGTTGCTCTTCCAACACCCTTTTGTATCGTCGGTAAATAACCTCCTCCATGGTGGCGAAATCATCCGGACCACTCACCGTCTTCACAATAAAATGCCGGTAATCTCTTTTGCTTGGTTTTCCATTCCTGAATACAGTCATTGCCGATACTGCATCGGTTCCTTGAAAATTTGAATTGTCGAAGCATTCTATCAACCTGGGCTCTTCCAGCAAACGCAAATCTTTTTTCATCTGCTGCATGATGCGATTGGTATGCCTGTCGGGATCTGTTGCTTCCAGTTGCTTTTCTTTCTCCTTGCGGAAAAGAAAGGCATTTTTGAGTGAAAGCTCAAGCAGTTTTTTCTTGTCTCCTTTTTGAGGCACATGCAATTTGCTTCCCGGCATATCAATGTCCATCGGAAAAGGAATCAGTAATTCTTCCGAAAAATCTCCATACAGGTTTCGGACATGAGCCATGGCAGTTTGCAGCAATTCACTTTGTTCTTCTTCCATTTTTCGGTGAAGTTCCATGTTGTGAGATTGGATGACAGCCCCATTCCGAACCCTCAAAAAATTTACATATACAACCTCATTCCCATCAGTGATTGAAAACACATCGGTGTTGGTAACCGTTACATTCACTACTGTAGATCGAGACTGGTAATTGGCAAGACTATTGATTTTGAGTTTAATCAGGTGGGCCTTTTCAAAATCAAAATGATCTGCCTTCTCTTTCATTTCCTGTTCGAGTTTGCGTATTACTTTACCGGTATCACCACGAATGATGTCGGTAATTTCTTTTATCTGAAGTGCATACTCTTCGGCAGATTGGTAACCACAGCATGGACCCTGGCATTTTTTGATATGGTATTCAAGGCAAATCTTGAATTTACCCTCAGCAATGGTATCGGCTTGAAGCGGCAAGGTGCAGGTTCGCACCTGAAAAATATCCCTGATTAAATCCAGCAAAGCGTACATCATAGGTACTGATGCATATGGGCCGAAATATTTAGAGCCGTCTTTGCGGGGATGCCGAGTGGTAAATAACCGAGGAAAGGGCTCCGAGGTGATGCATATCCAAGGAAAAGTTTTGTCGTCCTTGAGGTTGATATTGAATCTTGGCTGGTGCTTTTTTATCAGGGTATTTTCAAGCAACAGGGCCTCATATTCAGTATCCACTCCTATATACTCCAGGTTGCGAATATTCTTTACAAGCAAGCGTGTCTTGGCGCTCTCGGTATGTTCCCTGGCAAAATAGGAATGCACTCTTTTACGAAGATTTTTGGCTTTCCCTACATAGATGATTTTTCCCGAAACATCGAAGAATTGATAAACACCGGGCAATTCCGGCAGCACGGCAATTTTCTGTTTGAGGGAGTCATCTATACTTTCCGGACATTCCATGCCCTAAAAATCATCATTTTATTCCTTGCTTCCAAAATCATTAAGGCGCTTCGTATCTTTGAAAGATGGATCCCAATTTTCTCTCCAATCATTTGCTCGATTTAGCCAAATACAACCTTTGGGCAAACCGGCGCATTGAAAAAATAATAACTGAGATACCAAAAGACCAAATCCTTGCCGAAGTAACCAGCAGTTTTCCTTCACTTCATCAAACAGTGATGCACATCAGAGATGCAGAATGGGTATGGCTGCAGAGGGTGAGTGAAAAAAATTTTACCGAACTTCCCTTTGCCAATCTTGATCCCGCAATTACGCTTAAAGAATACTTGCATGGATCTGCTGTGATCATGCAGGAGATTGAAAAATGGGATGATGCACATTGCCATTCTCAGGTCACCTATCATAATCTTAAAGGAATACCATGCAGCAATACCCGATTTCAGATGCTTGTGCATTGTTTCAACCATTCCACCTATCACCGGGGACAGCTCGTTACTTTGTTGAGGCAGACAGGTGCGCAACACATACCTTCAACCGATTATATTGAGTACCTCCGGCAATGATCTTTCTCCGACTGGCCATTCTCCTTTCAATCTCTTTGTACATCAATGAAAAATCATTCAGATTTTCGGCATTAAATGGATGCTGGTTCTCCGAACATGGCCGCAATGTATTGTATGAGTGTTGGACTGCCAAGGATGGAGGGTACAAGGGCTCGGGCTGCGAAATAAATGCCAAAAAAGACACTGTTTTCTCAGGCAGCATGAGTATGAAACAAATCAATGGTATTTGGTATTACAGTCCACAATCCAAAAAGGCAAAATCAAACCCCACTGTTCGTTTTCACTGCGTAATTCAAAACCCAAACAAAATGATATTCGAAAACCGACTCAACGAATATCCTCAGCAAATTTCTATTGAATTGCTTGAAAACAGTCGTTATCGCACAACCATTGCTGGCAAAATAAACGGAAAGTACAGGGAGGAATCTTTTGTATTTAAAAGAATTAAAAAACCATGATTTTCCTCGACTATAATTCCACTACGCCTGTTCGAGAAGAAGTGATGCAGGCCATGCTTCCATGGGTCAGTAAGCAATTTGCCAATGAGGCCAGCAATACCCATGTGCCCGGCTGGCAAGCGCGAAAAGCTGTGGAAATGGCAAGAGAAGAGATGGCTTCTTTGCTGGTTTGTGATGAGCAGGAAATAATTTTTACTTCAGGTGCAACAGAATCAGCATGGATTGCTCTTTATGGACTTTGGAAGACGCATCATGCATCCAGAAACGAAATTCTTGTTTCAGCCACTGAGCATTCCGCCGTGATTAACGCAGCAACTGCTCTTGCAGAAAGGGGTGCCATCCTGCGTACGATTCCATGCAACCATCATGGTGCCATCAACATGGAATTTCTTTCCGAGGCAGTGAGTGATAAAACCCTTGCTGTAATTGTGATGCATGCCAACAACGAAACCGGCAATATTCATCCTGCCTCTACCATTGCTTCCATTGCCCATCAGGCTGGCGCTTTTTATGTGTGTGATGCCAGTCAATCAGCCGGAAAAATAAGTTGTACCATTGAAGAAACTGGTGCAGATCTTTTGTTCTTCTCTGCGCATAAATTTTATGGACCAAAGGGTATCGGTATTCTTTTTGCCAGACGCAAAAATCCCCGTGTTCAGCTTGCTGCCATCATGCCGGGCCATGGCCATGAAAGAGGTCTCAGGCAGGGTACTCTTAATGTTCCTGCCATCGTTGGTATGCAAAAAGCATTCTCATTGTCGCATGCGGAAAGCTGGGATCATGCAGCTCACACTTCAAGGTTACGAACCTATCTTGAACAGTACCTTGAACTGCATGCCGGGGCCAGGATTAACGGGGATATGAGAAACCGACTGCCCAACACCACCAACCTCTTGTTTGCCGGAAAAAAAGCCTCACAGCTTATTAAACATACGCCTGAACTGGCTTTCTCTACCGGCTCTGCCTGCACATCTGCCATGCCTGCACCTTCTCATGTCCTTCTTGCAATGGGCTTGTCGGAAGCAGATGCCTATGCAAGTGCCAGGTTCAGTTTATCCTACTTAAACACGATGGATGAAATTGACAGCGCGGCCAAAATGATTACTCATGCCTGCTCACTGTCTTGATTGGCCTGACGAAGGAAACGGATGTTGCGCTTCATTCCTTTTAAACCTGTTCTGGAAATTGCAGATGAGCCAAAGCGTTTTCTGAATACACGGCTTGTCATTTCTTCCCAATCCCCTGCACCCTGCGAGAGCAATCCTTCAATCGGATGAAAAAGTGGTTCTTGGTGTGCCTTAGAAAAGCGGTTCCATGGACAAACATCCTGGCAAATATCACAGCCAAAAGCCCATTCATTCATCATCCCTGAAAAGGAGGATGGAATTTCTCCTTTCAGCTCAATGGTTAAATATGAAATACATTTCCCTGCATCCAGCGTGTAAGGAACATCGAGAGCACCTGTTGGGCAGGCCTCCACGCACCTGTTACAATCACCGCAATAATCTTTCATCGGAGGATCTGCGGGCAGGGAGAGGTCGCAAATCCATTCGGCAAGAAAAAAAAAGGAACCCGCCGCCGGTCTAATGATGTTGGTATTTTTACCTATCCAACCGGCCCCTGATCTGGCAGCCCATGCCTTCTCGAGAACGGGTGCAGAATCAGTAAAAATTCTTCCCTGTATATCGCCCGCTTTTTCCTTTACAGCATCAACAATTTTTTGCAACCTGAGTTTGATTACATGATGGTAATCGAGCCCATAGGCATATTTTGCAATTTTGGGTTGATTGGCAAGTTGTTTTTGGGAAGGATAATAATTATAAACGAAGGTGATTATTGTTTTGGCTCCGGGAACAAGTAAAGTTGGATCAATACGCTTTTCAAAATGATTTTCCATGTAGCTCATGCCGGCATGCTTACCTGCATGAAGCCATTCTTCCAGTTTTTTTGCTTCGTCCTGCAATTTTTCAGCACGGGCAAATCCGCAGTATAAGAAGCCTGCCTCTTTTGATAATTGCCTGATTAATTGCTTGCACAATTCGGGACTCATGGCTTGCCGAGACCGTACTTTTCCAGATAGGTTTTGTATAACTGATCCTGTATGTTTTCGAGCAACAGCGGTCGCCCATCAATAAATGCGAGGGTAAGGCGGTTGCTGCGTATCTCAAGTGCATCGCCTTGCGAGACAAAAAAGGTGGCACTTTTTCCCTTCTGTATGCTTCCGTATTTTTCGTCAATCCCTGTAATTTTTGCTGCATTTCCGCTGATGGATGCTACAGCCGCTTCATAGGGCAATCCGAATGCCACAGCAGACCCTGCAAGAAATGGCAGATTGCGGCAATGCATGGCTTCCATGTCACCATGATTTTGTATGCAGAACAAGAGCTTGTTTTCATGGGCAATCAGAGGGAGTTTATAGAAATAATCAACCGCATAATCATCTCCCGGTGGCAGGCTGTGAATTCTTGGCAACATCAGTGGGGTACCATATTTTTTCACCACATCCATACACTTTGGAAACTCTGAAGCACCTACCAATACAGGATAGGAGACCCCTGAAGTGTACACCGTATAAAGTGCATCCCTGATGCTCCTCTCAGAATTGGCATGTAAATAAAGACGGGTTTTGCCATCATATACTTTCCTCAGGGCCAGAAGGCGCAAATCGGGTTCTTTGTCTTTTTCGGGAACATATTTTTTTGCTCTTGCCAGCCAAAGTGAGATTTCGGAAATCATCTTGACATAATCCTGCTCTCTTTTTTTCCAATCTTCTTTTTCATTTTTCATGGAGGTGGCGGTGGAAGGCAATTCCGGCCAGTTCAGGTGAATTCCGTCGGCGCATGTAATGGCTGCATCCTCATAATTCCATGCATCCAATCTCATCATGGAAGAAGTGCCTGAAAACAAGCCCCCCCTGGGCACAGCCTGACTGATGAGCACACCGTTCTGACGAACTGTTGGAATCACTTTGGAATCTGTGTAAAAAGCCGGGCACGAACTCACATCAGGGTTTACGGAGCCGGGTTCCGTAAAATCGTTGGTGGCCCTTACCGCTTCTATCTCGGTGAGTCCAAGTGTGGTATTGCAAGCAATAAATCCGGGATAGACATGTGCACCCGGAGCATCAATCATCTGTACTGAATTTTTGTCGAGTGCAGGCTTTGCATCCATGGAACCTACGCCGGCAATGATTCCCTTTTTAACCCATATCCAAGCATTGTTGATGCCGGTGCCATCTCCTGCATGCACGGTAACCCCACTGATCATAAATTCTTCCATGGAGGCTTGTGGAAAAGGGCGTTGCCCCCATGTGACAACCCAGGAGAGACAGAAGAAAACGAGAAATTTATTTTTCATATGAGAACAAATATCACTGATTGATTCCTCCATAATTCTCCATGTCGTCGCAATGGTAATGGCGGCGGGGATTTTTTGATGCGGGAATGGTTTTCTCCCCTTTGCTTTTGAGACTGATCATTTTTTGGATGAGTTTTTTCTTCTCCAGTTCACAGGCCGCCTGAAGTTTTTTATCCTCCTCACTGTCATACATAATGGCGCCCTCAATAAGTGTATATCTTGCTTTGGCTTTGAGGGTGAGTGGATCGTCTGTCCATAAAACAAGATCGGCATCCATTCCTTTTTGGATACTGCCCATTCGGTTGTCCAGGTGCAGGAGACGGGCGGGATTGAGGGTACACAATTTAAGTGCCTCTTCGGGCGACAGATTGCCGTATTTTATGGATTTGGCTGCCTCCTGATTCAGTCGTCTTGCCATTTCGGGATCATCGCTGTTGATGGCAGTTGTTATGCCCATGCGGGCAAGCAGGGCTGCATTTTGCGGAATGGCTTCCATCACTTCAAATTTATAAGCCCACCAGTCGGAGAATGAGCTGGCGCCCACACCGTGATTTTTCATCTTGTCGGCAACCTTGTATCCCTCGAGAATATGGGTAAAAGTATTGACCCTAAATCCGAAAGAATCTGCCACATGCATGAGCATGTTTATCTCGCCTTGCTGATAACTGTGGCAACTAATGAATCTTTTCTTTTCCAGGATTTCAGAAAGAGTTTCTAAACCCAGGTCTTTTCGAAAAGGTTGCACTGCATTTTTTTTGCTTTTGCCATAGGCCTTCGCCCTGCCGAAATAGTCGGTAAAAACCTGTTCTACACCCATGCGGGTTTGCGGAAATCGTTGCATATACCGGTCGCCCCAGTTCGCCTGTTTCACATTTTCGCCCAAGGCAAACTTGATGAAGCCCTCTGCGTTTTCAATTTTCATTTTTGCAGGCAATGCTCCCCATTTGAGTTTGATGATGCCGCTTTGCCCTCCAATTGGGTTTGCAGAACCATGAAGCAGTTGCGCGGCCGTAACGCCGCCACTAAGTTGCCTGTAAATATTGATATCGTCCGGATTAATTACATCCCCTACCCTCACCTCTGCCGAGCTTGCATGGGTTCCCTCATTTACTCCGGAAGAGATGGCAATATGAGAATGCTCGTCAATAATCCCCGGAGTTAGATGCATGCCTTTGGCATCAATCACAGTGGCCCCTGCAGATGGAAGTGACTTACCAAGTGAAACAATTTTACCATCAGCAATAAGTACATCTGTATCCTCCAATATGCCTGATGAAGTGTTGGTCCAAACGGTTGCATGGGTAAAAAGTAATTTCTGTGCAGGAGGATAATTTTTTCTGCCAAATGCCATGTTGGGGAAAGTCATCTCACTTACCATAGAAGCTAATTCGGTGGAGTCCGACTTCGCTTCAGGCAACAGGGAAACCCTCTGTAACTGCGCATAGATTCTGAGGCCGGAGGTGTCGGTAAAATAACCGGTGAGATTTGTTTTTGAAGAATCAGCAAAGGAAAACAACATCGACTGAATGGAACCGCATTTGGGAAAGCTCGCAGAGAATCCCGACCACAACTGACGAATCTCTGTTTTGCATGAATCTTTTGTTGTTTTTAGAGATACCTTTCCTGCAAGCATATCAACAGAAACTTGATGGTTATTGTCTTTAAAAACCCCGGATGATGCATGGTATTTTGAGGTAGCATGCAGATAAGGTTTTCCGAGAATCCAATGAGATTCGATTGTTGCGCCTTGTTGAAAGATATTTTTATCACTGACAAAAAAACAGGCTTTCGAACCGCTTTCCAGTTTACCAATATCATTGCGCTGCAATACTTTTGCCGGCTGTGTGGTGAGGGCTTTCAGCGCTGCCTGTTCAGACAATCCGCATCGGATAGCATGGCGCAGGTTTGTAAGAAAATCATTTTTTGAAATCAAGTCGGAGGAGGTAATGCAGAAAGTGAGTCCTGCTTTTTCGAGCATCTGTAGGTTGAAAGGAGCCTGTTCCCAATGTCTCAGGTCTGCCAATTCCACGATGGAAGCATCATATGGATTTTCCACATCGGGCATATGAGGAAACTGTACGGGAACCACCAGCTGCAATTTGCGGCGCGAGAGTTCTGCAGCCAAGGGGTATTCATTTCCGGAAGTTTTATAAATAAATTCTCTTTTAAATTCATCTGCAATTTCAGCAGCTCTCAAAATGTTGTATTTGTCGCGGCAATCGAAAATAGCGGGCATTTTTTGTTGTTTGATGAGGGCATCAAGTGACAGATTCGGCTCTATTTTTTGGCCGCCTGATGCATACCATTCAGCATCCAGCAGTGTTTGTCTGATAAGGGCAATGGCGCCCATCAGTGAAGAGGGATACTCTTGGCCTGAAGATCCTTTTTCAAAGGAATATTGGGAGGTAATTTCTTCTCCCAGGGTGAGGGTATTTTCATTGCCATTGCCCAGTGCAACAAGTGCAGATGTACCTCTCATAATGCCATCGGGCATACACACATTTGCGATACCAAAGCCTTGTTTGCGTAGATCCTCAGCCATCTGAGAAGAGGCTTTAAAGTGGGCGGCAGCTTTTTTTTCAGGCATTAGGGCGTCATTCCAGGCAACAATGCCGGTACGGCCTTTTTCATATTGGACTTTTTCCCGGGTTTTGGCCGGCATATCGGGCATTCCATAATGGCTGAACACATCAATAAAGGAAGGATAGATGAACTTTCCCTTCAAATCAAAAACCAGTGCGTTGGCAGGAACTGGGAGGTTTGTTCCCACCGCTTTTACAAGTCCGTTGCTCACAAGCATGGTGGCATCATGCAACACAGCATCATGTTTTGTGTAAATGGTCGCATGAGTAAAAGCATAGACCGTGTTATCGTTGAAACTTACTCCCTGGATTGGAAAAGTTGACTGTGCGAAGAGCACGCCGCGCAAAAGAAAAAACAGAAGTGTGTAGGTAATTTTCATTTTTATCAGAATAACTGTCCGGAAGACTTGCCTAGATTCCATTTCCCAAGATGCTTAAAACTGAGTTCGGTGGCTTCCCTTCCTCTGGGTGTGCGCATGAGGTATCCCTCCTGAATCAAAAAGGGCTCATACACTTCTTCGATGGTATCTGCCTCTTCGCCCACGGCTGTGGCGATGGTATTTAAACCAACCGGACCACCTTTGAATTTATCGATGATGGTAGAAAGTATTTTAATGTCCATTTCATCGAGTCCATTTTCATCCACTTGAAGGGCTTTAAGTGCTGTTTTGGAAATGGCAAAATCAATGGTACCATTTCCCTTCACCTGCGCAAAGTCACGGGTGCGTCTGAGGAGGGCATTGGCAATACGAGGTGTGCCTCTGCTTCTGCGGGCGATTTCATAAGCCGCAACCTCTTCAATCTCCACTTTTAAAATCCCTGAGGATCTTTGTATGATCGAGGTAAGCACTTGTGCATCATAATATTCTAACCTGGAATTGATGCCAAACCTTGCCCTTAAAGGCGAAGTGAGCATGCCTGAACGAGTGGTTGCACCGACCAGGGTAAAAGGATTCAGTTTGATTTGCACACTCCGAGCATTGGGGCCGGATTCAATCATGATATCTATCCTGTAGTCCTCCATGGCAGAGTAAAGATATTCTTCAACGACTGGACTCAGGCGATGGATCTCGTCGATAAATAGAATGTCATTGGGCTCGAGGTTGGTGAGCAGACCGGCAAGATCGCCGGGCTTATCGAGCACCGGACCTGAAGTAACTTTGATGCCAACGCCCATTTCGTTAGCAAGAATGTTGGCAAGTGTGGTTTTTCCCAAACCGGGAGGACCATGGAGTAATGTATGGTCAAGAGGTTCTGCACGCATTTTGGCAGCCCCAACGAAAATCTCCAGGTTTTCGAGTACTTTTTGCTGACCGGCAAAATCACCGAAACTCAGCGGTCTTAATACCTTTTCGAGTTCTTTTTCAACCGGCTCCATGCCTTCGCCTTCGGCGTCGAATATTCGGCTCATTTCTGCAATATTAGCCAAATAGTATGACAAGCCGAAAACCCTGGCAGGAAATGCAGGGGAATTAGTTCTGCATGGCGTTAATCCTTCGCTGGAGTTTGTGCCAACTGCCACCGTTGTAAACCTCATTGTAGCCTGATGACTCCAGAAATTTCTGGGCAGAGGCACTCCGCATCCCTGAGGCACAACAAGTAATTACCGGTCGATTTTTATTGAGCCTGTGTAAATTTTCCTCAAGTCTATGCAAGGGAATATTGAGCGAACCCGGAATATGGCCTTCGGAGTATTCCGTATTGGTGCGGACATCAATAATTTGGGGATCTCTCAAAAAAGCATTTTCGATTTCATGCTTGGCAGAGAATCCAAGCCATTTCATAATAAAGGTTTTCATGTATACTTATTTATTGGGTTGTTGTAACAAATTTAACTAAATAATCATGTTGAAACACCCTGAATTTGTTAATTAACAATTTTAGTTCATATCCATTGAACACACATCAATTTCAAGAGCGCAAACAATTGTTACTTCTACACTAAGACACTGGGCAGCATATTTTTCTAAATGAAAACCACGCTGCAACAAGGAATAAAATCAAAAAAAATATGGTTGACAATCAATGGTTGATGATCACAAACCTCTTGACATAAAAAGAAAGGAATTCCATCCTTTGGCTGTCAGTGCATGGTCAATCAATAATAACCCCTTAGTTCGATATCACGATTATGGCAATATTCTTTATAGAGCTGCCGTTATAGCCTTTGGTATTTCTGAGAAAGATTTATTTTGGGCGCTAATCGGCATCAAATCTTAAAAAGTGAATTAGATGAAAGTAAGGACAACTATTCCATTAAAAGAGGCAAAAATATCTACAACCATTCTATTATTCGAAATCTGGTTCAAACACAATGCGTGATGTTTAAAAAAGAATGGGATCAGTCCTTCTTCATTCCATACATTCTTTTTTGTTTTTACATTTTCTTTTCTTTTTGCCTTACTTAATTATACGATTATCGTGGTACTTTGATATAGATTTTTTTTCATTCATACATAGCAAAGCATTTGAGAAGTTTTTATTCTCTTATATGTGTTGCTTTTTGCGGAATGACCTTGAAGTATATTTATCTGTTGTATCCTTGTGGTTCCTGTATGTAATTTCAGACACTATTATCAAATACCGAAAATTAAAATAGCTGAGAATAGCCCTTCTCATAATAGCAACTAAAAGAAATTGGCGGTCTTTTGCTCGATGAAAGATTTGTGGTAACAGAAATATTCTTTTCAGCAAAAGCATCGCGGTTAAAATCGACAGCTTCTATTGGCTGCAAACCTATTATTACTTAGACAAAATCCTTTTGTAACAATGTATAGATGAAAAAATTCTTTTCTGTGATTGATAGATAGTAAAGATCATCTCATCCTGGAACAAATAAAATAGAAGCCAAACAAGCAATTATTGCAGATGAAATTTTGAAATATATTTTCAGGCTGTCCGAGGTACGAAAAATCGAAACAAAAACCAGGTGGAATGATGCAGCCTGGAATCGTAAAGCTTCGCCAACAGATTAGCGAAGGAAGATGATGAATAAAATTTTACATTTGAAAAAATTATAAAAACACACATGGCTAAAAAATTGATTTTTCTAGCGGCATCTTTCATTTGTTTCTCTGCTTTCTCAGCTACACATACCGTATTGGTTTGGAGTGGATACATGAAGTTTGTCAACCCGGGCTGGGCAACAGATACCATCAGTATGATTCCCGGAGATACCATTCAATGGCTTCCACTCGATGCTCCTACCATGCCACACACCATCACCTCCACAACAATTCCTTCGGGTGCAGCAACTTTTGATCAAGTTTGGCAAATGCCATCTGATACTTTTTTCCGCTATATTCCCCAGATTCCGGGAATCTATCAGTATGTATGTACGCCACACATCAACATGGGCATGACCGGTATTTTCATCGTTGAAAGCAACCCAAGCAAAACCAGGGAATCGGTGCGCAATACAGAGGCCCTGCAATTGTTTCCAAACCCTGCCACCCGGAACATTGGTCTGGCAAGCGACAAATCACTTGCGGGTGTCGGTTATTGGGTTACGGACATACAGGGAAAAATAGTTCTTTCAGGAAGCATCGGAACCTATTTCACCCTTATCCCCATTGAGAATCTTCCCGCAGGAACTTATTTTCTGCTTGCGGATGGAGGAAAATACCGGGAAAAAATTTTAAAACGCTAAAGCCGCTCATCGTCACAAAGCCTCTTATCTTCACCTTGCTGATGGATGAGGCCCTTTGCTGAATAAGCAATTTTCCTGTGCCGGGAACATTTGTATGTATGAATTATTAATTTAGCGCCCCAAGCCTATGCATACCATTCTGGCAAACCAAAACAGCGTCTTCAACAGCTTTATCGCCGAGATAAGAGACCGACGCATTCAGCAGGATTCGATGAGATTCCGCAGAAACCTCGAACGCATGGGAGAAATATTTGCGTACGAAATCAGCAAAGGCATGACCTATGCTTCACACGAAGTGACCACGCCTCTTGGCATTGCCAGTGTTGATTTGCCTCAGGAACAACCTGTGCTGGTCACCATTTTAAGGGCAGGACTACCATTGCATCAGGGTCTGTTGAACTACTTCGACAAATCCGAAAACGCATTTATCTCTGCATACCGGAAGCACCACAAAGATGGCAGTTTTGATGTACAGGTGGAATATCTCTCCAGTCCTGAACTTACAAACAAAACAGTGATTCTGAGTGATCCTATGCTTGCTACCGGAACCTCTATCCTGCTTGCCTACAAGGCATTGCTCAAGCGCGGTACGCCTTCTAAACTCCATGTTGTAACAGCCATTGGAAGCATGCAGGGCTTACAATTCATCGAAAGTCATCTTCCCTCTGATACGCACATTTGGCTGGGTGCACTCGACGAGGAATTAACGGCCCAGAGTTATATCGTTCCCGGTTTGGGTGATGCAGGTGACCTTGCCTTTGGAACAAAGATTTAATTGATATGAGAAAACCATTGGAATCTGAGTATCCGGAGTTTTACAAAAACTACATTCAGCGGATTCAAACTGATAACCTTTTGCAAGTACTGGAGATTCAGATTCTTGAGATGCACAGTCTTCCCGGAAATGTTCCCGAAGAAAAAGAAAATTATGCCTATGCTCCCGGCAAATGGACCATCAAAGGCGTGATTGGGCACCTCATTGATGTGGAAAGAATATTTGCCTACCGGGCACTTCGATTTGGCAGAGGCGATACACAAACGCCTTTGGCCGGTTTTGATGATTTTGCCTATGTGACCCGGGGAAAATTTGACAATCGTACTTATCATGACCTCGCCCATGAATTTTCACTGGCGAGAGAAGCAAACATCTGCCTATTTAAAAGTTTTTCCTCCGAAGAGTTGAACCTCATCGGTACTGCCAACAATGGCCAAATCTCCGTTCGAGCCCTCATTTATGCAATGGCAGGGCATTTCGACCATCACATGGAAGTTATTCGCGAGCGGTATCTGCAATTTGAATGAACCTGCTGTCTGCGGAAAAACTCGCCAAAACCTTCGGGGAAAAGCAACTCTTCTCCGACTTAAATTTGGGGCTGGCAAAAGGTGAGAAGGTAGCCTTGATTGCACCCAATGGATCCGGGAAATCAACCCTGCTCTCCATCCTTGCCGGCATTGAAAAACCGGACCAGGGAAAAGTGGTTTACCGCAAGGACATCCGTATTGGATTTTTGCATCAGGATGCCAACATGCGCCCGGGTA
Source organism: Bacteroidota bacterium (assembly GCA_046297395.1). Taxonomy (GTDB): domain Bacteria; phylum Bacteroidota; class Bacteroidia; order UBA4408; family UBA4408; genus JBEICQ01. The sequence continues at coordinate 25,330 of JBKCNM010000089.1, forward strand.
CCAGCATCGCCGATTATCTTTTTGAGAGCGATCTTCCGGGCTTGCCTCTCATCAGGCAATACGAGGAAATGACAGAAAGGGTGCATACCCATCCGAACGACGAAAGTGCGAGCCTAAAGCTTATTGAACTGGCTCAGGAAATTGAGAAAGCAGATGCATGGAATATCGAATCTACCGTAAAACAGGTGCTCGGAAAGTTGGGAATACAAAACCTTGATCAGCCTTCAGATACCCTGAGCGGTGGACAAAAGAAAAGGCTTCAATTGGCCAAATTGCTGATTGCACAGCCGGATGTAATGATCCTGGATGAGCCAACCAATCACCTCGATCAGGAAGTGACCGAATGGCTGGAAAACTGGCTCGATAACTCAGAAATCACACTCCTGATGGTCACCCATGACAGGTATTTCCTGGATGGAATCTGTACCAAAATCATCGAACTCGACGAGGGTATTCTGTACAATTACAATGGCAATTTTGAATACTTTTTGGAGAAAAAAACAGAAAGAGAAATCTCTTCACAGGCAGCCCTTGAAAAAAATCTGAACCTCTACAGAAGAGAACTTGAGTGGGTAAGAAAAATGCCCAAAGCCAGAGGGACAAAATCCAAGTCGAGGGTGCAGGCTTTTGATGCTTTGGGTGAAAAAGTAAGACGCAAAAAAACAGAAGATCCACTTGAGCTGAACATCAAAATGAACAGGGTGGGCGGCAAAGTATTGGAACTAAAAAAAGTGTACAAAAGCTTTGGTGATTTGCCCATTCTCCGCGGTTTCGATTATACATTCAAGACCGGCGAACGCATTGGAATTGTTGGTAAAAACGGCACCGGCAAATCAACTTTTTTAAATGTGATTCTGGGGCTTGAACCACCTGATTCGGGAAAAATAAATCCCGGAGAAACCATCGTATTCGGTTATTACACACAAACAGGACTGGTAGGAGCAGACCAAAAAAAAGTAATTGATTTGGTGAAAGAAATTGCGGATGTAATAGAAACCGCAGATGGAACAAAAGTGAGTGCATCCCGCTTTCTTCAACTCTTTCGGTTTCCACCCGAAAAACAAAATACACTCATCGGGAAACTCAGCGGTGGAGAAAAACGCAGACTTTGTTTATTGACTGTACTGGTTAAAAATCCAAACTTTTTAATTCTGGATGAGCCCACAAACGATTTGGATTTGCTTACCATGCTCACACTGGAAGATTTTCTGCGCCATTACAAAGGTTGCCTGTTGGTGGTTTCTCATGACCGTTACTTTCTCAATGCCATGGTAGACCATTTGTTTGTGTTCGAAGGAAATGGCAATATCAAAGACTTTCCGGGAACCTATGCTGAATACCGGGAGTGGTTGGAAAAAAACAAAAAAATCCAGATTCAGGTGCCCTCACAAAAACCGATTTCCGGCCAACCAAAAACCAACCAAAAACTCTCATTCAAGGAAAAGAGAGAACTTGATTTATTGGGTTCTGAAATAGCGCAAATGGAAGCAGAAAAAGCAGTTCTCACCCAAAAAATGTCGGAAGGCGATGCAGGGCACGAACAGATATACACTTGGGCAGAGCGACTCAGGGAAATTGAGCATCTCCTTGAGGAAAAAACCACCAAGTGGTTTGTCCTTTCAGAAAAAGAAGCACAAGGTTAAACTGCTATCTCTTTTTAAAAAGACAATTTATTTTCTTGCGACTGATAGATTATTTAATGGAATGCATGGGAGTGTTTTCTTCACAAAAGCACTGAAGAATGAAACCGGGAATCTTTTCTGAATGCAAGAAAAATGCTGATAACTGCGAAAACATGCATCAACAAACAGAGAGAGTGATTGGTAAAAAAAGCCGAAAAAACTTATTCAATCTCATACACTTCCCATTGTTTTACCCTTGCACTGATTCCGTTGAAGTCAAGTTTTTTAATGAGTTGGGGGAAGTTGTTGTACAATAATTTTTTAGGTCTTGTTATTGAATCAAGTTCAGCTTTTGTTTGGGTCACGAACAAAAACTTCGTTTCCTTACACTTGTTGATGGCATCCGCGCTGAGTGGTTTAATCTCAAGCTTTCTGCGTTTATAAAAATCAATTGGAGCGGCCTTGTAATAAGGGTTTTCGCCGTTATAAACCAACAAGGTATGGGAAGCACATTGTTCATACACAAACCGGTAAAGATTGTTTTGTGTATCGGCTGGTAAAAACATGACATACAATGAAACAGCAATATTTACGAATACCACCAAACGCAGAGACCAGGTAAAAAAACTTGCTTTCATCAAGTTGATTCGTTCTTCAAGTTTGGCATAAGCGGCAGTTGTCATCAAAGCAGCAAAGGGAATGAGCGGAAACAAAAAACGCAGTTCTTTGTGTGGAACCCACACATGAATGAGGAGAAAGGGAAGACACATCCATGTGAGGATATCAAAGGGTTTGAGTAAAAAAAATAGCAGGGTAAATACCAAATAAAACAGACTTACAGGAGGAATACCCCGAAAAAATATCCAGTCAGCATAAGCATACCAAGGCCATACACCAAAGGAGGCTGCTTTGTCATGGATTATGTTTTCAGCAAAATAATGATAGGCAGGAAATTCCCATGTTCCATAAAGCCAACGATCACATAAAACAGAGAGGGCAAAGGCGGCAAAAAATCCAATGCTCATGCGCATACAGAGTGAGAAATTCCAGCGGGCTACAAACAATCCCCAGGCTGCTATTCCTGCAATAAAAAATCCGGATTGAAAGCGGCAATGAAAAGCCCATGCCATAAAAAAACCGGCGAGAAATTGTTGCCATGGTCTGGTAAACCCCGGAGTTTTCATTAGGAAGAAAGATGCCATCATCAACAAGGTTGAGGCATTTTCGGAAGAAAATCTCACACCGGCATAGAAACCAAACCAGGTAAAAAACAGCAGAAAGAGAAGCAATTGGGGATGCTGGGTAGAGCCATACTCCTTTTTTAGGAGTGCGTACATTTTAAGGAGCAGAAAAAAATAGGTGCCCGCCACCATGAAGCGAAGCAACATGGCCACCACAAAGGGGTTGGGTTCTGCAAAAAATCCCATGCATGTATAAACAGCCCATGCGATGAAAGGCTGCAAACCCGGACGCATGTGTGCAGGAAATTCCCAACATAAATGTTCGTAGGGCGTAATCCCAAGATGATAGCCGGCAAATTCCAGAATCTGATAATGCTCATCCAGGTGATGATAACCCACCGAAAACACGGCTGTCAGCAAAAACATGATGCCTGCAGCGCTGAGCCAGTATTTCTCTTTTTTAATGAGACTTTTAATACTTATATCCATCAATTGCCGGCCAAAAGTAAGTAATCCAATTTGCCCGCAGGGGTAAATGTTGGGAGAGAAATCCGCAGGATATTTTTTAATCATCATGTTTTCAGTCAATTATAATAAGTTTAAAATAACATGGAAATGATTCATTTTTTGATATTTTCGCAAACCTTAAACAGCAATAAAAAAAGTATGTATGGGACATTAGAATTGGCCTCTCACCTTGAGGATGCGCCCTGGCCAGCCACTAAGGATGAATTGATTGATTTTGCGATGCGTTCCGGTGCACCTATGGAGGTGATTGAAAATCTACAAGAGATGGAGGACGAAGGAGAGATTTATGAATCCATCGAGGATGTTTGGCCGGATTATCCCTCAAAAGAAGATTTCTTTTTTAACGAAGACGAATACTGACTTGCCCTGTTGGCATGATCAGTTATTGCCATCCTCTTTTTTAAAGTGATAAACCACCCGGATCTGAGGTTGCTTTGAATCCATTTGGTTATTTTCATTTGGGTCCTGTTGAATTTCCTCCGTTTCATCTTGCTCTTCCACCGAGAGTTCTGACTCTTCATCCCATATTATCGTTTCCTTCACAACCCCTTCCTTTCTGTACCAATAAGCCAGAATAGCTCCTGCCATCGCACCCATGAGATGCGATTCCCAAGATATTTTGGGATCTACCGGAAAAACGCCCCATACCATTCCGCCGTAGAGAAAAATAACCACCAGCGAGAAGAAGAGTAGATTTCTGTTGCGTTTAAGCATGGCACTGAGCACCAAAAAAACGGCCAGACCATACACCATTCCGCTGGCGCCTACATGGTATGAGGCCCTTGCGAAGGACCATACCCAAAGGCCGTTTGAAAAAGCCAGCCAAAAAAAAACCTTGTATCCTGTGTCTGAGAAATAATAAAATACGCCAAATCCCATCAGCAAAAGTGGAACGGCATTGGAGACAAGGTGCGACCATGAGCCGTGGATAAAAGGCGCAAACAGAATTCCTCTCAGTCCTTTGCTTGTTCTCGGAAAAATTCCCCACTGATAAAATGTTGTATTGCTTAGGTCTTGTATAAGCATCACACCTATCATGACCAGGACGCAAATGGCCGGCAGAAAAAACAAGGGAAACAATGGACGATTGCTTCCAAAGTATTGATGATTTCCTTGAATGATCATGCGCTATCAGGCAGAGACTGAACCTTGAAACTGCAGGGCAGAAAGTTGTCTGTACAATCCATTTTCCATAGCAATGAGTTCATTGTGGGTTCCCTGCTCTACAATCTCGCCACGGTTAATCACGAGAATATGATCGGCGTTGCGGATGGTGGCTAACCTGTGGGCAATCACAAAGGTGGTTCGGCCAACCATGAGTTTATCGAGGGCTTCCTGCACGAGTCTTTCAGATTCTGCATCAAGGGAACTGGTAGCCTCATCCAACAAAAGGATGGCCGGATCTTTAAGCACGGCCCGGGCAATGGCTATGCGTTGCCTTTGGCCACCGCTAAGCTTGATGCCTCTCTCACCTACAATGGTATTGTATTGATCCGGAAATGATTCAATAAAATCATGGGCATTGGCTTTACGCGCTGCATCCATAATTTCATCCATGCTCGCGCCGGGTTTGCCATATGCTATATTTTCGCGGATGGTCCCTCCAAAAAGCAGCACATCCTGAGGCACAATGGCCATGTTTTGTCGCAGGTCGTTCAATGCATAATCTGAGGAGGGTTTTCCATCAAAATAGATTTCTCCCCTATCTGTTGGATAAAATTTGAGTAGAAGCGAGACTATGGTAGACTTGCCCGATCCGCTCGGCCCCACAATGGCTGTGGTTTGACCGGCGCTGGCTGTAAAACTGATGTCGGATAAAACAGGAAGATTTTTTCGGGATGGATAACTGAAAGCCACATGACTAAAAGCTACTTCACCTTTCAGGCGATGATAGGGAGCGCCTTCACGGGGAACAAGAGATTCCGTTTCTTCCTGAAGGATGTCCATGATTCGTTCTGTTGCCCCGAGGGCTTTTTGAATTTGCGCATACTGTTCGGCTATCCCACCAATACTTGCACCTACAAAAACCGTGTATAACATAAATTGAATAAGATTTCCATGGCTGAGTTCGCCTTGGTTTTCGAGCTTCACAGCCATCCAGATGAGCAATACAATGGCACCGAAAAGGCAAAAGATGATGAAGGAGAAAAATGCACCTCTTAGCATGCCGCCTCTGATGGCTGTTTGACGGATATCATAAATGCTTTTTTTGTAACGGGCAATTTCAAACCATTCATTCACAAATGCCTTTACATTGGCAATGCCCTGTAATGTTTCATCCACAATGGTATTGGATTCTGCAATTTTATCCTGCACCCGCTTGGAAAATTTGCGGATGTACCTGCCGAAAAAAACTGCCATGATTGCTACCAAAGGAATCACTGCCAGCATGGAAAATGCCAGTTTTGTGCTGGTCATAAAAAGAGCCGTTATGCCTCCAAGGATGATGATGAGCTGCCTAATAAATTCGGCGATGCTTGTGGTGAATGTATCCTGTAACTGGGCAATATCACTCGATAATCTGCTGTTTAACTCACCCACCCTTCTGTTGGCAAAAAAATGCATGGGTAATCGCACCAAGTGTGTATACACATCGCGCCGAATATGCGAAAGCATTCCTTCGGTAACATGCACAAACAGGACCACACGGAAATAGCTGAACACTGCCTGAGCACCAAAAAGAAGGAGCAGATAAATTCCGACGCGGTTAATTTGATCCGCCGAAATACTGCCTGCATCCACGAGGTTGCCCATGAGTTTAGGAAAGGCGATGGCAGTGAGTCCGGTAAGTACAAGGAAAAACAAGCCAAGGGCAAACTTACCTGCAAATGGGCGCATGTAGGAAAAGATGCGGGATGTTTTAATGAGCGAATCCTTGCTGAATTTGAAAGAGGGTGGCGCGTTTTCTGAGGTTGGTTGATGATTGGCCATGGTTGGGAGGACGAAAGTACGAGGATTCTGTTTTACCCTGATCTAAAAATCTCCTTCGTCCTTTAGGCTATAGTATTTGTTATGGCCGATGATCAGGTGGTCGAGCAATGTCATATCCAGCAATTTACAAGCCTCTGCGATTTTTCGGGTAAGGGCGATGTCCGATTCCGAGGGAACCATGTTTCCACTGGGATGGTTGTGACAGACAATCATGGAAGATGCTTTGCTGCGAAGGGCTTCAGCAAAAACAATTTTGTTGTCTACCACTGTGCCGGAGGTTCCGCCTTTGCTGATATGGACATGTCTGATGATCCGATTGGCACGATTCAGGAGAATCATGTAGAATTCCTCATGCGGAAGATCTTCAAGATATTGTCTGATGTATTCGTAAGCAGCCCTGCTGGAAGTAATGGCAATTCTTGAGAGGGATTCCTGGTTCTTTCTGCGCCTGCCCAGTTCCAGCACGGCGGCAAGAGTAACAGCTTTGGTTGTGCCCATGCCTTTGATTTGTTCCAGGTCATGTATTTCCAGCTTGCCGAGCTCATCCAGGTTATTGCCGGCCCTTTGCAGAACCTCCATAGCCATCTGCAGGGCGGTTTTGCTTTTGGTACCCGTTCGCAAAATAATGGCTATTAACTCAGCATCACTGAGTGCGTTTTTACCCTTGAGCAATAGTTTTTCCCTTGGACGGTCTTCGAGCGCCCATGAACGAATCCCACCCTTTTCAGACATGAGAGAGGCGTGAAATGATACCACTGGGATCTTGGGAATTAAAAACGGTATTGCCGGCCACCAGTATATCGGCACCAACCCCAATCATCTCTGCAGCATTTTCAAGCGTTACCCCGCCATCAATCTCGATGAGGGTATTTGCCTTTTTTTCTGCAATTATTTTTTTTAGTTGTTTTATTTTTTCAAGTGTCTGAGGAATGAAGCTTTGGCCACCAAAGCCGGGGTTAACGCCCATCAGGCAGACCAGGTCAACATCGGCGAGTATATCGCTGAGAAAGGATACAGGTGTTTGAGGATTCACTGCAATACCTGCCTTTATTTTCATGTCTTTGATCTGTTGGATATGCCGGTGAGCATGCACACTGGCTTCGATATGAAAACTGATGTAATCTGCACCTGCATCAGCAAACATGGAAAAATATTTTTCCGGTTCCACAATCATGAGGTGCACATCCAGTGGCTTGGTTGCATGTTTTTTGATGGCTTTTACCACAGGGATGCCGAGGCTGATATTGGGCACAAACCGTCCATCCATAACATCTACATGGATGAGTGATGCTTCACTTTCATTGATCATCCTGATCTCTTCACCCAGGCGCGAAAAATCTGCTGATAAAATTGAAGGGGCAATCATAGTTTTCATATAGCAATTGATTTTACATATAGTTCCTTTCCGTCAAACTCGGCGTAATGTCCTCCTTTAAACCAATCACCCAGATTGATGTAGCGCGTTGTGGGTGAAACAGGGTAATCGAGCAAGAGATGCCGGTGTCCGAATATAAAATAATCAACCGGCTTTTTGTCGGCCATCTCACGACAGTAGCCAATCAGCCTTTCTTTATCCTCTCCGAGAAAGACCTCATCCAAATGACCTGTTTTGTGTCTGCTTCGCTTTGAGAAAAAGTTGGCCAGTGAAATACCCAGATCAGGATGCATCCACCTGAAGAGAAATTGGCAGATGGGACTGGCAAAGATTTTTTTAATCAGTTTATATCCATGGTCACCTTCACCCAAACCATCGCCATGACCAATATGGAAATTCTTTCCCATGCATGAAAACTCATAAACACTGCGGTGCATGACAGCCTGAAACTCCTCGGTGAAGTAGGTAAAAACCCACATGTCATGATTTCCGGTGAAGTAATGAATACGAATACCTTTATCGGCTAATTCGGCAAGTTTCCCAAGCAATCGGGTGTATCCTTTAGGAACCACCTGCTTGTATTCAAACCAAAAGTCGAACACATCGCCCATCAGAAACACTTCATGTGCATCGTGTAAAATACTGTTCAACCAGTTTACGAGAAGTTGCTCACGCAACCGGCTGGTTTTACCGGAAGGAAGACCGAGGTGAAAATCGGAAGCAAAATATATTTTTTTTCCTTCGGGCAGCGTATGCATCAGGGATTGATCAAGCCGGCAATACAATCTTCGAGTTCCTTGCCCCTAAGATTTTTAGCAACAATCTTGCCTTCTCTGTCGAGTACAAAGGTCATTGGTATTCCTTCTATTTTATAAAGTTTTACCACAGATGAACTCCAGAAACCAAGGTCACTCACATGATTGGGCCATGCAAGACCGTCTTTCTGGATGGCTTCTGCCCAAGCCTCTTTGCTTTTGTCTAGCGAAACGCTATACACCGTAAATCCCTTTTCATTGAACTTTTTATAGATGTTCACCACATTGGGATTTTCCATGCGACATGGACGGCACCAAGATGCCCAAAAATCGAGTAAAACCACTTTGCCTTTGAGAGACGATAAGGCAATTTCCTTCCCTTCAGGGCTGCTCAATCGGATATCCGGAGGAATACTTCCTTTGCTCAGCATCTTTGAATCTGCAACCATGGCCTGAAGTGATTTGGTATAATCTGATTGAGGATAATTCTTTAAAAAGGCGGCAGCTACTTTTTCAATGTAGGCCATGTCTTTATCCTTATCAAGTCTTTCCAACATGGCAAGTGATACGAATGAGGATGGAGATTTGTCGATGAGTGATTTGAGCATGGTGTTTTCCTCATTTGTCATTTTGATGTACTCGCCTTCTACTGCGGAGGCAGAGGTTTCGTCACCCTTGTTTTTATATTCTGAATATACCTTTTGCATGCTGTCTGCTTTCATGTAATTCCTTTGCAGCATGGTGGATGTAGTTCGAAGTAACTCACTCTCGGCAGATCCGCTGATTGTATAAGTGGATGCCATTGCATCGTATTTTCCTTTGATGAGAACTTGTTTATCCTGCTTGGATAAAATCATCACCAGAAAATTATCCTGAGAAGCGGATAGTCTATAGAAATGAGGATCATCAACCTGAATGTTGATCATTCCCTTTCCATTGTCATCAAGATTGATAGAATCCACTGGCGTGGCTTTTGCTGTTCCAAGCTCATACAATACTACTTTTTTACCCGAACCGCCTGTAAATTCAAAAGAGATTTTCTGTTTTTTTGACTGTTCCCCGTTACAACCATAAAATGAGATGAGGAATAAGCAAAGAATTGCGATTTTTTGTTTGATCATCATAAGTTTGCCAAAGGTACAATCTTATGCTTAAAAGCAGAAAATAAATACCTTTACTTGCCAAATGATTTCAATCTATAGTAGAAAGAGAAGTTTACTCATCGGTATTCTCAGTTACCTGATAAGTTTTAGCTCACTAAGTTTTGCTTCTGCAAACGAAAAATTTATCACACGCATTTTTTCGGAAAATGAAGGTCTTTTAAATACCAATGTCGAATGTCTGCTTACTGATGATGACCAAACGGTGTGGATTGGAACCCAGGATGGTTTGTATCACTATAACGGAGATGTTTTTAGGGTGTTTAAACCAGAAAAAAACAATCCTTCAAGCATTGACAATATCAGGATTCGCTGTTTACTCAAAGACCATGCGGGAAATATCTGGATTGGTACGGAAACCGGATTGAATGTTTTTTCAAAAATCACAGGAAAAATAACCCGTGTCATCTCTAATAATAAAAACACCTCTGAATCGTGTAAGATTTTTTGTCTGATGCAGGATAAAAAAAACCGTATCTGGGCAGGCGGAAATTTTGGAAAAAACAAGGGTTCATTAATTATCACTGATGTAAATACACTCAAAACACAATTCATCAGTCTTGAAACCAACAAGGATATTGTTACGCTGGCCACAAGCAGCAATGGAAATATACTGGCGGGCAGTGCCCTTGAAGGAGACTTGTTTATCATCTCTTCAGACAACCTTACCTCCGGAAAAATTCAGCAAATACGCAAACTTCCTTACGAAAAACTCCAAAAAATATCCGTTATCAACGGCAAAATATGGTTAAGCGGATATGGCGGAGGGCTTAGTTGCTTTGATGAAAAAGAGCTTGACAAAGGTGTGGTTACGGCGGAGATTGTACCCGGAACAGAAAAAATGTATTTGCATGATATTGAGTTTGATGAGAAAAGCCGAAAGATTTGGATGGCTGACATCAACAGCTGCATTGTGCTTTATGATCCTGTGAGTAAAATGCTGGAAAAAAGCAGGCTCGTGATTCCGGAAAACATCATTCCCATGAATGTTGCTTTTGGTTACAACGGTGAAATTTGGATTGGTAGCCAAAAAGGATTGATTTCGGTGCGCAATGAAAATACTCCTTTTAAAGTTTTGGTAAATACTGAAGCTTCCGAAGAAATCAATCCGTTTATTTCCATTTTTATCGACAAATCAAAGCACCTCTGGAGCTCCAGATATTTTAAAAACAAAACCTTTACTGATAACAAGGATTACGATGCGGTTCTCTCAAAAATTGCCGGTTCTAAAAGTGAAAGAATTTGGGACTTTACTGAAGATGAAAAGTACTATTTCGTGCTCTCTTCCGGCAAAATAAATCAAATTGAAAAAGGCTCATTCAGGTCAACTGAAATTCTATCAACCTCAAAAATTGATAATCCCTCCTGTGAATTTTTATCCATGCATATCTGGAAGGATTATCTCCTTGTTGGAACCACGCTGAATGGGCTTTTTGCCTTTCAAATGAAAGCCCCATACCATTTGGTATTTTCCAATCAATCACCCAAATTCAGTGAGATTTCCAAAAATGGTGTGCATGGCTTCACGCCTATTGATGAAAATTGGATTCTTATATGGACAGACAATGGTTTGTGGATCATGGACAAGGAATTCAACCTTTCGAAAAAACTCCATACCAATGAATTCAGTGGAAAATTTGTTGCAGGAGTGGATATCGATCAAAACAATTTTTTATGGATTGCATACTACGGTGGCGGGCTGGATGTATTTTCAAACATCTTCGGGGTGCTAACAAAAAATGAAAAGCCGCAAGTATTAAATTTCAATGAGTCCTGCGGCCTCAAAACGGGAGCCGGTATGGGAATGATGATAGACAAAAACAACCTGGGCTGGTTATCAACCACAAACGGGTTGTACCGCATTATCCTTACAGATAAAATAAGAAGTCTTCTCAGCAAGAAAAATGCAGATATCAGCGCTATCTCAATCAGGGAAAGGAATGCATGCGTGAAGGGATATTTTAATACAGATGGACTCATCGATAATGACTTCAGCGTATTTTGTGCAGCAAGGACCGAAAAAAAAGACAGACTCTATTTTGCCAGTGCCAAAGGCATCATCTATTTTAATCCCGATGATTTCAAACAAGACACCATCGTCTCAGATCTTATCCTCACAGGAATGAAAATTTTCGACAAAGAGATTGAAACTGATAGTATCCTGGCCATAAAAAAAATTATTCACCTGAACTACAAGCAAAACTTTTTCTCCTTTGATTTTGATTTCAAATATTACCGTCAGGCACCAAGCAAGCATCAATATGCCTACCAGATGGTTGGATTTGACAATGACTGGATTTACTCGGGCAACAGAAGATTCGCACAGTATACTAATCTCGGGCCCGGTGAATATACATTCCTGATTAAAGGAGCGAATGAAGACGGCATTTGGGTAAAAAAACCTTATGTTTTGAAAATAGTGATTCATCCTCCGTTTTGGAGAACAAATTGGTTTTATGCAGCTACCCTCCTAACAATCATCATAGCCATATTTTCTATTATCCGTTACAGAGAAATTCGGCTCAGAAGAGAAAACAAATTATTGGAAGAAAAAGTGGCTATCCGTACAGAAGAAATTGAAGAAATCAATATTGTATTGACCAAGAAGAACAGAGACATTACCGACAGCATCAATTATGCAAGACGAATGCAGGATTCCATTCTCCCGCCGGTCTCAGACTTGCAAAAAATCTTTCCCTCATCATTTGTTATTTACAAACCAAAAGATATCGTGAGTGGCGATTTTTATTGGTTCAAGCAAGTGAGTAATGAAAAAAATCAGTCCTCTTCGGTGTTTATCGCCATCGCAGATTGCACTGGTCATGGCGTGCCCGGAGCGCTTATGAGCATGATTGGAGTTGATCGCCTCAGTGAAGGCATTAAATTATTTGATCACCCTTCAAATGTTCTTGAATATATTAACCATTCTGTAAAAAACACGCTCCGACAGCACGATAATGACGATATGCACTCGAGGGATGGTATGGATATGGCGCTTCTTGCAATAACCGAAAAAGAAAAAGGAATTTTTAGTATTGAATTTGCAGGTGCAAACCGCCCATTATGGTACTTCAATCAGCAGGAAATACTGCAGGAAGTACCTTCAGATAAAGTTGCCATTGCCGGATTTACCAAAAAGGATTTCAGCTTCCGAAACCATTCCCTCATTATGCAAAAAGGACAGCGGATATATCTTTTTTCTGATGGCATATATGATCAATTTGGAGGAAAGGATGGCCAAAAACTATTAATGAGAGGCTTCAGGGAGTTGATTCAAAAAGCACAAGTTTTACCACTACACCAACAGGCTGCATTTATTGAAAAAGAATTAAAAACCTGGCAGAACAGCTACGAGCAGGTTGACGATATTCTTATCATGGGTATCGAACTCTGATTGTTTTCTTCCTTTTCTGAAGATGCCGGCCCACATGGCAAACAAATAAAAAAGCCGGCAAGGAATAAGCCGGCTGTTCTAAAAAGTATTTTTTCATTTAAGATGCCTGGGCACTTGCCATGGCCTGACGCACTCTTGTCTCAAGTTCTTCCTGAAGTTCAGGATTGTCCAACAAGGTTTGTCGCGTAGCATCTCTGCCCTGTCCAATTCTGGTGTCATTGTAGCTATACCAACTTCCTGCTTTTTTGATGACATTTAAATCCACGCCAAGATCAATAATCTCTCCGGTTTTAGAAATGCCTTCACCATACAATATATCGAACTCGGCTGTTTTAAAAGGAGGAGCTACCTTGTTCTTTACAATTTTTACACGCACCCTGTTTCCACTCACAGTTTCGCCATCCTTAAGTTGGCCAATACGGCGGATGTCAAGACGAATAGAGGCATAAAACTTCAGTGCATTTCCACCGGTGGTTGTTTCCGGGTTTCCAAACATCACACCAATTTTTTCACGAAGCTGATTGATAAAGATGCAGCAACAATTGGTTTTAGAGATGGTACCGGTAAGTTTCCGCAATGCCTGAGACATAAGCCTTGCCTGCAAGCCCATTTTTGATTCACCCATTTCTCCCTCAATCTCACTTTTTGGCGTTAATGCAGCCACAGAATCAATAACAATGATGTCTATGGCACCACTGCGAATAAGGTTTTCTGCTATTTCAAGCGCCTGTTCCCCATTGTCGGGTTGAGAGATGAATAGATTCTCGGTATCTACACCCAATTTTTCTGCATAAGATCTGTCGAAAGCATGTTCTGCATCAATAAATGCTGCAATGCCTCCTGCTTTTTGTGCTTCTGCTATGGCATGAATGGTGAGTGTGGTTTTACCTGATGATTCGGGACCATAAATTTCCACGATTCTTCCTTTGGGATAGCCGCTGATGCCAAGTGCATTATCCAGAGCGATGGAACCACTGCTAATGACTTCCATTTCCTCGATAGGATTGTCTCCCATCTTCATGATTGCACCTTTGCCAAAGGTTTTTTCAATTTTATCAATTGTCAATTGAAGCGCCTTAAGCTTTTCTTTATTCGCCTCTTTGGTCTGATTTTCTTTTTCTTTGCTTTCCTTAGCCATGATAGGTATTTTTTTGGTGATACAAAGAAAGGGAATTGCCCACAGCCATGCTCAACCATGGGTAGAAACATTTGAAAATATTTCAACACTGATTTACTGCTGTTTGTAAAAGCAAAAGGTTAATCCTTTCAGCAGTTTCCTGTAAGCACCCAGGTTGCTCCCATCGCAAATACGAGGTAAATGGTGCTTGAAGCCGCTGATGCATAGTCTTTTGCCAAACGCTGCCCAAAAAAAATGCCAAGCAAAGCAAGATCCATGAAAAGGGCTGTTTGTGTATTCATTAAACCCGAAACATCAGGGTAACCATTCCCGAAAAAAATCAAGAACAGGTTGATAAGAGCCATTGTTGCAAAAAGAAAAGCACCGGCTTCCAGTAAGAACAAAAGTCGAAAAAGTATCCCTGAAAATTTGCTTAACGGACTCTTTAAAAAATATGCCTTCACATAGTCGTCATTTGCCTTCCAGTTAAATAATTTGTCCCCTGAAGTCTGTCCAAACAGAATCACCACATATGAGAGTGCAAATAATTGAAGGAGTAACGACTGCATAATTTCTGTAAATCTAAGTAATTTGAGAGAAAAAGGATTTCATGGTTTCGCGTTTTTTTCTGCCTCCCGGCTGACGATTACTTTTTCAATGAAATGCTTCAGGATTTGGGATTCATTTTGCCAAGTAAATGTTTTGGCTGCTCCCATTGCTCCTTCACGGAGGGAGTTGTTTAAACCGGGAGAATCATGAATCAGCTTGATTGCATCGGCAATTGTCATTGGGTTTACCTCGCCGATGATGAGTCCGGCATTATGGGCTGAAACGATTTTTTCCAATTCCGGAATACAGCTTACAACAACAGGTATACCTGCATGAAAATAATCGAAGAGCTTATTGGGCAAACTATTCCGGTAATTTTGGCTCAATGGCTTGTCTAAAGAAAGTCCACAATTGCAGTTGCGCGTATGCTCCATCATGAGGCGATAAGGCATGCGCGGTTTCATGATGAGTCGCCCGGTAACGCCAACAGATGCAGCAATTTCCGGCAAGTTATCATAGACATCACCTCCACCGATCATGAGCAGGTAAACATCCTCCGGTAAATGTTTCAAGGCAAGAATGGCCTCTTCTGCACCTCTGTCTACATTGATGCCGGAGCCTTGCATAACCATAATAAATGCATGTTCAGGCAAACCCAAAGCGCTTCTCTCGGTTTTTTGACCCACAGGTATTGATTCAGGGATATTTCTCACCACCACCCATGCATTTCCGTAGAGGGCTGAGTAGCTTTTTGCAATGGCTTGATTTACTGTGATGCAGTGCCTCAGGCCGGGCACCAGCCATTTTTCCAGGAGGGTCCAGAGACCTCGTTTGAGTGGTGCATGCAGCAGTTCGGGCACACCGGTAAAAAATTCATGACTATCATACACGACAGGCTTCTTTCTGAAATACGCCAGGAGCCGGTTAGGCAGAAGTGTATCCAGGTCATTGGCGTAATAGATATCTGGATTTTCACGAAGGAGAAATCGTAACAGTCTCCATTGAAATTCCAAATAGAACAAGGGCCCTTTGCGAAACCAAAGGGTAAGCCTTGTTGCTTTAAAAGGAAGTTCTTCAAGCGCAGGCGAGTTGGGCAGCAATCTCCCCAGCAAGTGCACCTCAAGACCCATACTCGCCAAAAGACGGCAGGTACGAAGAACCCTCTGGTCGGTGGCCAAATCACTGATTACTGATACCACTACGCGTGTTGAAAGCTGTTGACGATGCATGAAAAAATTAAGTCAGGGAGTTCCTTCAGATAATTGATTTTGATTACTGCCGTGTTTATGGAAAGGAAAAATCCTGATCAAAATAGGTAAGAACAAAAGGATTTTATCATCCTTTTCGGTGCATCACTTTTTGCGCTGCTTCGCTAATGGCTGACGCATGAAGGCCATATTTCTGAAGCAATTGGTCGGGGGTTCCACTCTCACCGAAGCTGTCTTTTACTGCGATCATTTCGAGTGGAGCAGGAAATTTTCTTGCCAGCAAGCTTGCCACCGACTCTCCCAACCCACCCAATTCCTGATGCTCCTCGGCTGTTACAACACAGCGGGTCTTGTTAACTGAAGCAAGAATGGCTTCTTCATCCAGGGGCTTGATGGTATGTATATTGATGAGTTCAGCAGAAATTCCTTTCTCTGCCAGCATCACTGCGGCTTCATAGGCCTTCCAAACCAGATGACCGGTAGCAAGGATGGTCACATCTGTGCCTTTTTCGAGCATCAATGCTTTGCCTATGACAAATGCTTGTTCAGCATCGGTGAAATTGGGCACAACAGGTCTTCCAAATCTGAGGTATACCGGCCCCTCGTATGCAGCAATGGCAAGGGTGGCGGCACGGGTTTGGTTGGAATCACAAGGATTGATGACCACCATGCCGGGGAGCATTTTCATGAGGCCAATGTCTTCCAGAATCTGGTGGGTAGCTCCATCTTCACCGAGGGTGAGACCGGCGTGTGAGGCGCATATCTTCACATTTTTTCCGGAGTATGCAATAGACTGGCGGATCTGATCATAGACCCTTCCGGTAGCAAAATTGGCAAAAGTGCCGGCAAAAGGAATATTCCCGCCAATGGTGAGTCCGGCAGCGATACCCATCATATTGGCTTCAGCGATGCCAACCTGAAAAAACCGAGACGGAAATTCACGGGCAAATGCATCCATTTTGAGGGAACCTGTAAGGTCGGCACATAAACCTACAACCCTCGGGTTTGTGCGTGCAACCCTGAGTAGTCCTTCGCCGAAGCCGCTCCGGGTGTCTTTTTTATCAAATTGTTGTGGGAGTTTCATTTCAGTTTGTAAACATGGCAAACTCAGGGCAATTACACAAGTGAAAAAAAGGTTTGTTGCGAATGAATATTTTTCCGAAATTCGCAGCCCCTTGTACAAACAAACAATGGCAACAAAAATCAGGTTACAAAGACATGGTAAAAAAGGCAAGGCCTTTTTTCACCTCGTAGTAGCGGATGGTCGAGCACCACGGGACGGAAGATTTATTGAGAAAATCGGAACCTACAACCCCGTAACCAACCCTGCTACCATTGACATCAACTTCGACCGCGCCCTTTATTGGGTAGGTACCGGTGCAACTCCTACAGACACCGCCAGGGCAATCTTGTCCTACAAAGGGGTAATGATGAAAGATCATCTTCTGAGAGGCGTAAAGAAAGGAGCCATGACCTCTGAACAGGCTGAGGCCAAGTTCCAGACCTGGCTTCACTCAAAAGAAGCAGGCGTAGCAGGTAAAATCAAGAGCCTTGCCGACAAGAAGAAAGCCGCCTACGAAGCCAGAATGGCTGACGAAAGCTCCAAGAAACTGGCGAGGGAACAGGCAATTGCTGCTAAAAACACTCCCGCCCCTGCTGAGGAAGCTCCATCAGCTGAAGCAACTTCCGAAGAGGCGAATACCTCCGAAGGTGATGCACCTGCAGAGGCATAATCAAAACTCATTCATCTTCAGGAATCCTGCCCCAAAGGCAGGATTTTTTTTGCCCTGCAAAATAGCGACCACCAAAGCAAGGGCAGAGCAGGCACCTTGTAGCGCACCAGCGCCCCCAGCACCGGTGTAACAGAGCCTGCAGTGAGGAGCAGAAAGAGGGCAAAAATCCAGAAATACACTTCCATATCAGGAAGAGGAATCTTCTTGTGAAACAAAACTGCATAGGCAAAAAGCAGTGTCATTAAAATGTTCTCCATAGCCGGCATCCACTGCATGGAATTTTTTATCTCCCGCAGATTGGGTCGCAAAAGAGCGTTAAAAAGATATTGTGGTGCATGACCTAAAAATGAGCCGGGATGGGTATTGCAGGCAGGAATCAGGATCCAGCTTCCAGCCTTTTCCGTGATCATAAGCAACACATATTTCTTACCCGATACCAGATGTGTTGTGTCTGCATCAGCCAGTTTTACAAATCGCTTCACCAATACAGGCGAAGAAAAAGTGACCGTATCTGCTGCAAAAGTTCTCATCAGAGGCCTTGCCAAATCGATGTCGGCACGGAAGGTGTCTGTTTCCGACTTCACAAAGATGTTGCCCATGGTGGCATTGTTAAACTCATGTTGTTTATGAATAATGGCGCCTATCCATCGCGGTTGGGTGAGGAAGTATGCACTGACATAAAACAAGAGCATCAGCAGGTAGGCAAGGTTGCGGTTTCGGAGCAGTTTCAGAAAAAAAAGCACAGGCAATGAGGCCACCAAAAGGATGAGCACATAAAACTTAGAAAAAAACAAACCCGTGCCAAAAACGGCAATCCCAAACAGGGAGGAGATGCTATAACGGGTAACAGCTGCATGCAAAGTGTAGAGTAGGAATCCAAAAAATCCGATAAGCATGCCTTCTTTGAGCATGCCGGAGGTCCAAAACAAAACAGAAGGTATAAGGTATGCAGCGACCACTGCTTCAAAGCGGTGGTTTGGTCTTATTTTTACCAACAAGTTGCACAGGGCAGTTTGTCCTGCAAATGCCCAAAAGTTGAGCAGGAGCAAGTGGGTAAAAATTTTCCCTCCGGTAAGTGGAAGTAAAAGCAAGTGATAGCGGATCATTAACCTGCCATCATTGATAAGGTTGGAACTTCCATAGAGGTACCAATATTCTGTTTTGCGCAGAAGCATGCATAACTCAAAATCGCTTCCGTATGTACCACTTAGTACTTTTAGATAGCCGATGGGATTTTGTGACAAACCCTTGTGTATGAATTTTGCATCGTTCAGGTATTTGTAGATGTCAGCGGCATTCGGGTCGGTGTAGTAATAGGTATAAATCCAAACGAGCATGCCCCCTACGGTAATTTTCAGAAGAAAAATGGCAAACAGGATAAGGGGATGAAGCGGATTTTCCCTGAACACGGAAAGACGGTAGCATCCCAGGAATGAGCATATCAGTAGCAATAGCCAGATCATTCTTCGCAATGTAGCAAAATTTAAAGCCCTTGTTTTAACTGCCATAATTTTTTATGAATTACCTTTAGGCGATTGCATTTTTATGTTACACGACTCTGCTTTAAATGCACCTGCCGGTGTTGAAACGGCTCAAAAACTTGGCCTTACCCAAGAGGAATTCGAGCACATTTGCAAGCTCATGGGTCGTACGCCAAATTTCACGGAATTAAGCGTCTATTCTGTGATGTGGAGTGAACACTGCTCCTATAAAAATTCAATCTTCTGGCTCAAGCAACTGCCCCGCGAGGGCAAAGTGATGCTGGCGAAAGCGGGGGAAGAAAATGCCGGTTTGGTTGACATTGGAGACGGCCTTGCATGCGCCTTTAAAATTGAATCTCACAATCACCCTTCAGCGGTGGAACCCTATCAGGGTGCGGCCACCGGTGTTGGCGGCATCAACCGCGATATTTTTACCATGGGCGCCAGACCTGTGGCACAGCTTAATTCTTTGCGCTTTGGTTTTCCCGAAAAAGCCCGCAACCGATGGCTCATCCGTGGAGTTACCAAAGGCATCGGAAATTATGGAAATGCATTTGGTGTACCGGTGTTGGCCGGAGAGGTGTTTTTTGATGATTGCTTTGACCAAAACCCCCTGGTAAATGCCATGAGTGTAGGACTTGTAAAGCACAATGAAACCATTTCTGCCATCGCAGGTGGCATCGGAAATCCTGTGTTTATTGTTGGCAGTGCCACCGGAAAAGATGGAATACATGGCGCTACCTTCGCGTCTGCTGATATCACAGAGAATTCTGCCGAAGACCTTCCTGCCGTGCAGGTGGGAGATCCTTTTCAGGAGAAACTTTTGTTAGAGGCAAGTTTGGAAGTAATCAAAACAGGCGCTGTTATTGGCATGCAGGACATGGGTGCCGCGGGTATTACCTGTTCAACTTCTGAAATGAGTGCAAAAGGAAAATGCGGCATGCGCATCTTTCTGGACAAAGTGCCGATGCGTCAGCAGGACATGAAACCATTTGAAATTCTTCTCTCAGAAAGCCAGGAACGCATGCTCGTTGTGGTGAAGAAAGGAATGGAAAAAGATGTATTGGATGTTTTTGAAAAATGGGATCTAAACTGCAGTCTTATCGGCGAGGTAACTGAAGGGCCGAACCTGGAATATTTTTTCAGGGGTGAAAAAGTTGCAGAAATAAATGCAGAAAGTCTTGTGCTCGGAGGTGGTGCTCCTGTTTACAAAAGGGCATACCAAGAACCGGAATGGTATGCAAGGGCACAAAAGTTTATTCCTGATTCCATTGCCTTGCCTTCCTCCTTTGAAGAAGTGGCAAAAGCAATGATTTCACATCCAAACATTTGTTCCAAACAATGGATTTATAACCAGTATGATTCCATGATTGGAACAGGAAGCCTCAACATCAACAACCGCAGGAGTGCAGGCTTATACCACATCAAAGATTCACAAAAAGCCATTGGCATGACCGTGGATTGCAATTCCAGATATGTGCAGTGCGATCCTGAAAAGGGTACTGCAATTGCAGTTTTTGAGGCGGCCAGAAACCTGGCATGCAGCGGTGCAACTCCTCTTGCTGTTACCAATTGTTTGAACTTTGGTAATCCATACAACACGGAAGTATACTGGCAATTTGTTCACGCCATAAAAGGCATGTCGCTTGCATGCAATGTACTTGAAACTCCTGTAACAGGTGGAAATGTGAGTTTCTATAACCAGTTTACGCATGCAGGAGTGACTGTTCCTGTTTTCCCAACTCCAACCATTGGTATGATTGGCCTTGTGCATGACATTTCAAAAATTGCAGAAGTTGGATTGGGAAAGGCAGGAGATGTGATTCTTCTTCTCGCAAATCATCCTGGAACCAATGCCAATGGCAGTCAATACCTGCGCACCATTCATGGCATCACCGAAAGTCCTGCACCCAGCATGAATCCGGCAGACGAACAAAACCTGATTCGGTTATTGCTAAGGCTAATTGGTGAACATGGCGTAAGATATTGCAACGATGTGAGCGATGGAGGCATCTTTACTGCGCTTTGCGAAATGGGCTTTTCGGGTTCACTGGGTTTCGAGGTGAATCAAACCAATGATGCACGATGGGATTTTTTCTGGTTCGGAGAAACACAGGGACAGGCACTGCTGGCCGTTTCTGAAGATCAGGTTGAGCAGATTAAACAATGCGCCCTCTCCTACTCAACAGCTTGCCATGTGCTGGGAACGGTGAGCAAAGGAAATATCACTGTGAATGGAAAGACAATTGGTGATATCAAAGAGTACAATCAACTCTATCATCAAAAGCTTGGAGATTTAATGGAAAAAGAATGAGCAAATCTGGAAATACCCATGTTGCTTCCGGCATCTTGTCGGGTGGATTTCTATACTTGCTCTCCCACCTGATGTATCAGTTTCTTAAGCGTTATTACTTTCGTAAAATTAGTATTACCGGACAACAACACCTACCAACAGGCAAGCCCATTATTCTGGCAGCAAACCATAACAATGCCTTTCTGGATTCCATCCTGCTGCATGTTAGTCTCAACCAAAACATCTATTCCATAGCAAGAGGAGATGCCTTTAACCGCAAATTGTACCGATATTTTCTGAGGATTTACCATGTACTGCCGATTTATCGCAAGTCTGAAGGCAGCGAGAACCTGCATAAGAATGAAGAATCTTTTTCTTTGGCTTCTGCTGTGCTCGAGAAAAACCTGGGGCCATTGCTCATCTTTCCGGAGGGTACCTGTGTGCAGGAAAAAAAAGTGAGACCACTCAAAAAGGGTATGGCAAGAATTGCTTTCAAAGCCGCCGAAGCAAAGGGGTTTGAAGAAGAAATTTACATTGTTCCGGTGGGAATCAACTATTCAAGGTTTACGAAAGCCTTTGGCTCTATTCACCTTGCCTTTCACCATCCAATCAAAGTTTCGGATTACCGTAAAATGTATGAAGAGAATGAAGCAAAGGCCATCACAAGCCTTACTCGAGACACCGAACTATTGCTTAAGAATGTAGTGGAGGAAGCCTTGCCACCCTTGGAAGCGCCAACGCTTATCACCCTGCTTAAAATGAAAAAGAAAGAATTGCAGGGAATAGAAAAAATCAGGTTTTGTAAAAGTATCAATCAGCGTATTGATCCAGAAAAATCCAGGGCACTTGGGAATGCCTGTAAAGAATATGAAAAATTGCTCAAGCGCCACAAAATCAGCGACGGAGCCATTGCTTCCATCAAAGAAAAATCCCTGGGCTTCATGCTTTACTCTTCCCTGTTGATTGCTCTTGCTTTTCCTCTTGCATTGCTGTCTCTTATTGCCGGAGGGCTTCCCATGTTTGGAGGTATCTTTCTCTCTACTTTTATTCCTATTGGCAGAGAATTCAAAGCCTCATTTCATACTGCCTTTGTCTTCCTTATCATTCTCATGCAAAGCCTCTCTGTTTGCATAATAGGCTTCTCACTTTCATTTTTCCTGCCCACTTTGGCATTCATCATTTTGCAGTTTCCGGCCATGCTTATACTCAGGGAGTATGCGTTTTTGTGCTCGGAGTTTTACCATACTTGTAAGTTATGGTGGCTTAAGCAGGCAAAACCACTCAAGGTAAAAGCACTGCTTAACGGGAGAAGGGAAGTTCTCTCCTTGCTGAATCAATAAGGCTGCTAAATTTTTACTGAGGAATCAGGAACCTTTTTTAAGAGGTCCCATGGTAAGCAGATAACGCAGGATAAGTGTTTCTTGATCCGGATTGATTTTTTTTCCTTCACGGTTGGCTTTTTCTACCATTTCGGGCACAATGTTTTTCCAACCTTTTGCAGACTCAGAAGCAGGACTTTTGAGACCGTGACAGGAATTGCAATTCATTTCATACAAATTCTTGCCTTCATTGAGAGAAGCGAGGGTGTAGCCCGGAAACACACTTGCAACGCGGTCAATATCTGATTGAACAGGACCACTGACTTTTTTCACCGAACACGAAACGATGATTGAAAGCATTGAGAAAAAGAGAAACTTGCGCATAGTATAGTTTGATGCAAGTTAGCAAATAAACTGAGGTATCACTTTATTTTTTTTGCAAAAGATAGCGGTGCTGCAAAGTTTTATCTCTCTCCTTATCCAAGAGAAATCGGGCTTTGAGTCTGCTCACCGGAAAATCGGGCATGTTTAAGCGCAAGGTCCAATTGCCCATGGCCAGCAGTGAATCTCCGCAGGCAGATGAGGCATATAACCAATCTCCCGAATTTGCATCCTTCAAAGTTTTTGAGAGGGTCTGACTATAAAAATCAAGCGCATGACCGGAAGCGGCGAGCAAAAAAACTTTTTCCCCGGTTTGTCTTTTCTTTTTCAAGTATTTACCGGCAAGCGAGGAGGATTGATAGACAAGCAACGAGGGGTAAAACCAAACAGACATGATGAGTCCGAAACCAAGTAAGGAAACAAAAAGCGTTTGATAAAGCCATTTTTTTTGATAAACCATATACAGGCATGAAAAGAGTACCACTGCATACAACATCCAGGGCAAGGCGTCTGCATCATAGGAACGTAATAAAGCCAGCGGTGGCATCACCAGAAAGATGACCAACAAATACAACAGAAAAAACCGCATTCCATTTTTTCCTACCAAATGTTCTGCATGATGCGCAATGAGCACTGAACAGGCAGGAAAAAGCGGAAAAACATAATGAGGCAATTTGTAATTCGAGATGGAGAACCCAATGATGCCAACAGAAAACAATGCCATGGTGATATACTCCGTTTGATGAAAGAAAAGGTTTTTCTTAAGAATAATCCTGAGAAAAATGGGCCAGAACAGGAAACACCAGGGAGCAAAATCCCATCCCATCCTCCGCAAAACAAAGTACCATGGGGAATGATTGCTCCAGTAAATATCGCCGGTGAGCCTTCCGAAACTTTGGGTATAAAAGAAAAACTCCAATCCGGAAGGTCCTTTCAATCCGTACACTTCCTTCTCGGGATGCAGGTCGAATTGCAGATAGAGACCGATGCACATGGGCAAAAGGAGTAAAAAGACCATCGGAAAAAAAAGCAGCACGCGAGGATGCATGATGATTTTTACCTGCTTTTTCATCCACAGATGGAAACCAAGAGCCATGATGGGCAAAACAAATCCGATTGGGCCTTTGGTGAGCAAGGCAGCAGAGATACCCAGTGAAAAAAGGATGACAGAGGTCAGGCTTTTTCGGTGAAAGAAAACAGATCCCTGCCAAATGGCAAACATGATTCCGGCAGACAAGAGACCTTCCATTTTCACATCATTGCTCATGAGAAACCAAGCCTGACAAGTACCCAAAATCAATACTGCTCTTCGAGCGGTTTGCTCATTGTACCATAGCAGGCAAAATTGGTAAAGTGAAAAGAGTGTGATGAGCAAAGAGAAGAATCCGGGTAACTTGTAAGCGAAGGCAGAAGAGCCAAAGATTGACATACTGATGGCACTGCACCAGAACAGCAAGGGAGGTTTATCGAGGTAATCTTCGCCTCGGTGATGCACCTGCAGAAATGATTTTGTGGTGAGCATTTCATGGCTGATAGATGCGTATTGGGCAGCATCCACTTCCATCACATCCAAACGAAGATTAAGCAGATAAACCATGACAATGCCTGCCAATATGAGGCGAAACGCCTTGGCGCTTATCGAAAAATCTATGGGGTTCATCATGTGCGAAAGTAGAAAACTTTCCGGCGCACATCGGGCGCTGATTTGTTCACACAATATTGTTCTTTCAATTGATGTAGACGACTAGCTAACTCGGCTCCAAAGCAATCTGCCGTTCTCCTGTGTTTTCAGATGCAGGAGCAGGGACTGATGTTCGGGATGTTGCAGCATGGGATCGTTGGCAAGCAGTGCTCTTGCCACCTCGCGGGATTGCGCAATAAGCTCTCCATCTTTAGACAAATCACAAAGCTTCAGGTCAACAGCTCCGCTTTGTCTTGTCCCCTGCATGTCGCCCGGACCGCGAAGGGCAAGATCGGTTTCGGCAATTTCAAAACCATCGTTAGTTCTTACCATGGTTTCAATCCGTTTGCGGGCATCAGGATTGAGTTTATCGGAAGTAAGAAGAATGCAATAAGATTGATTTCCTCCCCTTCCAACGCGACCTCTCAACTGATGTAACTGAGAAAGGCCAAACTTCTCTGCGCTTTCTATCACCATCACCGTTGCGTTCGGAACATTTACTCCCACCTCAATTACAGTGGTGGCCACCATGATTTGTGTTTCCCCGGAAGCAAATCTTTGCATCTCAAAATCCTTGTCGGCAGATTTCATTCTTCCATGCAAAATACCCACCCTGTAAACAGGCGGAGGGAACGCTCTTACCACACTCTCGTATCCATCCATCAGATCTTTAAAATCCAGTTTTTCTGATTCTTCAATCAGGGGATAAACGATGTATGCCTGTCTTCCTTGTTCAATTTGCTGCTTGATGAATCCAAATACCGAGAGCCTATGGGCATCATATCGATGTGAGGTGATGATGGGTTTTCTGCCTCCCGGCATTTCATCGATCACGGATGTATCCAGGTCGCCATACATGGTCATTGCCAGCGTGCGCGGAATAGGCGTGGCCGTCATCACCAGTACATGCGGAAACACATCGTTTTTCTGCCATAGTTTACTTCTCTGCTCTACCCCAAAACGGTGTTGTTCATCGATAATTACCAGGCCGAGGTTCTGAAACTTTACCTGTTCTTCAATCAAGGCATGCGTACCTATGAGCATGTTTAACATCCCGTTGTCGAGCAGAAGTTGCAGTTGAGGTCGTGCTTGCGGCTTGGTACTGCCGGTAAGCAGTCCCGTTTGGACCGGCATCTTAGACAGCAGTTCCCGGAAGGTATGAAAATGTTGTGTTGCCAATATTTCTGTTGGTGCCATCAGTGCACACTGGAAACCATTGTCGATGGCGATGAGCATACACATGAGGGCGACCAGCGTTTTACCGCTTCCCACATCGCCTTGCAGCAGGCGGTTCATCTGCCTGCCGGAACCCATGTCGGAGCGGATTTCACGGATTACTCTTTTCTGCGCTTCTGTGAGCGGAAATGGTAGATGTTCATGATAAAAAGTGTGGAAGACCTCGCCTACTTTGTCGAATACAAAACCTTTGTTTTGATACAAGCGAATCTGTCGTGACCTCAGCATCCGCAGCTGAACCATAAACAACTCTTCAAACTTGAGTCGATGGATGGCCTGGTTCAATTGTGCCTGATCTTTTGGAAAGTGCATCCATAAAAAAGCTTCTTTTCTTGGGCAAAGACCCATTGAACTGATGACGCCGGCGGGCAGAATCTCCGGAATGGCATGCTGCACAATCTCCAGCAGCGTTTGCACCACACGGGCGATTCCCTTGCTGTCCAACCCTCTTGCTTTTAGCTTCTCTCCCGAGGGGTACATCGGTTCAAACTTGGAAAGGGTATGCATCATCTCGGGCTGGTAAATTTCCAACTCCGGGTGGGTAAATGAGTAGCTTCCTTTAAAGAGTGCAGGTTTTCCGAAGACGAGGTATTTTTTTCCAATGGACACCGATGAGCTGATCCATTTGAGCCCCTGAAACCATACGAGCTCAACCATTCCGGATGCATCAGCCAGTGTAGCAACCAATCGTCTTGCCCGTTTGTGGCCTACTTCATTTACTTCTACAATGGTTCCACAAATCTGCACCCATTGCATGTCTTCCGTTATTTCAGAAATTCCATATACCCTGGTTTTGTCGATGTAGCGGTAGGGAAAATACTGAAGCAGGTCGGCGTAAGTAAAAATTTGCAAATGGGTTTTAAAGGCTTCGCCTCTTTGCGGGCCTACGCCTTTGAGGTACTCTATAGGGGTAGACAAGAGGTCTTTGTTCATTCACATCTCCTGCGAAAGTAAGAAATCTGCAATCATCTGTGCAGCTTCTTCCAAGGTCTGACTGAGGTTTTCATTCAGAAGAATGTTATCGAATGAAGGTGCAAATTGCATCTCGGAGGATGCTTTCGCTATGCGTGTAGCAATCTTTTCTTCTGATTCTGTTTTCCGCTCCCTCAACCTGTTTTCAATGATTTCCAGGGAGGGGGCTTTTACAAATACTGCGAGTGCATCATTGCCCAGTTTTTCCTTGAGACGCAAACCTCCCACCACATCCACATCAAAAATAGCCACCCTTCCGGACGACCAGATGGATTCTACTTCTGAGTGCAAAGTCCCGTAAAAGTTACCTGCATATACCTCCTCATACTCCAAAAATTGACCTTTCTTAATGGCTTCTAAAAAATCGGGGGTGCTCATGAAATGATAGTCCTTTCCTTGTGTTTCTCCTTCCCTCATAGGCCTGTTGGTTGCAGATACCGAAAACTTCAATACCGGATACTTGCGCAACATGGCATGCACAATGGTGGTTTTGCCGGCACCGGAGGGAGCAGAGAAAATAATGGACTTACCCATGCTTATTAAAACTTATAGGAAAACCCGAGCCCTAAGATATTTTTCAATTGAATCCCTTTGCCGGATTTCACTACACGGCCTTTGAGCAAGCCATTCGCATCGAGTTCATAAGCTGTTTTTTGAGGAACCAGAATATCATCGTCATACACGAGTTGTCCGATAACAGATGCACCAATGTATTTGCTCACTTTCATCAGAAGGTTCCAAGTGAGGTTTACATCAACATTCCTGCGATTGTCTTTTCTTTTGTCGGTGTAGTTATTATAGAGTCTCAGATTGGTAACAAGATCTACATTCTTAAATACCTCTTTTTTGTTGAAGTTTACTTCCATGGAGGCTCCGAACTCAGGACGAAATTTCTGTCCGGTTCCTGCAATCAGATTTCCGGATGCATCTTTTTGAGCACCTTCGACGCCAAACAATCCTTGGTCAGCCAGATTTTGCAGCCTTACATAGGTATAGCGACCGGCAGCAGGAGACAAAAATACTTCGAAGTACTCAACCGGTTTCCATTTAAAGCCCAGGGCTATGGTAACAAATACCGGGGCAAGAAAATGAGACTGTACATTCACAAAATCCGGAGCAATAAAACCTTTGTCAAACTGAGAGAGTAGATTGGCACTTACGGAATAGTAAAATTTCTTTTGGGCTTTCAGGTCAAACCTCGAATCAAGCTGTATACGATCTTCGTTTTTTAACCAAAAATTATCAACCTGGTTTACTGCACCTATGTTAAAGTTTCTGATGGTGCCATAAGAAAGATTCAGTTCATTTTTCCATGTCTTTTTGCCATCATTATACTTTGCATACCCATTAAAAATGGCGGAAAAGGCCACATTGCTCTGACCCCCGGGGGCCCACTGGTAAAAAGTTCCCTGGTTGAAATTCAGAGAGGCGAATCCGCCTCTTTTCCAGGTTGTATCCGGCTCGGCAAGCAAGTTTAAAGAGCACATCACAAAAAGAAAAGCAAAGATTGTTTGTTTCATAGTCACATCATTTATGGTGGGGAAAGGTAAATGTTTTTTATAAATCTAAACTTATCCGGTGAACCTAAATCAACTAATTTCGCATACATGGAAACATGGGTGTTATACGCATTGATATCGATGGCTTTTGCCGGACTTACCAGTGTTCTTGCTAAATTCGGAATGGGTGAATTGCCCTCGGATCTGGCCCTTGTCATAAGAACTTCTGTGGTGTTCAGCCTGGTTTTAGCGCATGCTTTTATACTTCATCCCATCAAACAATTGGGGGCAGTTTCCATTAAATCATTGGTCTTTCTCTCCCTATCAGGGCTCACCACAGCCTTTTCATGGATTTTTTATTACCGTGCCATCCAATCAGGTAAGGTAAGCGTAGTTGCCACCATAGACAAAGGGTCCATTCTCGTAACCATCCTTTTATCTGCATTATTTCTGCATGAACAAATAACAGTGCGTACCTTGCTGGCGGTTCTTCTTATAATGGCGGGACTCATCCTACTTATTAAAACCTAAAAATGAATCACGCCAAAACCTGTATTGTTGTTGAGGATGCTTTGCTCAACATTTCAAAAGCTTCCTTTGAAGAGAGCGTGCATAAACACCTCAAGAAAGATTATTTCCACTACCATATTGTTTATTGCGAGGATTTAAGTTCCGCAAAAAAAACCGTTGAAGAATGTGTTCGAGATCACTATGATTTTGTCATCATTGGTGGTGGGAATGCCTTTATTAACAGGCTTGCCGGCTTGCTTGTAAGAAAACAAACCTGTATGGGTATTCTCCCGCTTGGGAGCTTAAACGGACTGGCATCACACCTGAAAGTGAATTATCCTCTGTTGGAAGATTCCTTTGAATCAATCAACAGAAGAACCATCAAGCAAATAGATACAGCAAGCCTCAACGAGCGTTTCTTTGTGAACATCGCCGGGCTTGGCTTAGATGCTTCCCTTGTGAGAAAATTTGAACACAGCAAGATACCAAGCGGATTTTCGTTGTTATTCTCAGTACTTGCTGAATACAGAAAAGCAAAAAACCACAGGGTAAGAGTGCTCACGGATGAAGAGGAATACTCCGGGTCGGTATTTTGGCTGGTCATTACCAATGGCAAACAATACGGAGACCGCTTGTATATCAATCCAAGGGCATCTATTTCCGACGGCATGCTTGAAGTGTGTTTATTCAAGAAACCCGACTGGTTTGAACTTCCTTTTTTTATCTGGAACCTCATCAGAAAAAATGATTTCTCTGAAAGCCGCATGATCCGCTTGCGCGCAAAAGAATTCTATATTGAAAACAGTTTCCCCTATCTTCAAATGGATGGAATATTGCTGGATGCACCCGCAGAAATAAGGGTTGCGGCAGATCCACAATCACTGAGAATACTTGTGAACAAATGAAAAAAACAAACAAGAGCAACAATCTTCAAAGTCTCGGAAACATGGTGTATTCCACCAACCGTGAATGGACACCGCCCGAGGAAGAAAATGAAACTGCTTCGGAAATCATACCCGGTAAACAATTGCTGTATATCGGCAGGCAGTCTAAACAGCGGGCCGGCAAAACTGTTACACTGGTCAGTGGATTTAAAGGTACAGAAGAAGCGCTTGGTGAATTGTGTACCACGCTAAAAAAAAGATGCGGAATTGGCGGGAGTTCAAAGGATGGTGAGATCATCCTTCAGGGTGATTGTCGTGAAAAAACAAAAATCATCCTGGAAGAATTGGGCTATAAAACGCGGCTCAAATAGTCCTAAAAAATTGCTTGCTCGGACTTGGCTGATCCCAATATTTAGGGTAATTTCGCAAGGTGCATCAAACCATCTACATTTTTGATTTTGGGTCTCAGTATACCCAGCTTATCGCCCGCAGAATAAGAGAAGCAGGAGTATATTGTGAAATCCATCCTTACCACGCAGCCGATAAACTTTTAGCCGGTATTGGGCAGCACGAATCTGCCGGCATTCGCGGAATCATTTTTTCCGGCAGTCCTTTTTCTGTAAACGACAGCCACTCTCCCCTTGTTGAATCAAAAAACCTCTTCGGGAAAATACCCATACTTGGTATTTGTTACGGTGCGCAAATGATGGCCAAGGAAACAGGTGGCAGTGTTCAAAAATCAGATCACAGAGAATATGGTCGGTCTGAACTTATCATGCTGGAGCAGGATGCGCTATTCTCCAACATGAGCGACCCTCAGATATGGATGAGTCATGGTGACAGTATTCTTAAGCTTTCCGATGATTTTATCATCCTGGCAAAAACAAGAGACATCCCTGTGGCTGCATACAAACACAAAGCTCATCCTGTGTATGGTGTGCAGTTTCACCCGGAAGTAACCCACAGCCACAGTGGAGCTACACTCATACGAAACTTTATCATTGACATCTGTGCTTGCAGGGGCGATTGGAGTCCGGCTGCTTTTGTGGAAGAAAGTATCGAAAAAATAAAGCAAATCGCCGGCAAAGAAAAAGTTGTTTTAGGACTCTCGGGGGGAGTGGATTCAACAGTTGCTGCCTTCCTGCTTCACAAAGCCATTGGTGAGCAATTGCATTGTCTGTTTATTGACAACGGATTGTTACGCAAAGATGAATTCAAGCAGATCCTCGACGATTATGCCCATCTCGGATTAAACATCAAAGGCATTGATGCCACCTCTGAATTTTATGCAGCACTCTCGGGCAAATCCGATCCGGAAGAAAAAAGAAAAGCCATTGGAAATACTTTTATCAGTGTATTTGAAAAGGAAGCGCATGCCATTCAACATGTCAGCTTCCTTGCACAGGGTACCATCTATCCTGATGTAATCGAATCGGTGTCGGTGAAAGGCCCTTCTGCTACCATCAAAAGTCATCATAATGTAGGTGGATTGCCCGAAAAAATGAATCTGAAGCTGATTGAACCACTCAATACCTTGTTCAAAGATGAGGTACGAAAAGTTGGTGCATTTCTGGGGGTTCCCCATCATATGGTACACAGACATCCTTTTCCCGGCCCGGGTTTAGCCATTCGCATCCTCGATGAAATCACAGCCGAAAAAGTAAAAACATTGCAGGAGGCAGACAACATTTTTATCGGGGCACTCAGAAAATCCGGCTGGTATGATAAAGTGTGGCAGGCAGGTGCCATTTTGCTTCCGGTAAAAAGCGTAGGGGTGATGGGAGATGAAAGAACCTATGAGAATACCATTGCACTGAGAGCTGTTCATTCTACGGATGGCATGACCGCAGACTGGGTGCATCTGCCCTACGACCTTTTGTCGGAAATTTCCACCCAAATCATCAACCGCGTAAAAGGAGTGAACAGGGTTGTTTATGACATCAGCTCCAAACCCCCTGCTACCATTGAATGGGAATAAACATGGGCATGCGATTTCAACTTATCATTTTCATTTGTTTCTGGTTCACCGGGCATCAGGCTCAGGTGATTCCGGTATCTATATCCTCAAAAACAGAAAAAGTAAACGGTCAGAAAGTTTACTTGCATACCATCAAAAAAGGGCAAACACTTTATGGAATCGCAAAAGCCTATCAGGTAGGAACAGCTGAAATAGAAAAACTCAATCCTCAACTCAAAGGCAATCTCCCGCTGGATCAGGTTATTTATATTCCTATTTCCGGGAATGAAAGCAGTGCCAGGGTAAATAGCGCTACCTACATTGTGCAGCCGGGTGAGGGACTTTTTGCCATTGCCAGAAAAACAGGTATTGGCGTACAACAATTGAAGGAGTGGAACACCGGGCTTGATTCCTCGCTGAAAGCAGGACAAGAAATCTTGCTTAAACCACCTGTGAAAACAGAAAACCCAAAAGAGCAACAAAAGATAGTATCCGTTGCAAGAGTCCCTTCCGGTAATTTGTTACCCGCCGATGATGGCTATCTGCATGTTGGATGTATTCTTCCGTTTTACTTAGATAAAAACAATCTTGAAGAGCCTGAAACAAATGAGACAGAACGCCCGGAGAAAGTGGAACCTACGCCCGAAATTTCGGGCAAAAGTTACAAAGCCCTGGACTTTTACAGCGGCCTCCGCTTTGCCCTTGATTCATTGGAAAGAGCAGGACATCTTATTCATCTGCATACCTTTAACTGTGAAAATGATTCAGCTTCTTTAGAGGCTGTTCTTGGTTCTGATGAAATAGCCAAATGTCATCTTATCACAGGACCTTTTATTCCTGCCTTGAACAACATGGTAGCTGATTATTGCAAAGCAAACAAGCGTTATTACCTCTCTCTCTTTTCACAGCAAACCAAAATATTGCTCAACAATCCCAAAGCTTTTAAACTAGCACCTTCTGCCTCTACGCAGGCAAGAACGATGGCAAAGGTTATTGGGACAAAATATCCGGAAGGAAAAGTGATTATCATCCACAACAACCTCAAAAAAGAAAAAATTCTTGTGGATGCATACCGCAACCTATTCAAAAAAACAGACAAAGATTCTGCCGACTTATTGATTTTTAAAGGTGCCGGCATCGCCGGTCTAAAGACAAAACTCAAGAACAATACCCACAACATTTTGGTAGTCTGCAGCAATGACCAGGCTTTTGTTACCGACTTTTTTAATAAACTGGAATCACTGGAAGAAAACTATAAAATCGTTGTGGCAGGCATGGAGAATTGGCAAGACTATGAAAATATTCCTGCAGAAACTTATGACAAATTCTCCCTGCACTTGCCGGTGGTGCGTTATTTCAATTACGAAGATCCGGCGAATGCCAATCTGATGCATCATTACAGATCCCTTTATCATACCGACCCCGGAGAGCATTCCCTTTTGGCCATGGATGTAGCTTTGGGTATGTTTCCACTATTGGCAGGGGGCAAAAATCCTTCACCTGAGGAACTTGTCCGCTTTGTTTACAAGGGTTACTCGCAGGGTTATCAATTTGAAAAAACATCTGTTGAAAGCGGATACGAGAATACGATTACCCGGATTTTTTATTATCAAAACCTGCAATTGAATGCTTGCACCGAGAACTGAACATCTGCCTGCTTTTGTGTCTGCCGATGCAATTGCCTTTTCGGAGATGGTAAAGCAGCATCAACAAAAAATTTGTAAAGCCTTGGAGCATGCAGATGGTGGGGCAATCTTTCATGCTGATCCCTGGGAGAGACCACAAGGAGGCGGAGGAGAAACGCGTGTGATTCAACAGGGGAATCTGCTCGAAAAGGGTGGAGTAAACCGTTCTGATGTATGGGGTGATTTGCCTGCCTTTATGCAACTTGAGCACCATACCGGAAATGATACATTTTTTGCTACCGGCTTGAGTATCGTCATCCATCCATTTCATCCTTTTGTTCCTATCATTCATATGAACATCCGGTATTTCGAAACCAACCAAGGAAAATACTGGTTTGGCGGAGGCATTGACCTCACACCTGCCTACATTCATATGGAAGATGCAAGGCTGTTTCATTCAGGAATTAAAACAATATGCGATAAATACAATGTGCAATTCTATGACACATTCAGCAAGCAGGCAGCGCACTATTTTTATTTGCCCAATCGCGGAGAAACAAGAGGAATCGGCGGCATTTTTTTTGATCATCTGCACGCAGAAAATACAGGAATAGATAAGTTAAAACTGCATACATTTTGTAGTGAACTTGCAGATTTTTTTCCTGTTGTGTATCTTGAACTCATAGAAAAAAACAAACTTATTCCATACAATGAAAGCAACTGCAAATGGCAGCGCTTGCGAAGAGGCAGATACGCAGAGTTTAATCTGCTTTATGACCGAGGTACAAAATTCGGTTTGGAAACAAATGGCAGAACAGAATCCATTCTCATGAGTCTTCCGCCTCTTGCAGAATGGGTTTACCAGCATGAACCGATGCCCGGAAGTGCTGAATACGAAACCCTACAAATGCTCAAAAATAATCCGTCATGGATCTGAAACATATGCAGATACCTCTACTGAGGAATTACGCCGGATCTCCCTTTTTTTTAATGGCAGGTCCTTGCGTGGTAGAGAACAAACAACTCCTCGAACATACTGCACCGGTGATTGCAGAAATCTGTGAAGGACTGGGCATTCCTTTTGTCTTTAAATCAAGCTATCGCAAAGCGAATCGCACCAAGGCTTCCTCCTTTACAGGTATTGGAGATGAAAAGGCACTTGAATTTTTAGCAGACATACGCAATAAGTATCAAGTGCCCGTTGTTACAGATATTCATCTGCCCGAAGAAGCTGCCATGGCTGCAAAATATGTAGATATTCTTCAGATTCCCGCCTTTCTGTGCAGACAAAGCGATTTGTTGGAAGCTGCTGCTGCAACAGGAAAACCGGTGAACATCAAGAAGGGACAATTCCTCTCAGGTGCCTCCATGCAGTTTGCTGTAGAGAAAATCAAGGAAGCGGGAAATCCACACATCATGCTAACAGAAAGGGGCAATAGTTTTGGTTACAGCGACCTGGTTGTAGACATGCTGAATATACCGGTGATGCAGCAGTTTGGCGTACCGGTAATCATGGATGTTACCCACAGCCTGCAACAGCCAAATACCGGATCGGGGGTTACAGGTGGAAAACCTGCGTTTATCAATTGCATGGCCTCAGCTGCTGTGGCAGCCGGTTGTGACGGACTTTTCATAGAAACACATCCACATCCCCAAACTGCGCTTAGCGATGGAGCCAATATGCTTCCGTTGGCAGACCTCAAAAAGTTGCTTGTACGCTTAAGTAAAATACGCACGGCCTTGCAATGATGAAAAGAAGGATATTCCATACAATCTGTGTACTGATTATCCTGGCCGGTAAATTACTGGCACAACCCATCACTTTTAAAACCACCTATCCCAACCCGAATGAGAGAGAAGGGCGTTCTGTTGTGCAATTACAAAGAGGTGGATTCCTGCTGTGCGGAACAGATGGAGGTTTTACCTCAGGAAGTTCTGACCTGATGCTCATCAAAACAAGACCCAACGGATTACAGGAATGGTCGAAAAATTTTGGTGGCAATGATGCAGAAAATGGTGTGAGCGTGTTTGAAGATTCTGTATTACATCATTTCATTGCATCCGGCATGACAAATACTCAAGAAAATGCCTACCAGGCTTTTGTTGTTTGCACCGACACAATGGGTAATTTGTTATGGCAAAAATCATATGGCGGAAGTGCATGGGAAGGGCTGAAAGGTAGCATGTATCTGGATGCTCAGCATTATCTTTTTTGGGGATTTGCCTCTGATAGCCTGGGTACAAGACCATGGCTTTTTCAGACAGATACCGCAGGCAACATCATTTGGCAGAAAACCTATCCAACCACTTTGTTTGAAGAAATAAATGCTGTTGACATCATGGGTGATTCTGTGCTCTATGCCTGTGGGTACAAAAAAATATCCGATACCATATCCAATATTGTACTTGCCAAACTCAGACTTACAGGTGATACAGTTTGGGTTAAAACATTTTACTCGGGCTATGATGAGAAAGCCAATGATATTGAAATCACTGATGACGGAAAGATATGGGTACTAGGCTATACCAAAAATGCACCCCAGGGCAACGACAATCTCTATTTGATTACTTGTTCACCTGTTGGTGACACCTTGTTTACGGTGAATAAAGGATCTTATGACAAAGAATTCGGAATGACGCTTGCAGCAAGCACGGAGGGATACATTGCACTGAGTGGACAAACAGAAGGCCCGGGTTATGTGCAGATTTATACATACATGGTTAATCCTTTTGGTTTTTACCATGCTGCAACCACCTATCTCGCTCCACAGAACAATGCATCTACCAGCAATTACCAGGCAAGGGTTTATGACATCAAGGGAACAAGAGATTCAGGCTATGTAATGGCCTGTTCACTCTTTAACCAGCTTCTACAAAAAAATGAGCCTTACCTGATCAAAACAGATAGAATGGGAAATGCACTGACCCATACAAAACTCCTTCCACCGAATAAACATGCTCATGCTTTTTATCCCAATCCTTGCACTGATAAAATCTGTTTCAAGGGATCTCTTCAAGCCATAAAAAGCATTCGCATATTTGATGCTGCAGGCGCAGAAAGGTTTAGGGCAAGCCATCCGGGAAATTGCATCAATATCGAAGGCCTTGGTCCCGGTTTTTTTACCACAGAAATTACGATGCATGACGGTACTATCGAGGTTCACAGACTGGTTGTTACTAAATAAAAAATTAGGAATCCTGTTTGTTTTTCTGTTTGCTTTCTGCATACGCATGGCAGGCCTTGGCAGGAATGATATATGCATGGATGAACCTTTTTCTATTTGGCTTTCTCAATATCAACCTTTCGAGATTTTAAGCATTTGCCTTTCCGGTAACAATATGCCGCTTTTTGAGTGGCTCATGTTTCCATACCTGAAACTCACAGGATTTTCAAATCCCTTCATGATGCTATTGCCTTCGGTACTCTTTTCAGCGGCGTGTATCACCATTTGGTATTTTATCTTCCTTAAAGAAAACAAAATCACATCAGCCATTGCAAGTGTATTTGTATTGTTACTTGCTCAGCCTCTGCAACTGCTTGCGCACGAATTCAGGTGCTATTCTTTATTTTATCTCCTTTGTACGCTGCAAATCATGTTTACGATTGAGCTTGTGAGGAAAAAAAAATCGGCCAAACTTTTTGTTGCGGCAGGCATGATCAATGGTCTGCTCATCTTCACGCATTACCTCGCCTTTTTCAGCCTGGCAGCACAATTCATCATTCTCCTTGTTTTTTTGAGAAAAGAAGCAATCAAACACCTATTGTTTGTATTTCTCCCTGCTATTGTTTTGCTCTGTCCTTTCTTGTTTCAGATGCTTGGCAGGATTGCTCAATCAGATCAGTTCACATGGGTGCCGGCATTAACCTGGAAGGTACTCTACGGAAGCGTGGTTAGTTTTATGAATGGTTGGATTACCCTCTTGTGTTTTGCTGTGGGTGCGGCGTTCACTTTCATAAAAAACAAATCCATCAGGCTTTCCGACTTGCATGTTGTTCTCTTGTTCTTTTTTTTAGTACCCCTCCTGGGGATGCTTTTGTTTTCATTGAAGTCACCCATCATCACTCCTCGTTATCTGGGATTCTTGATGATTCCCGGTCTGGTATTTTTTGTTACCCTTCCGGATTCCGGTCGCGGAAGCCAAATTCCCACCTTTGTTGCGATTCTGTTTATGCTAAGTCAGTTTAACCATGCCCCTTGGTCGGGAAGGTCTCCAGATGAATTTGTTGCCTTTGCGAAAAGTCAAAAAAAGAAAAATGAAAACATTTATTTGTATCCCGGTTATAGAAATCTGGAATTTGCCTGGTATTGGAACAGGGAGTTTTTTTCTACCCCCGACAGCATCAATGCCCTTTTAGAGAAAGATGGCGTGTATGCAATCCATCAATACGAAGATTTAAAAGACCACGCGTGGGGGCAATCCTCCTTTCTTTTATGTGAGGCGGATGTGGAAGGCAACATGCCTGCCTACTCTCTGCATGTGATGGTGAGAAAAGAACGGATCAAGACATCCTCCGCTTATTTCCCGCATACTTATTATG
The DNA here is from genome assembly GCA_046297395.1 of Bacteroidota bacterium. Lineage (GTDB taxonomy): Bacteria > Bacteroidota > Bacteroidia > UBA4408 > UBA4408 > JBEICQ01. The sequence continues at coordinate 63,261 of JBKCNM010000089.1, forward strand.
TAACAAGATTTATTTCACCCCATGGAGGGAAATCAAATCCTTGATAAAGCGAGAAATATATTCATCCAGAGGCTCACTTTGATCATAGTCTGATAAGGCGGGTAATTTTTCCGCTACATGCATTTGCTGATAAATTCCCAGTACCAGCAGAAAAGCAAAAGAGCGGGGAAATTTGTATCCGGGCATGATGGCGGAAAGAAGATTTCCAATTTTGTTTACAAAAGTTTTAAAATAAACAAAATAGCCTTCTTTATTATCTTCTTGGGCCATTTGGGTAATATAGATTTTGGAGAATTCAGTAATCATGATTCGGTGAATCAGGAGTGGATCTCCAATCAAATCAATGTTTGTTGGCAGGTTTTTTCCTGCCATCATTTCGATGGCTTTGTTCAGGATCTGTGCAGGCGCTTTCATTTCTCGTGTTTGATAATGAATTGAAAAATAGATAAATGCCCAATAACATCCGGAAATATAAAGAAGCAGTTTATGCTTATTTTCAAAATATCTGTACACGGTTGATTCAACCGTATCGGCTTTCTCTGCCAGGCGGCTAAGGTGAAAAGATTCATAGCCCTCATCTGCTATTAATTGAATGGCGGTGTTCAGTATTTTAAGCCCTGTGCGACTATGCGAGGGATCATGCTGAGCCATCCGTGAAGGAATATGTACCTGAAAATGAAGTTTCATTTATCGTTTGTAGTTTGGGTATGTGCCATAATCAGACCGGTATGATGACTAGAAAAATTCGTAATAGGAATACCAAAAAAGAGTGGTATATGATCCATGCAAAGTTCATTGATTACCTCCTCAATTCTGCTAAAAAGTAGGGCTCTGGTGGGTGCCTGATAGATGATGGTTTTCTCTAGAAATCCTCCATATTCGGTATTCATCAGATCAGAGGAGTTTTCAATCTGATAAATGCGGTAAACGAGTTTTTCACGAATGAGCACCGGAACAACTTTGTCAGCCTGTTCCTGGCTGTTGAAATGGATTTGGATAAGTATCATGGGAATTAATTTATAATTTGAGTGGCCGTGCCGCAGGACCAGAAAAGGGCAATGATCGATTTAAAATATTTGGCCTTCAGTTCCACCATTTTATTTTCGGCCTCTACCAACTTTTGCTGGCGCGCATTAATAAGAAACACCGAACTCTCGCCACTTAAAAATCTTTGTTCTTCGCCATCCAGCATGGTTTTATAATTTTCCACCATTTGGTCTAACAATTCCAACTGCCTGAAGTTATTTTTAACATCATTGATGGCCATTTGAATTTTGTTCTGCAAAGCCAATAATTTCCATGAGAGGGCATAGTTTGTTTCGTTAATCTTTACATTGCTCATACGGATATCGCCGCGCTCTCTGCGCAGAAAAAGAGGAAAAACAAATTCTGCACCAAACTTGTAATTCTGGGACATGTATAAATACTGCATCTGCTCAGAGGTAATTCCCTGACCTTTTGCAAGCAGGTTGTAAGAGAGGTTGAGCTTGGGTTTCAGCTTGTCACGGTACAATCGATTTTCGATGCGGTAGGTATCAATTTTATAACGGGTTACCAAAATATCAGGATGACGGTTTACGATTGCCGACAATCGGTCGCTGATGGTATCGGTGAATACACCTCCCGGATTAATTTTCAATGAATCGGTCATGAGCGGAACGGTCTCCGGATTAAGCTGCAAAGGATTGGCCTGATCATCCCAAAGAAATACGGAGAGCTCCAGTCCGGCATTGCGGAACTCATTTTCCCATTTGATCACCTGGGTAAGCATATTTTGCAACTGAATCAGCGCCTCTACGGTATCTATCGGGGGAGATTCACCATTGGCCACACTGCCTTTGATACCATCAAATCTTACTCTTGCTACATCAGCAGATTTCCTGTAAACAATATACTGGTTGTAGGATTCCGACCATGACCAATAACTTTTGATGGCATCATACATCAGGTCATTGAGCATGCCCAGGCGTTCTGCTTCATTGCTTTTTTGTGCAATCCTGGCCTGCCAGAGTGCAGCCCTGCGTTTGTCTATGAGCAAGCCTTGTCCGAGCGGCATGGTAATGCCTGCAAAAGTGAGACCTGCGGCAGGTGTTACATCCTCCGGATTCAGATAAATTCCGTTCGCTGTTTGGTAACCGGCCTTCAGTCCCAAGCCAAATGGAGAATCCCACTTTAAACCGGATTCTGTTACCCCGTAATATTTTTTTCCGGAGAATTCTTTCTGGTCTGCGTAACCAAAAAGGGTGGGATCGAAGGAACCTTTTGCCTGAAGCATTTGGGCAGAGGCCCTCATCCTCATTAAATCTGCTTGTTTGGCCACGGGATGATGAGCGAGAACCATGCGGGCAAAATCACGCTCGGTGAGTATCCCAGCCTGTGATTGTGCAAACAAAAAAAAGCAAATGATGCCCTGAAGGAGAATGGCCTTATTTTGAAGACTTCTTATCATCCTTGCTTTTTGATTCAGGTTTTTCAACATAGAAATCCGGAGGAAATGAATTGATCTTCCTCCACAATTCCCACCAAACCGGAACATCCTTGAGCAATACCAATCCATTGCATCCGGTGCCAACCCTGATTTGTTTAGGCCAGGAACCTTCTTCGGAATCTTCTCCCACAAGGATGCGGAATTTACCATGTTCGCTTACTGCATTGTCAATAGCCACAACCTTTCCACCAAATGTTCCAAAAGAAAGCTGAGGCCAACCGCTAAAAATAATTGTGGGCCATCCATCAAATTCCATTCGGGCTTTTTCACCCAACTGGATAAGCGGCATGTCATATGGTTCCACATACATCTCAGTAGCCAGCCTTGCATCTGCAGGCATGATACTCACAATGGATTCACCTTCTTTAACCGTTTCGCCTAAGCCTTTTGTGAGGGCTTTGGTGATGTAACAATCCTGAGGGGCAAGAATAAAGTAAAAACTACTACGCAACTCATAATTTGAGTATTGGTTTTTAAGTTTAGAGATGGTGGCATCAGCCTCAAACCTGTCTGATGATGCACTGAATTTTTCTGAGGTGGTCTTTGCCATCTTCTCGGCAAATTCATTGTTCACATACCCCAACTCAATAATGGCATTGGTAAGTTCATTCTTACTCACAAGCAATTTATTTTCCTGAGCGATTTTTTTTGCAAGGGTTTCCTGTAATTTCAATTTCCTTGTTTCCAATTCAGTGAGAGATCGCAAACCTTTACTAAAAAGGGTTTCCTGACGGGCAAACTGTTTTTCGGCTACTTCATATTGAACATTTGCAGCTACCAGCTCAATGCTATCGGATGTAACTTTTAATTTGGCCTGACGAATTTTGTTTCTGCACTGATTTACCTTGTTGATCTGGTTTAGCCTGAGCATGTCTATCTGCTTCTCAAGCGCTTCCACCTTCTTTTCATAACTCGTGCGTGAACCTGCTTTGGCCTCAATCTGCTCCTTGGTTCTCTTAAGCAAGTCAGGGTCGATATATTCGGGTTTTATCTCTGACAGAAAAACAATTGTGTCTCCTTTTTTCACCAACTGCCCTTCTCTTACATACCATTTTTCCACGCGACCGGCAATGGTTGAATGAATTGTTTGGGGACGCTGATCGGGTTTGAGCGTAGTTACTTCTCCCCTTCCCTGAATGTTCTGCGTCCAGGGCAGAAACATGACGATGAAGATAAACAACAACAAGGCCAAAAGAATACGCACATAGGACTTCCTAACAGAATTATCGTCGAAAGCAGAGAATGCTGTGTATTCTTTTTCGATTTGATCGGGTATGTTGCCTTCAGAGATATTAAGCATACACCTGTTTAAGAGTAAATGGTTTTAAAGGCCGGGTCTGAGGATGCCTCCTGCCAGGTCATGGTTTTTCTTACTGCGCCATCTTCAATCCACACAATCTTATCACACTGTTTGAGCAAGAGTTCATCATTGGTTGATACAATCACCGACCATGGCTTATCGGGAGAGAACAACCAAGCGGCAATTTCACTCTTTTCTTCCCGCTCAAGAGTCGTGATAAAATCATCGAGCAACACCAGTCCGGGTTCTTTCAGTAAGCTTCTTACCAAAATAATTTTGCTGAGAATATTCCTTGGGAATTTTCTGCCTTCAGGATCCATGATGGTTTCAAAGCCTTCGGGAAGAGACTGTATAAATGGTGTAAGATGAAAACGATCGCACAGTTCAATCACCTTGTCCATTCCGATGCCCTCCCTGTTCATGGTAAGATTTTGTAAAAGGGTCGCCCTGAAAACATCTTGCTGAGAGAGGTTGTCGCCAATAAGCATGCGAAGGGAAGGTGCATCTATATTCCGCAAAGGAATCCTGTTGATGCTGATGTCTCCCTCATAATTTCCGTAAAAACCACATATCAGGTCGATGAGCGTACTCTTTCCAGATCCGTTTAAACCGGTAATCGCTACTTTTTCTCCTGCTTTCACATCAAAACTGATGTCGCGGATGGCAAATCCCGTTCGTCCCGGAAACTGATAAGAAACATGATGAACCTGTACTTCCAGGCCTTTTGCAGAGGACTCTTTTTGCAATGTGATGCCGCCGGGTTCTTCAACAGGAATATCGGTTACATATCCAATTTTCTCAAGCGCTACAAGGGTATCATAAACAGTATCCATACTGTAAATAGCCTTTTCTACTGCACCGGCAAGTGAGAGCACAATAAGTTCTGCAGCCACAAACTGTCCGATATTGATTTGTTTGTCGATAACCAATAAACTTCCGAGAATAAGCAAACAGGCTACGATAATTGCCTTGAATGCAATCTCGGAGCGGAAAAATGTTTTCATCACCTGATAAAATCGTTTGCGGGCATCAATGTATCGAGATACATGATGGTTCATTTCTTCCATGGCCAGTGCATCTCTGCCACTGAGTTTAAAAGTTCCCATGGTTCTTGCCACCTCCTCAATCCATGCCGCTGTCTCGTACTTGTAATGCGAAGCCTCCATCCCGGCCTTGAGGCCACCCAAAAAACTGAAACGGAAGATCAGATAAAGAATCCCAACCAATACCACACCAAAGAGTAAAAACAAGGGATGATAAAAAGCCAGGACGAGCAAACTGAAAAAAATCTGAACAGAAGATGTTGTAAACTCAATCAAAAGCTTTTCAATCCCCTTCTGGATATTCATGACATCAAAAAAACGATTGATCAGTTCGGGGGGATAATACTTGTGAAGCAGATCCATTTTAAACCTCGGTATCCTGTAGATGAATTCAAAAGCTGCTCTTGCGAAGATTTTCTGCCTGAGTGTTTCGATGATGTTTTGTTGAAGGATTTTGAGCACCCCGCTGAAAATAATTCCTGCAAGAATCAAAAAGATAAGGATGCCCCAGCTGGTAGATACCTGCTGAGAGGAAATGATGCCAATAATGGATTGAACACCCAAAGGCAGGATCAAAGAGATGATTCCGCCAAGAATGGCATATACATAGATGTAATAGATTTCTCGCTTGTCGGCAGACAGCATCCTGAACAAACGCCTGATTGATGAAGCTGCGTAATTGATATTACCGGAGACGGCGCCCATAATTTGTTAGATCCGGAATGAAGTGTGAGCTTAAAACGATGCGATTGGTGTTGATTTCTGACCACCATGGTTTCTTGAAAACCTGCATCAGGATGAAATTATCCAGCGGCATTTTCTCAAAAGAAATTGCTTTTCCCGGCGAAAGGGCATTGCAACACTGGGGAATATTCATCACCGGCAAAAGTAAGGGTATTAGAACAACAATCTGATGGTCAGACCATGCGGATTTCCCTAATATTTGTCAACAATGAATTGCGCATAACCTATTTTTCAGCGCAAAAACAAAACTCCACTTGTGTTTCATACATTTGTGGGGTATGCCAATCTACCGATTCAGATTTACGCTCGAAGAAAACGAAGATGTAGTCAGGGACATCGACATCAAACCCGCACAATCCTTTGAGTCTCTTGGTCTCACTTTACAGCAATCGCTCAAACTACCGGGTACTGCCGGGGGAGTATTTTACCGCAGTGACGATTATTTCAGAAAAGGGGAAGCCATTGAAATGCTTCACAAGGATGGAACAAAAAAGATGCGGGCTGCTTCCATTATGGATGAGGTAGAAGCGCCTCACCAAAAATTTTTATATCATCTTGACCCTGAACATTTAAACCATGTTTTTTGTGTGGAATTGTTCAAGATTATCAAAGAGGAAAACCCAAAAACCATTTATCCTTTTTTGGTAAAAAGCATTGGAAACCTACCCAAGCCTTTGCTCAAAAATATAGCCCCGCCCCCTGTAGATGAGGATGATTTGCGATCCTCTGACAGATTTTTTGAATTGCACCAGGAATCCACCATTGATGAGGAAGAAATTGTGGGTGACATGAACATCTCAGCAACTCCCGATCTGGATGTAAAAGAAGATGACGAGGATGGACTGGGCATCGGTATTCCTGTTGCCTCAGATGATGATGATGGCACTGAAGAAGGTGATCATGCTGAGGCAGAAGGGGAATATGGTGAAGACGCTTTCGGGGAATCCGAGAGAGAAGAAGATTATTGATCATTTCATCCATGCAAACAACAGGGAAAGTTGTGGTGATTGCCGGGGCAACGGCAAGCGGAAAAACCCTACTTACCCATGCTCTTGCCCTTCTGTACAAGGCACCCGTAATCTCAGCAGATTCGAGACAAGTTTTCAAAGAGTTGCACATTGGCACGGCACAGCCTGAGGCAAAACTAAGGGACGAGTTGCCTTATTTTTTTGTTGATTCATTGCCTCCCACAGCCCGATTTACCGCAATGGATTTTGCCGCCGAAGCGCTCATCTTGCTGAATACACTCACAAAAAAGCACCCGGTGGTCTTTATCACAGGAGGGTCCGGCCTTTATCTGGATGCCTTGCTCTATCCAAAGCATCAATTGCCCGACAAGGATGAGGCTTACCGTGCCCGAATGAATGAGCAATTGGCTGAAGGCGGCCTGGGTTTGCTGAGCAAGATGCTGCAGGAGCAAGATCCGGAAACAGCCCAAAAAACCGACCTGCAAAATCCCAGAAGAGTGATGCGAGCCCTTGAAATCCTTCATCTGATGGGAAACAAAAAACCTGAAATGCTGCCCCCTTTCCCTTATCCTTTCATCTATCTGGGGCTTGACCCGGGCAGGGAAACCTTGTATGAAAATATCCATGTAAGGGTTGAGCAAATGCTTGCAAGAGGGTTGGTGGAAGAGGTCAGGAACCTGCTTGCCTACAGGGATTGCCAGGCCCTGCAAACTGTGGGTTACAAAGAGATACTGGATTACTTAGATGGCAGATTGAGCCTCCCCGAGGCCGTTGATAAAATCAAACAACACACCCGTAACTATGCCAAAAGGCAGATGACATGGTTCAAGAAAAACCGCGAAATTCAATGGTTTCATCCGGAGCAATTTGATGATATCAAGACGGTAGTTTCTGCCTTTGCCGGCAAGGACGGGATGAGCACCTGAATTTGATCGTACGGACATGCGGGCAATCCGCCGGAAATGGTATTTTTGCCGACCATGTTCAAGTCTACCCCCCTCATTGTTTTGCTGGCCGCTATACTCTGGCTTTCATGGGCGGGCTGTTCCAAATACCAGAAAATTTTAAAAAGTTCAGACTACAACCTGAAATTCAAAAAAGCAAAGGAATACCTTGATAAAAAAGACTATGTAAGGGCATTGCCGCTTTACGAAGAGCTCATGACGGTATTCAGAGGCACGAGCAAGATGGAGGAATGTTTGTTTTATTTTGCCTACTGCAACTACGGCATAGAAGATTATGTGCTTGCCAGCTATCATTTTAAAAATTTCTACAAGTCCTTTCCGAAAAGCGACAAAGCGGAGGAGGCTATGTTTCTGAATGCCTATTGTTTCTATCTTGATTCACCCAGATTCTCGCTGGACCAAACCAGCACCATTGATGCCATCAATGAGTTTCAGCTTTTTGTAACCATGTTTCCGGTCAGCACCCGCATTGGTGAGTGCAATGAAATCATTGACAAACTCCGGCTCAAGCTTCAGGTAAAAGCCTTTGAGACAGCAAAAATGTATTTTCATATGGAGGACTACAAGGCCTCAGTTGCCTCCTTTAAAAACCTCATCAAGGAGTTTCCCGAAAGTAAATTCAGAGAAGAAGCCCAGTTTTTGATGCTAAAATCTCAGTATTTACTGGCAAAAAATAGCATCGAGGCCAAGCAAGCAGAGCGATATGAAGAGGCAATCAAATTTTATTATACCTTTGTCGACGCTTTTACGGGCAGCAAATGGAGCAAAGATGCAGAAACCATCTTTGAAAACTGCCGCCGAAACCTGAAAGCGAAAACCTGATTACGCACGCAACATGAGTACTTCAAAAAAAAACCAGCCTGAATCCACCACAATTACAAGGGATTTGAACCTGCTCGAAACAGCTACCGGCAATGTATATGAGAGCATCTCCATCATCTCCAAGAGGGCGAATCAAATCAGCAGTGAAATCAAGGAAGAATTGTCCGGTAAACTGGAAGAATTTACTTCTCACTCCGACAACCTCGAGGAAGTTTTTGAAAACCGCGAGCAGATAGAAATTTCCAAGCATTACGAAAAAATGCCAAAGCCTTCTTTGTTGGCCATTAACGAGTTTCTGGAAGACAAAGTATATTTTCGTAATCCTGCCAGGGAAACAGGCGAAACCAACTGATTCGTATCATGTCGGAAAAACTCTCCGGCAAGCGAATTCTGCTGGGCGTAACAGGTGGTATTGCTGCCTACAAAATCCCCAACCTTGTTAGACTTTTAAAAAAAGAAGGTGCCCTTGTCAGGGTCATCCTCAGTCCTTCTGCATCCTGGTTTGTTGCCCCAAAAGCATTGAGCGTCGTTTCAGAAAACCCGGTATGGGAGCACTTTTTTGATCCGCATACCCAAACCTGGAACAACCATGTTGAAGCTGCTCTCTGGGCGGATGTTATTCTTGTTGCTCCATGCACTGCATCTACCCTGTCTAAACTTGTGCAGGGTTATTCAGACAATCTATTGGTCACCACACTGATGTGCTCCAGATGTCCTGTTCTTATTGCTCCTGCCATGGACCTGGATATGTTCAAACAGGAATCGGTGCAACAAAACCTGCAAATACTTGCCTCAAGAGGCATGCGCATCATTGAACCGGAAACAGGTGCGCTCGCCAGTGGTCTGCATGGCAAAGGCCGCATGCCCGAACCGGAAACGCTTTTTCATGAGGTGTATAAGACCTGTGTGTACCGTTCAGTTTTTGCCGGCAAAAAGGTACTTATTACGGCAGGACCCACCCACGAGTATATTGACACCGTAAGATACATTGGAAATGCCTCTTCAGGTAAAATGGGATATGCGCTTGCATCTGCCTTTCAGGGCATGGGTGCTGATGTTGAGTTGCTGAGTGGACCCGTAGCACTTGAAAATCCTGAGGGTATCAATACCACGAGGGTGACATCGGCACAAGAAATGTTTGAAGCCTTTACAGGCATGATGCCCAAGGCGGATGTAATTGTTTGCGCAGCTGCAGTAAGCGATTACATGCCCCTGGAAAAACGCACTCACAAAATAAAAAAAACAAGTGCATCATTGACCCTTGCGCTCACAAAAACTCCCGATCTGCTGAAGTATGCGGGAGAGCATCGCATCAAAGAACAATACCTTGCAGGATTCGCCCTTGAATCGGAAAATGAAATGCAACATGCAACAGAGAAGCTAACTGCAAAAAAAGCTGATCTCATTGTCTTAAATTCGCTGAATGACAAGGGTGCAGGATTTGGAACAGATACCAACAAAGTTTCGCTCATTTCGCACAATAATACACTTCATACAGGGTTACTTTCAAAATCAGAAATCGCATGGGAGATAGGCCTTTACATAGCAAGAGAAAAGGGACTTTTATGATGCAAAAATGGATCCTGCTGCTGCTCCTCTCAGGAACATGTTCCATGCAAGCCCAGGAACTTAATTGCTCTGTTACCATTAATGCCCAGCAATCGCAAGGTACCGACAGAAGGGTATATGAAACGCTGAAAAATGCGATAACCGAATTCATGAACAACACCAAATGGACGAATGATCTATTTAAATCGGAAGAGAGGATAGAATGTGCGCTCAGCATTACGATTACCAATCGTAAATCAATTGAAGAATTTGATGCCGGAGTGGTTGTCACAGCACGGCGCCCCGTTTACAAAACCAATTATACCTCCCTGCTTTTGAATTTTACAGATCCTGATTTTTCCTTCAGGTATGTTGAGTTTCAGCCGCTGGAGTTCAACGAAAATACTTTTACCAGCAACCTCACCTCCATGCTGGGATTTTACGCTTACATTATCCTTGGTATCGACTACGACAGTTTTTCTCAGGAAGGTGGTACTGTTTTTTTTCAGAAAGCACAAACCATCATGAACAATGCACAAAATACACCCGACAGAGGGTGGAAGGCATTCGACGGAACAAAAACGAGATATTGGCTGGCCGAGGGATTTGTAAACGGTAATTTTAAAGCCCTTCGTCAGACCTATTATAAATATCACCGCAAGGGCCTTGATGTAATGGCTACCGATCCGGAAGGAGGCAGGGCTGCCATCGCAGAAGCACTCGACAACCTAAAAATCGTGCACAACATTGTTCCCGGTTCATTTATGATGCAACAATTTTTTTGGGCAAAGGCTGATGAAGCAGTCAATTTGTTTACGCCATCACCTCCCGATCAAAAAAACAAAATCAACACCCTCCTCAATACGATTGATCCGGGGAATGGCGCCAAGTACCAAAAATTAACCCAGTAATCCATGCTGCACCAACTGTCTATCTCCAATTATGCGCTGATTGATCGCATGGAAATTGACTTCCGCAAGGGACTTACCATTATTACAGGTGAAACCGGAGCAGGCAAATCCATTCTCCTCGATGCACTTTCCTTGCTTACCGGGCAGAGAGCAGATACATCTGTGCTTCAGGACAAACAAAGAAAATGTGTGGTAGAAGCTACCTTCGATACTGCCGGAGCATGGTATGAACTATTCTTTAAAGAAAATGACATCGATCCGGCCGTGCTTTCGGTAGTGCGCAGAGAAATCAATCCGGGAGGTGGGTCCAGGGCTTTCATCAACGATACGCCGGTGACGCTTCCTTTGATGAAAAAACTGGGAGGACAAATTATTGATATACACTCACAGCATCAGAACCTGAATCTGTCTGAACTTACCTTTCAGGTGCAGGTGCTCGATACTTTTGCTGATACCCTCGAGGCGGTTGATTTTTACAAACAGCAGTTGAAGTTTTTTCAGGAATTGCAGGAAGAAAAACAGCGACTAAAAGCGGAGCTGGATGCGCTTGAGAAGGAGCAAGACTACAACCGTTATCTTTTTGATGAACTGGAAAAACTGGATCCAAAGGAAGGAGAACAAGAGGAGTTAGAGCGTCTTCAAACGCAGTTGGAACATGCCGATCAAACGGCTGAAACGCTTGTTGCCTGCGTTCGCTTGCTCACCGATGCCGAACCCGGAACCATTGGCCTGCTCACCGAGATGAAGCAGAAATTGTCTGCTGCCTTGCGTTTTAATCCTTCACTCAATCCTATTTTTGAAAGGGTTCAGCAAGCGCTGGTTGAAGCCAAAGACCTTGCCTCAGAATGCGAGATGCTGGCAGAAAAATCTGCAGGTAATCCTGCACAACTTGCAAGCGTAAATGAGCGCCTGGGAGAGATTTACAGGTTGCAGAAAAAACACCGCGTACAAAACATGACGGCACTTAAGGCCCTGAAAGATGAATTCGAAAAAAAGATACTCACTCTCGATGGGGCCGGAACATCACTCTCCAAACTGGAAAATGAGCTCACCAATAAGCAAGCCGAGCTTCATAAGTTGGGAGAAGCACTGCATGAAAAAAGATCTTCCGCTTCCAGGGGCTTTGAAAAACAGATCGCAGATTGCCTCAAAGACTTAGGCCTTGAGAAATCCCGATTCAGTCTTGAAATGAAACTGGGTAAGTCTTTTTATGCACATGGCATGGATGAGATCAGTTTCCTTTTCAGTGCCAATCCGGGAATGCCCATGCAAGAAATCAGCCGGGTGGCCTCAGGAGGAGAACTTTCGCGACTGATGCTTGCCATTAAAAATATCTTGTCTGCAAAAGTCAATATACCCACGCTCATCCTGGATGAAATTGATAATGGTATATCGGGAGAAACCGCCGCAAGAATGGGCAAAATGATGGAAAGCATGTCGAGCAATGCGCAGTTGATCGCAATCACCCACTTGCCACAAATCGCAAGCAAAGGTCAGGCACATCTCAAAGTGTATAAAACAGATGCCGGCGGCAAAACCAATTCGGCAATCAACTACCTTGAAAAGGAAGAGAGAATAAAAGAAATTGCCGGTATGCTCAGTGCGGGAAAACCCGGAGATGCTGCCCTTAGAACTGCGATGGAGCTATTGGATTTGGATGGACATACATCCTAATAGTCCTTAAAAAATATTAAGTATTTCTTGTTTCGGTAAATCAATTACACTTTGTTTCTTTGCAAAAAATTCACTCATGCTATCAAAACTACCCTTCCACATCCTTTCATTAGCGCTTCTGGTGAACTTTGCATCATTCGCCCAAACTGCTCCAAAAGCCATCATCACCTTTAAAGGATCCGGCAAAAAAACAAATGCCACTTTCACCAAGTCTCAGGGAATTAAGTCTGATACCCTCTGTAGCACCCGATACGCTATTTTCACAGGAGTGAATGATACCCTCTATAAAATTCATATTCATCACAATCCCCTCAAAAATCAGGTTCGTACCACCATCATCGACAAAGACGGGAATACCCTTGGGAAAATTCCCGCATTTGCGTGTAAATACCATGCAAGCGGTTTGATATTCAATCATACCTCATTGCTGGATACGGCAATAGATGCCAGCAAAACATATGACTGGCTGTATTTTTACAACGATACTTCCAGGACCTATCTTTCCTCAGGATTTATCACCATCAGTGATACAATTAACATCAGCCTCGACAAATTTTCAAAAGGAATACTAAGCGAACATACAAGGATTTCAAAATCCTTGCTTGCAAACCCACCTCTTGTAAAGGTCTTTCATAAAAATGAGCGGAACAAAGAGAGCTACATCAACCAATTGGCAAATGCAGGGGCATCCAGCTCACAAAAAGCAGCCGGAAGAGATTCGGAAATCAAACAATTGAAAAGTGAACTTGGTGCACTGCGTGAAAAGTCGAATGCCATGTTCGCCAATTACGATTCGCTCTGCGACAAGGTTTACCGGCTTTCTTTCCTGCCCAATGCCTATGCCACCTCCCAAAAGGATGTATGGGACATTAAGACAGACAGTCTGCTTTACAAACATGCCCACGAAAATTATTTTGAGAATACCGATGTAAAGCTCATCATCAAAATTCAAACCGATACCTCAGGTGTTGTAACTGCGGCTGACCTGGTATTCCCCACCAGCGTATCAGCACTCAGTTCAAAAGACAGCTACCTTCTTACCGTGCTCACAGGCATTATTAAAAAAGAAACTTTCCCAACAAACAAAGTAGATATTTATGGTAAAAAATATGCCGTAAAAACTTATCTTGAAAAGGAGTTGTTTATCTCCGTAAAAAACCGCAAGGAAAAAATCTTGTATACAGACAAAGACAATGTTTCTTATAATGAAACCAAGCTTCCCTTGGAAAAAGATGTGAAGGATCAGTTTAATGCAAAGATGTATGCAGGTGCAAAAGCAGGTAAATACGGAGCACAAATCATGTCATTTACAGTAAACAAACTGACCAAGGAAGTGGTGAAATCAGTTGACTTTTAAACTGATTTGACTCTGTTTCGCTGAGAAATTATTCACTTTCTTTATTCCCTCAAAGAGCAATTGTATCTTTGAGAAAACCCTTGCCTTGAGCGCCGACGAAAAATTTATCAGTGATGTTTCCGGAAAAGAATTTCCGCTGTTGCAACTCGTATCCGGCAGCATGGTGAGAGAGTCGATGGTTGAATTTATCAGGCGCGAGCATCCCGGCTTCAACGATTCCAGCAAACTCTCACTGTCTGAACTCAATTCTTACCGCGAAAAATACATCGCCGAATACCTGCTCAAGGAAGTTACCCTGCTCTCCGATCTGGAAAGAAAAGCCCTTGCTACACTTACTGAACGATCAACGCTTACCGATAAGCTGGACAAAGAGGAAGATGAATCTACACTGAGTCCCGGTCAAAAACTTGCCGACCGTGTTGCCGATTTTGGTGGAAGCTGGGTGTTTATCCTCTCCTTTATGGGCTTTTTGGTCATCTGGATTATTGTGAATGCTTTTTTCCTTTCCCAAAGCGCTTTTGATCCTTTTCCGTTTATTCTGCTCAACCTCATCTTATCCTGTCTGGCTGCTTTACAGGCTCCCGTCATCATGATGAGCCAAAACAGACAAGAAGAGAAAGACAGAGACAGATCAAAAAAAGATTACATGATCAATCTTAAATCAGAGTTGGAGATACGGATCCTGCACGAAAAAATAGACCACCTCATCATGCATCAGCAACAGGAGTTGATGGAGATTCAGAAAGTACAGATTGAAATTATGCACGATATTCTGAACCGGGTGGAACAGTCGCAGGAAAAAAAATAGAATAACGGACGCCGGGCGAATTTACTTGTGCTCGTTTTTACCAATCAACACTGCACCCACCATGGCTCCTAAAAAGAGGATGGAGGAAAGCTCAAAAGGCAACAAGAACTTATTAAAGAGGGTTTGCCCCAGGTTTTTTATCAATCCAATTTCTCGGTTCACTGGAAGTGCATTGCTCAACTGATCGGCACCGGCCACAGAACCTGTCATCACCACCAGCAGAATACCTGCAGCGATAACTGCGGCGAACCGTGACAAGACACTTTTTTGAGGTTCTGCGTCTTTGTTAAGGTTGAGCAACATGATCACATAAAGAAACAAAACCATGATGGCACCTGCATATACAATGATGTGCACGGCCGCCAAAAACTGCGCATTGAGAAGAAGATACTGACATCCGATGGCAAAAAAGGTGATTACCAAATAGAGCACGCTCTGCACAGGATTGCGGGAAGTAATAACCATGAAACCGCAGAACACAGAAACAAAAGCAAGGAAATAAAACAGATACTGAACCATCAGAAATTAATGTGAGTGTTTGGAAATATGCGATTTGCCGTCTTTGGAATTATGCTGGTATTGGCCATGATGCTTGAATTCCACTACATCTTTGGTTTGCCTTTTGCTCACATCCACACGGTCTGTGAGCGGCTCAACAAGTACCTCTTTTCCGTATAAAAATTCATCCCTTTCGAAAGTAGAAGGAACAGTTTTGTCGGTAAGAAAAATCGCTTCTTTCGGACAAGCTTCTTCACAGAGCCCGCAAAAGATGCAACGAAGCATATTGATTTCGTATACCGAAGCATATTTTTCTTCACGGTATAGTTTTTCCTCTCCGGGTTTGCGTTCAGCAGCTGTCATCGTAATGGCTTCTGCCGGACATGCGAGGGCACAAAGACCGCAAGCAGTGCAACGCTCTGCACCGTTCTCATCCCGCTTCAATACATGTTGACCGCGATAAACAGGAGCCATCTCGCGTTTCACAAGCGGATAGTCCAGCGTTACCGGTTTTTTAAACATGTGCTTAATGGTGATGCCCATACCGCCGGCAATAGCAGGCAGGTAAAGCCTTTCGGCAAGGGTCATCTCTTTGTTGGAGACTACTTTGGAACGATTGGTTAGTGGCATGATTTTACTGTTACTTATTAAAGTTTCTCGAAAAGAAGAATAAGACCTCCTGTAATCAGAATGTTTAACATGGATAAAGGGATCAGTTTTTTCCATCCCAAGTCCATCAACTGGTCATAGCGGAACCGGGGAATGGTCCAACGAATCCACATGAAAAAGAAGATAAAGAAAATAATTTTTGCAAACAGGATCCCCACGCCCAGCAGCGCTTCAACATTATGAGGCAAACCAAGTGAGGAAACGAATGGGAAATTATATCCACCGAAATACAGGGTAGAAATGACTGCAGAACTGATAAACATGTTTACATATTCAGCGAACAGGTAAAAACCTAATTTCATGGAGCTGTATTCCGTATGGTATCCGCCAACGAGTTCAGTTTCGCATTCCGGCAAATCGAAAGGCGCACGGTTGCATTCCGCAAAAGCACAGATAAGGAAGATGAGAAATCCAAGGGGTTGTTTTACAATGTTCCAAACTCCGTGTTCCTGTTGAGCGGCAATCTCAGATAGGCTGATGGTGCCTGTAGTCATCACCAGTGCAATGATGCTTAAGCCCATGGCAACTTCATAACTGATCATTTGCGCAGAAGCACGAATGGCTCCCAGCAAGGAGTATTTGTTGTTGGATGCCCAACCACCAATCATAATTCCGTACACACCCATGGAAACAACGCCAAATACATATAAGATACCGATGTTGATGTCTGTGATCTGCAGAGGATAGGAATCTCCATTGATGATGAGGGGTTTGCCCCAGGGAATCACAACTCCAGTCATACAAGCTGTGAGCATAAACAAACATGGCCCGAGAATAAAAAGCCATCTGTTGGATACATCAGGAATGATTTCTTCCTTCATGAACATTTTTACCCCGTCTGCAATAGGTTGCAGCAAACCGTAAGGCCCTGCCTTGCTCGGTCCCATGCGATCCTGCATAAATGCCGCGATTTTGCGCTCACCGTAAGTGCTGTATGCGGCCATTCCAAGAGAGATAAGGAAGACGAGCACCACCAGCAAAAATTTGTAAAGGATAAGTATCAGCATAATTATTTTCCTCTGTAAGCTCCTAATTGTTTATGTGATTGGAGTACTTCCTGTTTGTCTGCTTCCTTGAGTTGCGTTTGGGAGTAATGCTCTCCGATATCGGCTTTTCCACCTTGAACTTTTTGTTGTCTTGCCACTTCGAGCCTCAATTTGTTGAGGTCGATGTGCTCATAATGGTTCTGGGATATTACCGAGCTGCGATCAATATGCGTGGGGCCTTCGATAACCCAATCTGCTGTTTTCTTTTGTTCGAAGCGACAGGTATTGCAAATCCACTCGCTTACTTCTCCGTACTTGTTTTTGCGGGCAGTAACGCGAATTACATCTTCTCCCTTGTACCACAAAACAACTTTTCCGCAGCACTTGTCGCAGGAGCGGTGTGCATCGTGAGGTTTTGTAAACCATACCCGCTGACGGAAGCGGTAGGTACGGTCGGTAAGTGCACCTACCGGACAAACATCAATCATGTTGCCTGAAAAATCATTATCAACTGCCTGTTTGATGTAAGTACTTATTTCGGCAGCATCTCCCCTGTTGATCACCCCGTGCACCCTTTTGTTGGTGAGCTGGTCAGCTACATAGGTACAACGGTAACAAAGGATGCAACGCGTCATGTGGAGTTTGATTTTGTCTCCAATGTCAATTTTTTCGAAAGTACGGCGGTCTTCCTCGTAACGGGTTTTGGCAAGTCCGTGCTTGTATCCAAGGTTTTGAAGATCACATTCTCCGGCCTGGTCGCAAACGGGACAATCCAGTGGATGATTGATCAGCAGAAACTCTACGACCCCTTTCCGGGCTTCGAGCACCCTTGGTGAGGTGAGGTTTTTTACGACCATTCCATCCATCACTGTGGTGGAACATGACACCACCAGCTTGGGCATGGGTCTAGGGTCCTTTGCAGAGCCCTGGGCAACCTCTACCAAACAGGTGCGGCATTTGCCTCCGCTGCCCTTGAGTGTGGAATAATAGCACATGGCGGGCGGCACAAGGTCGCCCCCTATCATGCGTGCTGCGTTGAGAATCGTGGTTCCGTCGGGAACTTCTATTTCGTGGTCGTCGATGGTGACTTTTGCCATAGTGAATGGTTGCGGCAAATTTAGCCCTTTAAACGGATAAACAAACGGATTTCACCAAAGTTTATCCACATTATAGGGAGAATACAAAAGTGCTGCTTCAAAGAACAAAATCAATCCTTACTTGTGAAGCAAAGCAGTACTTTTGCCGCCTGTAAAATGGCAAAACAAAAAGCCCTCAGGCACAAGGAACAAGACATCGAAATCAAGGGTGCCCGCATGCACAACCTCAAGGGGCTGGATGTAATCATTCCACGCAACAAACTGGTGGTGATTACCGGCCTTTCCGGCTCCGGAAAATCTTCACTGGCCTTCGACACGCTTTATGCAGAGGGACAACGCCGCTATGTGGAGAGTCTTTCTTCCTATGCAAGGCAGTTCCTGGGTAAACTTAACAAACCACTGGTGGATTACATCAAGGGCATTTCACCTGCCATTGCCATCGAACAAAAAGTAAACACCCGCAATCCCCGCTCTACCGTAGGCACATCAACCGAGATATACGACTACATCAAATTGCTTTTTGCCCGCACCGGAAAAACATACTCTCCTATCTCCGGCAAACCGGTAAAGCGTCATACAGTAAAGGACATCATTGAAGAGCTGATGGCTTTGCCCAATGATACCCAGGTGCTCCTGCTCTCAGATATCAGGGCAGACCGTGACCGGGTAAAACACCTCGAGCTCATGCTTCAACAAGGCTTTACCAGGCTCTGGCTGAAAGGCAAAGTACAACGACTCGACGATTTGCTTGAACTCTTGCGGAGCGACAAAACATTTGCCAAACAGTTTGCAGCTGCTCAGGCCTCCGACATCCGTCTGGTAGCCGACCGTATCCTCATTGATCACAGCGATGCAGATGAACTGAGAAACCGTATTGCTGACAGTGTGCAAACAGCGCTGTTTGAAGGCAACTCCTGCTGTTACGCCGAAATCAATGGCAAGCTGCACTTTTACTCCAACCGATTCGAGGCCGATGGAATGGAGTTTGCCGAACCCTCGGTACACTTTTTTACTTTTAACAATCCCCTGGGTGCCTGTCGCACCTGTGAGGGTTTTGGCAGCGTAATAGGCATCGACAAAAACAAAGTGGTGCCCAATGCTTCCCTCAGCATTTACGAAGGTGCTGTTGCTCCATGGAAAGGTCCTCAGATGGAAGAATGGAAAAAATATTTCATCAAACTTTCGTCCGCAAAAAATTTTCCCATTCACCGACCCTATTGTGATCTTGATGAAAAAGAATTGAAATACCTCTGGAAAGGAGAGGGTAAATGGGAAGGAATCGATGGTTTTTTTAAATACCTGGAATCCCAGCTCTACAAGATTCAATACCGCGTGATGATCAGTCGCTACCGAGGCAAAACCAATTGTCCGGATTGCCTGGGAACACGACTGAGAAAAGATGCAGGCTATGTAAAAGTGGGTGGCAAATCTATTCAGGAAATCGTTCTTATGCCTGTAGATGAATGTTTGGATTGGTTTAAGAACCTCAAACTTTCCGAATACGAGAAGCAGGTAAGCAAGCGTTTGCTAACCGAAATCACCAACCGTTTGGGCTTCTTGTGCGATGTAGGCCTTGGTTATCTCACCCTCAACCGTTTAAGCAATACGCTCAGTGGTGGGGAATCGCAACGCATCAACCTCGCCACATCACTTGGCAGCAGCCTCGTGGGATCACTCTATGTACTGGATGAACCCTCCATTGGTTTGCATCCCACCGATACGCAAAGACTTATACAAGTACTTACCAAATTACGCGACATTGGCAATACAGTTGTCGTAGTTGAACATGATGAAGACATCATGCGCAGTGCAGACCAAATAATAGACATTGGTCCCATGGCGGGAAGTCGCGGAGGAGAACTGGTTTTTCAGGGCAACCATGAAAAAATTAAGAAAGAAAAAAAGAGCCTCACAGCACTTTATCTCAATGGCGTGGAGCGTATAGCCATCCCTCTAAAACGCAGAGGATTCAGGAACTTTATTGAGCTTACCGGAGTAAACGAAAACAACCTGAACAACCTAAGCGTAAAATTTCCGCTCAACATGCTCACTGTAATCACAGGAGTGTCGGGCAGCGGAAAAACAACGCTCATCAAGCGGGTGCTGGTACCTGCGCTTGAACGGGAGCTGGGCGGATTCACCGATGCAGGCATTTCCTATGCAAGACTGGATGGTGATATCAAAACCATTTCTTCTGTGCAAATGGTTGACCAGAATCCCATCGGGAAATCATCCCGCAGCAATCCTGTTACCTACATCAAAGCATACGACGACATCCGAGAATTGTATGCTTGGCAACCATTGGCAAGACAAAGAGCTTACAAGCCTTCTCATTTCAGTTTTAATGTAGACGGAGGCAGATGTGAAATATGCCAGGGCGAGGGTGAAGTAACAGTAGAGATGCAGTTCATGGCAGATATTCATCTTACTTGTGAAGCCTGCCAGGGCAAACGCTTCAAAGCAGATACGCTGGACATCCTCTACCTTGATAAAAATATTGCTGATTTGCTGAACATGACAGTGGATGATGCCATCGATTTTTTTGAAAAATCGCCTCTGTTTAGCACCGCTGAACAAAAAATCATTCAAAAACTGCAGGCCTTGTCGGATGTTGGGCTGGGCTATATTCATCTGGGACAACCCTCCTCTACCCTTTCCGGCGGAGAAGCACAGCGCATCAAGCTGGCCTCATTTCTGATCAAGGGCGACACACATGAAAAAACCCTTTTTGTTTTTGATGAACCCACTACGGGCTTGCATTTTCACGACATCAAAAAACTCCTGCAATCTTTTGATGCCCTCTTGCAAAAAGGACACAGCATCATCACCATCGAACATAATCCGGAAATCATCAAGAGTGCAGATTGGGTGATTGACCTCGGCCCGGGAGGCGGAAAACACGGCGGCAATATTGTGTTTGAAGGCACGCCGGAACAATTGACAGCTTCAGAAAAAAGTCTCACAGGAAAATATTTAAAAAACAAATTTCCATGAGGGAAATGCTCCTGCAAGATACCATTGCTGCGCCGGCCACTGCTGCCGGTTTGGGAGCCATTGCCGTGATTCGTGTTTCCGGGAAGGATGCCATTGCCATTACTTCGGGTTTATTCAGCAGAGAAAAAGGCAAAAAAAAACTCACTGAGATTGGAACGCACAGAATTGTATTCGGAAGATTTGTAAGCGGAGAAGAAGAGATCGATGAAATCCTGGTGAGTCTTTTTCGGGCGCCACATTCCTATACCGGAGAAGACACCACTGAAATCAGTTGTCATGGTTCGCCCTACATACAGGAACGCATCATGGATGCGCTGCTACAGGCAGGCTGCCGGAAAGCCAATCCCGGTGAATTTACGCTGCGTGCATTCATGAACGGCAAGCTGGATCTGACCCAGGCAGAAGCGGTGGCAGAATTGATTTCTGCGCAATCCAAAGCCCATCATCAGCTGGCCTTACAACAACTGAGGGGCAGTGTAGGAAAAGGATTGGAAGACATGCGGGAGCAGCTTATCCGCTATGCATCATTGCTTGAACTGGAATTGGATTTTAGTGAAGAAGATGTGGAGTTTGCAAACCGTAATGAATTCATGGAACTGATGCAGCGCATTTGCAAACGCCTGCAGGAATTGCTGGACTCCTTTAAGGGTGGCAATGCCGTTAAAAACGGCATACCTGTAACCATTGCCGGTGCGCCGAACACAGGAAAATCTACCTTGCTGAATGCGCTTGTGGGAGAGGAAAAAGCCATTGTGAGTCCGGTGGCCGGAACCACCCGTGATGTGATTGAAGATGTGAGTTACATCAAAGGAGTAGCCTTCCGTTTTATTGATACAGCGGGCATCAGAAGCACAGAGGATACTGTGGAGCAGATGGGCATTGTGCGAACTTTTGCGCGGGTAGAGCAGGCAAGTATTGTATTTTATCTTGCCGAGCCGGGTGAGATTGAAAAAGATTCTTTCGCAGAACAATTAAACGACAAAAGGTTTTTAAGCAAGCGATTGCTGCTCTTGGTAAACAAATGTGATTTGCTCAACAAGCAGCAAGAGGAGGCCCTTTCCAAGAAACTACTTTCGCTCACCACGCATCCTGTATTTTTTATTTCGGCCTTGCATGGAATAGGGATTGACAAACTGCGCTTGTGGTTAGAAGCATTGGTTGAACATGAGTACCTCAACACCAGAGAGACGGTGCTCATAAGTGTGAGGCACAGCGATGCCATACGAAGGGCACTGGATGCATGCGG
The DNA here is from genome assembly GCA_046297395.1 of Bacteroidota bacterium. Classification (GTDB taxonomy): domain Bacteria; phylum Bacteroidota; class Bacteroidia; order UBA4408; family UBA4408; genus JBEICQ01. The sequence continues at coordinate 85,379 of JBKCNM010000089.1, forward strand.
CGAGGCCATGCTCAGGATGGAAGCCGGGATGAGCGGAGAACTTGTGGCGCAGGAAGTAAGAGAAGCTTTGTATTACCTGGGTCTCATCACAGGCAAGGTATCCACGGAAGATTTGCTTGATGTAATCTTCCGTGATTTTTGTATCGGCAAATAACCGCCGATAATCATCGATAACCATCTACAACAAAAGGTAAATGAAACCCTTGCCAGTCAAAGGTTTTCTTGCTTTTAGAACGCGAGTCCATTTTCGGCGTTTTCGACTTTTTGCACCTTTTTTGTTGCTTACCTGTTGGTGAATTTATTTGAGCAACATCTCAGCACCAAAAATAAACGGCACTAAAAATTTGCTACATCGTGCAACATTAGCAGATCATGAAAAATAGGTTTTGAAAATGAAGCCACCAGTCAATAAAAGAAAATAACTTGTTGTAAAAAGGATTTTTACAGGTATTGTTGTCCTCTATATGACAAGTTAAATGAAAACAGCACCCGCTATATTGCCTAAAAACCTGAAGATTTTAAAAGAACTAGGAGCGCATTTACAATTGGCTCGCTTGCGCCGAAAACTGAGTGCAGAGCAAATTGCAGAGCGCACAGGTCTTAGCAGAAAAACCATTTACAATATAGAGCAAGGCAGCCCAACTGTTGCCATTGGGAGTTATTTGCAAGTGCTCTTTTTATTAGGATTAGAGAAAGATTTAACCACGGTTGCAGCAGCTGATCCATTAGGTAGAAAATTGCAGGATGCCGGAATCATTACCAGAAAACGAGCACCCAAACTATCCAAAAAGTCATGAAATTTCTAACTGGCGTGTCGTTGCCAAGAAATTTGGAATGAGTAATAGCGAGAGGGAACAAACGAAGCGTGCGTTTCGGTTGGTAGATAGAGATTGAATGCATTAGTTTATCGCACTTTAAAAATCAACTATTTTCTTAGGATTTGTATGACATATCATTCACTAAAGCCTAAAAAGCCGCTTAATGAATGATATATCAGTCTAATTAGCAAATTATTTGTAAAATATCCGTTTATTTGTAGCATAAATCATTCACTAAAGCCTTAAATGCCTGTTTATGACTGATAAATCATACAATAATTGGAACTCCATGAACGATCAGGCGCTGGCAGCGCATATTGGTCGTTTTGTAAAAGAAAAACGAATGGAGATGAACAAAACGCAGGATGTCCTGGCACATGCAGCCGGTATCAGTCGTTCTACCCTGAGCTTGCTGGAAAAAGGCGAGACTGTTACGCTGGCTACCTTACTTCAGGTATTACGGGTGCTTGACCAATTGCATGTACTCGATGTGTTTTCAGTTCAACAAACAATCAGCCCTATTCAGTTGGCAAAAATGGAAATGAACAAAAGAAAAAGAGCCGGTGCCTCCTCCCCTACATCCAAAAAATCCAGCTGGTAAACCATGCATACCGCTTTCGTAAAAATATGGGGAGCATTGGCAGGTGCAGTGGCCTGGGATGAGAGAACAGGCATAGCCAATTTTGAATATGATGCCGATTTCAAAAAAAGAAACTGGGATTTGTCTCCTTTAAAAATGCCGGTTCAATCCGCCAGAAACATCTTTCGTTTTCCTGAATTGAAACCGGATAGAAACTCCCCTTTTGATACTTTCAAAGGATTGCCCGGGCTCCTGGCTGATGTGCTTCCGGATACTTACGGGAATCAACTCATCAATTTGTGGCTTGAACAAAACGGTCGTGAGCCGAACAGCATGAACCCGGTAGAGATGCTTTGTTTTATAGGTACACGAGGTATGGGAGCCTTGGAATTTGAGCCGGCAGCACTGAAAGAAAGCAAACGCACATTCTCCATTGAAATGGATAGCCTGGTGGATATTGCAAAAAAGATGCTGTCGCAAAAATCATCCTTCAAAACACATTTGAAAAAAGAGGATGAGGAAGCCATGATGGAGATTTTAAAAATTGGAACATCGGCCGGTGGTGCAAGACCCAAAGCGGTGATTGCGTATAACGAAAAAACCGGTGAAGTAAGGTCCGGCCAAACGAATGCTCCGAAGGGATTTGAACACTGGCTATTGAAGCTGGATGGCGTGAGTGATGTTCAATTGGGTGCCAGTACCGGTTATGGCAGGGTGGAAATGGCATATTACAACATGGCGCTTGCTTGTGGAATAGACATGATGCCTTCGATGCTGCTCGAAGAAAATGGTCGTGCCCATTTTATGACCAAACGATTTGACCGTGAAGACGGAGACATCAGGCATCACATTCAAACACTATGCGCGATCAATCATTATAATTACAATGAGGTGACCAGTTTTAGTTACGAGCAACTGTTTCAAACGATGCGCGAACTAAGGCTTACTTATCCTGAAGCAGAACAGATGTTTCGTAGAATGGTGTTCAATGTTGTATCGCGGAACTGCGATGACCACACCAAGAATTTTGCTTTTCGCTTAAAGAAAGATGCTCAATGGGAATTGGCACCGGCATACGATGTATGCCACGCCTATAAACCAAATCATCAATGGGTAAGTCAACATGCTTTGAGTGTAAACGGCAAGCGGAAAGGGATTTCCAAAAATGATTTACTGCTTGTAGGAAAATCCATCAGTTGCAGGCATGCGGCAACTATTATCGATGAAATTGAAGCCATGGTTTTGAATTGGAAAAAATTCGCCAAAGAAGTGGGGGTATCTTCAAAACTGAGCGCCGCCATTGATGCTAGCATTGTTGATTGGAATTAAGTAAACAAGTAAAGCAAGTCACAATAGCACCATAACAGTATGCCCACTTGCCTGGATTATTGGAAAGAGTATGTTATGATGAGATAGAATGATCTCTTCAAAATCTGTTCAATTCCAAAACGCCCGTTTTTGCAGTTTGGTATTCAGTTACAAGCAGATGTCGTCATGGTAATTTGATTACTTACATTTAAATGGCTTATGAGTCTTTGTATGCTCATGATCTTTTTTTTGATTATTGATACAGGTATCCTGACAGATGTAAGTGATATTCAAAAACAATCCTCTCCTAAATAGTACCTACACGGCAAAAGCATTTACTATTTTGCTTGTCAAAAAGCCTAAGTGGAAACATCAATTCCGGGGGGAACGCCTAATCAATTCTTCGGCAAAGGATTTCCCTTGCTCAGATACCAGTCTACCCAGGCGTCTACCTGATTTACGGAATTGGGTCGCAATACAATCTTGCGGTTCTTGTCAAGTAAAAACAAGGTGGGTGTGCCAAACACATAGTAATCGTTGACCACAGTACCTTTCCACTTTTTTAAATCACTTACCGAAAGAAAAGGAAAGTCTTTTACGAAAGAATCGTATACGGTTTTGTCTTCATCAAGTGAAACAAATACAACTTCCATTCCCTGCGCTTTCCAATTGGCATACTTGGCAGCCATCTGCGGAAACTCTTCCTTGCACTTGGGACACCATCCCGCACCAAAAGCTACAAGTGTATATGCACTTTTGATATCGGATAATTTTTTTGGAAGCTGTGCACTTGGAATCCCCTTTGCATAGGGATTGTCTGAAAACACAATGTCGGGTGCCGTATTACCTTTTTTCATTGCCCTGTAGGTTTCCAGCTGTCTTGCCAAATCATTGTTGATGGTGCAGCTCACATCATTCAGCACTTTCAGCGCCAGGTATTCTGAGGCCTTGAACAGACTGTGCCGTTCGAGCAAATCAAAAAGATAATCGGTGATTTCATTAAGCCTGCCCGGATCTTTAATAAGGTGCACAAACATGGCGTCGATAGACTTTTGCATTTCCACAAAAACCGAATCCAGCGGACGACCGCTGTTTTCGAGCAGCCAGAAATGACTCTCGATGGCATCCTTTAGGATTCCGCTTTTGTAAAGCCGCGCATCCGTGTAATCGAGATTGCGGAAAAACCCAATAAGAGCGGGCATCTCCCAGGTGCGCTGTTGCGCTACGGCAGAAACAGAACTAATCATTTTTCTCGTGGGGAGATACCATGACACATAGCTGCCCTTGTCGAGATTGGCTATGAAACTTGAATCTTCGTCGAGGATTCTTTTTTTCTCTGTGCGGATAAACTCCCTCGTTTTTTTCTGAACAGAAAACAAGGTATCCGCATTGTATATTTTTTCGAGGAAAATCCATGCACTCATGGTGTTCTCCCTTTTGGGATGCTCCCGCGCATATCTGGCAAACTGGATGTTTTGCTTGCCTTTTAAGATGCTGATGCTTTCCGGAATGGAGGGCAACTCTCCATTGATTTCAATTTGTTCGTTACAAAGAATCACAAAATAAGGTTTGTCTTCTCCTGCTATCAAACAACCTACTCCGTAATCACTTTTGGCAAATGAAAGGCTAAACCTACCCTGCTCGTCAGTGTTGGTGGAGGAAATGGGATAGGTATTGAGTCCATTAAAACCAAGCAACTTCATGTTTCCTTTTTTCACCCCCGAAAAACTTCCTGAGATGGTTTGCGCCGAAGTGGCGGCTACAAATACGGTTACAAAGAGAAAAAAGAAAATACTTTTACTGTACATGGTATTCATCAGGGCTATATTTTTCACATGCAAAGATATACACCCGGTCATTTTAAGCAAATGCAATACCTGTATCGAAATTGAACAAGCTTCAAGAACAAAAAAAAATTACTTTTGAACACAAAGAAACCTGGATGACTCCTGCATGTTTTGCTTCAGTGTCAGGATTTGCATGAGGTAAGTATGATGAAGAAAGTTTTGAACAGCATTTTAAATTTTCTGTTTCCTGCACAAACAGGCATCCTGTTTTTGGCGGGCATCCTCATAAGCATGCTTACCTTTCCGGACAATGACTGGGGACACGCTCCGGGCATTGATCCTCCCCTATCCTGGGTATTCAATCACTTTTTCAGCACCGGCTTTCTTCCGGGCAGGGACATACTTTTTCCACACGGCCCTCTTGCATTTTTTCTGTATCCCCTGCCGGAAAATATTTTGTTTTTCCAACTTGTGCTGGCATTGCAAAAAATACTCCTGCTGTTCTCCGTTAACCGCTTCCTGCAAATGCAGCGTAAGCATCATGATGCGCTAACTGCCTTTGTCATTGTCTACTTCATTTGCATTGTGGGCGACTTTAAAAACCTCCTGCTTGCCAACTTGATTGTGCTTTATGGTATCAGTTTTCAAAACAGTGGAGGCAAAGACATGTTTACAGCCTTTGTGCTTACCGCCATTGCTTTTTTTATCAAGGCCAATCTTGCCATCCTCTCGGGCATGCTCTTTTGTTCTTATCAGTGTTTGGTACTGCTCCGAAACAAAAACCTGAAAAAGGTGGCAACAGATGTGGGAGTGTTGCTTGTTTGTATCCTCCTCATCTGGGTATGGATGTATGATAGCCCTGCGGGGTTGCTCAGATATGTTGCAGGCATGCTGCAACTGGCGCAGGACAATTCCTCTGCCGCATCGGAGTACCCATACAACGACTGGTGGCTGTTGACACTTTTTTTACTCTCCTTTCCCGTGTTGCTCATTTTCAACCGAGACAAAAAATTTTACTTTTTTGCCGGGCTGATTGCACTGAGTTTGTTTGGTGCGTGGAAGCATGGCATGGCAAGAGAAGACATTTACCATGCAGAGGCTTTGCTTGTTTACCTAATCATCTGCGGCATCCTGTTGTTTTTGTTCTACAGAGAAAAACCCTATCAGAACCTGTTGATAGTAGGTACAGGTATATTCTTTTTTGCTGCCAATACCAAACATGCGGTAAACTACCAAGCCATCCGGTATCCGCTGATAAACGCCACGGCATGTTGGGATTTTGTTACCCATTACAGGGAATTGTGTGATGCCTCGGAGCAACAATCGAAACAGGCTATTGCCGAAAGCAAATTGCCCAAGCAATTTCTGGACAGCATCGGGCAGGCCACTGTGGATGTGTATCCATGGGATTATTCGCTCATTCCGGCCAATGGCCTGAACTGGCAGCCGCGGGTGGTGATTAACAGTTATGCTTCTTACACCACTTTTCTGGACGGAGAAAATGCCCGGCATTTTGCCTCCGAAAAAGCACCTGCATTCCTTCTCTGGCAATACAGAAAAAATACTACAGACATGAACGGAGGAATGCTCAGCAGCATAGACAACAGGTATTTACCCAACGATGAACCCCTTACCATGTTGCAATTGTTGTCGGGCTACGAGGCTTGCCTCGCAGATGCAAACTACCTTTTGCTGAAAAAGAAAAAGAAGCCACTCCCCTTTTCTTCACATGAAGCCGGTGAGAAAAAAACTACCTGGAACACCTGGATAGAAGTGCCGGAAACCGGAATGAAAGGATTGCTCCGCGCCAGGTTGGCCTTTGAGAAATCACTGTTGCAGCGACTGAAAAGTTTTTTCTACAAAGACGAGCAGTTTTGGATACAGCTGAAGCTCGACAATGGTGAGATTCACAAATACCGGATTGTACCTGCAAATGCAGTCGATGGTTTATGGATTAATCCGTATGTGCCGGGTGGAGGATGCAGTGCAAAGGTGAAGAGCATCTTGTTTACCGCCTCTAACCAAAACATCCTGCACCGGGAATTGAAGGTTAAGTTTGAACAATTTGATTTTGGTGAGCCGGACTTGGTGCAGCAATTTTTTACAGGTACTTATCCCTGTCGTGACACTTGTGTGTTGCATGCCGTGCAGGATTTTGAAAAAGAGTCAGTGCTTGGATGGAGTTCGCTACCTGATTCGCTGTTGGTAAAAGATGCTGCTTCAGGAAAGTTTTCCTGCTTGCTTCCTGGAGGTGCATTCTCCTCCACCTATGCATATCCGCTCGACAGTTTGCCTGTGGCTGATTACACTTTTGTAATGGAGATGCAGGTGCATTGCCGTGGCAATGAAAAAAACCTGAAAGCATCGGCGGTGCTGAGTATTGAAAACAAGGACGGCGCGGTGGTTTGGAACGGTATACCTCCGGAGAACCAATGCATAGACCGTTCACGGTGGAACCATGTATACCAACACCAGTCATTCCGCAATGAGCAAAAGGGATTGGTGCTTAAAGCCTATCTCTATAATGAGGGAAAGGAGAATATGTTGATTGACGACTTGGGTATTTCAATGTACCGAAGAACTGCCGACTCCCTCGTTCATAAATAAAAAAATCCCCGGTCAACACTTGCCGGGGATGATGCTTTTGCTTTGGGACTGATTTATTTGAGACTGCCCACCATGTCTTCAGGTTTTACCCAAGCATCAAACTGTTCGCTGGTGAGCAGATCAAGTTCGATGGCTGCTTCTCTGAGCGTTTTGTTTTCCTTGTGCGCTTTTTTGGCGATACGGGCGGCATTCTCATATCCGATATGGGTGTTGAGGGCAGTTACAAGCATGAGCGAGTTTTCGAGGTGCTGTTTAATGACGGGAAGGTTGGGTTCGATACCCACTGCGCATTTGTCTGTAAAAGAGACGCAGGCATCCCCGATGAGTCTGGCGCTCTGCAGAACATTGGCTGCGATGAGTGGTTTGAACACATTGAGTTCGAAATGTCCCATGGAACCACCCACTGATACGGCCGTATCATTTCCTATTACCTGTGCACATACCATAGTGAGCGCTTCGGGCTGTGTAGGATTTACTTTTCCGGGCATGATGGACGAACCGGGTTCATTGTCGGGGATGATGATTTCTCCAATGCCGCAGCGAGGACCGGAGGAGAGCATGCGGATGTCGTTGGCAATTTTCATGAGAGCCACTGCAGCGCGTTTGAGTGCACCACTCAGTTCCACCATGGCATCGTGGGCAGCCAGGGCTTCAAACTTATTAGGAGCAGTAACAAACGGAAATCCGGTGAGATTGGCAATGTGTTTAGCAACGAGCACATCGTAACCGGCGGGCGTGTTTAATCCCGTTCCAACGGCGGTTCCGCCAAGGGCCAGCTCACTCACTGCTTCGAGTGCGTTATGTATCGCTTTGAGGCTATTGTTTATTTGTTGCACATATCCGCTGAACTCCTGTCCGAGCGTGAGCGGTGTGGCATCCATAAAATGGGTACGACCTGTTTTAACGATAGATTGAAAGAGCGCTGATTTTGCTTTGAGGGCATCGCGGAGTTTTTCCATGCCGGGAACAGTTACCTGCTTTACCACGGTGTAAGCGGCAATGTGCATGGCAGTAGGAAAAGTATCGTTGGAAGACTGGCTTTTGTTGACATCGTCGTTGGGATGGATGGCGGTTTTGCCTTCACCAAGTTTGTTTCCGGCGAGCACATGTGCGCGGTTTGCCACCACCTCGTTTACATTCATGTTGGATTGCGTGCCTGAGCCTGTTTGCCAGATGACAAGCGGAAACTCAGCATCCAGTTTACCGGCAATCACCTCGTCGCAGGCGGCCACAATCATGTCGGTTTTTTCTTTGCTCAATACCCCCAGTTCATGGTTTGTGATGGCCGCAGCCTTTTTTAGGTATCCAAAAGCATGAATGATTTCTCGGGGCATGCTGGCTTCGGGACCAATCTTAAAATTGTTGCGGGAACGCTCGGTTTGTGCACCCCAGTATTTATCAGCAGGCACCTGCACTTCGCCCATGGTATCTTTCTCAATTCTGTAG